>CAVVXG010000047.1:0-14648 GCA_963752125.1 uncultured Pseudomonadota bacterium | reverse complement strand
GTCGTACTCGTCGAGGCGGATGACTACATTCCAGGAGACGGTGAGGTCATCGAAGGCGCGGCCTCCGTGGACGAAAGCGCGATCACGGGAGAATCGGCTCCGGTGGTCCGCGAGTCAGGCGGTGATTTCTCCTCGGTCACCGGCGGCACCCGCGTGCTGTCGGACTGGATCATTGTGCGCATCACCGCCAATCCGGGCGAGACCTTCATCGACCGCATGATTGCCATGGTGGAGGGCGCCAAGCGGCAGAAGACCCCGAACGAGATCGCGCTCACCATCCTTCTGGTCGCGCTCACTTTGATCTTCCTGCTGGCGACCGCGACCCTGTTGCCGTATTCACTCTATAGCGTCGCGGTCGCGAAGCTCGGCACACCGATCACCATCACCGCCCTGATCGCGCTGTTGGTTTGCCTCATCCCCACCACGATCGGCGGGTTGCTGTCCGCGATCGGAGTCGCGGGCATGAGCCGCATGATGCAGGCGAACGTCATCGCGACCTCCGGCCGCGCTGTGGAAGCGGCGGGCGATGTGGACGTGCTGCTGTTGGACAAGACCGGCACGATCACACTCGGCAACCGGCAGGCGTCCACGTTCATCCCGGCGCCCGGGGTGACGGAAGAGGAGTTGGCCGGCGCGGCACAACTGGCGTCGCTAGCCGACGAGACACCTGAAGGTCGTAGCGTTGTCGTACTCGCCAAGCAGCGTTTCAACCTGCGCGAGCGCGATCTGCGCTCGCTTGCAGCCACCTTCGTGCCGTTCTCCGCGCATACCCGAATGAGCGGTGTCGACATCGGCGAGCGCGCAATCCGCAAGGGAGCGCCGGCCGCCATACAGAAGCACATCGAATCGCTGGGGCAGGTAGTGTCGAAGGGCATTCTCACGGTGGTGCAGGATGTCGCCCGTCGTGGTAGCACCCCGCTGCTGGTGAGCGACGGCCCGCGAGTGCTCGGCATCATCGAGCTCAAGGACATTGTCAAAGGCGGTATCAAGGAACGCTTCGGCGAGCTACGCCGCATGGGCATCAAGACGATCATGATCACCGGCGACAACCCGTTGACCGCCGCGGCGATCGCTGCCGAAGCCGGCGTCGACGACTTCCTTGCCGAAGCGACCCCGGAGGCCAAGCTCAATCTCATCCGCAGCCATCAAGCGCAAGGACGTCTCGTAGCGATGACCGGAGACGGCACCAACGATGCGCCGGCGCTCGCCCAGGCGGACGTCGCCGTGGCCATGAATACCGGCACCCAGGCCGCCAAAGAAGCCGGCAACATGGTCGACCTCGACTCCAACCCAACCAAGCTCATTGAGGTGGTGGAAACCGGCAAACAGATGCTGATGACGCGTGGTTCGCTGACAACCTTCAGCATCGCCAACGACCTCGCGAAATATTTCGCGATCATCCCGGCGGCGTTCGCCTCGACCTATCCCCAGCTGAACGCGCTGAATGTGATGCACCTGGCGACACCGTTCTCGGCGATCCTCGCGGCCGTCATTTTCAACGCGCTCATTATCGTGGTGCTGATCCCCCTCGCCCTGAAGGGCGTGAAGTACCGCCCACTGGGCGCCGCCGTACTGTTGCGACGCAATCTGCTCATCTATGGCCTGGGAGGCATTCTCATTCCGTTCGCGGGCATCAAGCTCATCGACCTGGGCCTCGTGATGACCCACCTGGTATGACCGCCGCGCGCCCCCGTTTGGAGACTCTTTGCATTGGAGAATGGCATGACCGCCTTGTTTCGTCCGGCCCTGGTGTTATTTCTGATCCTGACTGCCATCACCGGTATCGCCTACCCGCTGCTGGTCACCGCAATTGCGCAAGTAGCGTTTCCCGCCCAGGCTGCCGGTAGCCTCATCATTCGGGACGGCAAACCGGTGGGCTCCGTACTCATCGGCCAGAGTTTCAGTGACCCGAAGCATTTCTGGGGCCGGCTCTCGGCGACCGCGCCGCAACCCTACAACGGCGTCGCCTCCAGCGCCTCGAACCTGGGACCGCTCAATCCCGCCCTCACCGATGGCATCAAATCCCGTGTGGAGGCGCTGCGGACCGCCGACCCCAACAACAAGGCACCCGTTCCGGTCGACCTCGTGACCGCCTCGGGGAGCGGCTTGGACCCTGACATCAGCCTCGCGGCAGCCAATTATCAGGTGGCGCGAGTGGCTCGGGCGCGTAACCTACAGCCCGAAGCGGTCCTCAAGCTCGTGACCGCACACACCCAGCGGCGCTGGCTCGGTATACTGGGTGAGCCGCGTGTTAACGTGTTGGAGCTCAATCTTGCGCTCGATGGACTGAAGTGAGCCGCAGCCGCTAACGATCGCGCGAGGTTCAGGTCTCGTCGCGGAAGGTAGGGGCTGCGCGAGACACAGGCTCGTGTGGGCGGTAGGTCCGCGCGAGGTTTAGGCTCGTTGTGCGCATTGCGTGCTCGCGAGCAGGCACCAGTGAAACAAAGGCCTCATACAGTGGCCGAAGTACGGCCCGATCCAGACCAACTGCTCGCTCGCGTCCAGGCCGAGGAAGCCCGCGCCAAGCGCGGGCGCCTGCGCATTTTTTTTGGCGCTTCCGCCGGTGTAGGCAAGACCTACGCCATGCTCGAGGCTGCCCGCAACGTGCGGGCGGGCGGCGCGGATGTCGTTGTTGGCTATGTAGAGCCGCACGGGCGCGTCGATACCGAGCGATTGCTCGAGGGCCTCGAGCAACTGCCTTTCCTCGCGGTGACCTACCGCGGCATTGTGCGGCACGAGTTCGATCTCGACGCCGCCCTGGCGCGCCATCCGGCCATTCTCCTCGTTGACGAGTTCGCCCATTCCAACCTGACCGGCGGCGAGCCCGCTCCCCGTCATCCGAAGCGCTGGCAGGACATCGACGAGCTGCTCGATGCGGGCATCAACGTCTGGACCACGGTGAATGTCCAGCATCTGGAAAGCCTCAACGACCTGGTCTTCCAGGTCACGGGAGTTCGCCAGCGCGAGACCCTGCCTGACAAGGTTTTCGACTCGGCGACCGACATCGAGCTCATCGATCTGCCGCCGGATGACTTGTTGGCCCGACTGCATGCCGGCAAGGTTTACGTCGCGGATGAGGTCGCCACGGCGGTCGAGCGGTTCTTCCGCACCCCGAACCTCATGGCCTTGCGCGAGCTCGCCTTGCGTAAAGTGGCGGACCGCGTGGAGGCCGCGGCCCGCGAGTTGCCGGAGGATCGTGCCAGAACCCGGCTCGCCGGCGATCGGGTGTTGGTTGCTGTCGGTCCCGACGAACAGGCCGAACAGCTCGTCAGAGCCGGCAAGCGCATGGCGGACGCGTTGGATGCTGCTTGGACCGTGGTGTATGTCGAGACTCCGGCGTTGATGCGGCTCGCCGAGGCTGAGAGGGATCGGCGCATCGATGTCCTGAGGCTGGCCGAGTCGCTGGGTGCCGAAACGGTGACGCTGGACGGCCCATCGGTGGCGGAAGTGCTCATGGAGTACGCGCAGACACGCAACGCTACGCGCGTGATCGTCGGCGCCCCAAAGTTGCGCGGTTGGCGCCGTTGGTTTCGAGGCCCCTCCACCCCGGCACGACTGATTCGAAACGCGCGCACCTTCGATGTCATCACCATCGCCATCGCTGAAGATCGGCTCGAGCGGCGCCAGCCGGCGTCTCGCGCTGTTCCCTTCCCGGACGAGCGGCCTGCCTCGGTACGCTGGGGACGCTATGGCTGGGCACTCGTCACAACGGCGCTGTGTACCGGCGTGGCGTTCGCCATGTATCCGCGGTTTGAATTATCGAACCTCGTGATGGTCTACCTCCTCGGAGTGACCGTAGCGGGCCTGAGATTCGGCCGCGCGCCATCGTTGTTGACGGCCACAATGAACGTCGTGGCATTCGACTTCTTCTTTGTACCGCCTCGATTTTCTCTGGCGATCTCGGACGTGCAGTATCTCGTGACTTTCGCGGTCATGTTGATCATTGCACTGGTCATCGCAAACCTCATGGCGAGCGTGCGCCAACAGACGAGGGTGGCGGGCGCACGCGAGCGCCGCACGGCGCTGCTTTACGCGATGAGTCGCGAGCTGGTAGCGACTCGTGGAATCGAAAGCCTCGCGTACGTTGCCGTGAACCACGTCGCCGAGGTATTCCAATGTCAGGCTGTGGTGCTGTTGCCCGATGCTGAGGGAAAGCTGACCTATCCCCACGGGCCGCCGCTCGAGCGCTCTTTGCGCGGCGCGGATCTAGCGGTCGCGCAATGGGTCGCCGACCACGGCAAGCAAGCTGGCCTGGGCACCGATACGTTGCCGGCGGCGCCCGCCTTGTATGTCCCCTTGGGCGATGCTGATAAACCGTTAGGTGTGCTGGCTGTGCTACCTGCCAACCAGCGACGTGTCCTGTTGCCTGAGCAACGTCACCTCCTCGAAACGTTTTCAGGCCAGATCGGGCTTGCGCTCGAGCGCGCGCAACTCGCGGATAGGGCAGAAGGCGCGCGTCTCAATGCCGAGCGCGAGAGCTTACGAAACACACTCCTGGCCTCCATCTCGCACGACCTGCGCACGCCGCTATCGGTCATCGCGGGAGCGGGGAGCGCCTTGGCGCAACATGGGAACGCGCTCGATGAGGCGACACGCGTCTCACTGGCCCACTCCGTCGAGACCAAGGCTCGCGAAATGTCGGAGTTGGTGTCCAATGTGCTCGACCTGATGCGCTTCGAGTCAGGACACATGGCCCTGCGCCGCGATTGGCAGACACTCGACGATCTTGTCGGCGCGGCCCTGGTGAATCTCGAGTCGAAACTCAATGGCCACCCGGTGGACGTGCGCATACCGGCCGAGCTACCGCCCGTTCACGTCGATGCCACCCTGGTCGTGCAGGTGTTTTCCAATCTCTTCGACAACATCGCCAAATACACCCCGCCCGGAACTCGTGTTTACGTGTCCGCGATGATGGACGGCGGCTGGGTACGTGTGCTGGTAGAAGACGAGGGCCCCGGATTGCCCGGTGGCGAACCGGCGCGGCTGTTCGACAAGTTTCAGCGCGGCAGTGAAGAGGGTACGGTGGTGGGAGTCGGGCTCGGACTCGCGATCTGCCAAGCCATCGTTCGTGCTCATGGCGGAGAAATTGAAGCGCGTCGTCGTGAAGGCGGTGGCGCCCGATTCGAGTTTACATTACCTGCGGAGGAGCCCGAACCGTGACGCAGGCGATGCATCAGATTCTGGTCATTGAGGACGAACCCGCGATCCGCAGCGTCCTACGCGTGGTGCTGGAGGCGGAAGGCTACCGCTTCATCGAGGCCGACACCGCCATGCGGGCGGAAATCGAAGCCCGCAGCCACAAGCCGGACCTGCTGCTGGTCGACCTCGGACTGCCCGATGGCGATGGCCTGAAAGTCATCAGAAAAGTGCGCGCCTGGTCCCCGGTGCCCGTCATAGTGCTGTCGGCCAGAACCATGGAAGAACAAAAGATCGCCGCGCTGGATGCTGGCGCCGACGACTACGTTACGAAACCGTTCAGCGCGCCTGAGTTGCTCGCCAGAGTGCGCGCCGCCTTACGACGCAACGTACGCAGCGCCAACCCGACATCGAGCCTCCACTTGAGCGGCATTGAGGTGGATCTCGAACGACGTGAAACCCGGGGACCTGAAGGCGAGATCCACCTGACCCCACTTGAATACCGCGTACTCGAAAGTCTCGCACGACACCTCGGCTCGATCGTGGTCCAAAACCAACTCGTGCGCGAAGTCTGGGGCCCGGAGAGATTAGGCGACACCCGCAGCCTGCGCGTATGCGTAAAAAACCTGCGCAACAAACTCGAGCCCGACCCCCGCAAGCCCCGCTATCTGGTGACGGAGGCGGGCCTCGGCTACCGCCTGCGCGCCGACGAGAGCGCGCAGGACTGACCACCGGCTTCCCACTTCGGGCGTCTGGTTCCGACCAATCTAAAGCCTACTTTAGATTGGTCTCGACCAAAATAAAGTTGACTTTAGAATAGTCGGATGCTCTACCTCAGTCCCGTGAGGCGCGGTGCGAAATCGGCGAGCGGTGCCTGCGCGCCGGCGAGCGTCAAACCTAACGGATTCGCTTCACGTGTACGATGCGCCCGGCACGCGGTCGCATGTAATACGCTGACAAAATACCGGCCTTTATGGTTACCGTGTCGCCTACACCCATCTCGACATCGCCGTCATGGTCCGCCTGCTCCCATGTTTGCCCGTTGTCGAGACCAACGACGAACTCGCCACGCGCCTTGTAGCGTACTGAACTGACCCGCGCCGTAATCTGCGCAAGCTCCTTGGGCGCCCGGCGTTCCTCCTGCCGCTCGTGCACTAACTCCGGATTCAGACCAAAGCGGTCGATGTCGGCCGGGTTGTTGGGATCTGGGGGCGCGAACGTCCCCGGAGGCGGGACCACCGACGCTGGGTGCGAGCTCGGTGTGTTCGGCACAGATGCTGCCGCTAGCGCAGGTGATGGTTGTACCGGTGCCGCAGATGTCGGTAGCGCATGTGACGTTTGCCCGCCCGCCGCCGCTGATGTGGGGGACATTTGCCCGGCCCCTCCTGCCGCCGCCGCCTGCCCTGATGCGAGCGCTGACGTTGACCGCGTTGCCCCGCCTGCGAGTTGATGCAGGTGCGCTATCTCACGGTCATAGCACGCGAGTCGCTTTCCGCCATCGGACTCCTTCGAACACGCATCCAGACTTGCCGGCACTACAGTGGCAGGTAGCCCCTGTTGTGTAAAACCCTGTGAGACAAGACAGGCGAACGCCACACCCAACGTCCACCGGACCTGCAGCCCTTGCATTGCAACCCCTTCGCGTCGGCTCAGCTCGCTACGGCGTCAGCTTACAGCGGTCGGATCCACTGGACTGAATTATTGCGCTGACGCCTTCGGGACTGAACAGTCGCGACGAGGCAACTGTCGCCGCTTAGGCGTCGGTGCGACCGCTCGCAAGAAGGCGGCCAATCGCCGCTGTGGTCGCCTCAACAAACTAGGGCCGCGGCGGGACCTGTATCCCACTCGGCTTGACCGGCCGCCGCTTGAAGATGGGACTCTGGATGGGAGCGCCGTAGACGTGGCGCTTGTTGCTCGGACGCGGAGCGAACGCGGTCGTTTTGGTCGGAGTGCCCTTGGGCTGGTACACCCCCGTGTACACGCGCGGCGGATTCAGCGGCGCGGCAGCGAGAGCCGTACCGGTACCGGCGAGCAGCGCCAAAGACACAATTGCAACGAAAGGTTTCATTAAGCCTCCGACGGCGAACTTAGTTTACGCGCGGGCGCGGAGGTATGAACTCCGTCGCAGATAGCGCACAAATTAAGTTGCATGGCAGTGGCTCGCCCGAAGAGAAGCGGCAATGGCTGCAGGCCGGCAATGCGATTGCTCCTGACAACGTGCGCTTGCGTTTGCGCTACATGGATTGTCTGACGCCGCGGTGGGGCGGGTCGTTTGCGATGATGCAAGACTTGGAATCGTTGCCCGAAACTCCGGCGGCCGCCGGGCGTGCGTTGCCTGCTCGAACGCATACGCGTAACTGATCAGCTTCCCCTCGCTCCACGCGGTGCCAACGAACGACAACCCCAGCGGCAAACCCTCGACCAACCCCATCGGCACGGTCACGTGCGGGTAGCCGGCGACAGCCGATGGCGTCGACGCCCCGCCTAGGAAGTGATCCCCGTTGATCAGGTCAGTTGTCCACGCGGGTCCCTGGGTCGGTGCGACCAACGCATCCAGATGGTCCTTGGCGAGCGCAGCGTCGATACCCTCGGGCCCAGCGAGTTTCTTCGCGCGCACATGCGCTTCCACGTAAGCTAGATTGGTCAGCGGCCCCCTCGCATTGGACCGTATGAACAGCTCCTGCGCAAAGTAGGGCATTTCCGTGGCAGCGTGCTGCTGGTTGTACGTGATCAACTCAGCCAGGGTGCGCGGTCCTTCGCCCCGGCGGGTCGCCAGGTAACGGTTGAGTCCGTCCTTGAGCTCGTACTCCAAAACGACCTGCTCATCCGCGTCGAGCTTGTCCACTGTTGGAATGTCCGCCGGATCGACCAACACCGCGCCCCGTGCGCGCAAGGTTGCCAGGGCCGCTTCGAACACCGCATCCACCTTCTCGTGGAACCCCGCATAGTGGCGCAACACGCCGATGCGCACCCCTCGCAGGCTGTTGGCATCTAGAAAGCGCGAGTAATCGACGGGCGCACGATCTTTGAGAGGGAAGGTCGCCGGGTCTTCAGGATCGTAGCCGGCAATGACGTTCAGCACGAGCGCCGCATCGGTGACCGTTCGGGCCATGGGGCCGGCCGTATCTTGGCTGGCGGAGATCGGAATGATCCCGGTGCGAGACGACCAGGCCCACAGTCGGCTTGATGCCCACCAGGCCGTTGATGCTCGATGGGCAGACAATGGAGCCGTCGGTTTCCGTGCCGATGGCCACGACCGCAAGCCCTGCGGCAACGGCCGCCCCGGATCCGGAGCTCGAGCCGCAAGGATTGCGATTCAGAGCGTAGGGGTTTTTGGTCTGGCCGCCCCGGCCGCTCCAGCCCGATGACGAGCGAGTGGAGCGGAAGTTGGCCCATTCGCTCAGGTTTGTTTTGCCCAGGATGAGGGCGCCCGCGGCCCGCAGCCGGCCCGCGATGAAAGCATCCCGGGTTGCGGGCTTGAAGGTGGCCATGGCCAGCGACCCCGCGGTGGTCGCCATCCGATCGCCCGTGTCGATGTTGTCCTTTAACAGCATCGGTACACCGAATAGCGGCGGATGCGGCGCGTGCTGAGAGTCGAGGGCAGCAGCCCTATTCATCGCGTCGGGATTGACTTCAATCACGGAGTGCAGCGCCGGTCCCGCCACATCGATCGCGGCGATGCGGTCAAGATATCTGTGCGCCAGCGCCCGAACGGGAGCGGTGGTGCGACCGGAGGCGATTTCCTCGTGCACCTGAGCAATGGTTTGCTCGTGAGCGATAGCCCGCGTCACGGGCGGCGATGAGGTGTTAGTCGGGGAGGCAGCGTTGGCCACCAATGCGCAACCTGTCAGTTGGCCTGCCCATAGAACCGCACGCGCAACGGCCACCGCGCTGACGGTAGGTCTCCACACCACGCGACCCGGCGCATCATCTCGCGCCAGCCCCACACTCTCACCGCCACGCAACAGGATTGTAATGGCTGAACTCCACAGCGTATGCGCCCCCACCCCCTGCGAGAGCTAGCAAGCGTAGCGGATATTCCAAGATTTCCGTGCGCCGCACAAGCGCTTGTGTAGTGGCGCGCTCGCTTGGCCGGGTTTTGTTCCCGTCGATCGGTGGTGACGCGACAAATTTAACAGTTAGCGTTTCCGCGGAAACGCCGCGCCGGATACAGCGAGGGTGTTCAGCCAAGGTATTTGCCGTTCAACGTTGCGAGTTGAATACCGAATGCAAGTCAGGTGCGGCAGTAGCACGTTTGAACCCGCGTTCGAGGATCGCAAGAATTTCTAAACCAACAGACAAACGAGGTCCTCGGCCTTCTTGTGCCACCCGCCCTCCCAGTCGCGCTTGGGTCTCGCTGTGCGAGAATCACCCGTTAATTGTATAGACGGCGGTTTCTCTGGACTTTGCCCCCGTCGTGCGAAGAAACGCGACGCCGAGCAGAGCTGCCGTAACGGCGCAAACGACGCCAAGCAGGAAAGCGATCCGATAGCCGGCAGCGATCCCGCGGTGGCCGCCATCCGATCGCCGGTGTCAATGTTGTCCCTTATTCCCGATTGACTTCAATCAGGGAGTGAAGCGCCGATCCCGCCGCATCGATCGCGGCAATACGGTCGAGATGTTTGCGCGTCATCCGCGCATTTCTATACGTTTGCAGAGCCTATTGAGATTCCGTTTGCGTCCGTCCGAAGTTAGATTATGGATCGGCTGAAACAGCCCCGGAAAAGGGCCGGACTGACAGCGGCGCCTGGCGGTGCTAGCAACACCACCAGACGCCAGACCGCAACCACCTATGGGAGGGGATGATTATGGCTATGTTGGAGTCTACAACACCGTCTCCGGTCGATGCGGAATGGACTGCGACGGCGAGCGCCTCGATCGACAAAATGTTTGAACTACGGTTCCTGATCGCCAGCGCCTGTCCGGTCTCGGAAGAGACGCTTGTTCATCGAAACGCTGCCGTAACTTTCCCGGCGAATCCCGCCTCTGCCACGCCCTGCGCCGGACACACTCCTCTGACGTCGAGTGTGAACCCGTCACGGCAGCGGCGGCGCAGGAATGCTAATTCGCCATTCTCCTCTTGAAACCCAAGCATGCTTCGGTTATATACGATATGCCGCCGATTCTCCAATTCGGTCGCGCGGGGGTCATGATCTATACGAATGATCATCGTCCCGCTCACGTGCACGTCTGGGAAAATGGCCGGCAGGCTGTGCTTAACCTGAACTGCCCCGGCGGGCCGGTTGAGTTACGCGAGAACTTTGGCTTCTCCTGGTCTGAGGTGAACCGGCTGGATCGATCACTGCAGAACCGTGTTCAAGCGCTTTGCGCAGAGTGGAGGAATTTTCATGGGCATTACTGAGGAGCAGTTCAAAGCGGCCAATAAGCGTGGCGCGGAAGCGATCGCACGTGGACCGGTCGCGCGCGAGGCGCGCTATGACTCCTACCGCGGACTGATCGTGATCGCCCTTGAGGGTGGCTGCGAGTTCGCCTTCCCGCCAGCACTGGCCGAAGGCCTGGCAGGCGGGCCACGATCGAAGCTGGCGAAGATTGAAGTTAGTCCGAATGGGCTGGGGCTGCACTGGCCGCTACTCGATGTGGACCTCCATATTCCGGCCCTCATCGAGGGAACCTTTGGCTCACGGCGATGGATGCAACACATTGGCAAACTCGGGGGTTCGAGTCGCAGTACAGCCAAAGCGAACGCTGCCCGCGAGAACGGTAAGCACGGTGGCCGCCCAAAAGATAAGGCTGCCGCATAAATATAACGCGTTAGATTTCTTGTGCGGCCTGCGCCATCCGGTTGGGTTCTTCGGCTGCGGACAGCTATTGCCGAGTGTTTGCGACGAGCTGCCTGAGGGCAGGGGAAAGGCATGGATTGCGTCCTCCTGCGGCAAGCGCGCGGGCATGGGACGTTTCCGCGGAAAGCGGAGAGACGGGCAGCGAGATCCAGTAGCCCTGTGTGCGAAACGCGCTGGTCGCGCCGGCGCGCGGCCGACCCTTACTCGGCTTCAGCCCTCGGACGCCACGCCTGCACAAGTTGTTGTTGCCGGCGCGGCGGAACAGGATCGTAATGACTGAGCTCCATAGCGTATGCACCCTCACCCCCTGTGAGAGCCTTCAAGCGCAGCTGGTATTCCGAGATTTCCGCAAGCGGCACTAGCGCCTGTACGGTGGCACGGTGACCCGGGAGCGTGTTGTTCCCGTTGATCCGCGCACGCCGGGTCGCCAGGTCCCCGGTGATGTCGCCTATGGCGCGCGCCGGGGCGGTGATCTCCATGCGCATGACCGGCTCGAGCACGATGGGGTTGGCTTTTTGCACGGCTTCAAGAAATGCCTTACGCCCCGCGGAGGTGAACGCAACCTCCTTGGAGTCGACCGGGTGATGTTTGCCATCGTAGACGGTAACCCGTAGATCCTGCATCGGGAATCCCGCCACGGCACCCTCCGTCAACACTTGGCGCACGCCTTTCTCCACCGCCGGGATGAACTGCCCTGGGATCGAGCCCCCCACGACCTCGTCGACGAACTCGAACCCGGCGCCGCGCTCGAGGGCCTCCACCCGCAGGAACACCTCCCCGAACTGGCCCGCGCCCCCGGTTTGTTTCTTGTGCCTGCAGTGACCTTCGGCTGGCCGGGTGATGGTCTCCCGATAGGGAACGCTCGGAGGGTGGGTCTTGATGTGTACCCCGTAGCGCTCGGTCATGCGCTCGAGCAACACCCGCAGGTGGAGCTCCCCCATACCGTAGATGACCGTCTCGTTCACGGCTGGATGATGTTCGATACGAACACAGGGATCCTCGGCCATGAGCTTATGAAGCGTATCGGCCAGCCGCTGCTCATCGCCGCGCCTTTCCGGCTCGATCGCGATACCGAGCATGGGAGGCGGGAACGTAACGGGTTTCAGATGATAGTGATCCTCGTCGTGCGAATCGTGCAGAACCGCATCCAGATGCAGCTCATCCAGCTTCGCCAGCGCGCAGATATCACCCGCAATGGCCTGCGGCATCTCGCTCGTATCTTTGCCCATGAGTTTCAGCAAATGCGCGACTTTGATCGGCTTGCGCGCATCGCCCACGAACAATTGGCTTCCCGGGCGGATCGTCCCCTGGTGCACGCGCAGGATCGCGAGCTTGCCGACGTAAGGATCGATGCTCGTCTTGAATACATGCGCCACGACGTGTTTGTCGGGATCCGGACTGATCTGTACTCGCCGCGCGCTGGCGCCCTCACCCTTGAAGAAGATCGGTGGGTTGCCTTCGGCAGGATTGGGCATGAGCCGCTCGATGATCCTGAGTAACTCGGGAATGCCCGCGCCGGTTTCCGCGGAAACGAAACAGACCGGTATGAGATGGCCCTCGCGCAGGGCCTGCTCAAAAGGGCTGTGGAGTTGCTCCGCTGAGATCTCGGCGCCCTGCTCGAGATAAACGGACATCAGATCCTCGTCGAGCTCCACGACCTGATCGACAATCTGGGTGTGGGCGGCGTCGACGCTGGAGAAGTCGCACTCCCCCTGGGGCCGAAAAAAACAGTCGGCCACCGACTCGCCTGCCGCCGCGGGCAGATCCAACGGCAGACATTCGGGACCGAAGCTCTCACGCAGTTGCTGCAGGAGCTCAGCCGGACGTGCATCGTGACTGTCGATCTTGTTGACCACGATCAGGCGACACAACTCGCGCTCGCGGGCGAATTCCATCAAACGGTGAGTGAGCGTATCGAGCCCGTCAACGGCGCTCACCACGATGGCGGCCGCATCCACCGCCTCGAGCGCCGACAGAGTGCGCCCCAAAAAATCCGGGTAGCCGGGCGTGTCGATGAGGTTGATGTGTGTCGAGTTGAAATCGAAGCCGCAGATGGCCGGATCGAGCGAATGCTGCAGCCGCTTTTCCTGACTGTCGAAGTCCGAAACCGTACTGCCGCGCCCGAGGCTCCCTTTGCTACGGATGGCGCCCGCCTGTAACAGCAGCGCTTCCAACAACAGGGTTTTGCCCGCGCCGGCCGAGCCCACCAGCGCGATATTGCGAATGCCCTGTGTCGTATAGCCCATGGCGGAATACTCTCGCACGCCCAAGCCAATTGACCGAAGTTTACGCCTGGGCGGCGGCACATGCATTGCTTGCGTCAGTCAAGGACCTCCGATCGGCAAGGCTCCGGATCGGCCAATCGTCACAGTGATAGGACACGTCACGGGAGAGATAACATGAGCCAGACAGGCCCGAACGACCCGCAGCCCCAGGAAGACCCTACACACGATGTGCCCGTGTATCCCGAACAGGACCCGCCACCGGATAGCGAGACGCCCATTACCGCGGACAACGGCCGGCAAGAGCGGCACGGTGAGCACCAAGGTCATGGTGACACCCCACCCGGCGAGAGCGAGGAAGATGACGTGGATGAGGACGACCTCGACCCACAAAAGTCACACTCACCGCCCGATGTGGGTTATAGGGAGGTAATATTTGACGAGAGTCGCATGCCTGGTTGACTGCACTAGTCGCCAGGCCTTGAATGAGCGGGAGGTGGATCGTGGGTGAATCTCAGGACGAAGCGCGCAAGCGCCAGAAAATCCAGCGGCAGCTCGATGAGGCCCTTGCGGACAGCTTTCCGGCCAGCGACCCGGTATCGATCGTGACTTCCAACGAGGAGGAAGACTGGGGTGTCGACCCGCCAAGCCTTCCAGACACTGGATCGCCGTCGCAACAGGGCAAGTGATCCCATACTTGGCGCTTCGCTCGAGCTGCAGCCCGCGCTGCGGCGGGCCAGTTACGGCTGGTGTTCCTGCAAGAGCGGCTGCGGCAACAAGGGGCGCGCGCCCATACGGCGCGCGCCCGCCACAGGCGAGGAGCACAATCCCGCCCTTACCCCCTCAGGCGGGTGCGCCACCCTCACCCTTACGGCGCGGTCAGCTCCAGCGTCGAGCCAGCCTGATTCACCGTCGTGAGCACGATCGGCCGCCGCCACACGCGCTGCACGTAATCCAAAACTTTGCGACTTCGCTCGAGGTCCAGCCCGCGCCCGTCGATCGAGTTGTCGTGCACGAGCTCCAGAGTGCCATCGTTGCGGATGTGACTGGCCAACACCGAAGGCGCGCCGAAGTTGTATTTCGGACTGAGCACGGCCTCGTGCAGAGCGTCGAGATCGGTTTCGAGCACCTTCACCTGGCCGTCGCTGCGCGCGCTGTAACGGAACAGCTCGAGCTCCTCTGCGAGCTCGCGCGTGAGGTGGTCGCGGATGAAGCCGAAGTCATCGTCCTGTTGCATGATCGCGCGGGCCGCATCGAGACCCTCGCTCTCGACGATCTTCTCCCACATCGAGAAACCCAGATGATAGGGGTTGATGTTGAGAGCGACCTGTTGATCGGCGGCCACCGGGCGCACCACGTCCGAGTGGCACTTGATCGCGTCCACGTAGGCCTGTTGCGGGACGAAGCTCGCCTCGCGCAGTAAGCGGGCGTGCCAATAGGACGCCCAGCCCTCATTCATGATTTGGGTCGCGAATACCGGATAAAAATA
>CAVVXG010000046.1:0-66706 GCA_963752125.1 uncultured Pseudomonadota bacterium | reverse complement strand
GCCGGAGCCGGTCGCGCCATCGGCGTAGGTAAGGTTGGCAAGTGCGCCGAATCCGAAAGCGAGCGGCTGGGTCCAACCCAGCTCAAAACCTTTGATCTTTGCGGTTGTGTTGAACGGCGCAGTCACCGTGTACGTCTCGACATCGTTGTTTTTAATGTTGAAAAATGGCGCCTGGTAGTTACCAAAGTCGACGTACGAGGACAGATCCATGTAGAACAGCCCGACTTCCAGCAGCGACTGCGGCGCGAAATACCACGCCAGGGTCGAGTCGTAGTTGGTCGAACGAACCGGCTTCAGCTTGGGATTGCCGCCGTTGGCGGTATCGTTGAGGTCCGTAAGAGAGACCGAACCGCCCAGTGAGCTGTAGTCGGGCCGCGACATGGTTTTCGCAACCGAAACGTGCAAGGCGAGGGCGTCGGTGAGATCGAACTTGAAGTTCGCGCTCGGTAACACATCCAGGTAATGGCTGTCGAACTTAGTGGGAGTGTAGGGTCCGGACGCCGCGCCCAAGATCGGATCCGGACCTCCTTTGAGGTTGCTCAGAACCTCCTCCAGGGTATTGGCGACCCGTATGCCAAAATTTCCACTCCAGTGATCGGCACCGACGCTCGCCATGACGTAGGCGGCCGCATCGTTTTCCCTCACATCGTATGCGCCTGACCAGTTGTACTGGGAGGGACCGTGAAACAGCGCGGTGGCATCGAAGTTGAGAATCTCCGCATTCGAGTATCGGAAGACATTGCCGGCGAATCCGCCGCCTCCATCGATCGCGTTGCGATAGTTGGATGGATACTCACCGCCACCATACGCCGGCAGCGGCGTGGATGGAGTCCCGCATATCGCACACGCCTGCCTTTCGATATAGTTGTCTTCCCGCTCGTGCGAGGCAAAGCGTACGCCCGCCTTGATCGATTGGAACACTCCCGAGTCGATCTTGAACAGCCCGTTGATCTGAGCGTACGTCTCCTTGTCGATCGTGTGATTGATGTCACCGGAGGCACTGTCCAAGTAGACGCCGCTCGGATTAGCGGTATTGAGACTGCCGAAGGTGACACCGGCCGGATCGGTCAGACCATTGAGCTGAAAGCTGCCGCCGTTACCGCCCTGCGTTTCCACACCCTCGGAAACAGGAGTATCGCCCAAGCCATACGTGAAGCCCACCTCGCCGTCGAAATTCAACCTGTCGGTCGGCTGCCATTTCGCCGACAGGTCAATGAACTCCGTCTCGGACAGCTCCCCCGGGCGATTGATCTGGTCGTATACGAACGAGTTGTACGCGGTCGCACCGTTTGAATCATTGATCGGCTGACCAGGAAGCGTCGGGAAGGTTGCGCCCGCGACCGTGCCGTTACGAATCGCAAGGGAGCTCGGAGTCAACAAAGGCTGGCCATTGTAAGGAGTGGGGGCCAGATGATTGCCGAAGAACAAGGGATTGTCGTTGCGGTTGTCCGCATCCAGGTGCGAGTAGAAGACGTTGAGATCGACGCTCAGCGTGTCGGTTGGCTTCGCCTGAAGGTCGAGGAGGCCGCCCTCGCGCTTGCGAGTCTGTTGGAACAGAGCCTCCCCGATCAAGGTCGGAAACTGCGCGCCGGTGGCATTCGGCAAGGACGGGTTGGCAGCCTGCCAGGCGGCCGCCAGATTCGCCGGAATCGCCTCATATCCCAGCACCTCCTGACCGTCACGACGCGTATCGCGCTTCTCGAAGAAGCCCATCGCGAGCGCCCCGAACTGGCCGTTCTGCCAGGAGAGGAGCGCATTGGCCTGTGGCTGCGCCTTCGCGGGCAGATCCGAATACACTCCGCCGAGCAATGCGGAAGCCGTCACACCTTGTTTGAAGTCAAACGGCTTCGGCGTCTGCAGGTCGACACTGCCGGCCACGCCACCCTCGACCATGTCGGCCGATTGAGTCTTGTAGACCACCGTGCGCGCAACCATTTCGGACGGCAGGAGGTCATAACTCAAGCTGCGGCCGGCGGCAAAGGACTGGTCGTTAAGGAACCAGTCGCCGGTGGCGACGGCATGGCCGTTGATCGTCGTTTGCGTCAAGCTCGCTGGAGTGCCGCGAATGCTGATGCGGTTGTTTTCATCGAACCCGCCCTCGCCACTGGCAGCCGATTGGGTGTTGACACCAGGAACGCGCTGCAAAACATCCGCGACATTCTTATCGGGCAACTTGCCGACGTCCTCGGAGGTCACGACCTCGACGTCCTGAATCGCGGCGCGCTTGGCCGCAAGAGAGCTTTCCACCGAGTAGCGAATGCCGGTCACGACAACCTCTTCCACCTGCGCCGGCTGTGGTGCGCGCTCATTATCCTTTTTCACTGAGCCAGTGTTCGCAGCCGGTCCCTGATCCACCTGAGCCAGGCGAAAGCGGTCCCAGAAGGACCCGCCCGCCTTCTGCTCGTCGCCATGATCACTGTCCGCGGGCGTCTTCGCGTCCGCTGTCGGGCCCGAGGAGGACTGTGTGGCCGCAGCCGCCCGGGTTGGCGCGACCGCGCCCTTACTGACGACGGCAATCGTGCGCTCATTCAAGACCCGATAGGTCAGTTTACTGTCGCTGAGGAGCGCTTGCAATGCATCCTCCGGAGTGAGACTCCCCGAGATAGGTCCAACATCCGCAGCTCCTCCGCTGACGTCGGTGAAGCGCGCGATCTGCAACCCCGTCTGACGTGCAAAATCCTTCAGCGCGCTATCGAGCGGCTCGCGCGGTATATCAAGTTGGTAACGCGCGGCAATCGCCTGTGCGGCGCTGGGAAGCGAGGCGCCCACGAGCGCCGTAACAATGCTCAATCCTAACAGCTTCACGACGATCCCCCTTAGTTCCATCATGTTGCACGAATGTGCATTGGGTTAGATCGGTGCGGAAGTCAGATTGGACCCTCGCCGGCAACAACAATCACGTCCGGCGCAGGCCGCAGCACGCGAACGTTGGCTACCGACTCGAGGAACACGATGAAGGACTCCGGATCGGCGGCATCGAAAACGGCGCTCACCGGGCGCGCGGCGAGCTTCGCATCGCTTATATGGATCTGGACCCGGTTGAAACGATTGAAGCGCCGCACCACTTCGGCCACGGAGTCTTGTTCGAACACCAGGCGTCCGTCGGCCCATGATAACTCGCGGCGACTGTCAACCTTGTGAATCAAGCCCATCGGGCCGACGTGGGGCACGATGACCTGTTGATCGGCGCCGAGGGAGACTTCGATCGGCGGCGGCGCTCCCGACACCGGCGTGAATCCTATCGCAGGCTGGGCAACTGCCACACGCCCTTCTTCGACTGTGACGACCACTGTATCAGCCTGATGCTCGACGCCGAATTCAGTACCCACCGCCCGCACGCGGGCGTGATCGGTTTCAACCAGAAAAGGCTTGGTTCGATCCTTGGCGACACGGAACACCGCGTTCCCGCGCAACAGCAGCACGTCACGCTCCTGTTTGGTGAAACGCACGCGCAAGGCCGTGTTCGGGCTGACGCGTATCAAACTACCGTCGGCGAGGGTGACTTCGCGACGCTCGCCCGCTCCCGTGCGGATGGTTTGCGCGCCGACATACGTGATGTACGCAAGCACCAGGCTCACAGCTACAAGGGCGGCTGCAACTCCAGCAGCCCAGAACCATACGGGTCGCCGCGGCTCGGAGCCCCCCGCATCGCGCATATCCATCGTGCCGGGGCGCTCGAACGCGGACGTCTTCGGGAACGCCACATCGACCGGCTCGATCTCGTTCCAATGAGGAAAGTGTGCGAGTGCCCCATGAACATGGCTGACACGCAACATTTCCGCGACGTGGAGTGGAGACTCGCGTAGCCACTGAACGTACTCGGCACGCTGCGCGCGCGTCATGTTTTGGTCTTGCATGCGCAGTACCCATTCCGCAGCCTCCTGCGCGGCGCGCTCGCGTCGCTCATTCTGATCCATATACTCTGTCCGTCTCGAAATTCAGGTCATCGGCAATGTCAGCGTTCAGCACGGTCCGCAGGCTGCTGTAGGCGTTGATGAGATCGCGCTTGACGACGCGCTCCGTCGTTTTGAGTCGCTCCGCGATCTGCGCCCGCGCAAGACCCTCGCCAAAATGCAGTCGCACCACCTCTCGTTGCCGTGGGGGCAAAGTCGCTATTGCCTGACGAACCTGCTCATTTGCGGCCTGTCGAACGACCTCGCGCTCCGGATCCGAGATCGTGTACAGCTCAACCAGCCACCGTGCATCGTGCGGATGGCGGTGACGAGAACGCAGCGCCCATTCACCGGCAACGTTGGAGGCCATCTTGAAGAGGTAGGCCTGGGGGTGCTCGATCAACTCCGCGTTCTCGTAACGCAGCAGGCGCAGGAAGACTTCCTGGGCGACGTCATCCATGTCGCTGGCACTCATCGACCAACGAGTACCTAGAAACTTCCTAAGTGGGGCACGCCAGCTCCGCAACCGGGCGAACCAGTCCGTTAGCCGCTCATTCGATGCGCGGGTACGCATGCTTGTTTAGATGAGGTCACGGCTCCAAGTGGACCCCATCCGGCGGTTCGTTCCCGCTCCCTGGGGCAACGCTGGCCGGGCATTGCCAGTGCGCAAGCACTCCCTAGCAGCAACCCACCGGCCGGTCAATGACGTTGGCTGGCGGACTGATCGCGGATCTGTTTGAACTCGCTGCCAGCGTCCCACTGCGGCCAACCCGCGGTCGCCAGCTTCCTGCCGATGTTATACAACAGCGTGACGTCGAGCGCCTCGCCACGAAAATCCATTGCCGGGGTCCACTCATCAACTGGCTGATGGTAGCGGTGGGCGAAGTAGTCCTCGCGGCGAGCGCGCCCCGCCGCGGTGCCGCCGTTCACCAGATCGTCACCGGGCGCAAACGACATCGCCGGCACGCCGCGCTTGGACAGCGAGAAGTGATCGGAACGGAAGAAATGTCCCGCTTCGGGCGACGGGTCGGGAGTGTAGGTGCGACCCTGCGCCTGAGCGGCTTGCACGAGATCGGCGAGGAGACTGTTCTGGGTATCGCCAAAGGTGCTGACATCCCGTGTGGGCCCGTATACCCCCAGAATGTCCATGTTGATATCGGCGACGCTCGTTTCCAGAGGATAGAGGGGATTGGATGCGTAGAACTCGGAGCCCAGCAATCCCCTCTCCTCGCCAGTAGTCGCCATAAAAACGAGGGTGCGCGCCGGATGCGGCGCAGAGCCGAACAGGCGGCCGAGCTCCAATAGCGCCGCGACGCCTGTGGCATTGTCGACAGCGCCATTGAGGATACGGTCGCCATCACCGGCCCCGGGTGGGCGGACACCAAAGTGATCCCAATGAGCGCTATAGATGAGCGTCTCGTCCGGTTTGCTCGTGCCCGGCAGACGGCCAAGCACGTTCTGCGTAACGATGGTCTGGTGAGTGATCCTTGCGCTGACGCTCAGCGATGCACCGGCGAGCGCTACGGGCTTGAACTCGTGGGTTTGAGCTGACTTCTTCAGCGCATCGAAATCCAACCCTACTTGCTTGAACAGTGCCACGGCGAGGTCATGTTGAATCCAGCCTTCCAGCGGCACATGAGCCCGCGTCGGGTCGCTGCGCACGATATCGTACACGGCGTCCGTATTCGAATTGACCACGGTAGCCCAACCGTAGGCCGCAGCGGCCGCCTCATGAACGATCAGGACGCCCAGCGCCCCACGCCGCGCGGCCTCTTCGTACTTGTAGGTCCAACGGCCGTAATACGTCATCGCTTTGCCGCCGAATTCCCCTTTCCCGGTCTCGAAGTCCGGATCGTTGACCAACACGACGGCAACCTTGCCATGCAGATCCAACCCCTTGAAGTCATCCCAATTGCGCTCCGGGGCGTGCACTGCGTAGCCCACAAATACCAGCGGCGCATTCTGCAGCGCCAGTTGATCAACATTGGTCTGCGGCGCCCGCAGGGCTACTTGCTGCCCCTGTTGCAACGCTTGCGGACGACCGTTGACCATCAGGGAGACACTGGGAGCCGCCGAGAAGGCGAACTTGACCAGGGGCACATCCTGAGTCCAACCACGCCGGCCGCCCACGAGGGTGCCACCCGGCTGCAGCCCGGCCTCTTTCATGCGATCGATGATGAACAGGAGAGTCCGCTGCTCAGCGCGAGTACCGGGCTCCCTGCCCTCGAATGCGTCGGAGGAAAGAAGCTTCACATCGATCGACAGGCGCGCGGGATCGGATTGCAGACGCGCGGCCTGCGCGAGGGGCGCTAGCGCCCCCAACGCCACGGCCCAAACGACCGTCAACAGCAGATCGAGCTTGCGCAACGAGACGCCCGCTCACCAGACCAGATCGTCGGGCACCACGAAGTCTTTGTACGGGTCGTCGTTGTCGGGGGCGGCAGCCGCGGGTGTGGCGGCCGATTCGGGGCCCTGCGTCACGATCGCATGTTCGTCACGCTCACGGATCCGCGCCACCGCGGCTTCGGGAACCATCGCGTAATGCCCTTCGTAGCGAACGATGAGCACCGTACCCTTGATGAGCTGCTCGCGCAGGTCAGATGTGGTGGCCAGGCGCGCCAGTCGGTTGCCATCGGTGAAGTTGTAATATTCCTCACTCTCCACCGGCGGCAGCCGATATTGCTCGATGAGCTGCTTCACTTCGGCCCGGCGCGCCTTCGCGGCAGCCTTCTCCTGCTGCCGGCGGTTCAGCTCCTGGTCGCGCGCGGCCTTGGCCACCTGCGCCTTGTTGGCCGCGAGCTTTTCCGGGGAAACCGGTGGGGGTGGCTGGTGCCTCGAGGGCGGACGCTTTGCCTGTTTCGCCTCTTTCGCCTGCTTCTTGGTGCCCAGACCTGCTGCAAGCAGCTGGTCGCGCAGGGACATGCTCATGTCTCGATCTCATTCACGGCCATACCGGGTAGGCTAGTTTACCCGGTTTTCCGCCGCCTCAAGCCGCCGCAGCGATGGCGGCGGCGCGGGCGGATTAATTCCAATTATGGCTTTTTCGGAACTCTTTCGCCTGACGCTCGGCTTCGTCGCGCGCCAGGCCGTAGCGTTCTTGCAACTTGCCGGCCAGCTGCTCGCTGCGTCCCTCGAGCTGGTCGACTTCATCGTCCGTCAACTTGCCCCATTGCTCCTTGACCTTTCCCTTGATCTGCTTCCAGTTCCCTGCGACACGATCGTTATTCATAGCGGCACCCCGTAGGTATTGATACGCAATACCTACGAAGCAAGTGGCGTTCCGGGGCACGGGTCAGAACGGCTCAAGCCATCTGAGGATCGGCCGCCGGAGCCGCAATGTTAGTGACCTGTCGCTGTGACCTCCATCTCCTGCGTGTCGCCGCGTCCGGCTTGCTCACGCGGCGCCCCCTCGCCACGCGGCCGCCACACCGGTCGCCGCACAAGCGTGCTCTTGCCGAACAGCGACTCCACGAGATCGACCGCAAGCGCAGCCGTTTTGTTGCGCACGTCGAAGGCGGGGTTCAGCTCGACGATGTCCAACGATCCCAACCGGCGGGTATCGGCAATCATCTCCATACACAGTTGCGCCTCACGGTACGTCGGGCCACCGGCGACCGTCGTCCCGACCCCGGGGGCGATGTCCGGATCGAGAAAGTCGACATCGAAACTCACATGCAGGTGGGTGTCGCTGTCGAGATCGGCGAGAGCGTGCTCCATCGTCTGACGCATGCCCATCTCGTCGATGTAGCGCATGTCGAACACTTCCAGCCCCTGTTCATGAACAAAACGCTTCTCGCCATCATCGACGCTACGGATGCCGATCTGTCGCAAGCTCGATGGACTGATTGCGGCTACCCCGGCCGCTGGCGCGCCGATCTCCACCAACTCCCGCGGACCGAAGCCGCACAGGCACGCCAGCGGCATGCCGTGAATGTTGCCGCTCGGAGAAAGCTCGCAGGTGTTGAAATCCGCATGGGCATCGAGCCACAACACCCGCAACTTCCGTCCGGCTTGCCGACAATAGTTGGCCACGGCACCGATCGAGCCGATGCTGAGGCAGTGGTCGCCACCCAGTAGGATGGGCAGGCGGCCGAGCCGCAGCTCCGCCAACACGGCGTCATGCACCGCACGGTTCCAATGCGCGACTTGCGGGAGGTGCCGGTAACCGTCCTCGGGCGGTTGCCACGGATTGGCCGGGCCGGTCAGATTGCCCAGGTCGAAGACCTGCAGACCGCGCTCCTGCAAAGCCACCTGCAATCCCGCAACACGCAGCGCCTCCGGTCCCATGGAAGCGCCACGCGCACCCGCCCCGATGTCGGTGGGGGCGCCGATCAGGCTGGCTTGTCGCCCGAGGCTCACGCCACCACCCGCAGCGGCGCGCCGGCCAACACCTGCCTGCTCAGCCGCCAACAACGCGAACAGATCCTTCGGATTATCGAGATCCGGAACGAGATCGATACGTTGCTGCAAGCCACGCAACTCGTGATGAATGCGCCGCAGATACCGCAATGACGAGAAGTCCTCGAGCGCGAAGCCGACCGAGTCGAAAATGGTGACTTCGCGATCATCCGCGCGACCGGGCCGCCGCCCGGCAAGCACATCGGTGAGCTCGGCAACCTGGAAGTCCGCCGGCATCTGTTGAATCTCACCCTCGATGCGCGACTGCGGCTCAAACTCCACCACCACCCGTGCATCGGCTCGGCGCAGAATGTCCGCATGCAACTCGGTCTTGCCGGGACAGTCGCCGCCGACGGCGTTCAAGTGCATGCCAGGCGCGATCATGTCCGGAGCCAGGATAATTGCGTTGCATTTGTCCGCCGTGACGGTGGTAACGATATCGGCACCCCGTACGGCTGCGGCCGTCGATGCGCTGCGGATGACGCGCAAGCCGCTCAGGCGCAAGTTGGCCAGATTGCGCTCCAGTTTTTCGCATGCCGCGGGATCGGTGTCATACAGGCGCAGCTCGCGGATACCCAACATGTGATGGAACGCGATCGCCTGGAATTCGCTTTGCGAGCCATTACCGATCAACGCCATGACCCGGCTGTCGGAGCGCGCCATGCGGCGCGCCGCGAGTGCCGAAGTCGCGGCCGTGCGCAGCGCCGTCGTCAAGGTCAACTCCGACAACAACAGCGGGTATCCGGTTACGACATCCGACAGCACCCCGAACGCCGTGACAGTCAACAAACCAGCAGCGGTATTCTTGGGATGGCCGTTGACGTACTTGAAGGCATAGAGCCGCCCATCGCTCGCCGGCATCAACTCGATCACGCCCACGGAGGAGTGCGTGGCATGCCGCGGCGACTTTTCAAACTCGCCCCAGCGCAGATAGTCCGCCTCGATCTCCCCTGCCAACTCCTCGATGAAACGCGCCGCGCCGCGCCGCCCCACGAGTTCCTGTACGCGCTCGATCCCAATGAAGTCGACCATGATGTTCCCCTAGTCAGTTGGAGCGAAGGCGCGCGCTGTTGGGCTACGCTCCCTGGGCGCCTTCGCACAGGCTGCTCACCGAATTGGATAAGCCGCCAGGCTCGCGCCATGGTCATGCGGAGTGCGGCTAAAGAGCAGCCAGAAGACTGCTCACAAATGGTAATAAAATTAGCAAATCGACAGACAAATATGGCACTTTGCTATACTGAGTCCCTTCAGGACCGCCCTCGAGCGACCGCCGTGGACGAAATCGACCGCCAACTCATCTCGCTCCTGCGTAATGACGCCCGCACTTCGGTGGCCGCCCTCGCGAAAGCGCTCAAGGTTTCGCGAGGGACGGTGCAAAACCGCATGGCCCGGCTGGAGGCCGACGGCACGATCGCCAGCTACACCATCCGACTCAAGCCGGCCGTGGAAGAGCACCGGATCCGTGCCTTGATGACTGTCGCCGTCGAAGGCAATCGCGTCGATGGGGTGATCAAGGCGCTGCGGGGAGACCCAGCCGTTACGACGCTACACAGCACGAACGGCCGTTGGGACATTGTGGTGGAATTGCGCGCCGACAGCCTGGAGGCTTTCGATCGCGTATTGGCGCGGATACAGGCTGGTCGAGGGGATCTCGCAAAGCGAAACCAGTCTGTTGCTGTCAACGTTCAAGTAGAAGCTCAGAAGTCGGTATCGAGCACCTCCAACAGCGTCGGCCCCGGGTGCCGCAGCGCGTTCCGCAATGCTTCGGTCAATTCGGCCGCGCCACGCGTCCGCACTCCTTCTGCGCCGCAAGCATGAGCCAACGCAACGAAGTCAGGGTTGCGGGCGACGACGCCGATGGGAGCAATACCGGCCGCCCGCATGTCGTCCCGAATCTGACCCAACGCGCTGTTGTTCCAGATGACGACAGGCAAGCTCAATTCCAACTCAACCGCGGTCATGAGCTCCTGCAATGTAAATTGCAGGCCGTAGTCTCCCGCCAGCGCAATGACAGCGCGCTCGGGACATGCCACCTTGGCGCCAATGGCCGCGGGCAGCGCATAACCCAACGCGCCGTAACCGGACGGCAGAAACCAGCACCCCGGCCGATCGGTAGGAAAAGCGTAGCTTCCCAAATAGGCGATCTGAGTCATGTCCGCGCAGACGATTGCATCAACCGGCAGTGCAGCGCGGATCGCTCGCAGCGCCGCCATCGCCGCTCGCGCGGGCACTGCGAACCCCTCCTCCAACTGTTGCCGCCAGACCGAAGCGGGCCCGGCCTCGCTACGCCACCCGGGACGAGTGGTGACGTCACGAGCAATCGCTTCGAGCAACGTGCGCGCCTCGCCCTGGATCGGCAGATCGGCGCCATAGTGGTCGGAAAGTTTGGCGGCATCCGTGTCAATTCGGATCAAGCGTCCCGTCATGGACAACCTTGTCGTAGTGTAGAGGTCGGTTTCGGAGAGCTCCGTACCGACAGCAAGCACCACATCCGCCGTAGCGACGAGCTCCTGGATCTGTGCAAACTGCAGCGAGGCGCCCAGGTTCGCGGGATGGCCTTCCGGAACGACGCCCTTGCCTGCCGCGGTCGTGACCACATAGCCGTCGACCTCCTCGATCAACTTGCGGATCACCTCGCCGGCATCCCGGGCTCCACCGCCCGCGATGATGAGGGGGCGATCCGCGCTGTCGAGCAACTCGACGGCTTCGCGGATGGTCTCCCCCGAAACCGGAACGTTACCCGGAAAGCGAGGGAAGCGCTCCGCGCGCAAAGAGGTCGGCTCCGCGAGCAAATCCAGAGGAACTCCGAGATAGACGGGCCGAGATCGCTCCAGCTGCAGTGCCGCAAACAGGGCTCGCAAGTGATCTCGTACA
The DNA here is from genome assembly GCA_963752125.1 of uncultured Pseudomonadota bacterium. GTDB lineage: Bacteria > Pseudomonadota > Gammaproteobacteria > Steroidobacterales > Steroidobacteraceae > 13-2-20CM-66-19. The sequence goes on along the minus strand of CAVVXG010000046.1, from coordinate 55,541 downwards.
TCGGCAGCCGAGAAAGCCGTACGGGCCTGGCCGGCCACCCCGGCGACCATCGCGCCTTGATCGTGCAGTTCATGCAGGACGCCCCAGCGCTTCCCGAGCGAGCTACGCGCAGGCGTACTGGCGATCACTATCATCGGAATTGAATCCGCGGCAGCCTGTGCCACGGCAGTCAGGATATTCGTCACTCCGGGGCCGGAGATTACGAACGCCGCGGCAGGTTTGCCGCTCGCGCGCGCAAAGCCATCGGCCGCGAAACCTGCGTTCTGCTCGTGACGGACGAGAATGTGACGGATTCCGGTAGCCGCAATTCCGCGGTACAACTCGAGCGTATGCACGCCCGGAACGCCAAACACGGTATCGACACCGTTGGCCGCGAGCAGCTCGACGACGTAGCAGCCAACTGTCCTGGGGTCGGTCATGAGAGTTGCAATAGTCGCATAAGGCACGCAAAGTCCCCAATACCATGAAGTTCTCTCATTTGGTAAAGCGCATCAGTGGCGAGGGCTCGAATGCCTGGCGCACTCACTACGAAGCTGCGGCCGCGCGTGATCGTGGCGAGGATGTCATCGTCCTCAGTATTGGCGATCCCGACATCAACGCGCCCCAAGCAGTCGTAGAGCGGGCGATCGAGAGACTTCGCACCGGCGACACCCATTACACTCCCGCGCCGGGTCGCGACGCTCTGCGCGAAGCGATAGCCCAATCTCATACGCGGCGCACGGCACAGCCGGTGCGTTTCGACAACGTCGTGTGCCTGGCGGGCACTCAAAACGCGTTGTTCGTCGCCTCCTTATGCCTTGCGGGCCCGGGTGACGAGGTCATTACCTTCGACCCTCTGTACCCGACGTACACAGCGACCATCGAAGTGTCCGGAGCACGACTCGTTCGGGCCCCCACGGGACCCGGTCTTCGCCCGGACCTTGCCGCTCTCGAGTCACTCATTACGCCGCAAACGCGCGCGATCTTCTGGGCAACACCCAATAACCCAAGCGGGGTCATCCTCAGCGAGACGGAGCTGGCGGCAATCGGCACGCTCGCGCGGAAACACGATCTATGGATCGTGTCGGACGAGGTCTATGCGGGACTTGCCCCGGAAGGGAAAGTCCCCAGTCTTGCGGCGACACTGCCGGAACGGGTCGTCACGCTCGGCAGTTTGTCGAAGTCGCACTCCATGCCGGGGTTCCGTCTCGGCTGGCTCGTAGGCCCCCGCGAGCTTGCCGCCCATGCTGAATCGCTTTCGAGGTGCATGCTGTTCGGCCTTCCAGGCTTCATCCAGGAGGCGGCCCTCACGGCACTGGCCATCGCGCCTGAGACGGAGCACCGCCTCAGGCAATTCTGCGATATCCGGCGCGAACGTTTTGTCGCTGGATTGCAGCACGTTCCCAACATCCGCGCGTTCGCCCCCCAAGCGGGCATGTTTCTCTTGGTGGACGTCAGTGAAACCGGCCTCTCGGGATTCGAGTTCATGCGCGCCCTCTATGAGCGCCGTAGGGTTTCCGTCCTGGACGGCGCCGCATTCGGGCGGCAGACCGCCCATTTCGTGCGCATCTGCTTCGCGACCGAGGAAGCGACGATCGACGCCGCTTGCCGGCGTATCCGCCAGTTCTGCGAGCTCGATCTCCCCGAGATACGCAAGCAGCGGGCCTCTTAACGAGAGACCTTAAGCCGCCTCACGCAGCGGCGGCTTCGCTTTGCATCGCAAAGTACCCCTCCCTTGGGGCCGATAATTCCTTAGAATCAGTCCCCATGAAGGACAACAATCTGACAACCGTAGCGGAAGAGTCGGGCTTTCGCACCACCGGACGCACGGACGAAGTAGCGCGACTGTGCGCGGGGCTCGTGCAGAAATGGCCCGAGGCCGTGCAGTGTATTGAGTACGGACGCTCGGCCGAGGGTCGGGCGATGCTCGCCCTGCTCATCTCCCGGGCCGCGGACCCGAAAAAAGTCCCACTGCTCATGATCCAGGGTGGCATTCACCCGGGTGAGAGCGACGGCAAGGACGCAGGATTCATCACGCTGCGCGAAATGCTGAGTGGAGCCGCGGCACCGGACATTCTGGCGCGAATCGCGATTTTGTTCGTTCCTGCATTCAACGTGGACGGCCACGAGCGATTTGGTCGCTGGAACCGCCCGAACCAGAACGGCCCCGAAGAGACCGGCTGGCGCACGACGGCGCAGAACCTGAACCTCAATCGCGATTACATGAAGGCGCAGGCGCCTGAAATGCAGGCGATGCTCCGGCTCCTGTGCGAATGGGACCCGCTCGTCTGCGCGGACATCCATGTGACCGATGGTGCCGACTTCGAGCCGGACATCTCCTTGCAGGCCGAGCCGATCAACCAGGGTGACCCGGCGCTTTATGAGAGTGGTCGCGAGCTACGCGATCTGCTGATCCAGAAGCTGGCGGCGCAGGGAGCACTGCCGCTGCCCTTTTATCCGGACTTGGCAAAGACCGACGATCCGGCCTCGGGATTCTTGCTAACTGTCTATTCACCTCGCTTCTCCACGGGATACTTCCCGCAGCGAAATCGCTTCACGGTCCTCGTGGAGACGCACTCCTGGAAACCGTACGCGCGACGTATCGAGATAACACGCAACACCATCATCGGGCTCGCGGATCTCGTAGCGGCCCACGGCTCCAGATGGAAAGTCGAAGCACATGCCGCAGACGAAGACGCTATCCGCATAGGCGGCTCGGAAGTCACGCTGGACTACACTTCCGGCTGGCGTGAACCCACGCAGGCGGCGCAGGAGCCCGGAGCGAGCGGCGAGGAGCTCATCGACTTTCGAGGATATGCGTACACGCGAGAGATCTCTCCGATTTCAGGCGATCTCGTCACTGTATACGACCCGACCACACCGCGGATCTGGACGGTGCCGTACCGGAATCGCGTCGAGCCGTCACTGGTCGTCAAAGCGCCCCTTGGGGGCTACGTCGTGCCGGCCGCTTATGCAACCGAGATCGGCGGCAAGCTGGCGCTGCACGGCATTTGCTTCGAACGCATCGCCGAGGACTTCGATGGCGTCCGCGCAGAAGTATTCCGCGCGACGAGCGTGAGGTTTTCCTCCAGCCCGTTCGAAGGACGTATGCGTGCAGCTCTCGACGGTAAGTGGGCTCGCGAGCCACATACCATCCGCGCTGGCTCCTTGTTCGTGCCCATTGCGCAGCCGCTGGCGCGTCTGTTGCTCGCCCTGTTGGAACCCCAAGCCCCTGACTCGCTCGCCGCGTGGGGATTCTTCAACGCCTGTTTTGAACAAAAGGAGCACATGGAACCTTACGTCGCCGAGCAAATAGCGCGCGAGATGTTGGCCAACAGTCCCGGGTTGCACGAGCAATTCGTGCAACGAGTAGCAAAGGACGCCGCGTTTGCGGCCAGCCCGGCCGCCCGACTGGATTTCTTCCTCAGTCGCCATGCATCAAGGGATGATCGATATAACCTCTATCCCGTGTTTCGGGTCGACGAGATCCTGGCGGCGGCCGACTGCAACGAATGACTACACTCAAAAAGCAGCCACTGTGTGTGGCTTTGGGGATGAGCGGATTCCTGTTCAGCGCAGCGGCGGTATCAGCACAGACGCCCGAGAACAACCCGGCCGCGCCGGCCTCCAGCACCACAGAGGCTCCGGGCGCGACGTCAGCCCCCGGCCCAACGCCTGTAACCACCACGACAGTCACACCTGCGACCAACATGTCCGCAAGTGACTCCGACCCCGACGCCAATGAAGCGCCAAAGCGCGGCGGCCTGCTCCTGGACATCAAGGACTACTACACCGCGCCGTTGCGCTGGGATGTGCGCGACTGGGCTTATTTCGCCGGCGCGGTGGGACTGACTGCCGCGGCTCACCATTATGACTCTCAGGTGCGCACTCACTTCATCTCCCAGGGCGCAAAACCGATCGGCGGCAGCACCAAGGACCTTCAAGACGCCGCGCCTGCTGTCGCCGCGGTGGTCGGCACCTGGTTCTACGCAGGTCTCCTGGGCAGCGAAGCCGGGCATCAGGAAGCGTGGGAGATGGTGGAAGCCGGGGGTTTGGCCACGGTCACCAGCTACGCCCTGAAGTTCGCGGTAGGTCGTGAACGTCCAGATCAGACCTCCGATCCCAACAAATGGCGCCACGGCGGCTCCTCCTTTCCTTCATTCCACACAGCCGCTGCGTTTGCGATCGGTGGCGTGCTGGCGGAGTCCGGCAATGACGACGACCGCTGGCTGCGCCGTTTTCTCGGCTACGGCGTCATTGGCGCCTTCACGGCCTTCGAACGCGTCAAACACAATGCCCACTGGCTGTCGGATGACTTTGCCGGCGCAGCCATCGGCGGCGCCACCGCACGCTTCATCCTCGAGCGCAACAAGCCCCATATCGACGCCGAGAACGGCTCAGCCCTCTCGGTTGTGCCTATCCCAGGCGGCGCGATGCTGACTTACAACGTGGAGATCAAATAGCACTTCAAGGCTCACGGCGGGTATCACCACCCGCCCAACGCACCACGCCCTGACAAGGCTCCATCGAGTGGGCGACGTCAGGCAGAAAGCCGAGCGTTCGAACGAGCGCGAAGGCGCGGATGTCCGCCTGAGGAAAGGACTCGTGCAAGCGAAGCGCGGCGGCAAAAAGGGTGCGCCCTTTCGTGATCACATCATCGATCAGGACAATTCGGTGCGGCGGCGTAAATCCCGTGGCCTGCCAGAGAGTAGTGAGAGCCAAGGATTCGTAGTGTTGGCGTACTGTAGGACGTTCCGCGTTGAGGGCAGTTGCTGACTTCCGCACCGGGAAGCGCCGATAGAGTCCGGACCACACGGATCGCCCCAACCCAACTCCGTGCAGCGCGACAGCCAATCGTTCCGCGGCCCATATGCCGGCAACTGTGGGCCTGCTGCCGGGCACGGGAACCAGGACGGTGTCTTTTCCAAAGAGGCGCGCGAGCGCTTCGTGTGACATCGTATGGCGTCGCACCCAACCGGCGTAGTTAGGGAGCCACGTGGCATCGGCTGCCTTCAGCCGCACACACAAGAGCCTGGATGCGGCCGATGCATAACCATCCCCTCGCGGTGAATAGACGTAGCATGACCCAAAAGAGATGCTGTGAAGCGCCGGCCGGAAAGGCCCAGCGCTATCTGCCGGGCCCGTGATCGGGATCGGAGCTCGATTCGGCCGCGCGCGCAACGTCGGCCTGATTTGCTGTGCTCCGCTGCGAGCTACTACTTTCCGCCTCCTTCGACCGCATGGCCAACCACTCTCGGACGGCGCGGCGCCGGATTTCCTCAACATTCCTAGGCACCAGGACAGGGGGCGCCGAAGCAACCGCTTGTTCCACCTGCGGCGCAAGCCCTTTGACGGGGACAGCTACCTGCGCAGTCCGTTCCCGATAGGCCGCAACTCGTGCTCGGTACTGCTCCCGTAGTTGCTCAGCGGCCTCCTTCGGCATTCCTTTAGCCTCGAGGGCGTAAAATTCCATTGGAACATGAACCAACGGCTTGCGGTCGATCCCTTGTGCCGCAAGACTGCGATGATCCACGCGGACATCGATGTTGGCCTCACGGAGCGCCTTGTTTGTCGCGATTGCCCAGCGTTCCCGCAGAACGGAATACTCCTCGCCGTGACCCGCGAGCCCGCGCTGCGCGCGGGACACCGCTTGCATATCGAGTCCTGTCTTAGCGCCTAAGCCCGTCGGCGTAACCTCGCGCGTGGTGGTCAGCAAGTGCGCGTGATAGTTGGTCGATTCGCGACCGGGCTTGGGGTCATGAACTGCCAGGTCCACAGCCACCCCATAACGATCGGCAATCTCACGCGCGAAAGAGCGAGACAGCGAGAGCCGCTGCTGCGCAGTCAACTCAGGAGGCAGCGCAACCTGATATTCACGTGCGACCCGAGAGTTCCTCCTGCTCTCGGCGGCTTCCGCGACATTCCAAAGACTTGCCCGATCACGTGCCCACTCCATGCGTGAGTCATCGAATCGCGACGGCAGGAAGATCTCCTTGTGACGGACATCCTGCCGGCGAGAGTGGTCATGCACCTCACCGCTACGCTCGTCCCGAATAGCCTCTCCTGCGCGATAGGCCGCAGCCGCCGTCGCTTGCTGCCCGCTGGAACGCTTGATGGAGTCGATGTTGAAGTGAAAGATGGCCATTCCGTAGCGACCTCGATGTCCTAATCACTCGCAAGGCGCCTGGCTTTCTAACGTGTAAGCGCCACACGCAGCCATTCAGCGCAGGAGGCAGTCTTCAGATACCCGGTCAGGTCCGGTAACTGTTCGAGCTCTGAAGCCATGACGGCCGCTTCGGTAACATGCTGCTCGCTCGTGCTAGTGGAACGGCGCGAGCCGCGCCCGATGAACATCGCCTCGCGATCGCGACCACGAGAGGTCTGCCGTCGGATGACCTCTCGCTCGCCGATGAGACGCGAGGCGAAATGTGAAGTCCCACCGTCTTCACTGCCCGAACAGCGCAGGATGAGCGTATTACCACAGTTCTCGATAAGGGTCTGGGCCTCACCGGATCCGTAAGTGCTGGACACCTGGGCGATCGACTGAAAACCTAACACACAGCGGCCACCAAACTTGCGCAATCGGGCCAACGCATCCTTGAGGCCGTCAATTGCCCCGAGCGCATCGAGCTCGTCGACAATGAACCACAGACGCTGATCCTCCTCCGGACGGCTCATGCTCTCGACAATCGCCAGCTTCATCCACGTTGCAATGATCGATCGAAGTGCGGCGATCTGCGCGGCCTTGTACGGAATGAACAACACGCCCTGTCCGGACTCTACCCAGCGCCTGACTGAAAACGGTAGCGCCCTCTGGTCTTTGACGTATGCGAGAGCCGCCGCCGCGGATGCGGCCACAGAACGGATCGAGCCGAACATCCGCGCATTGTCGGGCTCGAGAAACGGCTGTGCGGGGGTATCGGCCACGATCGGCCTCAGTTCATAGCTTGGCGCAACCGCAAGCAACCGCCAGAGCTCCGCGACATCACGCGGCCCACGCTCATGACAACGGCGAATGACAGCAGTCAGAAACGTACGCGCATACCCGCGCCACTCCCGACCGGAGGAGTCTTCCGTGAGGGGGATCAGCCCACCCGCAAGCTGATCGACGTCGTAGCGCTCACGGATTTCCGCGAAAGGATCCCATTTCACGCCGTATTTCTCGAACGGGCTCAGCACGGTGTCGCCCCGATACCGATCGTGGAAAGACAGTAGGTATCCCGCATCCGGATCGGTGATGACGGCGCGGTCGCCTCGCTCCAGCGCACCACGCAGCAGCTCACGAATGGCTGTCGACTTTCCGGTCCCGGTTGTACCGATCAGTTTGAAATGTTTGGTCTCATCGAGCGGTTTGATCCGAACTCCGGCGAGTGTCAGCGACGGATCGCTCGAGACGCCGATCCTCCCAGACGCGAGCCGACGGTGTGATCGTTCGACAATCCGCGTGCCCCGTTTATGAACGTCTCGAGATACCGGCCGCCGTTTCAGCGCGATGAGCAGGACAACGAGCAGCAGCCCCAACGCAACCGCAACGGCTCGCCAGCCGCTGGTCCATTCCAGAACCGTCATCCGCAACGTCACAGGCCATTCCATGATTTCAATACCCCTCTATCACGAGGTAGTCCCCCGTATTCCCATAGGCCGGAGCCTTCCGATCGACACGAACGCAGAGCCGCTCGCTCACGCCACAACGGCGTATATCGACCCGCGCGCCACGTCGCTCGAGGCTCGCAATACTCGCCGTCAGCTCATCTCTCGTGGCACGAAGCGTTACGAGCTCCCTTGGCGAGGGAAGCAACCACCACGCGGCACCAAGCGGAATCGCACTACACAGTACGGTGATCCCGATGCCCCAGAAGACCACTCGCAGATTTGCCGCTCTGCGCAGTCGGCGCAGCGACTCGGCCGCGCGCCGACTCTCGGTTCCAAAGAACTGCAGCTCCTCGAGCAGCGTGTGCCGAATCTCATCGCGCACCACGGTATCGAGCTCTCGCAGATGTACGCTCAGCTTCTCAAGAGCAGACTCCGCGAGCGCCTGGTGTGCCTGGGCAGCTTCCATGAGCAACCCGAGCTTCATGGTGTTGTCTTCCATCCCTCTCTCCAGTGCCGTTATCGGTCGAAGCCGTCGAGTCCTCTCGATTGCTGCTGCGCGGAGTTGACATGGTCGACCCCATGCTCCGCGGATCGGAAGCTCTCCCACGCCTCGCGAGCGCCATGTCGCGTGCTCGTAGCCGCACCTCCATCAAAGGCCGCTCCGGGCAGCGTAAGCGCCACACGCCGCCACTGCGGACTCGACGCAAATTTGAGATATCCCTTGAGATCCGGAAGTTGCTCGATCTCGGAATCGAGGACGGCAGGCTCGATGCTCAGAGTCTCCGAACGGGTGATCGTCGGCAGCAATCGCAGCGGCTGTCGCGAACGGGACTGCGTTGTGCGCACAACCTCGCGCTGGCCGATGAGTTGGGAAGCAAAGTTGGAAGTACCGCCACGCTCGCTGGCTGAGCAGCGCAGAATGACTGTGTTACCGCAGTTTTCGACGATCGTCTGCGCTTCGGAGCGTCCATAGGTTCCAGAAACCTGAGCAATCGACTGAAACCCCAACATGCAGCGTCCGCCGAATTTACGTAACCGCGCCAGGGCGTCCTTCAGTCCATCGATCTGGCCGAGCGCATCCAGCTCATCGACCACGAACCAGAGCCGTTGATCACTCTCACCTCGATTCATGGTCTCGAAGATGGCAAGTCGCATCCAGGCAGAGATCGTCGAGCGCAAAGCTGCGATCTGCCCGGCCTGGTAGGGAATGAACAGCACCCCCTTGCCATTACCCACCCAATTGCGCACAGCAAGGGGAGCGCCTTCCTGCTGCCCGATGTACTGCAGCGCGCCCACAGCTGAGCTGGTCACCGAGCGGATGGAGTCAAACATCCTGCTGTTATGATCATCCAGGAACGGCTGCGCGGGCGTGCCCGCCACCAGGACCTTGAGCTCTGGGACGCTCGCGGCCACCAGCAGGTGGTAAAGCTCCTGCACATCCCGGACGCCACCCTCTCGGGTCTGCCGAACCACCGCGCTGAAGAAAGTACGCGCATAACCGCGCCAGCTACGCTCCGATCCTTCCTGATCCGGAATGAGCGAACGAGCCAGCTGATCAATGTCGTAATCGTTGCTGATCTCTCCGTAGAGGTCCCATTTGGCCGCTCGGCCGTCGAAAGGATTGAGAATGATGTCGCCGCGGCGCTCATCGTAGAAACGTTTCAGATAGCCGCCATCGGGATCGGCGATGACGGCCCGGTCACCGCGCTCGAAAGCACCGCGCAGCACCTCGCAAATGGCGGTGCTCTTACCCGTGCCGGTCGTACCAATGAGCTTGAAGTGCTTGGTCTCGTCCTCGAGCTTTATGGGCAATCCCGCCAGCGTCAGACGGCCCGCATGCTTGGAGCCCACCCCGGCGGCGTAGTCGCGGCCGCGCTCGGAAACCCTTCGAGCCTCCGCGGGTTGCGCAGCTGTCTCGTCATCCTCAATGAGTGCACCGCGACGGTAAGATGTCTTCGCGGCTGCGGACCGTGCAATCAGGCGCCCGCTCGCATAACCCACGGCCGCACTTACCGCACTGCCAGCGGCCAGTTGCAACAGCCCGCCGCTCGCCACCCCCAGTCCATGCAACAGGGGTTGGATGGCACTTGTTGTCATGGCGGCAAGCAGGGTAACCGGCACAGCCAGGAGCGGTGAGCACAGCAGCTTAGGCAGGCGCGCCCGCCCTTTGATCATAGCCGCCGCCATCGGAACTCCAACGGTGGCATAGTACGTCATCAGACCCGTCCACCCCGACGTCAATGCGTCGACGGATGCCGCAAGCGACGTGAGCATGATGTCCCTTCAGTCCTGCGCGCCCAGGCCGCGACGCTTACGCGCTGGTTGGTACCAGATCTCCTTGATGAATCGCTCATGTCGCTCGACCCCGCATTGAATGACGACATCCACAAGGAGATACAGGAGACTCTTGATATCGCCTCGCGCCAGATCGCGGCCACCGGGGCTTTGTTTAACCAACAGCACCAGTTGCTCGAAGGCCAGCTCCGCGCTGGTCGCATGCACACTGGTGATCGAGCCCGGGTGGCCGGAATTCACACTGCGCAGATAGTCGAAAGCCTCCTCGGCACGCAACTCCGCGAGCAGTATCCGGTCCGGCCTCATCCTCAGGCAGGACTCCAGAAGTTGCTTAGGAGTGACGCGAGCAAGGCCCTGATCATCCTTGCTGTAAAAGAGACGCACGTGGTTCGGATGCCGGTCGAGCACCAACTCCCGCGCGTCCTCGATGGTGATGAGACGTTCATCCGCCGGGATCTCCCTGATCAGAGCCTTCGTCCAGGTTGTCTTACCGGACCCGGTAGGTCCGGACACGAGGATGTTCTTGCGGGTCTTCACGGCCAGACGCATGAACGCCTCGTAGTTACAGCAAGCGAGCAGGCGCAGCAGCTCGGCCTCAATTTCATCGAAAGACTCGCTCGCACTTCGGGCGTTGCGCAAAATACCGCGCGAAGCCAACTCATCGATCGACCATACGGTGTCCGATGGACGCCGGAGTGTGATCGCCACGCAACCAAGCGTGGTCGCCGGCGGCAGCACTATCTGGATCCGCTCCCCAGTCGGCAGCGCAGCCGATAACAGTGGATTGGATTCGTCTACCCGCTGCCGCGTCGAGTGGGCCACCAGCTTCGCCAGACGCCGGCACCAGTCATAGTCGGCAAAGGGCAGTGACTGGCGGCGCCAGCCGTGGCGTGTTTCAACAAACCCTTCCAGGGGTTGATTGATACACACCTCGGTCACCGCGCTGTCGGCCAGCAGCGGTCGCAGCGCCTGCAGCGTGAGGTCCAGAGCAGACCGACACCCTGGATCAGGGGCCGGCGACGCGCAGCTCATATACCGGCCTGAAGTCCAGATCACGTGCCACTAGAATTTGTATCCGGTCGCCTTGGTGCTTGATTACGGTGGGAGCAATATTGATCGTTCCCTTCAGAATGTCCGTGAGAGCATCCTGCGATGCAGACGGGTTGTAGATGATCGCACCACCGCCGCGCGTGGACGATTGCACAGCGGCCTGCATGACACCATTGATGACCGAGATGAGCATTGCGGCGCCGAAACGGTCCCAGAAGTGTCGATTAACCTCGCCTGGTAACCCGGACCGGCCAAGCTGGTCGGTGCCCGGCGAATCCAGTGGTACCAACACACCGGTGGGTGTTCGGGCCTCCGTCCAAAGCACAAACACTCTCGCCGAACCGCCCTGCACTTCTCCGCGCGTCTCGCCCACGAGCTTCGAACCGCGCTCAAGCAGTACCACCTTCCCGTCGACACCAAATGTGTCAGTTGCGGTTACGCATGTCGTCATTCCCGGTAGCGTCGAGTCGATGGCGGTTTCCAGCGTGCAATCAATAAATGCCCCTTTGGGTAACAGGAATTGTTGTGTAGGAAGGACTTGAGCCCGGGAAACAGGGGTCACCGTGGGGCGCAGCAGTGTCGACAAGCGATCCTCGACTGGAGAGGTTTGACCTGTCGTTGGTTGGCCAGAGGCGGGCGTAGTTACACTGCCCTCCTGACCGAGGCCAAACGTCGATGTAAGCACAGACGATTGCGTCGATTCACGCGCGAACGCCGCCCCGGAAAGGCGTCGGTCGACGGGAGGCTGTCGCTGTGGGGGGCGAAGGGCATCGGACCCTGGGTAGCCATACGGGTGCATTGACTCAGGCGGCAGGTTGGGAGCCAGACCGGGCGCATTCGCGGTGCTTGCTCCCAAGGCGCCCTGACCCGTGATCGCTTCAGACTTTCCCACCGCCTCGGGCGTCGCCGGATCGGGCGTCGCCATATGAGGCGAACCGACGCTATCTAACGGCGGTAGTGGCATTTCCCCCTGCGCGTTGTTGGCGGCAGCCGCCACTGCTGCCTCGCGCGCCTGCTTTTGGCGGCTCAACGCGTGGGCGTAGTACCATGTCAGAGCCCCCAACCCCAGTGCGATCATGAGCCCGGCCGCCAGAACGCTGCTCACGCGGGATTGGATCGAGCGCGCGGTGTTGACGATAGGATCGCTTCGCTCTCCCTGCACATTGCGAGGCTCCGTCCCTGCGCCTCGCACTTCAGGCCGGCATTCGCCGTCCAAAATCGTTCCTGACGATTTTGTCATGGGCGTCCTCCGTGAGTCACCCGCTCGACTGCTGGAGAGACCGTACCCGACTCCAATCGCTCGCCCCCACCGGTAAACGACTTGTTGACTATGCAGCCCCGTAGCAGACCTCGGCGAAGGACAAACCGGTGCGCCACCCGATGAATGACCACATCGCCGCCGTCCATGTTGAAATTCAACAGCGACTCGCTGCCGTCGTCATTGCGAACGAATATGGCGGGCAACTCCGCATGGGCGCCAAATCGCAGTCGAGTGTGTACACCATCATCCGTGGCGGCGCTCGGCTTGAGCGCAGTAGCGCCGCAGTACCAGTAGTCGAAGTTGCGTAGGCGAGCCGTGACCGCGCCATCGAGCTTGTGCTCGATGCGGTCCGCATCCACGAGGGTCGGGGGTTTCGGATAAGTAAAGCGCAACACATACGTGACATCCGGCTCGCGTCCATTCGGACGTTCCGAGCTCGCCGTGTAGTCGAACTGATATTCGCGGCGATTGGTCAACACTGTCAGATTGGTACTCACTTTCGCCGCTTTGGGCTTCAGAAACAGATGGTTACCTTCAGCGGAAAACGACAGACCCTCAATATCCCCGGCCCCCAGGCCCACAAAGGTCTCATCGGGCTCGAACTCCAGATCGATCTGATAACCGACATAGCCCACCAGGCGATAAACCTTATCGCCGCTGTAGGCCGTCACGCGGATACGGGTATCTGCCTCGTTTCTGGAAGATGCCGGATCGGCGCACAGTCCCACAGCACATATCGCCAACGTCAGCGATCCGGCAATACCGGCCTTTCGAAGGTGTTTACTCATGACGCATACCTCGATCTCCTTATCGGCTCGCGCCCCTCGTGGGGGCGAGTACCTCCGGCTCCATGATTAGATCCACAATCTTGAAACCAAGCGGATTCCAGCGGCGCACGCGTGGGTCCTTGGAAGGTGCGGTGTAGGCATACTGGATAGTCGCTATCCAGTGCGTCACCTGCTCCGGCGCCTCGCCATCCTGACGCTCAGCTTTCACGTAGCGCACTTGTGCAAGATCCGCTACGCCATTGCCGCGCTGAAAGAAACTCACCGACTCGACCTGCGCCCGTACCGTGCTTCCGTCCTTGTGAAGATTCAATGGAGAAGCGGGGTTGCTGCGGATCCACAAAGCGGACCAGGCTTGATTACGGCGCGTGCCGTGAAAGGCACCGCATTCTTCATAGTCACTCTCGGCGGTTGCCGCGTTGAAGCGCTCGCAGATGGTGATGTAGTGAGTCAGAAAGTACCGCGTCACCGACTCGTCCATGGTGGCATTTCCGACATAGACCGGAACCACATCGACAATCCCAGTACTACTGTCCACACGCACTACAAAAGGCTCGACCCGCTTCAGAGGCATCAGCGACAACAGCGACACCCCTCCGGTCATGGCGCAAAGCCAGCCGGCGCCGGCCACACGCCAAGCGAGTCGTGCGTTGCGCTGCGCCGAGGCTAAACGGTCCTGATCCCACGAGGTCGCCTCGCGGAAATAGCCGTCCAAAGCAAGCTCGGGAGCCGCCCTTGTCACGGCTTCGCCCCAGAAAGGTTGCGACCCGCGCGAGTCGACACTTCCGCGGCAGGCACGTCGCCACGGCCCACCGAATCGGACGCGGGCGGCGCAATGTTGATCGGACGCAGCCTGGAATCACAGCGCACCCGAAGTGACGAACATGCGGTGCTCATCAAGGCGACCGCCACAACCCAATACAACAGTCTCATAACCCCTCCCTGGATCGGTAATACAAGAAAACCCGTTACGCTCCCAAAGCACGACGGAACAGTCGCCCGGGTGCGAATACACCCCAGGTCACGAAACGGCTCACGGTCCCGAAGGTACTCAGCGCGACCCCGCTCGCCAGGCTAGCCGCGATCGGCATAACCTGCCGCATCACGAGAAACACCAACACCGAGACCAGCATCATGTCGAGGGTGTCCACCGTTGCGATGCCTGCACCGCGAGCCACAGTCTGCTTTGCATACGAGGCCACGATCTGCAGCAATAACGTCGACACCAGCACGGTCAGAATGGTGATCAATGCATAGTTCGTCAGCTGCGCGACCCACCCTTCAAACAAGGCTCGGGTGCGCTCGAAAAGAAGCCCTGCAAAGAAGAGCGGACCGATGGCCAACAGAACCGACAAAGCGATGCTGGACAAAGCGATCAGAAACATGGTGTAGATACAAAGTAGTCCCACCAGAAGCCAAATGATAAAGCCCGCCAAGTAGTTGCCCAGATCCCCGCGCGACAGAGGCGCCTTGACGAACAGGTACCCCGCCACGGTTCCGCCGCGATCCCAGATCGCATCTATGGTTTTCACCGGATCGGTGGCGCCGGTGATCGCTGCGGCCAACTGCGTCGGCGCCCGATAGAACGTGTCGACAATGACTGAGTTATAGAGCCACAGATGCAGTGAGACGCCGAGCACGACCGCCAGAGTGACGAATCGCTTCACTCCGGTCGAAACCGGCTCGTCAATCCTCCCGGTGAGATGCAGATACCCCCAAACCATCACATAAAGGGTGGCGCACGTGACCAGCGCCGGCTCAAGAATGCTCGCAACCTTCGCAGTGGTATCGCCGATATAGGCGGCGAGTTGGCCGTTGAGCCAGCTCCAGAAAGTCTGAAAGAAACCCATGTTCAGCCCTCCTTAGTCAGGGTGTCGGTTCGAAACGGGAGGTGAACTGCCCGTGACCGGCGACGATGCTCTCGCGAACGCGTTGCTCGTTCGCCCATTGTTGTGCCTGCAGGCTCTGATAGAGCACTTGCAGCTTGGTCTGCTCGTTTTGCAACATTCCGGCCTCGGCGCCGATTCGTGCCTGCAGATCCAGGGATGACTTCTGGTCGCCCGCACGGGCGATGGCATCGATCAGTTGCTGCAGCGAGGCGAAGCGCATACTGCTCGCCGCGAGCGCCTGGTGCGATACCGCTTGCAACAGCGCGACCGTCTGCCGGTCCGCCAGCACTTGCTGATTCGTCGTGGGCGACAGACCCGCAAGTTGTTGCGACGAGAGCACCGCGTTGGCGGTCATTGCGGTGTTCAAATCGACGGACAATCCTGAATAGCCTGCGCTTCCAGTCCGCAATGTGCCCTGCAACGAGTTCCAGTCGGACGGCAGGTAGTTGCGCACCGTACCGGCGAGCAGTCGTTCCATGCCGCGATCGCCGACGGTTGACTGGTAAGCCGCCTGCGCTTGTGCCAGGTGAGCTCGTGCCGTCGCGAGCTGTTGCTCCAATGTATTAACTTCGGACACGAGTTGCGTGACGGACGCGACGTCGATCACCGCAAACTGCGCGTGCGCAACCGGCACGATGGCGAAAACAAACCATATCCACAGCGAAACCCTTCCTGATATCGACATGACACACTCCTCATGACCCCATGAAAACGGGTAGCCAGTCGGCGGGATCGACGCCTCGTTCCGCGATGATCCGCTCCATGCGTTCAATCTGCGTCGCGCGGCCGGATATCACTGCCAGCTCCGATTCGAAATTCCGCAGATCGAGGCAACACACGATGCTGTGATGCCCTTGTTTGACAAGGAACATGCGCGAGCCTGGCTCGAGGCGCTCCTTGATGAGGCGGAATTCCCGCTCGGTGAGGCCCAGCCCTTCCACATATTCGGCGCGAGCGGCGTCGGCGTTGGGGAAAAACACCTTGGTCGGCGTCTGCTCGATGATGGTGCGACTGATCGGACTATCCAGGACGTCGCTTGCGCTCTGTGTCGCCAGGCACATGACGCCATTTGACTTTCGCCAAGTCTTGGGACCGTCTTTGGCGAAGCTCTCGAACGCCGGATCCGCCAACAGGCGCCAGAACTCATCCATCCAACATGCCAGGCGCCGGCCGTCGAGCAGCTGCCGCACCAGATGAAAGAGATAGAGTGTGACCGGCGCGCGGACGGCTTCGTTGCTCAGGAACTCGGTGACGTCAAAACCGGCCACCAACTGGCCCGACAGCGCGCGGACGACCCGGTCTTCCGGGTTGTCGAATACCCACGCGTAGTCACCTCCCGCGAGCTCGCACCACCGCGCGAGGCGCGAGCACATCCCTTCCGAGTCCGTGGCATCGAGAAATTCGATCAGTCGTGACAAGCGCCGCGCGCGTGGCTCCAGCGCCAGTGTTCCATGCAGCGCCTGATCGAGATCGGCGCACTCACGAACAGTGAGCCGCGGCTGTCCGACAGGGCACACCAGCGCACGCAGCCAGGTTTTGAGAAACTCCACGTGATCGGCCGTCGGCGGCAGCTGCAGTGGGTTGAATCCGGTGGACACTCCACTCCTGAGAGGCAGATACACTCCGTCGAGTGCGCGCACCAGAATTTCAAGCCCGCGGTCCTTATCGAAAATGACTTGCGTGACACCCTGACGGTGCAGCATGGCGACCAGGAAGCCGATGAAAACGGTCTTGCCGGAACCGGTAGGACCACAAATGAAGGTATGTCCGGTGTCCTTGCGACTGCCGCCGTCGGGATCGGCAGGATCGCTGGCATGCAATGAGAAATAGTAAGGCGAGTGAGCGCTGGTTGATAGCAGCGCCAGCGCATCACCCCAATGATTTCCAACAGCTCGTCCGCAGGGATAGTTATGAAACGGCACCATGGCCGCGAAGTTGCGCGAAGTGATGGGCGCCCGGCGCGGTCGCATGGCAAAATTCCCCGGCAACTGCGCCCAGAAGGCGGCCTCGAGCGCCAGGTCCTCGCGAGCGACGGTCATCCCCGTGTCCGCGAGCACTGCGCGCGCAAGCGCTACATGATCGTTCAGGGCCTTGAGTCGCTCGGAGCCTGACTCGGCGGCGTCGCCGACGTCGGCAAGCACTTGCAGGCAGAAATGATGATCACCCATCACAAATTCGTTGCACGTGAGCGCATCAAGGGCGCCCTTGAGTTCCATAGCTTGCGACACGGCGAAGTCCCCTGCGTTGCTCAGACGGTAGAATTGCCTCTGCAGTAGAGTCTGGCTGGTCGCCTTGGACAGGAACGTAAACGACTGGGTCAACACGAGCGCAAACGGCACGGATAACAACCGGTCGAACATGCCGATGGCGGTCGGCGTTGGATATTCCTTGATGGCGAGGACCGCTCCAACACGCGTACCCGTTGGGGTGCGATACTCGATCGCCTCGGCTCCAAACAACAGTCGCGTGGTCGCCAACGCTTCGTTCAGTGAAGCTCTCGGCAACGGCATGCGTTGCCACTCCCCATTCACCAGGGCACCAAGATATTCAAGTAACGAGGAGCACCAGATGCCGCCCACCTGATAGACCCCCAGAAGCTCCGGCTCGTAGCGAGCAAGTGACGCCTGCAGTGTCTGTGCCAACTTCGCACATGCATCCAGCGCCTCGGCGAGCTCGAGCCGCGCCGCCTCCGGCTGCGCCTTCCAGAGCACTCGAGCCACCAGGCCTGTGGCGACCGTTGTGAGAGGCCGGTAGACCATCGCCAGATACAACTCATTGACCATCAGCGTCCGAGTGGCCAGGCGCTCGTGGTACCTCCTGGCGAGGGATTGGGCAAAGCCCGTAACCGACGCGTCGTCGATGTTGCGCCGCTCGTGGCGTCGGAAGATATGCGTCCAGAGCGCCACATTCGGGCTGGCGATGTTTCGCCACAGAATATTCAAACGCTCGTGCATGGTGTTCAATTGGTCGTTGTCCGCGCTCTCAAAGCTGGCACCCCCTACTCGAAATACCTGCAGGTAGTCACCGGCGGTAGTGCGCACGACGTGAGCAGACACGTGAGCACTGCAAGGGATATGGCGAGCGGCGGTGAGCTCGCGCCGCAATGCGCCTGCTCCTTTCCCGGTCAGCATGAGAGCCTCACCTCGGGGCCGAGCGCCCCTGCGACTTCAATGCAACCGCCTTGTCGGCGCCCGGCGGGCAAATCCAACGCCAGTGGGCTGTAACTGCTTGCCTTCCACACGCGCTGGTTGGCAAGCAGAGCCGGCATGCGTGTCCTTCCCCACAGAAGAATCAGATCGAAGCAGCGCGCGTCGCGGGCGCACAGCAAGACACAGACGGCGTGGATAGGCACGCTCAGCAGAAGCGCCAGCAGGTTCTTCGTCATAAGAAAGGCCTCCATGGTGAATACCAGATTGAAAAGCAGAGCCGCATACGTCACGCCCCAACGCATGGGCGGCCGGGTTACGCCGACAAACAGCGTCTCGGCCCGCAGGGCGATCACAGGTGTAGTGGCCATGATCTAGACTCCAAACATTCCGCGCACCCAGGTCACTATTTGAGGCGCGCCGAAGGCCATGGCGATCCCAATGATCGCCCCGACGCACCATCCCCAAGACATTCGGGCGGCCATTGCCATCGCGCCCAAAACCATCACCAGAATGATGGCAATAGGTGTGAGCCACGCGAGAATGTTGGACTGCAACGCTGTCGCGCCTGTCAGAAACGGCGAGCTCTGCGCCAGCGCCAGACCGGGAGTGCACGTGATGAGCCCCGCGACGGCAGCGACCAGCGGACCGCCGGGCTTGTCGATTGGGTTCAGGTCGTCGAAACGGCTCCGTTGTTTCATTAGCCTTCTCCTTGGCGATATTGCGGACGGGACGATGTCGGAAGGGTTATGCGCGAAAAGCTCCCGCGTATGCCGCGGGGCTTCTCAGGCGGGTGGCGCAGTTGCGCGACGGCCAGCGCGACCGGTATTGGGCTTCTCATCGGCCGCGGCCGCCGCACCACTCTTGGTGCTACCGGCCGTCTTGACGCTCCCGTTGACACTCACATGGCCGTTGTCGCTCGCCCCACTGTCGCCATTGCTTCCGGTTTGAGTGCCGTTGTCGCGACCATTGGCGCGCTCATCCTCACGCTGCGGCGCCCCTTCCCGCCGCGCTTCGCGCTCCTCACGTTTGGCTCTTCCGGGCGCGCCGAAACGGAATCCCTGGACGACGAAGTCGTGGTCGTACTGTTTCTCGCCCTGTTTGTCAGTCCAGACGTTGGCGCGCACTCTGGCCTCGACAATCAGCTGGTCACCTTTGCGCGCGTGATGGACGATCGACTCGGCGAGCGGTCCGAAGGCCACGAACCAGATGCTCGTGACAATCTCGCGCGAGGTGCCCTCGTCATCCTTGCCTGCGTAGTCGGTTCCGACGAGGCAAAAGCGTGTGTAACTGGAGTCGCCTTTTGCGACGGCCTCAGGGTTGCGAGCCAGGTTTCCGACGGCGGTCAATGTGAAGCTGTTCATCGATGGTCCTCTTAAGCGGCGTTCCTGTCCGTGTTGGCAGTGACGATTGAAGTCGTCGGTGATCAGTCTAATGAGAAGGCCGCGCAAGAGAATCCCGTTAGGCTGCGTGTTTGTATAGAAATGCGAAATGCGCTGCACCAATGTTTCATTGCCGCCGGAATCGTGTATGTTGTATCGGTCAGCTCTTCTTAAGGACGGCCGCCGATGGTGCTCAAGGACCCAACAACCGCCGCAGGAGCGATTGAAGAATGCCTCGACGAGATCAATGACTTCGTGAGGACTCTCGACCGTTACCCGCCGAACGTCGTCGCTGTGGCGATGAGCGTCCACCTGCAGACGATGCTTCGCACGTTAATAGAGTGCGACATGTGCACCCGGCAACAGGCGCGGGAATTCGTTAGAGAACTGGAACGTGACATATTCGAGGGTGCTGACGACTGCCCCCAAGACTCGAGGGTCGCCCGAAAATGACGAGGACGCACCAACGCCTCGATCACGCCGCGGCTATGGCGCATTGCCGCAGCCCCAGCGGGTTGGTCGAGTCGTAGCGGCGCAACCCGACGGCGGCGACTCCGGGCCTGGTCCGTGCCCACGAACCCAAGCCGCGGTAGCGTCCAGGCCTGAGCCGGTCCCGGGGGTAAACTTCCGTGCCAACGCACCCGCAAAATGCAATCTTTGGCGCTCCAGTCCACGTCTAGCAACAAAATCGCTGCGCGCGGCGAGGGATTGTTGTATTGTCCCGTCCGGCTCGTGATCTTTCGTTCTGTCTTACTCTGGCCCGTGTCCCCGCCTAAACCGGCGAGTAATCCCGCCAAAGCCTGCCACCTCAAAAGCATCCCGAACCGGGTAGGCAGCCTCGTACTGCCGTTTGTTCTGTTCTGTAGTAGTGAGTACTTTCTAGTGACCAAATTATTCGTCGGCAATCTGCCCTTCTCTGCGACCGAAGATTCTGTGCGCGCGCTTTTCGCCGCTCACGGCAACGTCGAGTCGCTGGCGCTCATCACGGACCGTGATACCGGGCGCCCACGCGGGTTTGGATTCGTCGAAATGCCGAACGCGGATGCCTCGCGTGCCATGCAGGCGCTCGATGGTAAGGACTTTGGGGGTCGCGCCCTCAAGGTGAACGAAGCCAAGGCCCGTGAGGGCGGTGGCGGTGGTGGCGGCGGCGGTGGACGCGGCCCTGGTGGCGGCGGCGGACGCCGTTACTGATCTGAAGTGATGTCCGGAATCCCGGCGGCGACCCCGCCGGGATTTCGCGCCCCTTTCCAGCCGCTGGACCGACCGGACCAGCGACGATCAAATCTGCATGCCCTGATTTGCGCGTTGCAACTATGCGGTTGCGGGCATGACCCGAGCCTTGGCCGCGGTCACCGCAAACACAAAAATGAGGGTGTAAGCCATCATGGGCAGCAGGAAAGCCGCATGGAGTCCTGCAGACCCGGCAATCGAGTCGGCAATGAGACCCGTCGCGGGCGGTAACACCGCGCCTCCAACGATCGCCATGCACAGGAGCCCCGAAGTCGCCGCCGCAGATGCCGTGCTGCGCTCCAGGGTAAGAGTGAAAATATTGGGAAACATGATCGAGTTGAACAGGCCGATCACCAACGCGCACACCGCAGCGAAAACTCCCGCTCCCTGACTGACGGCGAGACAAAGAGCCGCGGCGACGACGGCGTTGATGCTCAGCAACAGCACTGCCCGGACCTTGGTCAATAGCGCGCTACCCGCGAAACGCCCCAACATCGCGCCCAGCCAATACAGGCTGACGAACTTGCCCGCGCGCTCCGGTGTCACGTTGAGGACATCCGCCTGGTGCAGAAAATTGATGAGATTGCTGCCCACCGACACCTCGGCACCTACATACAGAAAGATCGCCCCAGCACCTAACACGGCCCAGTTGGAGCGTAACGCAGCGGCAACCGAGTCCTCGGCATGTGCCGGCGGCGGCGCAACCGCGAGGCGTCGCCGGAAACCCCAAATGAAGAGCGCCAGAGCGCCGATCAATGCGGCAATGAGTAGAAAGGACGTATCGATGTTTCGCAGCGAAGTCGTACGCAGTGCGGCAGCGCCGCTCTTGCCACCCGCGGCGTCAAACACACCCCCTCGCAACATCAACGTCGACCCGAGATAAGGACCGATCACCGTCCCAAGGGAATTGAATGCCTGCGACAACGTGAGCCGCAGGTGGGACCGCTGTGGCACACCGAGAGCGGCTGCGAGCGGGTTGGCGGCGACCTGTAGCACCGTGATGCCACTGGCGATCACGAACAAGGCCAGCAACACCAGTTGATACACATCAAGCTTCGTTGCCAGAGGAATGATCAGACAACCCGCCAGCATTGCGCCCAACGCCCCGATCACTGACCTGCTGTAGCCGAGCCGCGCGACGAGCGCCGCGGCCGGCAACGAGACGACCCCGTAGGCGAGGAAGAACGCGAACTGCGTCAGCATGGACTGCGCATACGTCAGGCTGAAGATCGCCCGCACCGACGGAATCAGTGGGTCGATCATTGACGTAATGAATCCCCACGCCAGGAAGAGTGTGGTGACCGCCGCGAAAGCGGCCCGCAGATCGGGCCTGGTGGATTGCGTCAAACCTGAGAGCCTCTTAAGTTACCTATGACGCTTGTGAGCGCGCCGCCCGACCGGGCCCGAGCTTGCGCGGGCCTTGCCCCACCCACTTTTACGCTCGCGTCCGGGCGCAAGCCTAACCCTCGCGCGGGGATGCTCGCGACCCCCTCCCCTCTGCCGCTCGCCGTGCACACCGCGAGCCTGATTCTTGCGCCGCTGCTCAACGTGCCGGAGGATCCCTGAGGCAGCGGCCCAGGTCCAGTAAATGCTAGGTCACTCGGAACGTCTTGAAACTCAAGCCAAAGGTCCAAGGGAACGCCATGCGGAGACTCTCATTCGGTGTGCTGTTGATCGCCCTCTCCACGCTGGTGCTGGAACTCATGCTCACCCGGGCCTTCGACGTCACCCTGACCCCCAACCTGTCCTACTTCGTAGTGTCTTTGGCGGTATTTTCCTTCGGACTGGCCGGTATTTACGCCACCCTGCGGCCGATTCCGGTCGAGACGGACATCCGTGGACGCCTGGTGGGCTGCTGCGTGGGGTTCGCGGCCACGGTGCTGGTGCTCCGCCCCATTATCGATGCTCTCCCGCTCGACTACACGCGCCTGGGCAGGGCACCGCTCACCACCGTAGCGTCCTTTATCGCACTGTATTTGACACTGCTGGTGCCCTTCTTCCTGGCGGGCTACGTGCTCATCGCCATTTTTTCCAAGTACGCGGCGAAAATTCAAAGGCTGTACTTCTGGGACCTGGTGGGCGCGGGCCTGGGAACCGTGCTGGTCATCCCGTTCATTCTGCAAATCGGCCCCGGAGGATTAATCGTATGCGCGGCTGCCCTGGGTCTGCTCGCGGCCGCGCTCTTCAGTGAGTCACGCGCAGCCACACGCGCGTACGCAGTAGCCGCGATCGTCATTGCCGCGGTCCCGGTGATCCGCGGTCAGAACTACATCGACTTCACTTACCATATCGACAAGCGCGGCATCCTGACAGCGGTGGCGCAAGGCCGGGACGAGCTCGTCCGCTGGGATCCGATTTCCAAGGTCGACGTGATGGACGAGACCTTCTCAGCCGAGACGGCGACCCCGTGGCACACGGCCGGCGATCGCAAGGCGATCGAGTACGACGGCGGCAATCAGACGAGCTACTTTTATAAGTTCGACGGCAACCTCAAAGCCCTGCGCGAGCAGATGGATCACGATCGCTCGAAGAACAGCGTTGGCGCGAACTTCTGGCAGATCGGCGTGCTGGCCTCTCACTACCTCAAGCGCGACTCCGGCCAGAGCGTCCTCGTGATTGGCAGCGCCGGCGGCCAGGAAACCAAAGCCTCACTCATCTACGGAGCCAAGTACGTCGACACGGTCGAGCTGGTTCCAACGGTGGTCAACCTGGCAACCGGACTCTACTCGCCTTACATCGGGGACATCTTCCACAATCCCGCGGTGCACGCGCATGCCGGCGAAGGTCGCAGCTTCCTGCGCTCGACCGACAAGAAATACGACATCATCCAGATTTACAGCAATCACACCAGCTCGAGCATCGCGCAAGGTAGCGGCGCGATGGCCCCTGTCTACCTGCAAACGGCGCAAGCATACGAGGAATACTTCTCACACCTGACACCTAACGGCGTACTGCATATCAACCACTACGGCTTTCCGCGGATGATCTCGACCGCAGCCCTGGCCTGGAAGAACATGGGACGCACGGATTTCCGTCAGCATGTCGTGCTCTTTTTCTCGCCCTCGGAGCTGACACTGCCGACAATGCTGATCAAAATGTCGCCCTGGACGGCGCAGGAAATAGCCGAGTTGAGCGCGTATCTGGCGCCCCCTGAGCTCGACGTGAAGGATCGCCTGGTCCTGATGGAGAACCCGCTCGACCCGAGCAAGAGCTTCCTCTCCGATGACTTCTACTCGGGCAGCTTCCCTGCCGAGCTGGCCGAGCGGATGCCGGTGGACTTCACGCCGCGCACCGACGACAACCCGTATTTCTCCGAGTTTCGCAAGCACATCAGGCCCATCAAGGCAGACCCGAAGACCTTTGTCGACCCCGGCACCGCGTACATGATGAACGCATCGCTGCTACACGGCATTCCGATGGATCAGATACACCTGTGGATCACCGCAGGTGCCTCGCTGTTGTTTGCCCTGGCATTCATCCTGGCGCCGTTGAAATTCTCCAAGGTAGGGCGTGAGGAAGGCGCGACGGCGCTGCCGCTGCTGGCGTATTTCTCCTGCCTGGGCGCGGGCTTCATCACCCTCGAGTTGGTCTTTATTCAGAAGTTCATGCAGCTGATCGGCAGCCCGTTGTATACCTACTCAACCGTCATTTTCACGATGCTGCTCGGCGCCGGCATCGGCAGCGCATCCTCCGAGCGGCTGGGCATCAGTACCCAAAAACGCTGGGGCATACCCTTCGTGGCTATCATCGCCCTCGGCCTGCTGCTGATAGCAATCTATCCGCCGGTGGCGAAGGCGGGCCTGGCATTCGGGCCTACCGGGCGAGCTGCGGTTGCCGCCCTCATGATCTTCCCGCTCGGCTTCTTCCTTGGAATGCCATTCCCGCTGGGTATTCTGGCGATCGAGCGCCAGCCCCGGGGTGCTATCGCGTGGGCATGGGGGATGAATGGACTCTTTACGGTCATTGGCGGCCTGGCGAGCGTAATAGCCGGGTTGGAGCTGGGATTCAACCTCACGATCGTCATCGCTCTGGTCCTGTACGCAGGCGCGCTCGCACTGTTCCGAAAGATGCGCGATATCGTGCCGCGAGGTGCGACAGCCGCGGAGGAAAACAAAGATCCGCTCGTTACGACCCCGTCGTACGACGCAGCGTGGCAGCCGGGGGCAGCGGCGAGAAATACCCAATCACGAGCGTGAGTAAACCGACACCCACGAATGAAACAATTCTCTCCACGGTACCGACGCGCGCAAGGTCAATCACGAACAGCTTCACGATCGTCACAGCAAGCAAAGCAGCTCCTGTGATCCACACGGGGCGCGAGCCCCGGCGTGTGGCGGCCAGCATGGTGAGCAGAGCCAACACCGTCCAGAAAATCGACAGCGACGTCTGAACGAGGGTCGAGCCGACGACCGCATCGAAATCGAGCGGCACTGCCGCCCAACGGTGCAACGTCCTGACCAACACGGCGTTGAGCCAGACGAAAGTCAACATCGCGAGAACTACCACCGGCGCGACGTCGGCAATCGTCACGGCCGCCGGCTGCGTCATTCTCAATCCGAGGCAATACCGCGCCAACACCAGCAGCACCAGCGCTTGCGCCAGATCGAGCGCGTTCAAAAGCGGCAGGTACGCAAAGGGATCGGGGTCGCCCGGCAATGAGACGTTGGTCACCAGACTCCAGAGCACAAGATAGGCCGCAAGACCGCCTCCCACGAATACGTAGTAAGCCTCGCGATGCGCCCGCATTGGCCAGGCGCAGCACTGCACCAGACGGGGCAGCAAAGCGAGCACACCAGACGGAACCAACGCCCAGCCAACCGCCACCCACGATCCGCGACCCATGACACCCCTATCGATGAACCACACCGCCTGCCAGGTGAGCAGTGCGACCAACAGCCAGGCGCAAGGGATGTGCAGCCCATTGGCGAGCGGCCGGCCAGCCGCCCCCTCGTGCCGACGGCAAATGACGTAGAAACCGGTGAACGCCAACGGCCAGGCCAGCCATCCTGCGTAGTCGAATGGATGCCGGCCTGGCGACATCAGCCACGCAGCCGCAAAAATGCCCAATGCGGGTAGGAGCCACACAGCCGGCAAACGCGCCAGACTCAAGGCTGTTCGGCGCGACAGCTCGCTGCACGCAAGCGCGCTCAACGTGACGAAGATGAGCGACATCGCCAGCGCATATCCGTGTGGCGCATACCGGTCAATTTCGATGAGGCCACAGAAGAGCCATTCCGCCAAACCTAGAAAGAAGGTGATTGAGCTGCCCGGCATTTCATAGGGCCGCAGGCGCTGCACGTACTTTTTCAGCAGCACAGCACACAACACCGCTGCAACAGCGCTCACCGCGCGTGCCATATAGACGCCGAAAGCGGGCGCAGTGGCAACAGCGAACAGATCGGCGTTTGAGAGCTGTATTGCCCCGGCAAATAGCTGCAACAGCACACCGAACACTCGAGGCACGACGCGATCCTGACGCGCCCCAACCCAAACCAGCGCCGCGCCTTCCAGGGCCCACGTGACGCCTGTGGCCGTACCGTTGAGCGCCAGAGGCGTCGCCACTGTGAAAAAAACGACACCTAGCGCAACAAATGCCTCAACAAGAATGCGTTGCGAGCTGCGTTGCTGTCGCTGCAGAAACCATGCAAGCGCAAAGTACACCGCACCCGCCAGCACCGCGCTCGAGGCCAGAGCGAGTGGCCGCTCATGCAACATGCCGGACTGATAGCCAAACGCAGCCATCGGTGTTCCAAAGACGAGAGTTCCATCAACGTAGCCGCGCAGATCGGGCGGCTGGCGTGTGGAGAACAGAATGGCAATGATGAGATAGAAAGCGAAGAACAGAACCAGAAACGGCTCAGTGCTGGCGAAGAGCTCACCCTTGTAGTGCAGCACACCCCAGGCGGAGCTGATCAGGAACGTGAAGGCGAAGCCCGCCAGATTCAGGGGGCGCCACGCCTTGTACCAGGCGATCGCCAGAATGCTCGCATTCAACACGGCGTAATAACTGAACAGCACGACGTGACTGCCCTCGCCGCTTGAAGCAAGAATTGGCGCGAGGAAGCCACCTGTGACGGCCAGGAAGGCGAATGCCTGAGAGTTTTGTAAGACGGCCAGCACTGCGCAAGACGCAGCGAGACACACGAGTACGGCAAAAGCTGCTGTGGGATGCAGGAGGGAGTAGAGGCGTAACGCCGCGAACGTTGTCAGGTAGAGAATGCCGAATCCGCCGCCTTGCAGTGCGAGCGCATATCCGGAACGCCTGGGCCGTAACCTCCAGCCAAGAGCCAGAAGAACCACACCGCCGAATGCTACACCGCTGAGGCGGACTTGAATGGGTACATGCGAATGCTCGGCGACATAGCGGAGTAGGAATGCGACGCCGAAGAACAGGATGAGAATCCCGACACGCACGAGTGTGTTACCGCCAGTGAAGTACTCGCGGAGTGTGCGCAGGAGCGGCCCCTCGGCGGGCACGCCAATAGGTGCGGCGTATGCCGCCGATGCTACCGAAGCCGGGGCTGGCGCGCGTGTTGACGCGGACGCCGCGTCCGACGTCGGCGCAGCTGCCCCCATGTCCAGCGGGGTTGAGCCGGCCGGCCCATGCATTGATGCCCCTGCAGGACCGCCCTGCGCGCGAGGCTCCAACACCCCATCCGAGGCTCCACCGGTGTCGGTACGAGCAGCACGCGCCCAACCCGACTCCGTCTCCCTAGCTGCCGTCCCCTGCCCCGCCTCCCGCCGTTGGAGCTTAGCGACGCGCTCCTGTAGCGCCTCAACCTCCCGCTGCAGCTCCTCGCCGCGTACACGCAGCGTACGGAACTCCGCCACGGCATAACCGACAAACCCACCCAGTAGTGCCCCAACCCATTGGGCCGCGGAGCCTCCGACGAGCTCGCCAGCTAGTACGCCGAGGATCGCGCCAACGATCATCAGTGCTACTTGCATTGTTACGGCGCAAGGTAGCCGAACCCCGGCGGAAGCGCTACGGCATGCTAACGACGATCACCGTAAGCGAGGATCAGCGCGCGACGGCGGCGGCGCCGGGCGCCCTTCATTGCGATTCTCGTGCTGTTGCGACGCTGGGGGTGCTCCAGGGCGTGTTGGCACGGGTGCCGGCGGCGGCGCAGGTGACTGGAAGCGCGGTACAGGTGCTGGTGGCGGCGCCTGGAAGCGCGGTACAGGCGCCTGTGGCGATGCCTGCCCCCGGCGCTCTTCTATCACGCGATTCTCAAATTGCGGCCTCTGCGGCTGCGAGCGCTCCACCTGAGGGCGCTCGAACTCCTGCGGCCGCTCCACGGGCGGCCGATAGGTGTTTGCCGGCTGCCGCGACTGCTCACTCTGATACGCCGATGGCGGCCGGTCGTCGCGCAACGTACGGCCCGGCGACGCGCGCTCCTCCTGAGCACCCTGGATGCCCTCAGGCCTTTCCTCCTCGCGCACGACTGGAGGACGCTCACGCGCTGCCTGCGATGGCGGCAGGCTAGGCTGCCCCAACGCCCGCGCGCGCTCGGCCCAACTACGCGTATCGGCGGGTGGGACATTCACCGCAGCAGCGGGTGCCGGTCGCTGTTGCACCGGCAACCGTGACTGATTTGGCATCCGCTGCTGCTGTTGCGCGGGCAGCGCCTGTTGCCCGGCCACGGCGCCCGGGCGCCCCTGTTGTATCGACTGGCCTGGCCTGCCGAACACGGCGCCACGACCACCCGCCTCTTGCGCTGGTCCGATCAGGCGAACACGCGCAGCCGCGGCCGTTGCGGCCGGCGGCGCAGTCCGGGCGACCACCGTACGATTCAACACAACTTGCGGCGGCCGGCGCCCGAAGCCCTCAGCGCCACCGCCCAATCTACTCTGTCGCACCGGCGTGATTGCCGGGGGTGCTGCCGTGGCCGACAGACGCGCGAGCTGGCTCGGCGGCAAGCTCACCCTATGGGCGTTCACGGGCTGTGCGGAAGTGAAGACATTCCGCGATACCGTGGTCACCGCACCCGGGACCCCGCTATTCACATAGCGAACGTTGGTAATGCGGCGCTCGTAAACGTTGGTGATGTAGGTGTGGTCAACGATCGTGGTATTGGTGATGTTGATGCTGCGCACATAACGATCACTCACCCGGTACCCCGGCACATACACCTCACGCGGACCGAGTGGGAACCAACCCACGCCGGCCGCAACGCCAGCGCCGCCACCAACCCACGCCACCATGGCCGGGGAGTAAATCGGGCGAACATGCCGTGGGCCGGGGACCCAACACCACGAATTACGCCAACGCGCCCACCGACCGTAGTGGAACGGTGCGAAGCCCCACGAAGCATTGTCGACCCAGGTCCAGCCCCACGGTGAAACCCAGGCCCAGTGACCGACACTGTAAGGCGCCCAGCCGGCTGCTACCGCCGTCGGCACCCAAACGTGGCCGTAGTCGGGCGTATTCTCCCACTGCCCGTTGTCGTCGAGATCTTCCGTTCCAGCCATGTCTTCCGGAACGTACTGGCGCGAGGCGGCTTGCTCATACTCGCGATCCCGCTCGTACGACCAGTCATCGAATCCATCCGGCGCCCCGAGCGAGCCGCCGCTCGCGGCAAGTTGATCCGTGCCCGTAAAGCTCACCATTTGCTGGTTGTAGACCGGCATCGTCTGTCCGCCGCCGCTGGCTTCCGCCTGGCCTTCAGCCACCCGGACCACAGTGGCGTTACCGGATCCGTCCACATCGATCCGATACTCACCGGGCTGATCCAACACCAGAGCGATATTGGGCGTATCGATCTCGTAGGTCTGATTGTCCAACAGCTCACGCAGGTGAACGATCACCGTACCGTCGGTGACCTGCATCTGGGCGACGTTGTCATCCAGATTGAGGAACGACAAGCCGGTGTTGGCGCCCAGGCGGATGACGGCGTTGCCGATATCCAGCTCGGCGCGCGAGCCTGGTGTGTCCGACCACAGCCTGTCGCCGGTGGTGATGGGGCGATTGATCTCGGCGCCGACCCAATCCTGTTCGCCGGCGGGCGAGAGCGAAACGGCGCCTTGGACGTAACTCAGTCGGGCAACCCGTCCCGGCGGGTCCGCTTCGTCCGCCAGCGCGACGCCGAGCATCAAAAGCGACAGCAGCACCAAAGAGGCAAGACGCATCGCGCCAGTCGACACCACGAAACCACCTCGCTTCCCCATGCGGATCACCCCGAGCCAGCCGTGTAACCAATTGTGTGGCCGCGGGACTGAACGCGTCATGAACTACTGGCTTAGATGCGACCGACCCCATAACGGTTCGATGCTGAGCGCTCCCTTGCCTTCCAATGAACCAGCGCAAACACGATGGCCACCGCGCCTAAAGCCTCATGAGCGACGGCAGCGGTATCGTGGAGACGGTCAGTCGTGTAGTAGAGCGCGTAGCCACTGATGGCGAGCAGGGCTGCGAAACCCGCCAGGGAAAAACCGGAGACCCTGTTACGGGCGTTGCGCCAGCGGTCACTGATGTGCTCCGACGTAATCCAGCCGAACAGGAACACCGTTCCAACCGCCAGCCACCCATGGATCCGCAGAAACGCCGGCTCCAGCGGATTGGGGGCCAGCCCGAATTCGGTCGTTGCCGGAAACGCGAAATGAGCGACCAGCCAGGCGCAGCCGCTCAGCCACAAGAGCGCGAAGATTGCGTAAACAGCGCGACGGAGAGCGGTTGGCATAGGGACGGTGCGAGGGTTCTAGCGCTGCGCCACGGGAGCGGCGCTGGAGCGCAGCGTGACTTCCCAGAGAGCCATGAGCCAGCGCACGCCTTGGGTCACATGCCCGCACGACAATGTGGCGCCCGCGATGTTCTTGATGTCCGCCTCGAAGCGCAGCTGATCGAGACTCTGGCGTCCATTGAATTGCCGCCGCCAGGCGTCGCCACGCACCTCCGCGCCGTGGCTCTCGCGATAGGCCAGCACTTCGAGTGTTCCGAGGCGCCCGGAGGCGTCGATTCCGACCGCATAGGTGATGAAGTCCTGCCTGCCGACCACCTCGTCGACAAAGACATACCCAAGGATGTCATTGTCCTTGATCGCCTTCCAGGAATGCAGCGAGCGGTGTGGCGGCTGGGGGCCGGCTAGAGAGACTACTTGCTGTTTCTGCGCGGGGTTCAAGGCCAGAACCACCTCGTCGAAACGATCGGCGTTGGGAAACAGGGCCTTCTGCGCCTGCTCGATGGACATGTATTCGGCCGCAACCACGACTTGCGTCGGGGCGACACAGGCCGCAAAGCCCGCCGCGGCCACCATTGTCCACTCTTTACCCATTCGGCCTCAGCTGACAATACAAATGCGAATCATTCTTAATCTCGATAGGATAGCGACCCTGCATCCGTCGCGCCACTCACAACCCATGAGCTCAACCCGCCGCTTACGCGTCGCCCTAGGCACCTGGGTCGCGATCGAAGCCCGCGCGGCGAGCGCTTCGGCGGAGCAGGCCGCGATTGAAGCCGCTTACGCATGCATCGATCGAGTCGAGCGCTGGATGCATCCCCACCGCGAGGGCAGCGATCTGGCGCGCCTAAATTCAGCGGCGCCGCACACTGCGCTGGAAATTCGGTCCGATACCTGGCGCGTACTGACGCTTGCCCGCAGATTGCACGACTTGACGGGTGGGGTGTTCGACCCGTGCCTGCCTCACCGGGAAGGTCGCCTCAAGGATATCGAGATCGGACACGACGAGCCGAACGTGGTTTGTCGCGTGCCTGTGGAAGTCGATCTCGGCGGAATTGCCAAGGGTCACGCAATCGACACTGCCGTCGAGACACTGCGGGATCATGGCTGCAGCTCCGGGCTGGTGAACGCCGGAGGAGACCTCCGAGTATTCGGCGACCGCGACGAAACAATCCTGTTGCGACACAGCAGCCCCACCACGACCTACCGTCAACTCAATCTCCGCGATGCGGCACTCGCGGTCAGCGACCTGGAAGCGACCGAACGGCCCGCCGAGCACCGCGGCTACTACACCCGCACGAACCAACGCGCGACGCGACGTTACGCGGCAGTCATTGCCAACACTGCCGTCGCTGCAGATGCCCTCACGAAATGTGTACTGCTATGCGCCCCGCAGGTCGCCGCGCACGTACTTCACGAGTTGCAAGCGCAGTCCGTGTGACCCACGGCGTCACGCACTCGCCCCCTCATCTCTCGCGCTCCGGCCGCCTTTTGGAATTCCGATCGTGTCCGATCACTTCCTCGGGCATCTCGGTCGCGGCCACCGCCTCCTCGTCCTCTCCATCGATGGCAACCTCGACTTTGCCGCCCGCCGCGCGACCCTCGCCCGCGCCATCGTCCAGAACGAACCCGCCCGCCTGACGGCTCCAAAGTCTTTGATAGGCGCCCTGCCGCGCGAGCAGCTGCGCATGTGAGCCGTCCTCGACAATGACTCCTTGATCGAACACCAGAATCCGGTCCAGGTGCGCAATCGTCGAAAGCCGGTGCGCGACGACAATGACGGTCTTGTCCCTCATCACCTCCTCCAGCGTCTCCTGGATCGCCTGCTCGGTGATGGAATCCAGACTGGAAGTCGCCTCATCCAAAATAAGAATCGGCGCGTTCTTCACCACAACCCGCGCGATTGCGATGCGCTGGCGCTGGCCACCGGAGAGCTTCACGCCGCGCTCGCCCACCAAGGCATCGTATTGGCCCTTGATCTGCATGACGAAGTCATGCGCGTGCGCCTTGCGCGCCGCCTCCATGATCTCCTCCTCGGTCGCATCCAGCCGCCCGTAGCGGATGTTCTCCATGAGCGTGCGATGGAACAGATGGGGATCCTGCGGAATCAAACTCAACTGCCGGTGCAGGGACTCCTGCGTCATGGCACGGATGTCGGTGCCGTCGATGAGAATGCCGCCGCCATGAACATCGTACAGCCGCAGAATGAGACTCACGAAGGTGGACTTTCCCGAGCCCGAGAACCCGACCAGACCGACCCGCTGCCCGGCCGCAATTGTGACATTCAAACCGCGAAAGATCGGCCGGTCGGCCGAGTAGCCGAACGTCACATTCTGGAATTCGATGCGGCCACGCTCGATGCGCGCCTCGAGCGCCCGCGGCTGATCGATGATCTCGTGCGGCTTGATGATGATGTTGACGCCGTTGGTCACGTTGCCGACGTACTCGAAGAACTCCAGGAATCGCCGGCTCAGATTGCGCGCCTCGTTGATGATCAGCAACGCGGTCGTACAGGCGACCACGAACTCGGCGACACTAATCCGGCCCTCCCCCCAAAGTTGCAGCGCGTAATAGAGAATAGTGATCTTCAGCACGGCCGCCGCCGTGTACTGAAACCAACGCACCCGCTCCGAGTAGCCGTTCGACTGCCGCACCGCGCGTAACTCCTTGCGCAGTTGAGTATCGAGATACTCCCGCTCGTGACTCAGGCGAGCGAACAAGCGGGTGCTGGTGAGGTTGGTCACCGCATCCACCACTTTGCCGGTAGTTTCGCTGCGTGCTGCGGCGGCGGCTACGGCGTAGGGACGTGCTCGCATGGCGAGCCAGAAAGAGATGCCCACGAAGAACACGGACCAGACACTCACGAGCACCGCGAGCCCGCGGTAGGCATGTCCGAGAATTCCAATAGACACGCCGAACACGATCGCCATCGGCCAGAAGTCGAAGATCACCGTCCAAAGCGTTTGCGAAACGCCGAGCGAGGTCTCACTGATGCGATGAGCGAGCGCTCCAGCAAAATCGTTGCTCAAATAGCGATGCGAATGGTGCTGCAGATACGCATACAACGCGCGGGTGACAGTCTGCCGTTGGCGCGGCCCCAGAACGATCTGGCAGCGCCCGCCGGCGCGGCTGAAGATCACCTCGCCGATGCTCAACCCGATGAACAGCCACAACGGCCCACGCAGGCTCTGGATCAAGCCCAGCGAATGCTCATGCGCTGCAGTGACCCCCTTGATCACCTGCCCCGTGGCGTAGGGCATGAGAATGCCGCAGGTGGAGTTGACGGTCTCGAAGGCCACCATGGCGACGTACCACCATCGATAGCGCGCTATGAAGTGGCAAATGAACCGGAATGGCGTATCCGGCAATGGTGGCGCGCCAGGCGCGCGTTGAAATTCGGTACTCGCGTCCATGTGCAAGCTTCGAGGGCGTCCCCGAGGGGTCCGGGAGAATGGCTGCGCAGTACCGCCAGCGTCAATGCGCTGGTTGAAAACCGTATTGACGGAACACAGCCTTGGCCGCATCGCTCAGCACGAAATCCAGGAATTGCCGCGCTTCGGGACGGGCGCGTGCCGTCAAGGCAATGGGATAGATGATCGGGGGGTGGCTGCCTTGCGGAAACTCATCGACGATGCGCACGCGTTTCTCGGCGAGCGCATCAGTTCTGTAGACGATTCCAAGAGGAGCTTCACCCCGAGCCACGAAGGCGAGGGCCGCACGCACATTTTCAGCGCGCACGATCCGATCCGAAACCGCGGTCCACACACCGAGCTTCTCCAGCGCGACGTGAGCGTACTTGCCGACCGGCACCGAATCCGGGTCGCCCGTAGCAAGCTTCCCATCACCCAGCGCGTGCACAAGATCGAACCCCGGAGCGATCTTCAGGGCCACCTTGCTGCCGGCAGGCGCAATCAATACGAGTCGGTTGAACACCACATCGTGGCGTGAGCCGGGCTGCAGAAGCTTGCGCTGCTCGAGATAGTTCATCCACTCCAGATCGGCGGAAAAAAACACATCCGCCGCAGCCCCCGCCTCGATCTGCTTCGCCAGCACTGAGCTTGCCGCCGGCGAGGACTTCACAGACACCTGCGCCCTTGCCGTGAAGGCTCGGCCGAGATCATCGACTACGTCAGTGAGAGAGGCCGCGTCAAAAACCAGAACCGGCTCAGCCGCGGACGCCGCGCTTGATGCACAGCACACAGTGAGCACAGCAAGCCCCGACAGCAAGCCCCGGAGCATCGCTCGCCTCATCATTGCTTCAACCCATGCTTCGCAGTATTCAATTGGATATATCGATACGCGCATTTCACTTCTATTGCAACCAGTGCAGTATCCTTATGCGCATGAATCAAATGGTACGATTCCGCGCCGACTTCACCGAAGCCTGCTCGCTCGGACCGGGAAAGATCGACCTGTTGGAAAGCATCCAGCGCACCGGCTCGCTGCGCCAGGCGGCGCAGGCGCTCGGCATGAGCTACCGGCGCGCGTGGTTGTTGCTCGACGGTCTGAACCGCTCATTCAGCGAGCCCGCCTCGATTGCCAGCATCGGCGGCCAGGGCGGCGGTGGTGTGACACTCACGCCGTTCGGGTTGGAAATCATCCGCTGCTACCGAGCCGCGGCTCAAGCCATCGAATCAGTCGCCCGGCAGGAGTTCGAGCCGATTGCCGGCAAAGCCGTCACTGCGCTGTCGAAGGAAACCGGTGCCCACCGCAAGCGCCTTTCCCGCTCGAGCGCCGCGCAGCCCGAGCACGACTGATCCAGCGCACCGCAGAGGAATCCGCGCGCATCCTGCGCACGGACCGTTATTTCTACGCCGCCACGATCGTGCCGGTGCGCTACCACGGCAAAGTCGACGTGTTGGTTACCGCCCGCGACGCGTGGACCCTCGACTCTGCCCCATCGCGAAATGATTACTTACAAATGCTTTCAGACTCCTACCTTCCAGATGTAAAGATGTGTATGGGCGTCAACACCTTGACAACACTAGCGTTACAGACACGCGATAGGCCGCTGCGAATGGGGGAGTCGATCGATGAAATTACGGGTAAGACTGTGTCTGGCGACCGCTCTCGGCCTCGGACTGTGTCTCCCCGCGCACGCCTACGTTGATCCGAACTCCGGCGGACTCGTTTTTCAGCTCCTTACCCCCCTCTTCGCGCTGGCCGCCGCAGCCCTGGCATTCGCGCGGCAACAATTGTTTCGCATCTGGGACTTTCTGGTCGAAGGACTGAAGACTTTGGTTGCGCGTTTCTTCAAAGCGTAGGCCACGCTGGCGTTTACGCATGCTGCGCCACCCTATATCGATATTGTGGGCCCGGCTGGTTTGCTTCGCCTGCACCACGATGTTGCTGCTCGCGATCGTGCTGATCCTTGGGTCAATTGACGGTTGGCTGTTATTTCAGACAGGGCAGGAGCTTCTGCACGAGATGGGCGCCAGACTCTTCCTGGCGCTCGGCTCGGGTGCACTGCTGGGAACGGCGTCGACTGCCTTGGTGTTGCCTTACGTGTGGGCAAATCGCGACTTGATGCAAGCACGTTGCGAGCGAATTGCGCAGCTCGCAAGCTCGATCGCGGCAATCGGCGTTGCAAGCACCGTATTGGGAGTTCTGCTTCACTGGAGCGAGCAGGTCGGGCTGCTCAACATCACCCAACACGCCTCGGTAATACTTTGGATCGGTCTATCGGGACTATTCATAGCCGGATACGTCCTGTGTCCGCCTATCGCCACCCATAAGGCCCGCGTACAGAACGAATTCATCCGCACCTTCTCGGGACCGATGACGCGGCGAGTTCTGCTGATTGGGACGATCGCAGGAATGCTGACAGCCTTCTCCGACAAAGCCACACCACGACCCACACGCAAGACTCGCAGATCGAGCCGTCAACCCTCCCAGCCAAACATCATCCTGGTGACGTTCGACGCCCTTTGCGCGGAGGACATGTCCTGCTATGGCTACCACCTCGACACCACGCCGAGTATCGCAGCGCTGGCAGGCAACAGCCACCTGTTCACGAACTACTACGCGACCTCGACCTTCACGACGCCTAACATCATCTCCATGATGACGGGTCGCTACCCATCGAGCACACGCGTCTATCACTACGGCGCACGACTACATGGAGTGGACGCAGTGCGCACGTTACCGCGGGAACTGAGCGAGGCTGGTTATCACACCGCAGCCTCCGTTGCCAATCCGGGCGCGCATCCGGATTGTCTTGGGTTTGGCTCCGACTTTGATGACCTTCCCGCGCCGCCCATCAAGGACGTGGGGATACGCGAGGCCGCCGCCGAGTTTCATTCAGCGCTGCTGGCCTATGACGCCGGACTCGCCGGACGAGTGCTGCCCTACACGCTGGAACAGATCTCGCCGCGACTGTTTGGTCAAACTCGCACGGACATGCCTCCCGCACTCAGCTTTCAGCAGGCCGAAGCGCTCCTGTGGAACGCGAGGCAACCCCATTTCCTGTGGGTACATGCCTTCGCACCGCACTCGCCCTATCTGCCGGACCCTCCGTACCTACACAAGTTTCTAGCAGGTGACGCCTTCCGCACGCATGCGGAATTCGCCAACATGGTCGACCTGAAGGGCTACGCGTACACCCCGGCCCGGCAGCCCGCAGTTGACAAGGCCAGACTACGTTACGACGAGTGGTTGGCCCAGGCGGACGGCGCGTTCGGCGCGTTTATCGCCAGGCTGCGCGCCCAGGGGCATCTGGAGAACACCGTGATCATCGTGTCGGCTGATCATGGTGAGAGTTTTGCGGGCGGATTTGTCGGCCACGGCGGCACCGCTCAACGCCGCCCAATTCTGCACGTGCCCTTGTTGATCCACTTTCCCGGTCAGACGCACGGACGGGTGATTACCGAGGTCACCGATCAGACGGCGCTGGCGCCAACCGTTTTGGAGCTCGCAGGCCTCGCCCCTCCGGCCTGGATGGACGGTGCGTCCCTGTGCCCGCTACTGCGGGGCGAGGCGCGCATCACAACACCCTCTACCCCTCCCTTGGCGTTCGCACAGGTTCTGGAGCGCAACAGTGTCTTCAAGCCCGCGAGTCGCGGCACCCTGGGCGTGATTGACGGCCGTAACCAGTACCTATACTCGATCGATCAGCAAACCGGCGCCCTCTTCGACCTTGCCGAAGCAGACCGGCAACAGCGCGACCGCTCGGCGCAAGAGCCTGCCCTCGCAGCCCTGTTGCACCGACGGATCATGCAGCGGTTCCCCGGCTTGTTTGGAGGGCACGTCTGAGCAGACGACGCCATTTCAACATGACCGCGCGTGCCTGGCGACAAGCGTGCGCCAACTGGAAACTGCCGCCGACACCCGATCTTCTCGCGCAGCGGTTCGTGGCCGGCCCACTCTTTTCCACGTTGGAGCGGCTGCAAGCTGCGCTCACGACCCGGCAAAGGCTCGATACAAGCCTGTCGGACTGCATCGTCATACTGGGGTACTGGCGCTCCGGTACCACCCTGCTGCACAACTACCTGTCGCTGGATGACCGCTTCGGGTTCCCGTCCACCTACGCATGCATGAACCCCCAACACTTCATGCTGACGCAAGCTGCCGCGTTGCGCGGACCACCGACAGCGACGCGCCGCCCGATGGACGATGTGGAAATATCCCAGGCCTCTCCCCAGGAAGAGGAATTCGCGCTACTGGCATTGGGCGCGCGCTCGCCGTACGAAGCGCTGTTGGCGCCGTCGTATCTCGGGCAGGCCTTGCAGCTGGCCGACCCGCTGGATCTGGGCAAGCAAGACTGCCAGCGTTGGTGCGAGACCTTCGAGTACTTCCTGCGCGGTGTGTCTGCCTCAGGGGGCCGGCGCCCGCTCATCCTGAAATCGCCGCCGCACGGCTACCGCGTCGCCCTACTGCGAAAGATCCTGCCCGATGCGCGGTTCATTCTCATCGTCAGGGCACCCGACAGGGTCTACGAGTCCACGGTACGCATGTGGAGAACCTTGTTCGACACCTACTCCATGGCTCCCGTACCCCCGGAGGAGCAGACGCGCGGCGAGGTGCTGGAGGACCGGCCCTCCTTCGAGGCCAAGCTGGCCGCCGGGCTGGCGGGCCTGCCGGAAGACCGGTTTGCCCTGACCCGCTACGAACACCTGACGGTCAATCCGATCGGCACCCTCCAGGGACTCTACGAGCAACTGAAGTTGGGTAGTTTTGAGCCGTTACGAGCCGCGATGGCCGCCAGCATCAGCCAACGCGGCGAGTACAGAGCGCGCAATGAGCTACCGCCCGCCGCGTGGCAAGAGAGACTACGAGTCCAGTGGCGCTCGATCTTCGAGCACTACGGTTACGACCCCGGATGAATCAGTGTTTCTTCGTAGGCGGCTTCTGCCCGGGCACCGGCGGCTTCAGACCCGCCGCCTGGGCCGCCGTGGGCTTGCCCGGCGGCTGTGCGCTGCCAGGCCTCAACACCGGGTTTGTTCCGGTAGCACTGGAGTCATTGGTAGGCACCGGCGGCTGCGGCGGTAGCATCTCCACCGAAAGGGTGAAGGTGCGCTTTTCAGCGCCCTGAAGAGCGCCGACATTCACCACCTGGCGCGCTACTTCCTCGCCGCGATCGTTGCGGATCGCAATGGTGACGAAGTATTCCCAGGGCTCCTCGAGGGGAGGATGGCGGATCAGCCCCTCCACGCGTAGCGCAGACGTAGCCGCCACCTGGCGCTTCGCTGCTTCCGAATCGAAGCGCAGGTGGTGCAGGCAGCCCGGACAGATACTGAGGCTCTCGAGAATGACAGCCTTACAGTGCGGACACGTACGCGTCTTGCCCGGTACGACCGGGCGAGAGGCGAGGTTCATGCGTTACCGAATCCCTTGGCCTTACCCGTTTCCGTGTCCGACCATCCGAACTCCACCTGGCCACGCATGCGGGAACCGGCGGCTACAGTGAGCGAGCCTGCCTTGACGTCGCCACTGATGACTCCGCCCTCGAGCAGCTCGACCCGCTTGGCGTTCTCGATATTCCCCAGCAGTTCGCCGCCAACGACGACGACGCTGGCCTTCACCTGTCCTTCGAGGTGGGCGCCGGTATCCAGGGTGACGTTGCCGTCAACCTGCACATCGCCCTTGAAGCGACCGGCAATGCGCACATGGCCGGAGCCAATGATCTTACCCTCGATGGTCAGATCCGAAGCAATGACGGATTCTTTCATATCCAGGCGTTGTGCCTCTTTCACGGGTCGGCGAGCAGTATCGGGACTCAGGGGTGCTACGTTGGTCCTTTCCGGCTCACGCATGGGTGGTGGGCTGGACGGAGGCGGCGGCGCGGTCGTCGCCGGTCCGGAAGCGGGTCCTGAGTTCGTATCTTTCCAAAGCGCCATATGGCCCCCGTGCATGTGAAGAACATTGAAACTTACCCGACCTGTCAGTTACCAGCCACTCTGTCTCCAACTGCAGACACAGACGGCCCCACAGGGTCAAGCTCACGTCAGTTCGGGCATCATCCGGGCCGGAGCCTACGGGCCCGAACCCGATATCGCGCTTTGAGCTTTGCAAAGACACGATCGGATAAGCTTCGCGCGTACGGAACGAAGAGGCAATAGCACACTTGCAACTCAAGCGAATCCACCTCATCGCGGCAGCGCGACCGAACTTCATGAAAGTGGCGCCGTTGTATCACGCCCTCACACAAGAAGAATGGTGCACACCGCACATAGTGCACACAGGACAGCATTACGACGCCAATATGTCGGACGCTTTCTTCAAGGACCTGCGCCTTCCGGAACCCAGCCACCACCTTGAGGTAGGCAGCGGCACGCATGCGGAGCAAACAGGGCGCACCATGATCGCGTACGAGGCCGTATGCATGCGCGAACGGCCGGATGCCATCGTCGTTGTAGGAGACGTCAACGCGACAGTGGCCTGCGCCATGGTCGGAACCAAGCTCTGGATCCCTGTTGTCCACCTGGAGGCTGGACTGCGCAGCCACGACCGTCGCATGCCTGAGGAGATCAACCGACTCGCCACAGATGCGATCTCCGATCTGCTGTGGACACCGTCGCCGGATGCCGACACCAACCTGCTCGCCGCAGGCGTCCCAGCCGAGAAAATCGTCTGCATCGGCAACATCATGATCGATTCGTTCGAGATGCTGCGAGGCAAGATCGAGAGCGCGGACACCCGTCGGCGCCTCGGGCTCGACGGTAAACCTTATGCCGTCGTCACCCTCCATCGGCCCTCGAATGTCGATGAGCGCGACAAGCTCGCGCAGCTGGTATCGACCCTGGTGGCACTGTCCCACGAGCTGCAGGTGGTGTTTGCCATTCACCCCCGCACCCGCAAACGCCTCGAAGACTTCGGACTCATCGATCAGATCGCGGGTGCCGGCGGCATCCGCTCCACCGAGCCGTTGAGTTACATCGAATTCATGGCCCTTGTGACCGGATGCACGCTGGCGATTACCGACTCAGGCGGGGTGCAGGAGGAGACGACCTATCTCGGTATCCCTTGCGCGACCTTGCGCGAGAACACCGAGCGCCCGATTACCCTCACCGAAGGCACCAACCGCCTACTGAAACCCGATGCCCTCGTCGCTGCCGCCCGCGAGGCTCTGGAGGGGAAATGGCGCTCCGGGCGCCGGCCGTCGCTGTGGGACGGACACACTGCGCAACGCGCCGCGGAAAGCCTACGCAAGCTGCTGCTCAGCTGATGTAGCTGACATCCCCGTTTCGATGTACACTAGAACGCGGAACTGATGTACATCAGAAGCAGGGATCGATGAAGACGCACATCGAGTTGGACGACGCTTTGCTGGAAGAGGTGTTCCGCATGGGCGGTTTTGACACAAAAAAAGCAGCGGTTAATACGGCGTTGGCGGAATACGCGAAGCTGCTCAAACGCCGCGAGCTCCTGAAAATGCAGGGCAAGATGCCGTGGGTCGGAGATCTGGACGCCCTGCGCGAGGACCGAACCAAGCGGCGTCCGTGATTCTCGTCGATACCTCGGTCTGGATCGATTTTTTCAACGGACATCAGTCCGTTGAATCCGCCTATCTGCGAACGTGCGTCAGCGATGCCCACCCGCTGGTTGTTCCTGGGCTCGTTCTCACTGAAATCCTCATGGGGTTACGCACAGCAGCCGATGCCACGCGGGTAGCGGAGGTGCTGTCGTGCTTCGATGCGGCACCACTGTTAGACACGACGGACTTTCGGAAAGCCGCCGAACTGTACCGGGAGTGCCGCAATCGGGGACGGACCATTCGCTCCACCATCGACTGCCTCATCGCGCAGCTCTGTCTGCGCCATGGATACGAGTTGCTCGCCAAGGATCGCGACTTCGATGCGATCTCGCAGGTCTTCCCGCTCAAGCGCGTGCCAATCCCGCTAATGGTGCACGACCGACCCGACGCAAACTCACTGCAAAGCTGATCAGCCCGCCATCCTCGGCACCTGAGGCCGCAGCGCATCCAGCAGCACCTGAAAATCGCAACCCTTAGTGACGAACGCGGCCGCGCCGCGGCGCTTCACCTCGCGGGCCACCTCCTCGCTGTTCGCGAGGCCACTAAAAATGATGACCCGCAGCTCCGGCATGGCGCTCGTGAGCTCCTCCACCAGGGGCAGACCGCTGCCTCCCTGCAACATCAAATCGAGGATCAAAACGTCCGCGGAGGCGTCCCGCGCGGCGGAAAGCACCTTTGTCGCGTCCGACACCTGTCCGACACATCGCATGTCGGGCTCGGTGTCGATGAGTTGGCTCATGACGTCGCTCAGGTCACGGTGATTTTCCGCGATCAGCACACGCAATGGCTTGGTGGCCTCCAAAATAGCTCCCGTTTGCAGCACGGGGCCGTTTGAGCAAGAAATGTACCCGGGCTTGATGTCACTTACGCCACTGCTTAACCGTCAATCAACTGCAGGATCTCAGCCGTCTTATCGCGCATAAGCGCCTCGCTACCACGCGACTCCACGTTCAGCCGCACGAGCGGCTCCGTGTTGGAGCCCCGCAGGTTGAACCGCCATTCGCGGAATTCCATCGATAGGCCGTCGGTGAAATCGAGGGACTCGGCCTGCGCCTCATATTGCTTTTGGGCACGCGCCAGGATTGATTTGGCATCGGTCTTGAGATGCCGGTTGATTTCGCCGCTCGCCGGAAAGAGCCGCATGCGCTCGCCAACCAGCTGCGACAACGACAGGCCGCGCTCGCAAATCACCTGCAGCACCAGCAACCAGGGAATCATCCCGCTGTCGCAATAAGAGAACTTACGGAAGTAATGGTGCGCGCTCATCTCGCCGCCATACACGCCGTCGACCTCGCGCATTTTCTGCTTGATGAACGCATGGCCCGACTTACATAGCACCGGCTCGCCGCCGCAACGCTTCACGATGTCGATGGTGTTCCAGGTGAGCCGCGGATCGTGGACGATACGGCCGCCCGGCTCGCCGCGCAGAAACGCTTCGGCCAAGAGGCCCACGAGGTAGTAGCCCTCGATGAATTGCCCGCGCTCGTCGAAGAAAAAACAGCGATCGTAATCGCCGTCCCACGCGAGCCCGACATCAGCGCCGCTTCGGCGAATCACATCCGCGGTCGAGGCCTGATTCTCCAATAGCATGGGATTGGGCACACCGTTCGGAAAGGTGCCG
Source organism: uncultured Pseudomonadota bacterium (assembly GCA_963752125.1). Lineage (GTDB taxonomy): Bacteria > Pseudomonadota > Gammaproteobacteria > Steroidobacterales > Steroidobacteraceae > 13-2-20CM-66-19. The sequence continues at coordinate 12,661 of CAVVXG010000046.1, read as the reverse complement.
TCAGGTTGGTGATGCACCTTGATGAACTCGAACGGCAGGTGGGGCTCGAGCTGATCGACAATCAGCCCGGCACCACCGTTGCCGGCGTTCACCACGACCTTGAGCCGGGGTGCGCCAGCCCTGTGCAACCTCGAGCGGTCCACGTAGCTGAGCAGGTGCTCGAGATATTTGCCGCCGATGTCGAGTCGGCTCTCCACACCGGACTTGGCGGCTTTCCCGGGTAACTTGCCCGACTGGATGAGCGAGCGCATCTCGAACAGGCCGGTGTCGCCACTGATCGGTCGCGACTGCTCGCGAACGAACTTCATACCGTTGTAGTCGGGCGGGTTATGGCTCGCGGTGACCATGATGCCGCCGTCCAACCCCTCGGCGAATGTCGCGAAGTACGCGCCCTCGGTCCCGCACAGCCCGATGTCGAGCACGTCAGCGCCGCAATCCATGAGACCGCGCTTCAACGCTCCAGCGAGCTGCGGGCTCGAGAGCCGGATGTCATATCCGACCGCCACACGCCGGGGCTTTACGAAAGCCGCATAGGCGCGCCCGATGTCATACGCCAGCGTCTCATTGATCTCTTCGGGGATACGGCCGCGGATGTCGTAGGCCTTGAAGGCATTGAGGTTGGTCAAGTGGTCGTCCCCTGCCGGCCGTACTTGTCTTCGAAGCGAACAATGTCGTCCTCGCCCAGGTACGAGCCGGACTGCACCTCGATGATGTGCACCGGAATCTTCCCGGGGTTCTCGATCCGATGGCGCACGCCCACGGGAATATAGGTGGACTGATTTTCCTCGAGCAGAAAGACCTCATCGCCACGCGTGATGCGTGCGGTCCCGGACACCACGATCCAGTGCTCCGCGCGATGGTGATGCATCTGCAGCGACAACGTGGCGCCCGGCTTGACCTTCAGGCGCTTGACCTGAAAACGGGGCCCGTTCTCGATGCTGTCGTAACTTCCCCAAGGACGAAACACTTCACGATGCAGCGAGTGCTCATAGCGCCCCTGTTCCTTGAGCCGGAACACGAGCTTCTTCACGTCCTGCACCCGATCCTTCGGCGCCACTAGAACGGCGTCCTTCGTCTCGATGACCACGTGATCCTGCAGGCCGACGGCGGCGACCAGCCGGCTCTCCGAGTACAGATAGCAGCCGTTGGAGTCCTCGGCGATCACGTCGCCCCGTGCGACGTTTCCGCGGCCATCGGCCTCGCAAGCAGCGTGTAGGGCCGCCCACGAGCCTACGTCACTCCAACCGGCATCGAGGGGCACTACCAGGGCATCGGCCACCTTCTCCATCACCGCATAGTCGATGGAGTCCGATGGGCAGGACTCGAAGGCCCGCGGATCGATCCGGGTGAAGTCGAGATCGGACTTGGAGCTGGCGAAGGCAGCGGCGCAAACCTTCGCGATCTCGGGCGCAAGCAACTCCAGCTCCTGCAGGTAGCGGCGCGCACGGAACATGAACATTCCGCTGTTCCAGTAGTACTCACGGGACTTGACGAATTGCTCAGCCTTGTCAGCCGACGGCTTCTCCACGAATCGGGCGATTCGATAGGCGCCCCCGTCCGCACCCGCTGCAGCCCGTTGAATGTAGCCGTAGCCCGTCTCGGGGGCGTTAGGAACGACCCCGAAGGTGACCAGCCGCCCTTGCTCCGCCGCGGGGAGCGCCGCCCGAACGGCCTTCTGGAAAGCCGGGACGTCGCGAATGACGTGATCCGCGGGCAGGACCAGCAGCACCGGATCAACATCCGCGGCGCCCGCCGCAGCCTTGACTGCCGCGTGAGCGGCAAGCGCAATTGCCGGCGCGGTGTTACGTCCGAACGGCTCGAGCACCATGGCGCGCGGCTCGATATTGAGTTGGCGCAGCTGCTCCGCAACCAGAAAGCGGTGAGCCTCATTACAGACCACTATCGGCGGCGTTCCCGCCATACCCTCCAGGCGTAGCGCTGTTTGCTGCAGCATGGTGCGCTCGCCGACCAGGGCGAGCAGTTGTTTCGGGTACAGCTCACGGGAAAGTGGCCAGAGCCGGGTACCGGCTCCGCCCGAAAGAATGACTGGAGTAAGCATGGCGGAACTCCGGGAATCTGTGCTCTAACGCTGAAGCGTGTTCGCTAACTTGAAGCAAGACGTGTACCGCGCCCGATAGCGTGGTACGTGAATCCAAAACGGCTCACCATCCCCGGATCGTACAGATTGCGGCCGTCGAAAATCACAGGAGCCTTCAGTAACTGCTTGAGGCGATCGAAGTCCGGACTACGGAACTCCTGCCACTCGGTGACGATAGCCAACGCGTCGGCCCCTTCAGCAGCCTCATAGGCGTTCTTGCACAGATGAAAATCAGCGCGCTCGCCGTAGGCGAGCCGCGCTTCGGCGGCGGCAACCGGGTCATAGGCTCGCACGCGCGCGCCGGCTGCGAACAACATGTCAATGATGGTGCGGGAAGGCGCCTCGCGCATGTCATCGGTGTTGGGTTTGAACGCCAACCCCCACAAGGCCACCGTACGGCCGCCGAGGTTCGCAAAGTGCCGTTGCATCTTGTGTACCAGCACTTCTTTTTGGCGTGCATTGACACTCTCCACCGCCGTGAGAATCTCTGCTTTGTGACCCACCTCCTGCGAGGAGCGGATCAGTGCCTGCACGTCCTTGGGGAAACATGAGCCGCCGTAGCCGGTGCCGGGGTAGATGAAGCTGTAGCCTATGCGTGGATCGGACCCGATGCCGACACGCACCTTCTCGATGTCCGCGCCGAGCCGCTCGGCGATATTCGCCAGCTCGTTCATGAAACTGATCTTGGTGGCCAACATCGCGTTGGCCGCGTACTTGGTCAACTCGGATGAGCGGATATCCATCACGATGAGCCGATCGTGGTTGCGGATGAAGGGCTCATACAGCGCGCGCATCAGCTCCGTGGTACGCGGGTTGTCGGTCCCAATCACCACCCGGTCGGGCTTCATGAAGTCCTGGATCGCCGCCCCCTCTTTGAGGAACTCGGGGTTTGAAACGACATCGAACTCGGTGTTCGCCCCGCGTGCGGTAAGTGTCGCCTGCAGCTCTTTGCGAACTTTGTCCGCCGTTCCCACCGGGACGGTGGATTTGGTGATCACGATGCAATACCGGCTCATATGTGTGCCGATCGTGCGGGCGGCGGCAAGCACATAGCGCAGGTCCGCTGAACCATCCTCGTCGGGCGGGGTACCTACGGCTATGAGCTGGAAAAGTCCGTGCTCGACGCCCTTGGCGGCGTCCGTGGTGAACTCGAGGCGTCCGGCCTCGGCGTTGCGCTTGATGAGAGCGTCGAGGCCAGGCTCGTGGATAGGCACCTCGCCACGATTCAGCCGGTCGATCTTGCTCGCATCGACATCGACGCAGATTACATGGTTACCCGCATCCGCAAGGCAGGCGCCGGTAACCAGGCCCACGTAGCCGGAGCCGAATATGGTGACACGCATTTAAGTTTTTGAACTTTCTAGGACAAATGAGCAGGCGAGCGTAGCGGAAGCTCCCCCGTCGCTCAAGGACGGCGCCCACACGGTTGGCGCCGCTACAGAACTGGGTTCGCCACGGGCACTTAATGCTGCGCAGGAAGCGGTTTACCGCGTTGCGTGCAATGACTGTCCACGCTTTGAGCATGTGCGCTGAGTCACAAAAACGAAACAAAGTGTTACAGCCCCAACCACATCTGTGCTGGCACTCTGCGAGCTGTCGTTCCCGACCCGCGGGGATGGCGCTCGCCGCGGCTCGCGACACAGCTCTGGTTATGCTTTCCACGAAGTCGGTTGCCTTCAGGCTCCTTTCCAGCGCTTGCACGCAAACCCGGCTTCGGCATGGGCCCGGTATTTGCTTGCAAAGCGCAATGTCCAATTCAGCTTTAGCTACATACGGTTACGCCAGTTTACAAGCGGACTCGCGAGTCAACTCGAGGCGGCCTCCAGCGTTAGGATCTGAGCGATGTCCCGCGCGCCCCGAGCAGCGCCCGATTTGGATTCCGAGTTGACGCGGGAAGCTTGTCGCCTGTTTGCGACATCGAACCAACAAAGACGCGCAAGGGGATTTGAGTTTGTCGACGCAACAAGCGAACGAGACTTCCAAACAGCACACCGCGGCGGTTCGAGTGCAGTCCCGCCGTCCTCATCTGGTCGCTGCAGCAGAGCTTCGTCTGGAATCCGAGCGAGTTGTCGATCTCACAAGCGAAGCCGAGAGTGCGGTCGAGCCGGCGTGCACGAGCTTCAACGTCCTGGAAGTCAGCGCGCATGCGAGCGGACGATCAACCGCAGCGGCATTCGCCCCGACCGGCGTCGCTGCGGTGGCCAAACGTCTGGTGGATGTAGTTGGCGCCGTTGTGCTCGGCCTGGTTTTCGCCCCGCTAATCTTCGTGATCGTACTTGCGATGGGTGACAGCGGCAGCGCGGTGATCTACCGACATCGCCGCGTCGGCCGCGGTGGCCGCATGTTTTCCTGTTTGAAGTTTCGCACCATGGTCCCGAATGCGGACCAGGTTCTGCGCGAGCTGTTGAACAACAGCCCGGAGCTGCTGGCCGAATGGGTGCGCGATCACAAGCTCCGCAACGATCCGCGCGTCACCCGCCTGGGTCGCTTTTTGCGGCGCACCAGCCTCGATGAGCTGCCCCAGCTGCTGAACGTGCTGCGTGGAGAGATGAGCCTGGTCGGACCGCGGCCAGTGGTACGAGAAGAGCTGCTACGCTATGGGCGCAATGTCGGGACGTATCTGGCGGCAAAACCGGGGATCACCGGCCTTTGGCAAGTCACCGGCCGAAACGATACCGACTACCGGCGCAGAGTGGTCCTCGACACGTATTACGTACGCAATCAAACCGTTCTGCTCGACCTCTATATCCTGTTGAAGACGACCGCTGTCGTGTTGGGCGGCAGCGGGGCGTATTAGCGTGAGCATCCTGAACGAACGCGCTGTGCGACTTCGGCGCCACTATTGAGTCCTTCACGTGAAGGTATCTACCGATCCGTGCGCTTCCCGCGGCGCGTCAATAGCGCTTGCGAGCACTCCTGGGCGGGCACCCCGTATTCTGGTGCTGCTCGCCGCTTGCAACGGCGGCCCGTGGATCCGGGATCAGATTGAATCGATTCTTAGGCAGCACGCAGTCGAGGTGCACGTTGTCGTGCGCGACGACTGCTCGCACGACAACACTCGAACGCAGGTCGAAGGAATCGACAGTCAGGGGCGCGTCCGTTTGCAGACCGCCGCGGCTGCCAGCGGCTCGGCGGCGCAAAACTTCTTCACCCTGATTCGCGACAACCCCGCGCAAGGGTTCGACTGCGTCGCCCTCGCAGACCAGGACGATATTTGGAACCCCGACAAGTTGGCCAGGGCCTCCCGGCTGCTGGCGCACCACCGCTCGGCCGGCTACTCCAGTTGGACGACAGCTGTTTGGGGCAATGGAAGAGAAGCGGTGCTCAAGCAGGAGGGGATCCCTACGTCTTCCGACTTCCTGTTCGAAGGAGGCGGCCAGGGCTGCACGTTCGTGTTATCGGCCCAGTTCTACGAACGCGCCCGCAGCTTCCTTGTGGAGAACCCCGATCTCACGCTCCCGATCCACTACCACGACTGGGCCCTCTACGCGCTTGCCCGCGCCTGGCGACTGCCTTGGACTTTCGACCCTCAGACGACCATGAAATACCGACAGCACGGGGGGAACGATACTGGCGCGCGCAGCACGGCCAAGGGAGTTGCCCATCGGCTGCTGCGGATTCGCCGAGGATGGTACCGCCGCCAGCTATGCGCGATCGCCGAGCTGTCTTTTGCAGCAGACTCCTCGAACTCCACGGTTGCCACGTGGCGCGTCCTACTCAACGGACGCAACAGGCTGCGGACGGCTCAATTTTGCGTACGCGGCGGACGTCGTAAGACCTCCGACAACATGGTCGTCGTGCTTGCCGCCCTCGCCGGCTGGATCTAGCCCTTTTCCGATGCGCTACACTAGGAGAGCCTGCTTTCGTAAGGTGTTCCCGCAAGAAATCCGCGAGAATCCCCACTTCAACAACAAAGGCGGCCAGCGCGCCCGCGGATCCCCACCCTGATGGACACAGTTAACCCGCATATGGCCCCCGCCGATGAGATCAGGCTGACGGAAGTCCTGGAGGTGCTTCGGCGCGCCAAGTGGGTTGTCGGGTCATGCATAGTCATCGCAACCCTTGGAGGGCTGGCCCTCGCACTGATACTGCCGAAGGAGTACACCGCGACTACGGTGCTGTCGCCGGTGGCCAGCACCTCCTCCAGCGGCCAGTTCGGCAGCGGACTGAGCTCCCTCGTCTCGCAATTCGGCGGACTGGCGTCCCTGGCCGGATTGTCCGTCTCAGGCGACACCAAGCGGGCCGAATCCCTGGCTGTTCTGCAGTCGGAGGCACTTACGGAGAGGTATATCGCGCAAAACCACTTGCTCCAGGTGCTGTACGAAAAACAATGGGATGCCAGCGCCAAGCGTTGGAAAGTGACCGACCCCAAGAAAATGCCCACCGTCTGGAAGGCGAACCAATACTTCAAGAAGAAGATTCGCAAGATAACGACCGAGACGAAAACGGGAATAGTCACCATGGACATCACATGGACGGACCCCGATGCCGCCGCCAAATGGGCCAACGACCTGGTGAGGATGACCAACTCGTACCTCAGAGGCAGGGCGATCGAGGAGTCTGAGCGCAACATCACCTATTTGAACGGAGAAGCCGCCAAGACCGATGTCGTGCAGGTCAAGCAAGCGATCTACGCTATCCTGCAGACTGAGGTCAACAAGCAAATGCTCGCGCGCGGCAGCGAAGAATATGCGTTGAAAGTGCTCGATCCAGCGGTTCCTCCGGAAAGAGCCTCGTCCCTGCCGCGCTCACTGTGGGTTATCTTGGGACTCTTCGGCAGTGCGAGCCTTTGCGCGCTGTTCGCGTTCTTCCGCGTCGCGTGGCGTCGAGGCCCCTAGCCGCTCCTTGCGGATCGCACCATGAGTGATCCAATCGTGGTTGGCATCGTCACGTGGATCCTGACCGCGCTGGTCTTGTACGGATTCCTGCGCCGTGTGGCATTCAACCTCTTCGATCCACTGCTCGTGGTCGGGATATTCCTGCCCTTCAGCGCCTCGCTCCTGGCGGTGTTGTGTCAGGCCGAGGCGATTGAGTGGGATAAATTCTCCCTGTTCTCAATGGTGCTGCTTGCGTACCTCGCCGGTGGGTACATCGCCACAATCGGCTTCCGACAGGATGCGTTCCGTTCCCTGATCGTCAGCACACTCACGAGCATTCCTCGAAAACAAGCCAGGGCTCTTCTGATCGCCACCTTGTTGCTAACCCTCCTTCTGGCGCTGTTGGGACTGTTGAGCGGCGCCTCGGGCGACGCCCGCCAGGGCTTCGGCCGTGCGTTCCGGCCGTTGCTCGTGCTGCAAAACGGACTATTCCTCTTTTCCCTGCTGCTGCTGTTGTCGCGCCGACTGTCGTTCTGGCTGGCGCTGACCTGGCTTGTGCCGCTGCTGGTTCTCTCGGTTCCGTTCTCCGGCAAAGGAGTAATGGTCCCCGCCCTTTTCTGGGTCGGATTGCGCTTCTACCTGGATCGCAGACGGATCACACTGCGTACCGCAGCGCTGTCTTCCCTCGCCGTCATAGCGGGAGTGACGGGCATGATCCTGATCGCCTACGGAAAATCAAACCTGGCGTCCGCGGTGATATTGATCGGCAGCCGCTTCTGGCTCTCCGGCGATGTTTACATCTACGCATATCAAACCGATGCCCTGGACTCCATTCGCAACAACACCCCGCTGAACTTCTTTTCCTACATGCTGCACCCGCTCACATCCCTGGTGGGCATCCGGGGCTATGAGAAACCTCTGGGGTCCATGCTGGCCTCGGAGGTCTACCATACCGACCTGCTTACGGGCCCCAATCCACAACTTCCCGTTCTGTTGGATTACTTCTTTCCCAACTCCGCCCGCACCTGTGCCGTGATCGCCTTCCTCATCGGCCTGCTGGTGATCGGCATACGGCCGCTCGCCATGCGCACAGCCACGATCCGTGGCCGCTATCTGAGGTTGGGGGCAATCGCTGCCGCCGTCTTTTGCCCCGCCTCCGGATTCATCGACACCTCCCAGGTGCTCATCACCTGGATTGGCATAGCGGCCATTACCTGCGCCTGCACGGCGATGGAAATGATCTTTCCCGTCCTGGACGCAGCCGCCGGCGCTTCCGCAAAGCTCCCGGCAGCCCCCGAGCGCACCTGAGAGCCAGGGCCTCATTGGACTGTCGCAACCGACCACCCTATGGAGGTCCTCATGCGCCGCCGCGATATACCCAAGGTGCTCATAGCCAGTGCCGCTACCGCGCCTGTGTCCCACGCGGTTGATCCGGCCACGTCCTCCCCGCAGGAACGTTTTCTCCAAACCGCCGCGGAAGCTGCTGCCGGCATTGCGGCAACACACCCCGAATTCGCGCCTGGCGACATCCGTCGCTATGGCGCCGACCCCACCGGCAGCGTGGACAGCACCGAAGCAATCAACGATGCACTGACCTGCAATGCAGTAGTGTTCGACACGTTCACAACCAACAGCATCTACAAGGTGACCGGCCCCATCCGTTTACGCGCCGCGGGCCAGATCCTCAAGGGCAATGGCATGGGCGACACCAACCCAACGCGACGCGGCAGCCCGCGCACCCTGCTGCGCTACGCAGGTCCCGCGAACGGCAAAGTACTGTCGGTCTGCGATGGCACCATCAACCTCTCCGATACCACCATCCAGGATCTGTGCATCGATGGCAACAACCTCGCCAACATCGGGATAGAGGGCAACGACGATCGGGTTGCGGGGGGTTGCTGGCGCAACATCACGCGCAATGTCGCGGTGATGAATTGCACCGCCGGAAGAGACTCCACCTGTGTCTACCTCGGCAATGGCGCCGATTTCTCCAACGACGCCATTTTCGAGAACTGCTTCATCTGGAACGCCGCGCGCGGCCTGTGGAGCCGGGGAGCGGTTTTTCAACTTCACAGTTGCACGGTCGGACTGATGTCCGAGTGCGGCATTCGCGCCGAACGAGGCTCGGAGTGGAAGCTATTCGGCGGCGTGTTCCACAATAACAACCGGGACATCGACACGAGCGCGGACCAGCCGGTACAGAACATCATGGCCATCGGGACTTGGTTCGAGAACTCGCGTAGCGGCATCTTCCGCGCGCAGAACTCCTTCAGCTTGCAGTTGATCGGCTGCCATCTGCACACATCCTCCAACACCGCCTTGCTGGATTTCGGCGGCCAAGCCGGCCACGTCACCATCAAGAGCTGGATGGCGCCGGACAGCCGCTCGCACGCATTGATCAATACCAACCCGACATACGACTATGATCTGGTCGGCACGGGCATCACGATCGACAAGGGCTATAAGCTGCGGATCTGCGGCCCCGGGGGCCTTGCGCGGATCGACAACGCGGATTTCCTCGTCGCACCCTTGCAGGACTTTCCGCAGGCCACCGGTGATGGGACAGCCCACGACGTCGGCTCTCGTGGGGTGCTCAAGGAACATGATCTATCCGACGCCGTCGACGCGGCCACTGGGGTGTTCACCGCACCGGCCGAAGGCCATTATGATTTCAACGTGGGCGTGGAACTCGGGAATCTGGGTAGTGGACACACCACAGCTGTCCTGCAACTCGTGGTCGCGGGAACCTCGCCACAGACGTATCGAATCGCGGCGATGAATCCAAGCGCAGTGCGCACCGCTGAAAACGAATACCAGATGACGGCGAGCGCCCGGATCTTCCTCACAAAAGGAGCCACCTGCCGGCCGCAGATCATTGTTTCAAACTCGGTCAGAGAAATAACGGTTTTGGCAGGCGGCCGAGACAACGCCTGGCGGACCCGCTTTCAAGGCCGCCTGGCATAGGCGCATGGAACGGTTGGCGAGCCACGGCGTTGTAGCATCGTTAAGCGACGCAGTTGACGGATTGCTGTATCCTTTCTCTCCTTAGTTTGAACGGTCACGGCATATTTGTGAACTGTGCCCGCTAAACTCCTGACAATGCGGGTCGGCGTGCGTACCGCACGTGCCGCCATCACCGGGCTATCGAGCGTTGCGGCGAAAGGACTCGGCGGTGTCGTAAACCTCGTTTCGATCCCGTTGACCCTCCATTACCTGGGCCGGGACCGTTTCGGCTTATGGATGACCATAGCATCCCTGCAGACCATCCTGGCGTTTGCCGACTTCGGCCTGGGCAACGGGTTGCTGAATACCGTCGCCGAAGCTCTCGGCCGAGGCGACCAGGCACTGATCGCGCGGGCGGTCCGCGCCGCACTGGCAACACAATGTGTCGTGGCCGGTGCGCTGGCCGCTGTCTTCTGCGCCATCTATCCGTTCGTGGACTGGCCCTCGTTGCTGCATGTCTCCGGTTCCGCGGCGGCAAAGGAAGCAGGTCCCGCGGTTCTGGTGTTTGTGCTCGTCTACTGCGTTCGCTCGGTTGCGGGTGGTAGTTCAGCAGGCGCAGCTCGGACTGCAACAAGGATACATAGCCAACTTGTGGGTTGCCATCGGCAACCTGTTGTCATTGGCGGGAGTATTCGCGATCGCGGCTGTGCAAGGCAGCGTACCGATGCTGTGCCTCACCGTGGCCGGGCTGCCGGTCGCCACCGGTCTGATCAATGCCGTGTGGTGGCTGACCACACGACTGCCGCTCGCGGATGGCGAGACAGCCGCCTCATCCGACAACACCCACGTGATCCGTCCCATGATGCGCCTGGGTATGCTGTTCTTTTTGATGCAAGTCGCGGCGGCTCTCAATGTCGGAATCGACCCACTGATCGTCAACGGCGTGCTTGGAGCGGGCGCGGTGACCGACCTTGCGATCGTACAGAAGCCGTTCGAGTTGCTGGGCACCTTTCTCCTGCTGCTGCTACAGCCTTTGTGGCCGGCATATCGAGAGGCGCTCGCCTCGGGGGACATCGGCTGGATCCGTCGGACGTTTCGTCGCGTACTCGCCATTACGCTGTGCGTATCGGTCGGTATCGTGGCCTTCATGGGTATCGCTGGCCAGAGGCTGATTACTGTCTGGTCGAAAGCCGCGGTGACGCCATCGGAAGCGCTCATTCTGGCGTACTGCGCGGTACATCTTTTCAGCGCCTTTCAGACACCTCTGGCTTTCCTCTTTAACGGACTGGGCAGGATCAGATTCCAACTGATACTGGCGCTGCCCGTGATTGCAGCCTCGGTCACACTCAAGGTCATCCTGCTGCCACGCGTTGGACTGACCGCCGTTCCCTGGACAACAGTAGCGGTGGGCATCGTGTTGATGGCACCGGCCCAGGCCTGGTACTTGAGACGTTTGCTGCGGCAGCTCGATGCCTACGCCGCCTTTCATCCGCCACGCTCGCAGGATGCGCAGGTCTACGAGCGCCCGTCCCGTTGACTCTGCCGCGCCTCGAGATCTTTACAAAGTCTATCGAAGTCGGCCGTCGAGTGTTTCCCTCGCTGTGTTGCCGCGATCCGTATGCGCATTGCGCGCAAGCCGACCCTCGAGAGTACCAGCCGCAGTCGAAGTGCCTGCCAACGACCGATCGGGATTTCCGTAAAGACGTGAAACATCCCGAACCCCTGGTAGTGATATCCGTAGCGCGTTGCGAGCGCCGCGAGAGCCTTGCTTGAATAGAAGAAGACGTGCTGACCGGTTTGCAAACCCAAGTACCACCAATCCGCGCCCTCTCCCTGGTACGGCACCGTCGTCGCCACGAATACCTTCGGCCGCTTCTCCAGCAGTCGCCCGATATCGGCTGCCGGCTGCGCACAGTGCTCGAGCACTTCGATCGCAGTGAGCAGGCTGATCGAACCCGGCGCTACCGCCTCGAAATCCACGCTGAAAGCCCGCGCATAGGTAGGATCCGCGTACTTGTCGTATACGTACGCATCGTAACCGCTATCGCGCAAGAGACGGCACAGCAACCCAGCGCCTCCGCCGAAATCAAGCAGGCGTCCACGTATGCTCAAACTCTCGGCGACTGCCACTACCGCCGCATGGCTCACCAGATTGCGGTCAACCGCCCCGCTGTCGGTCGCTACGATCGCCGCCTCATAGGCCTCCAGCAGCCAGTAGGGTGTCTCGGTTTGGAGGGAGTCACACTCCAGGCAGCGAAAGTAGGAGACCTGATAACGCCCCAGAACCTGCGCGGCAAAGGCGCTTTGAACCCGCCCACCGCAGGCGCGGCATGGTTGTTCAGACGCTGCGCTGTTCATGCAAACGCTCTACACCCGGTACCGCATCAGCAGGCAATAACTCCTGCACGGCGCCGAACACCTGCTCGGTCGTAACCGATTTGATGCAGTGAGCATAGGCTTTGGTGCATCCGTCATCACACGGCCGGATCGCGTACAAGGGCTGGAGTATCCGGTGCGGCACACCCCAAGGTGCAAATCTCAGCGGCGAATTCGCGCCCGTCGGATCCGCTCCTACGGGATGACAGGAAATCTCCACACAGGCAACACCCATGGCAGCTGCCATGTGCATCGGACCGGAGTCGTTGCCTATAAAGAGAGCGCAGTCACCCAACAGCGCCGCTGTCTCCTGCAGACGTAGACGCCCGGCCAGATTCAAGACATGTCTCCCCTGTGAAGACCCTACGTCGAGCAAAAAGTCCCCCAAGGAGACATCTTCGCCACCCCCGACAACCACGATCTGCGC
>CAVVXG010000045.1:0-48658 GCA_963752125.1 uncultured Pseudomonadota bacterium | reverse complement strand
AGCGAAGCCGATGCCGGACCTAACGTCCCTTTGGGAGACTGCGACACAATGAACTGCGCCTCGGAAGGAAGATTGTTCCGCATCATGACCACGACCGCCGATGTCGCTTTGGAACTTCCATCGGCAACATCCACTCTGTCCCACCCATTCGGCCTGGTAACTTGATCCTGGAATGTCCATCCCGCGGGAGTCCTCAATTCCACTCCCGTCCAGTAGTGATGGTAAACGCCGCTCTGGAAGTATCCGAGGAGTTGCACGGTCAGGGCTACACGGACCTCAACTTTTTGATTGCGGAGCTGGTGAGTGACCTGCACTTCAAGAAAGGACCGTATTACGCCGACGAAGGCGATTTCGCGACCGCCGGCGCGGTTCGCATGGACCTTCTGAACGACCGTCCCAGATTCGGCAACGTTCGGTTTTGGTGAAGACGGATATCGTCGCGCCTTGCTGCTGGGCAGTACCGCGGTAGGCAACGGTACCTTGCTTGGTGCCGCGGACATCTATCACAACGACGGCCCTTTCGATAATCCCGACGACTACAACCGGCTGAATGCCGTGTGCGCTATCGCCACGGGACCGAGCAGGATTTCTGGACCCTCACAGGCATGGCCTATGGCGGCAAATGGAACTCGACCGACCAGGTGCCGCTGCATGCGATCACCGCGGGTTTGATCGGGCGTTTCGGCAGCCTTGCCCCTACCGACGGCGGCAATTCTGCTCGCTACAGCTTGTCCTTCAATCGCGTGGCGCGCACGCAGGACGACCAGGTTCAAATCTCTGCATACGTGATCCGCTACAAGCTCGACCTTTATTCCACATTCACGTACTACCTCAGCGATCCGGCGTATGGGGATCAGATGCTGCAGCACGACGATCGCGTCGTGTACGGATTCAACGTGTCGAAGACGTGGTTCGCCAGTTTCAACGGCATCCCGACTACGACGTTGATTGGTGTACAAGGACGCGTGGACGACATCCGCGACGTCGGCATCGACGCTACCTACCAACGCCAGTATCTCTTCACGAAACAAAATGCCGGGGTCCTGGAATCCAATGGCGCCGCTTACCTGGAGAACAGCACCTCGTGGACCGGCAAGCTACGCACGGTGCTCGGGCTGCGCGCCGACGAGTTTGATTTCGATGTCCGGGACAAGATGCGCAACCCGAACGGTAGTTGTGACATCAACAGCGACCCGTTGGGCTGCAATACCGGCGCTGTGAGAGCGGGCATTGTCAGCCCCAAGCTCGGCATCATTCTGGGCCCTTGGGGTGCGACCGAGTATTTCGTTACCGTGGCGGACGGCTATCATAGCAATGACGCCCGGGGTGTCACGCGTAGCGGCCAGAATCCGGATGCGCTGCCGGTGACGCCATTGACACGAGCCACGAGCGCCGAGCTGGGTGTTGCGACCGATCCGGTGCCGGCGTGGCACACCACGTTCGATCTGTTTTTGCTGAAGCTCAAGAGCGAGTTGGTGTTCGATGGCGATGCCGGAGTGACGGCACCCAGCGGTGCCACGACGCGCGAGGGCCTCGAATGGGGTAACGTCTTTCATATCACCCGCTGGTTGCACGCTGATCTTAATGCTGCCTTTTCACGTGCCAGATTTGATCACAACGTTGAGCCGGATGACCTGGGCTGCGGCGATGCCGCCGCGGCGTTTCCGTGTACGGCCCGGATCGCTATTACCGGACGATACGTTCCCAACAGCCCCACCAACGTCATCGATGCGGGGCTCACGGCACAACATCCGAGCGGCTGGTTCGGCGCCCTGCGCGCGCGGCATTTCGGGGAGACTCCGCTGGTCGAGGACAATAGCGCCAGCTCGCCCGCCTACACGACTGTGGATCTCCAACTGGGATACCGTAGCGGTGGGCGTTGGCTGGGGGCTGTCGATGTTTTCAACGTCGCGGGCGTCAAGTGGAACGACATCGAGTACTACTATGTCTCGCGCCTGCAGAACGAGAGCGCGCCGCGCCCGGACTTTGTAGTCCATCCGGGGGTACCGAGAACGGTGCGCGTGCACTTCCAGTACTTTCTATGAGATTGTTCCTGTGTGGCGCGAGCTCTCTGCAGCTCGTCGCTTACCCTGCTGGCAGTAGCGCGCGCTGCACGACCCAAACGAGGGCGAGCGCGGCGATGGCGGCGGAGCCCAGGGGCATGAGCGTGTTGCGGTAGAGCGTCCCGTTTCGCATCCGATAGATGATCGGCATTACGGCCAGGACCACCGCGAGCTGACCCGTCTCGATGCCGAGATTGAATGCGAATAGCGATAGCAGCCTCGCGCCGCTCGGCAGGCCCATGTCGGCCAACACCGAGGCGAAGCCGAATCCGTGCAGCAGGCCGAAAGCAAAGGCAATGCGCGCGCGGGCCGCGGTGACCAGGGGGAAAATATTGTTCAAGGCCGCAACAATAATGGAGGCGGCGATCACCGATTCGGTCAGCCGGCTTGGCAGATGCACGAGGTTCAATGCCGCCAGCGTGAGGGTAATGGAGTGCGCGACGGTGAACGCCGTGACGACGCGTAGAGTGTCGAGGAGTGCCGGTTTCGCCGTGGCCACCGGCTCCCAGCCGCCATTGCGGCGCGACAGCACGGCCGGTAGCAGCAGGGACAGCAGGAAGAGCAGATGATCGATGCCGCTCCAGATGTGTTCCACGCCCACCCGCAGGTATTCCAGGAAAGTGCGTCCCCGGGAGGGCTCGTGAAGTTGAAAGGCAATGGCGCGATCGGTTCCACCCAGGACGCCTGTCTGAGTGATGTTGCCCACAGTCAACGTCAAGAGTCCGCGATGTGAAGGGTCGACACCGTCCATCACGGCGTAGCGAACGGAGAGCCGGTCCGAGGCGCTGGAACAGTGGGCTGTAAAAGGAAGCCAGGCGTACTTTCCGTCCACCCGCTCATTGACCTCGACTGCATCGAATCTCAGCGGGCACGGGATCCCTTGTGTGCTGAGATCCAAATGTTGACTGAGGTATTGTGCAAGACGTAACTGACTGGCCCGCAACTCGCCCCATGTGATCTTCCCGTCCTGATTGGCATCGATTCCTACGGCGCGCTCCGCGTCGCGCACGGCTAGCTCCAATGAACCCTCGATTTGGGTGCCTTCGACCTTGATGACCAGGAACCCGCTACTGGAGATATGCGCTGAGGCGACTCCGCCCAAGAGACAGCTCAGAAGCATTATCAGGCGTTTCATCAGGGGTGTTCCGTGTCAGTGTCGATTCGCACATCTTCCAGCCTCTGTGCGCGCACGAATCCGATCGCAGGCGCCGCTGCTTGTGGTTGCCCTGCCGCCCGGGCGGCGCGAATCAGGATGAGCGCATCATCCGGTTCACGTTGCACTGTCCAGTTCTGTTGTGCGGCGGCGAGCGCTTGTGCTGGTCGTGGCTCAAC
The DNA here is from genome assembly GCA_963752125.1 of uncultured Pseudomonadota bacterium. Taxonomy (GTDB): domain Bacteria; phylum Pseudomonadota; class Gammaproteobacteria; order Steroidobacterales; family Steroidobacteraceae; genus 13-2-20CM-66-19. Next base: position 45,263 of record CAVVXG010000045.1, on the reverse strand, counting down.
GTCGAGGAAGAACCGCGCCTGTTCGCGCCGATGGACCGAGTCGCCGCGTCGCTCTTCCAGGGTAAACGCGTTGGCCAGAAGTGCGACCACATCGGACTCGCGCTCGCCCCCCAGGCGCTTCTCGGCAATGGCGATCCGCAGCAGCATGGGCTCCATCGACCGGTAGTCCTGCAGCAAACGCAACACTTCGGTGTTGCGTCCCGCGCGCAACAGCAGATCGCTGTAAGCCGCGCGCATGTAGAAGTCATCCGGAGCGACCTTCAGGCCGTCAGCGAACCAATGCTCGGCGGCGCCGTCGAGTCCAAGCCGTTCCGCCATCTCACCCAACTCCGAGTATCGCCAGGCGCGCGCAGCCTCGGGAAGATATTGCACGGGCATCGTGGCTAGCGAGCGGTATGCGGACTCCAGATGGCCTGTCAGCCCCCGCAAGCTCTCCAGACACAATGTCTCGATGGCCGAGTCCGCGATCCGGGATAACCGCTCGCACGAGGTAACGCTTTCCGTATAGCGCCCCAACACACGTAGCACTGTGGCTCGCGTGAGCCACGCCTGCGCGTTGTCCGGACCTGCGGCGAGAGCGCGATCCAGTTCGGCTAGTGCGGCGGCGAACGAATGGCGGCTCTGCAGAATCGTGGCCTGCAGCACCAGCGCCGGAGGCGGTACCGGCGAGCGGGTCAACCACGGGTTCAGCGCGGCCTCGGCGTAGCCGAGGTAGCGCAGATCACCCGTGGCACGCGAGCGTGCAATGTAAAACTGCGCCAGCGGCAAGGCGACGTCCAGTCGCGAGCGTGTGAGTTGGAGCTCCGGCGCGGCGACGTGCGCCGCGCCGGGGGGTAGCTCCGCGAGCACTTCCGCATCGTCGTGCGGTACACGCGGAAGCGCCGTGGCTGTGCCGATCGACGCCACCGCGAGTAGCGCAAACGATAGCCTTCGCATCAGTTCGTACTCACGGGGATTGATTCCGAGCTGTCACTCGTATCCGTAATGGAGAATGCGCCGCCGTTCACCGCGAACGGTTCCGCCGTCTCGGAGGTCTGTTGCGCGTACTGGGTCAACAGCTGACTTGTCGTGACGTTGACTGTGGTGCTCGGGGGCGGACTCGAGGGCGGTGGCGTGGTTGTCGACCCTGACATCGAGTAGTCGTGACCGCAGGCGGCGAGCAGCAGTGCGGCTGCGACGAGCAGAATAGATGTGATCTTCATGAGCCCTCCCGCTCAGTCATTCGCGCTCGTGGGCGAGCCCGCGAGCGGATTGTTGAGATAGGGGAAGACGGCCAGGTAGTTGGCCGGGTTCGGCTCCGCGCCATCGGTGTAGTGGAGCTGGCGCGACGCATCGGAGGAGGGGTCCGGATCGCTGGCGCTGCCATCGAACGGGCTGAGGAGTACCCCCATGGCAACCCGTAGCTCGATGTCCACCACGTCGTCGATCGGACGGCGTCCATTGGGAAAGCCGGACGTGTCTCCAGCCAAAACGCCCAGATCGCTCTGGGAGGCCAGCGGGGTGACGGCTGTGCTGGTGTTGAGGCGGAGCATCTCCGCGGCTTTCACATTCGGCGGCTGGTTGAGCCCGCTCACGCCCGTGAGGAATGCGGCCACGAGGTCGGCGCGCGGGTAGACGTTGGGTGCCTTGACTCCCGCGGAGCCAAACAGGGTTTGCAACAGGATCGGCAACGACGGGTTGGTGACGTAGTCGGCGAATTGGCCATCGTTCTTCGGTTCAGACGAGTTGAACAGGTCCTTGTCGGGCAGCCCGATGACCACCTCATTGACCAAGGGCGCGCCCAGTCGCGATACCTGCGTCCAGGCGCCACCCTCGACGGAGGGGCCGGTCGGCATTGACACCGCCCCGACGCTGCCCACGCTCTGTGCGCTCTGTGGGGTGGGGTTGATGACCGCCGCCTGACGAATACTGGCTGTGGTCCACGCGCCGATGATCGGTGTGCCCGTGGATACCAGACAGGCGGCGGGGATCTCCAATGCCAGGGAGGTAACGTTCTTGCCCGCCAGGGAGTTGGGGGCGAGGTTGCGCGCATTCTGGCCCGGATCCAGCTCCTCGACGGGATACTTGATGTTCACCAGATCGAACGTTTCGCCCAGGTTGACCACGAATCCGTCCTGGCGCTGCCCGACGAACACCTTGCCGGGTGTGGTGCAGCCGGGAATGGTGATCGAATGAATGAAGCTGTTGGCGTAGGCCGGATAGTTGGCGATGGATTTGGCGCCGATGTTGTCGAATGGCTTGGTGAAGGTTTTACTGCCGCTGTCGGCATCCGTGATCGCGGTGGCTGTTCCGGTGCGGCGGTTGCCCTGCACGAGTGTCAATGTGTAGGTCTCGTAAACATTCTGTGCGCTGTTGCTGCTTGCACTCAACGCGCCGATGTTGCTGAGCGGGACCGGTATCGACTTGGTTCCGGCGGTAACCGTCAGCCCCTGTGTGACCGTCGTGAACCGGAACTGGAACGTCAGGTCCTCGATGCCGTCCGCGGTGTTGTCGATGTGGATCTCATAGAGAGCCTTGGGGTCCATCGTGTAGTAGTTCGGTCCGGCCTGGGGCTCCTGCAGCGGCTGGTAGTTGGCGATCAGGGTGACGAAGCCGGCGCGACCGGATTCATAACTATTGAACAGATAGAAGTCGGCGCCGTCCACTTTGGGGCGCGTGGTGATGAACGGTGCTTCACGGTGGCTGGAGGCGAGGGCGGCCTCGATAGAGAGGCAGGCTAGCACTCCGGTCAAGATGCACAGAGTGGAACGGTGAGCGGGCTTCATGAAAGCTCTCCCTGGGGTTTTGATTTGACCCCACTTCATACGAAGGAACGCCGCACCCGGATGCAGCCGTGATGGAGTTACCGAACAAACAGCCATCGACCTGCATCCGTAGGCCCCCGGCACACGTATGGGTACCCATGTGGCTTTCGCATCGCGTTGTGCCTTCTTTGTGCGTTGCCGGCGCTCGGTGCCGGGCGATTTCGCGAGGCCCGTCACTATGAAGGGACGGCATACACGAGCACCGACGGTCGCATCTGTTCGTGATCGCATCCGCGGCGAGCTTTCCCTCGTATAGCTCTAGTAGTCCCCCTTACAGGGCCCACCCGATGGCGCGATGCTCGAATGAAGGCTCAATCCGCGAATCCCATAGCGCGCAGCGCCGCGGCTTTGGCCAGTGGGCGGCACTACAGAAATGGTTCGACACCCAAGGGCCGAGCGGCGTAGCCGGCGAGGGCGAGCACATCGACTGGCTGCGGGCCGCGCCGTTTGTGTTTTTGCACGCCGCCTGCCTGAGCGTGTTCTGGGTCGGCACCTCGCCTGTGGCTCTGGAGGTCGCCGCCGGACTTTATGTCATCCGCATGTTCGCGTTGACCGGCTTCTATCACCGTTATTTCTCGCACCGCGCATTCAGAACCTCCCGGGCGGTGCAATTCTTTTTCGCGGTTCTCGGCGCAAGCTGCGTGCAGCGGGGGCCGCTGTGGTGGGCGGCGCATCACCGCACGCACCATCGCCATGCTGACACCACTCTTGACCCGCATTCGCCCACGCTGAGCGGCTTTCTGTGGAGTCATGCTGGATGGTTTCTCACGCCGCGCGCTTTCCGTACGGACTGGACACGGATACCGGACCTGCGCAGGTATCCGGAGTTGCGCTGGCTGGATCGCTTCGACATCGCGGTACCGCTGGGGCTTGCCGCCGCACTGTTTGGTCTCGGGGCGGCTTTGCACCACGGCGCGCCCTCATTGGGAACGAACGGTTGGCAGATGTTGGTGTGGGGTTTCTTCGTCTCGACGGTCGCACTGTTTCACGCCACGGTCACCATCAACTCTCTGGCGCATCGCTTCGGGCGCCGCCGTTTTGCAACCCGTGACGAGAGCCGCAACAACCTTTGGCTCGCGCTCCTGACCTTCGGCGAAGGGTGGCACAACAACCATCATTTCTATCCCGGATCCGTCCGCCAGGGCTTCCGCTGGTGGGAGATCGACCTGACCTGGTATGGGCTGAGACTGCTGGCGGCACTGGGATTGGTTTGGGGCTTGCGGCCCGTACCGGCCTGGGTCGCCGCCAAAGCCTTGCCGCTGGAGGTGCAGCGTTGAGCATGCGGATTGCCATCGTCGGGTCCGGCATTGCGGGCATGGCTTGTGCGCGCATGCTGTCGCGTAATCACGCCGTCACGCTCTTCGAGGCGAACGACTACCTCGGCGGTCATACCCACACACATCAAGTGGAGCAGGATGGCCGGCACTACGCCATCGACACGGGCTTTATAGTCTACAACCCCGTGCACTATCCGCTATTGACCCGCATGTTGGGCGAGCTCAAGGTGGCCTCCCAGCCCACTCCTATGAGCTTTTCCGTCCATGCCGCAGCCGGGGGACTGGAATACAACACGACGTGCCTGGATACCTTGTTCTGTCAGCGCCGCAACCTGTGGTCGCGGCGATTCATGGGCATGGTGCGGGACCTGCTGCGATTCTATCGGCAGGCGCCGTCATTGCTCGATATCGAGGGGCGCGGCCCGACACTGGGTGAGTACCTCGCAGAACGCGGCTATGGCGCGGCTTTTCGCGATGAGCACCTGGTTCCGATGGCATCGGCCCTATGGTCCGCGCCTCCGACGCAGATCCTGTCGTTTCCGGCGCGGTATCTTGTGCAGTTCATGGCCAACCACCAGATGCTGCAGATCGCGCGGCGACCGCAATGGCGCGTGGTCGCGGGCGGCTCCGCGAGTTACGTGCGTGCGATTCAATCACGTTGGGACGTGATTGAGCGTTTGCAGTGTCCGGTGCTCGGCGTGCAGCGCCATCCGCTCGGCGTCGATGTTCGTACGAACTTTGGGACGGAGCGTTTTGATCAAATCGTGATGGCGTGCCACAGCGACCAGGCGCTGGCGCTCCTGGCCGATGCCAGCCAACGGGAGCGGGACATCCTGGGCGCAATCCGTTATCAACCGAATGACGTCGTGTTGCATACCGATGCCTCATTGTTGCCGCGTCACCCCAAAGCGTGGGCCGCATGGAACGCGTATATCCCGCGTGTCGAAGGCAATGCCTGCACCGTGAGCTACTGCATGAATATTCTTCAGGGGGTGATTTCCCGTGAGCCCTTCGTTGTTACGCTCAATCGTACCGACGCCATCGACCCGTCCCGCATCCTTCGCCGCATGCGATATGCCCATCCGGTGTATGAGCCGACCTCCGTGGCTGCACAGAAGCGCAAACGCGAGATCCAAGGAAAACGTCACACGTGGTTTGCGGGGGCCTATTGGGGATGGGGTTTCCACGAGGACGGCTTGCGCAGCGCGGTCGAGGTCGTCGAAGCGCTCGAGCACGGTATCGGGGTGGATAGGCGGGCGGTCGCTTGATGGCTCAATCACTCTGCAGCGCGATGTACGAGGGGACGGTGACACACCGCCGCCATTTACCTCATGCCCACGCCTTCAGCTATCGCATGGCGCAGCTCTACCTCGATCTGGATGAGATCGATGCTGTTTTCCGCGGGCGGTGGCTTTGGTCGGCCCGACGCCGCAACCTGGCGCAGTGGCGCCGCGCCGACTATCTCGGTCCCTGTGACATTCCGCTGGCCCAGGCCGTGCGCGCCCGTATCGCGCAGGCCCATATCGGACAGGCCCATGTCGGACAGGCAATAGGGCAGACGCCAACTGGCCCGATTCGCCTACTGGCCCACCCGCGGTACGCGGGCTACGTCTTCAACCCCGTGAGTTTCTACTATTGTTATGCCGATGACGGCACGACCTTGCGTTGCATCGTCGCCGAGATCACCAACACGCCATGGCTGGAACGCCACACCTATGTGTTGCCCGTGGCGAGCGCCACCTCGCAGGGCCGAGTTCTGAGGTGGGAGTTCGACAAGACGTTTCACGTTTCCCCCTTCATGCCCATGGAGCGTTGTTACGAATGGAGCTTCACGCCACCCGGCCCCGATCTGCACGTCCACATGCGGGTGCTGGACGGCAACCGATCCGACTTCGACGCAACACTTACGTTGCAGCGCCGCTCCCTCGACGGCCATGCGTTGGCCAGAGTGTTGTGGCGCTATCCACTGATGACGCTGCAGGTGATGGGTGCCATCCATTGGCAGGCCCTGCGCTTATGGCTCAAAGCAAACCCGGTGTACGAGCACTCGTGTGGCCGCGCTCAGCCACCCAAAGTCAACACGCCGGAGAAAGTGCAATGAGCGCATCCCGGGCCGGAGGCATCCGATGAGTGGGGTATTGTCACGCACGGCGCCCGTATCCAGTGCGGGGACGCCAGTATCTTTCATGGTGCGCTTGGCTCGGCGCCGGTTGCTGGACGAGCTGTCCAGGATACGACACGGCCGCCTGGTTATTCGCGACGCCCTGGGCGTTGTCGAATTCGGCGAAGTACCGGGGAGTGCGACAATCCATATCGACGTCAACGATTTCGAGTTTTACTGGCGCATCGCCACACAGGGCAGCGTGGGCGCTGGCGACGCCTACGGGGATGGCTTATGGAGTTGCGACGATCTCGTCGGCCTGGTGCGCCTGTTGGTACACAACCGCGCGTTATTGGACGGTATGGAAACAGGATTGGCGCGGGCAGGCGCGGTCGCGTTACGCGTGTGGCATGCACTGCGCAGGAACACTCGCGGCGGCAGCCGTCGCAACATTGCGGCCCACTACGACCTGGGCAACGAGCTCTTCGCGACCTTTTTGTCCGCCGACATGATGTACTCAGCGGCCCTCTGGTCGCACGAGGATGACACTTTGGAGCGAGCCTCCATGCGCAAGCTGGAGGTGATCTGTCGGAAGCTTGGCCTGCAGCCGGGTCAGCGGATTGTGGAGATCGGAACGGGATGGGGCGGATTCGCCCTCTACGCTGCCAAACACTATGGCTGCCACGTGACGACCACGACCATTTCTCATGAGCAATATGCTCAGGCGCGGCGACGTGTGGCAGAGGAGGGGTTGACGGACAGAGTCGCGGTGCTTCTGCAGGACTATCGCGATCTGCAAGGCCAATATGATCATCTCGTCTGCATCGAGATGATCGAGGCGGTGGGCGCGCCGTTTCTGGAGACGTGGTTTGCCAAGGCCGCGAGCCTGTTGAAGCCGCAAGGGCGGGCGCTCGTTCAAGCGATCACGATCGAGGATCATCGCTACGAGCAAGCGCTCGCGGCGGTGGACTTCATCAAGCGGTATGTCTTTCCCGGCAGCTTCATTCCGTCCATCAACGCCATGCTGGCTGCCAAAACTCGCGCCAGTGACTTGGCTCTCGTGCACCTGGAGGACTTCGGGCCCTCGTACGCCCGCACCCTGGAGGCATGGCGTGCGCGTTTCTTGTCACATCGACACGAGGTTCACAGGCAAGGGTTCGACGAGCGCTTCACGCGGCTGTGGGAGTTTTATCTTGCCTATTGTGAGGGCGGTTTCCGGGAGGGCTCGATCGGGGTGGCCCATCTGCTTTTCGTTCGACCGGGCACCCGGTGATGAGCATCGGGTGGCAACTTGCTGTCCTGCTCGCAATCATGGTTGTCGTGATGGGGTTGGGCTGGCTTTGGCAAAGGCGCCACACCAATGCCGGCATCGTCGATGTGTTGTGGGCTGCCGGGCTTGGGATCGGTGCAGTTCTGATGGCCTTCACGGGAGAGGGAGCGTTAACGCCCCGATGGTCGCTTGCCATCATGGGTAGCGCATGGGCTGCGCGTTTGGCGCTGCATTTGTGGCGTAGAGTGAGCGCCGAGAGCGAGGATGGCCGCTACCAACAGCTGCGCCGCCACTGGGGCATCAGTGCGCAATGGAAGTTGTTCGCGTTCTTCCAACTTCAGGCCTTGCTGGTTGTGCTCTTTTCCCTGCCGTTCGTTGCCGTGGCGCGCAATCCGGGCAGTGGCCTGACACCCGCTCTGATCGTCGCGGTGTCGCTCTGGGCGGTGAGTCTGGCCGGTGAGTCGCTGGCGGACAACCAACTGGCGCGCTTTCGCAGCGACCCCGCGCATCGAGGCAGGACTTGCAGAAAAGGTCTGTGGCGTTATACGCGCCATCCCAACTATTTTTTCGAATGGCTTCACTGGTTTAGCTATGTCGCGCTGGCACGCGGCTCACCGCTGCAGTGGCTTGCCTGGTCGGGGCCCATCGTCATGTATGCCTTCTTGCGTTGGATCAGCGGTATCCCTTACACCGAGGCACAGAGTCTGCGCACGCGCGGTGACGACTATCGCGACTACCAGCGCACCACTCCAATGCTGTTCCCTTGGTTTCCCAAACCGAGGTCTGCCATCAGGAGTCTCCCTTGAGCGCTACCGTGACGTCCCCCATCGAGCTGCCAGGCGACAGGCCCGCCGCCGGCCTGTTGGGACTCGCCGAGCGTGGCCTGTTACCTGATGCCCTGGTGCGCATAGGCATACGCCGGCTATGCCGGCAGCGACTGGCCGAGGAAGGCAGGGACGGTCCTGCTGCCGAGGCGTTGCGTTTCGCGAGCCTCCTCGAGACGCTCAGGCAAAGCCCGATCGCCGTGAGTACGCAAGCCGCGAACGCACAACACTACGAGATGCCCGCAGAGTTCTTCGAGCTATGCCTCGGCCGACGATTGAAGTACTCCTCATGTTACTACCCGAGCGGGCTCACCTCGCTGGATGAGGCGGAGGAGGCCATGCTAGCCCTTTACGGCGAGCGTGCTGAGCTGGCCGATGGGCAGGAGATCCTCGAGCTTGGGTGTGGCTGGGGCTCGCTCACGCTTTGGATGGCCGAGCACTATCCGCGGGCGCGAATCACTGCCGTGTCGAACTCACTTTCCCAGGGGTCGTATCTTCGGGCTCAGTGTCTGCAGCGTGCATTGCACAACGTCCATGTCGTTACCGGTGACGTCAATGTGCTGGCGCTGCGGTCGGAGGCATTCGATCGCTGCGTCTCGATCGAAATGTTCGAGCACATGCGCAACTACGAGACCTTGCTGGCGCGCATCGCGGGTTGGTTACGGCCGGCGGGCAAGCTGTTCGTGCACATTTTCGCGCACCAGAGCCTCATGTACCCGTTCGAGACCGTTGGCGAGGGCAATTGGATGGGACGTCATTTCTTCACCGGCGGACTGATGCCCTCGACCGAGACCCTGCTGTGGTTCCAGCGCGATCTGATTTTGGAGCAGCGCTGGAAAATCGCCGGCACGCATTATCAGCGTACCGCCAACGCCTGGCTTGCCAATCAGGATGCCCACCGGAGCGAGATTCTGCGCATTCTCCGGCAAGCCTATGGACCCGATTGCGCGAGCCTGTGGTTCCAGCGTTGGCGCATGTTCTGGATGGCGTGCGCGGAGCTGTTCGGCTATGACCGGGGCCGCCAGTGGTTAGTTGCGCACTACCGCCTGGTGCGCCCGTGAGGGAGGTGCTGACATGCGCCGCCGGGCTCAAAGAAATGACCATAGCCTTCATGGTCGCCTGCGTGGCCGGTTGCCGGGGAACAGCACCCATGCCCACCGTTACGAGTGTTGACCTGCATCGGTACCAGGGCGACTGGTATGTCATTGCGTCAATCCCGAGTTACTTCGAGCGACACGCTTATAACGCGGTCGAGTCGTATCTGCTGCGACCGGACGGCAAGATTCAGACGAGCTTCCGCTACCGACGGATACCGATACCGAGGCATGTTTCGTGCTACCGTTCGCCTGTCCAACCATCCGTGCGTCTTTCGAGACGCAGGGCCTCGAACAACACCAGGACATCATCTGCCCATGAGCGTTACGAGTACCGTTCCTGAACACGATGAGCTCAACGGGCTGCTGCTGAAGGCGACGCGCGGCGACCGTCAGGCATTTGCGGAGCTGTATCGTTGCACCTCAGCACGTTTGCTCGGCGTTTGCGCGCGGATGCTCGTGGATCGCCGTGAGGCGGAGGAAGTCTTGCAGGAAGCCTACGTTACGGTTTGGCAACGAGGTCAATCCTTCGATCCGTCACGCGCGAGCGCAATGACTTGGTTGATTGCCTTGACGCGCAACAAGGCCATTGACCGCTTGAGGCAACGTCGCGATGCGGCTGCCGATCAATCGGGGAGCGTTCAAGAGCTCGCGGACGAGGACCCGACACCGGCGGCGCGCGCGGAGCGCGGGCAGGACTATCGCCGGCTGGAGCACTGTCTGGATGAGCTCGAGCCACGCCAAAAACAGTCGATCCAGGAAGCGTTCTTTACCGGATTGACCTACAACGCCCTGGCTGCGCGCGCGAGCGTGCCGCTCGGCACCATGAAGAGCTGGATCCGGCGCGGCTTGCTGCAACTGCGAGCGTGTCTCGAAACATGAACACTCCGCTCAATGACGATCAGAACAATCTGCGATACGCCGAATACGTACTGGGCGTGCTGGATGCAGACACTCGCGCCGCCGTCGCACGCGAGATAGAGGCCAGCGCTGAAGCCGCGCTTGCCGTCGCTCTTTGGCAGCGGCGCCTGACACCAATGACGGAGGTGCTGCCGGATGTCGCTCCCTCCGAAGAGGTTTGGACGCGCATTCGCCAGGGGTTGGGTTGGAACGTACCCCACCGACCGGCGCAAGCGGCGCCCTTCTGGACTAACGCTCGCCCGTGGCGGTGGATCAGCCTCGGAGCTGCGTTGGTCGCCGCGGCCTGTGTGGTTCTGCTCCTGAGAGCACCGGTGCGCGAAGTGCAACGGCCCGCATACGTTGCATTGATGGTGTCCAGTATCCGCCAAGACGACGGGGTGACCGACTGGACCGCGACAATGGACCTCGACCGCAAGCAGATCGTGGTGGTACCGACTGCAACAGCTGCCATTCCACGCGGGCGCAGCACGCAGCTGTGGTTGATACCAGCGGGCCACGCGCCCATCTCCGTCGGTGTGTTTACACCTGACACGACCAACGTACTTCCGCTGAGTCCGGAACTCCTCACGCAGCTGGGTCCGACCGCGGCATTGGCGGTATCTGTCGAGCCAACAGGGGGTTCGCCAACGGGACAGCCGACGGGTCCTGTCGTCGCCAAAGGTGCCATCACCGCTGCCTCTGCGCCGCAATCCCCCGGCTGAGTCAGATCGGGGCGGGGAACGGATCGTTGAGCAAAACCGTACGGGTGCAAAAGCGGGAGTCAGGCTCCCGTTATTTGCGCCGATGAGCTCGCAGCCGAAGCGGTGGCGAGTAGCTCCGCGAGGCTTTGCCGAAGCACGGCCAGCTTGGGCGGCTTGCTGAGCACTCGGTCCACATACGCCGGGGTGTCGTTTTCGGCCAGCAAACGGTGCCCCCAACCGGTCAACAAAATGACCGGTACTCGCGGCGCGGCGGACTTGATGGCGGCGGCCACCTTGCGCCCATCGACGTGGGGCATGCCAAGGTCGGTGATGACCACATCGAACTGCTCGCCGCGAGCTAACGCGGCCGTAAATGCGTCGATCCCTTTTTGACCGCCGTCCGCGATCATGACGATATGCGTGTCCCGTTCGAGCGTGTCGCGCAAGGACCTCAGCATGATCGGGTCATCATCGATGAACAGAATGCGTAGAGGTCTGAGCTGCTGTGGAGGGAATACGCCGCTACGGGGATCGACGGGGATCACTGCGGTCGGGAAATCAAGTTGGATCGAGGTGCCTGTGCCGGGTTCGCTCTCGATCCGCAACTCACCGCCATGACGCTCCACCATGCCGTATACCATCGCCAGACCCAAACCTGTCCCTCGTGCGCCCTTGGTGGTAAAGAAGGGCTCGAGGCAGCGGTTTCGCGTCGTTTCATCCATGCCGACTCCGGTGTCGATGACATCGACGCGGACCTGATCGGGCGTGATTGAGCGCGAGCGCAGAGTGAGTGTGCCACCGCCAGGCATGGCGTCGACCGCGTTCAGAACGAGATTGGTCAAGGCGTCCCGAATCTCGCTTTCCACGCCGACGACCGCGGGCAACCGCGGAGCGAGCTCCACTTTCAGGTCGATGACAATACCGCGCTCCTGTGGAATGGTGCTCCAGCGCGCCCGCGTAAGATCGACGACCTGCTCGAGGATTCGGTTCAGATCGATGGGATCCAGTGTGAGTTGTGGTTCGCGCTGTCGCGAAAACTCCCTCATGCGAACTACCGTCTGCGCGGCATCATCGATCGCTTGTTGGACAACCGAGAGATAGTGCTTCGCTTCCTTGCCGAGACTCGTATCGCGCTCCAGAAGCATCTGGACGTATAAAGTCGCGGGGGATAGGGCGTTGTTGATGTCATGAGCGACGCCGCTCGCCATCTGGCCAAGGGCTCTCAGACGCTCTTGCTGCATCACGCTCTGCTGCGTCATGCGCAGGTCTTCATACGCACGTTGCAATGCTACGTATAGTTCCGCTTGATGCATGGCGAGGGCCAGGTGTTCGCTGAGCTGTCGTAGAAACTCACAGTCGCTGCTGCTGAATTGCTGCGTCCCACGCCGCGCGGCGACCAGAACACCAAACACCTTGCTCTCCAGGGTCAGCGGAGCGAAGACCAATGAGCCCAACCCGCCGCTGGCGAGGCGCCGGGGAAACGGAAACTGCGATCCGGTGATGTCGGGCTCGTGGACCAGTTGGCCGCGCAAGCAGCGCGACAGGCCATTCTGATCGATCTCGATCTCGGTCTGTTCCGGCATGGCGAGCTGCGAGGCGAGCGCCGCGCTCTTTAATCCAACGCTGGCAACCCGCAATATCGGGCGGCCTGGCTCACACAGACAGACACAGCCGAAATCGATGGGCAGCTCATTCTCCAGACTGCCGATCACCACTTGCAGGATACTGTGCAGGTCCAGCCGCTCGGCAATGGCGCGCGTGGTCCGATCGAGGAGTGCCAGGCGCTCGAGCTGCGCGCGCAGCCTCACTTCGGCGTGCTTGCGATCGGTAATGTCGGTCGAGATGCCGAATACGGCATACGTCTTGCCGGTCGCATCTCGCAATGGGCACTTGATGGAAATGTACGTGTGAGGCCCATCAGCCAGTGGAGCGGTTTCCTCCTCCGTCAAAGGCTGATCGGCGGCAGCCACTCGCTCGTCCATGTCCCGCAACGCATCCGCGGTGTCCTTCGAAAAGAAATCGTAGTCGGTGCGCCCGAGGTCGGTTGCGCGACTGCGCTGAAAGATCTCCTCGAAGCGCCGATTGATCAGAAGGTATCGGCCCTCCAGATCCTTCACAAAGATCACGGCCAGTGAGTTGTCGACGATGGCTTGCAGCAGCTCTTCGCTGGATCGCTTGGTTTCCTCGGCACGGTGCCGCTGCTGCGCTTCCAGCAAGAGCCGCTGGTTCGCAGCCTCGAGCTCGGCCGTGCGTTCGGCGACATGCGCCTCCAACGCGTCGTTCATGCGACGAACCTCGTTCTCGGCGCGTCGGCGCTCGCGGATCTCTCTCTCCAGGTCTTCGTTGGCCGTGCGCAGGGCTGAGGGATTCGGCAGGCGTAGCGCCTCCGGGATCAGCTTCACCAGGAGAATGGCGGTCGGTACGGAGGCGAGGGCGGTGACCGCCTTGATCGACCCGGATAGCCAGTACAGGGGGTACCAGATCGTCCAGATCTCCATGAAGTGTGTGGTGCCACAGGCGACGATGAAGATCGCGAAGCACACGAACATCCAATTGAACTCGAGATCCTTGCGCCGGCGTACGAAGTACAGAAGCGTGAAAGGAATCGAAAAGTAGGCGAGCGTAATCAACGCATCCGAGGCGACGTGCAGGGTGAGAACACCCGGCCGCCACAGATAGCACATACCGTGGGGCATAAAACCGTCGCTGGAAAGGAAACCAGCGAGTGAATCGACCATCATCTCAACCTCCGCCGGGAGCGTGTTCCTGGGAGTTTACCCCCTGTTGCGGGCGAGCAATAAATTTCGAATCGCTCCGGTCATCCTTCAAAGATTGGGGAGCACCAATGGGCGCGCGCAACGTATTGCTGATCGAGGACGACCTTGTCATCGCCCGGCTGCTGAGCCTGCATCTGCGGGATCTGGGATGCACGGTGGAGTGCCACGCGGATGGGCGGACCGGTCTCGATGCGGCCCTCCAGCACGGCCCGTGGAATCTCATCGTTCTCGACCTGGGGCTTCCCGGGATTGATGGGCTGGAGATCTGCCGGCAACTGCGCAATCACCCCGCCTACTCGCCGATCTTGATGTTGACCGCCCGTGCCGGGGTGGCCAATCGGGTGTTGGGTCTGGAAATCGGGGCCGATGATTACCTCACCAAGCCCTTCAGTGTCGTGGAGTTCTCAGCCCGCGTGAAGGCTATCCTGCGCCGCATCGAGCACCTGACGGTGCCGCAACTGCAGCAGCAGCGCCTCCTGAAGGCCGCGGATCTGCTCGTCGATCTGGACCAGCGAGTCGCGCGCCGGGCCGAGGTTGCCCTGGATCTGACCGCCAGGGAGTTCGACCTATTGGCTCATTTCATGCAGCATCCGGCGCGTGTCTTCTCGCGCGCGCAATTGTTGAACCAGGTTTGGGGGATGACGCATGATGCCTTCGAGCACACCGTCAGCTCGCACATCAATCGGCTGCGGGCCAAGTTGGAACTGGATCCGGCCAAGCCGCGCTACATCGTCACTGTTTGGGGAGTCGGTTACCGACTGTCCGCGTCGCGAGAGCTGCGCGCCTGATGAGAGCCCTCCATGTTCGTCTGACGATTGCCATCGCCTTGCTCTTCGGGCTGCTCGGCTTCGCGCTGCTGGTCTTGATGAATCGCACCAGTGATCGATATGCCGATGAGCTGCGCCAGAGGCTCGATGCCGGAATTGCGATGTACGTGGTGCGGGAGTTGCCGCTGCTCGAGGGCGGCAAAGTCAACGACCCATCGTTGAAGGAGTTGGCCAGCCGTGCCATGACGTTGAACCCGTCCGCCGAGGTTTATCTGCTCGACCCGGCTGGGCACGTTGTCTCGACGATCGTTCAGCACGGGCAGCCGGCACGTAAAACAGTGCGCCTCGGTCCAATTCATGTATTCCTGACAGACCCCCAGCGTCGTCCGCTTTATGGAGATGATCCTACGAGTCTCACCCGTCAACGAGTCTTTTCCGTTGCGCCCATCGTGGATCAGGCGCATCTGTCGGGCTACCTGTATGTGGTGCTCGGGGGGCAACCCGAGCGCTCGATCGCCACGTTGCTGTGGAGCAGCTATGCGCTACGGGCAGCGGCGATCGCACTCACTCTCGTCATCCTTACAGCGTTGGCGAGCGCTGCCGCCCTGTTCTTCGGACTGACCCGGAGGTTGCGCGCGCTCGAGCGCGGGATGCGCCAGTGGATGGAAAGCTTGCCGAGCGGCGCGATCCAGCTTGGCGGGCCCGCCGACGGCGACGAAATCAGCGCGCTGACGCGGCGTTTTGTGGTGATGTCGAATGCCATCGAAGCACACATCCAGGATCTCAAAAGGACGGATGAGGTGCGCCGTGAGCTGATTGCCAACGTGTCGCATGATCTACGCACGCCGCTCACAGGATTGCGTGGATACATCGAGACAGTGTTGGTGAAGGCACAGATCATCGCGAGCGAGGAGCTGTCTGGATATCTGCGGGTAGCGCTACGTCAGGCGGATCAGCTGGGTCGCCTCGTGGATGCCCTGTTTGATCTTGCGCAGCTCGAATCGGGCGTGGTCGTGCCGACATTCGAGCCGGTGTGTATCGGCGAGTTCCTGCAGGATATCTCCGGACGGTTTCGCTGGCTTGCGGAGAGCGCCGGCGTTGCGTTTACCACTCGACTCGACACGAGCGGAGCACTGGTGCGGGCAGATGTCGCACTGATCGAGCGCGTGGTGGGCAATCTGCTCGAGAACGCGATTCGGCACACGCCCCGAGGAGGCGCGGTTCGCCTGGAGATGTCCTTGGATGGCGCACACGCCCGGATCAGAGTCGTGGAC
This sequence comes from uncultured Pseudomonadota bacterium, assembly GCA_963752125.1. Lineage (GTDB taxonomy): Bacteria > Pseudomonadota > Gammaproteobacteria > Steroidobacterales > Steroidobacteraceae > 13-2-20CM-66-19. The sequence continues at coordinate 29,474 of CAVVXG010000045.1, read as the reverse complement.
GATGGCGCGGGCATCTCACCCGAGCATTTGCCGCACATCTTTGACCGATTCTATCGGGTCCGTGATCGTTCCGATCGCAGCCGGGCGGGGCTTGGCCTTGCGATCGTCAAGCGGATCATCGAGCTGCATTCGCAACAGGTGCAGCTGACTTCGTCGGAAGGGACCGGCACGACCGCGGAGTTCACGCTCGAGTGCGTTGCAGCTGTTCCCGCGTTGCGCTCGGCCAGCGGTGCCTGAGCTTCTCGTGAGAGTTGCGTGAAGAGTTCGCCTTAGTCTGCCCGGCGCCCATTTCGGGGCTGGGAGACCATCATGATTGAAGCGAATGTTCCTCGCACTACCACCAAAGCATTCAAGAGCTTGTTCTTCGGTGCCGTGAGCCTCGGCGCCGCGTTGGTGGCAGCCTCTCCGGTTCTCGCCGCGGAGGACGTCAATTCCGACAACAGCCCCGGTGTGTTCGCTATGACGAACGATGCTGACGCAAACGAGGTGGTCGCATATGAGCGGACTCGATTGGGGACGCTGACCGAATCAACTCACTACAGGACCGGCGGTCGTGGCGGTGGCGGAACCGTGGACCCGCTCGCATCGCAGGGGGCGTTGACGCTCAGCAACAGCCGTTCGTGGCTCTTTGCAGTGAACGCAGGTAGTGGAACGGTGTCGGTATTTCGGGTCCGAGGCAGCCGCCTCGAGCTCACGGATCGTGTGCCAACGCAGGGGAGTGAGCCGAACGCCGTGGCCGAACATGACGGGCTGGTGTACGTGCTCAACGCCGCCGGTAGCAACAGCGTGGTAGGTTTCCGGCTGGCAGGTGGCAAGCTGACCCGGATCGCCGATTCGCTGCGCTTTCTCAGCGCGAATGGCGCCAATGCCGCCTCACTCGCGTTCAGCCCTGATGGACGTTTCCTGGTCGTCACCGAGCGTGCCACCAACCTCATTGATGTCTTCAAGGTCTCACCCGATGGCTTGTTGTCAACCATCACTCAAAATCAGAGCGCCAGTCCTGGAGTCTTCTCCGTCACTTTCGCACCCAACGGGACTGCAATTACTTCAGAGACCGGAACGAGCGCGCCCAACAGTTCCACCGCTTCCTCGTATTCGGTCAACGCCGACGGAACACTGACGCCGATCAGCGCCGGCGTACCCACCCTGGGAGGCGCAAATTGTTGGGACGTCGTCACTCCGGGCGGCCGCTTCGTCTACGCTTCCAACAGCGCCAGCTCCTCCATTTCGGGCTTTGCTGTTGGCAGCAACGGTGCGTTGACCGCGCTTGCCGCCACCGTCGTCGGCCATAACCCCTCGGGGGCCACCAACCTCGAGCTCGTCGTGAGCTCGGACGGCAAGTTCCTGTATTCACTGAATGCGGGCAATGGCACCATCGGTACGTTTGCAATCGATCCGACAACCGGTGCACTGACGAGTCTGGGTACTGTGGGCGGGCTGCCATCATCGGGAGTTGAAGGGCTAGCCGCGAACTGAAACGCTCCTCGGGTCGGGGGAGCCGTCTCGATGGGGGCTCCCCCGCGCAGGGAATGATCGATGCGCACTTGCGCTAAGCTCATCGGTTTTGGGGTGATCCAGGGTTTCTAACCAGCAGCCACGCGGCCGTGAACAAACCGGCGACCGCGGCGGCTGTCAGAATGGGAAAGGTCATCGCGGTGCTGTTCGCGACCTCAGCCCTATGAGGTCTCAGTAACTCGAAACGGCGTATTGTCATCTTCAAACCCAGTTCCCGCAGCTGGTCACTCAATGTGACCTCGGCCCAAGGCAAGAGCATGGTTTCTTCGTCTGCGATGTGATGCAACGCCACGCGAATCAGTTCGCGGAAGATCCCATCGTAATGAGAGTCCTCGGGCGAGGTCTGTCGCAGCCGCTCGATCAACGAGCGCATCTGGTCGTGCTCGCCGACACTTTGATCGAGCTCCTCGGTATCGCGGCCTCCGGCAAACAGCGCGGGATAGAAGATCTCTTCCTCGAGTTGTGTGTGAATTTCCAGGCCTAGACACACATTGGCAACCACCGCTCGCTTACGTGTGTGCGGTAGGTCGTTGCGGTAGCGCCGAAACGCCGCGAGCACACGAGTATGGTCGAGGCGAATCAATGTGGTGATCTGCGGGTTCTTCCACTTTGAGACGCGATCGGCGGCGGTTGCCACTGCCGCCGAGGCGGCGTTGGTCTTGCGCTTGACGCGGAGGCGCTCCTCGAGGGCTTCCGCTGTACGGCCGAGCTCTTCACGGGTCTTGTTGGTCTGCGGTTCGAGATCGGCAGGATCGGTGGAAGTGTGTGCCGTGGTGCTCATGGTGTCTCTCTCGTTAGAACGTGCAGAGCGCGCATGCCCGCAGCTAGTGCTACGATCCCGACAACGCTGCTGACAATCCCGACACGCCCTGGAGTCATTCTTCGGCAGCAATCGCTGTACCGTGCCACCTGTATTGCCACGTTTCGGCACGGCGCAGGGCCGGTGGCAGTTGAAATACGCAGAAACGCGCATTTTAAGGCACGGATCCGAATCGAGACGTTGGTCTCAGTACGAATCTGCGAACTGGTTCAGGCTCCGCGACTGCCAATTGAGCACCGGACATAACGACATCCCCCGTACTGAGGGGGTAGGGTGGCGGGATGAACAGGGACATCCGTAACCGCCTACCGGTCGCGATGGCAGCCTCCGAAAAGAGGAGCAGCCGGTGCGGAGCGATGGAGCGCCGATGACCCATCCACTGCTCGACGGCGTTGCCGCGACCACTACACACCGCGATCGCGACGAGCTGGATCGTGCGGTGGCGCGCCTGCTTCTGCAACTTCTCGAGCCGGACTCCATAACTTTGCTGCGCGTCATTACGGATGGCGCGGCAAAGCGGGTCGAGCCGCGCGTAAGTATATCGCGACAAGGCGACCAGACGGGGGCTGTTGCGTCAAGTGAGTTGTTGCGCCCATCCGCGCTTGAAGAGTCACAGGCTTGGGAGAAATGCGTGGCTCGCGGTGAGGTGCTGCAATGTGGCGGGGTGCATGGGCGTCCAACAACATTCTTTCCCATCCGTGCGGAACGCGAGACCGTCGCGATACTCGTTGTCGAAACCTCTGCCTCACTATCGGCGCGCGCGACCGATCTGGTGCGCGGTATTCTGGAGATCGTCAGGAACCACCTGGCGTTGCTGGACTACAGCGAGCTTGACACGCTGACCGGGTTGCTCAACCGCAAGACATTCGAGGGTCATTTCGAGAAGCTGCGAAATAAGACAGCTTACTCGCCGCAGTCCGTGCCGGCACCCGAGCACCCCGGCGGCGAACCGGAATCGGCCTGGCTGGCTCTCATTGACATCGATAACTTCAAATCGATCAATGACAGCTATGGACACCTCTTCGGCGACGAAGTTCTGTTGCTCGTCAGCCAGCTCATGAAACGCTCATTCCGTGGTGCCGACCAACTTTTTCGTTTCGGTGGCGAAGAATTCGTCGTTGTGTTGGAATGTGCAAGCGAGGCAGGCGCACAGATCGCCTTGGAGCGATTGCGAGCCCGGATCGAGGCGTACACCTTTCCTCAGGTCAAGCGTGTCACGATCACTGTGGGCTACACTCGAATCGCCCCGCAAGACGTGCCAGCTTTATGCGTCGAACGGGCGGACGCCGCCCTCTACTACGGAAAGAGCCACGGCCGCAATGGCGTGTGCAACTTCGAAGCGCTGACTACGGCGGGTAAGCTCGTAGAAAAGCTGCAGAACGGAGAAATTGAGCTCTTCTGAGGCGTTCCGTTCGGGATTTTTTCGGTGGCGCTGGTGTCTACACCTTCTGCTGCGCTTTCCTCCACCGCACACCGAGTGCACAATCCCTCAAGCCCTCGCGCAAGCTCCACGCACCAGCGAAAGCTGGAGCTGCAGCATTGAGCGCGCGCTCAAGTGACAGTCAACAGGCGCCACCATGACCTCGAGCTCAGACCGCATCTATCTTTACGTCGTCCCGGAAGAGCGCACCGAAGCCGCGGCGGCTGGTGCCCTATGGGATGATGAATCTAAGCGCCTCTACGTCACCCCTGATATGCCCCAGGATGGTTTCGCCAAATGGCTTTCCGACTCCGATCCGGAGGAGGGGTTTGCAATTGTTTCATCAGAGGCGTACGTCGCCGCCGCAAGTACTTCCTGCTGTCGGTGCCGCACGCAGATTGAGATCATCTGCATCTATTGTGATTTCGGTACCGATCTGGACGAGCCCCTGATGAACTTCACCGTGTCCAACATTTCGTCAGTGGATGAAGGGTTGTCTCAACAGCTGAGCCGGTGGCCGAACTTCAGGAAGGGCCGCAATGTGCTGGAGCGCTCCTTCTGTTTCGCAAACTACTGCCCGAAGTGCCACGCAATTCAGCAGGAAATGCTGCTGCACGACGAGCCTGATGCTCCCTTCTTTGCTATTCCCGAGGCCCCGGCTGAAATCGTCCGTCTCATCCCACTGAGCGGTCTCGTACGCCTGAGTGGCGATTGCCGCTTCGCCATCTGAAGTGTGTGGCCTCGACCGGCCGCTATCGGTGCCTCCTGTAAGAATGGCTGCCTGATGGAAGGCTACCCGGCTCCGGTGTGGTCAATGAGCTAATTGCGCTCGCCCGCCATCTCGACAACCCTACTGACCGCAACCTGCGGCTACCCCGATGGCCGAGCCGGTCGCCTCTTGGGTCGACTCGAAAATCGATTGCAGATTCGGGGCATCGAACACACGCTCGGCCCATCCTTCGATCGTGACCACGTCTGCGGCAAATATTCGCTCACGAACAGCGCTTGGTACGACACCGAAGCGTTTCTCAAGCAGGCGGGCCAATATCTTGGCTTCGCCCTCGGCGGTGCCCTGTGCCTTGCCTTCAGCCTTGCCTTCAGCCTTGCCTTCAGCCTTGCCTTCAGCCTTACCTTCTGCCCTACCTTTGTCGTAGTAGGGTTGCGTTATCCACCCCATTATGCGCTCCTTCCGCTGCGGCAAGAGTCTCTCCAACGTCTCGCCAATTACGTTACTGTCTATCGCGCCCGGCCCCCTGTCCAGGTAGGTTAGGATCACGAACAGATCCGTCTCGTCGAGGACTGGCGCGTCTGCCAGCAATAGATGGAGACAACCAGTCAGATCCGAGCGCCTGCTGTATTTTAGAGCCTTCAGAAAAGCCCGCAAGCGCGCCTGTTCCGACAACTCTCGATCTTCGATGTCTGTCAGATCAACCAAGGCATGTCGGAACGAGGGCAGGTATGGGCGTAGCGGCATCGGCACGGCACCAAACAGATCTGCAAATTCACAGGAGAATTTCCAGCCCTCGGGCCCTTGATTTACCAACAGAGGTAGCACTGGGGGCAAAGGAAGCCGCTGCTTGTTCCGTGCATGCCAGTCTATTAGCAGGCGTACCACGTAGCGTAGCAATTGTAACCGGGCCGCTTGATCCGGTGAACTCTTGTGCTCCATGAGCACGTATGCAAATGCGGCGTCACCGGTGTGCAGGCGAACGCGGAACAGCAGATCCGAATGATGCTCCCGCAACTGCTCGTCGACGAATGATCCTGGGAGCGGTTCGGGAGCTTCGGGGCCGAGCAGTTCGGCCACATCGGGCGGCAGATGCTCACGCAGAAACCGGCCAGCGAGAGCGGGATCGCTCAAGGCCTGTTTGAAGAAGGCATCATGAATGTTGGCGGCGATCGGCTTCGGCATGATCTCGTGTCGGTGGACCCGAACGGGCAAGCCGCGCGACGTGCGTGGCCTGGGAAGTACAACACGAGCTGGGCCCGAAATGGAATGATCTAAATCTGGCCAAAACAACCACTAACTCGATACTGCCCGCGTGCGGCATCGAACGTAGTTCGAGCCGCTAGACCGCACGTAGGTAGCACGTGCGTATTCTTCACGGTCTTACGCACGTAAATCTGACGTACGGTCGTACGTGAGTAGTGACGTCGTAGCTGGCTCCACGATTGGCACGTAGCTCATCGACGTCGAGCTAAACGCGCGTCTCCCGCAGGTAGGGCGGAAGGCCACTGGCCCAGCGCAACCTGGGGCGGAGGTGCGTCGTGGAACCTCCGCCATCGAGGCGTGTCTAGAATGTTAGCGAACACGCCGGAACGTTGTGGATATCGTGTTCGCAGGAGGAGAGTTATGAAGACCGCGCGATATGGACTGATGCTTCCGGCAATGGGAGTGTTTCTGATGTGTTGTTCGCAAGGCTTCGCCCAGAGCCAGCGCGAAGACAGCAGCACGGGTAACAGCGCAACTGCAATAGCGCATGATGGACAGGCACTCGCGCTCTCGCAGGTGCCGCAGCCCGCGCTAAATTCGGCCCAAAAGGTATTGGGTACCCCACCCACGGAGGCCAAAATGGTGGTCGGCACCAATCCTCAACAATACGAACTCTCCGGAATGGACAAATTCGGTAGGGCGGCGAGCGTTCAGGTTCTCCAGGACGGGCAAATGGTGAAGAAAGAGAAGGCGCGGTAGCCCACCGTAAAGCCACACGTTTCTGTCAGTCGTGCTTCCGAATGTAGTCGCCCGGATTTTCTCTCGAGTGTGGCGACCGCGGTAGCCTTAGCGCTGCAGCCCGGAGGACATGTACCCTCCGGGCTGAGCGAATTAACCTCATTGGGGCGCCAGGCCATAGACTTGCAAAGCCTTCCCCGGGCAGCGTAACTTTTGCCGCCAGCTCATGCATTTGATTTTTCGTAACACAAGATTCGCGTGGCTGGCTTTGATGATGGCGACGGTCGTAGCGGGTTGCAGTGACGTACCGCGCAAAGAAGCTGGTGCGCCGGCCATAACTGTGGCACCGGGCGCATCAATCACCTTCTTCGTCATCAAACGTAGCTGGCACACTGACATCGGCTTTGACGTCACGGATCTCCGACCGCCGCTGGCGTCGCTGCGGTCGGCTCTACCCAATGCGCATTACTTACTGTTCGGATTCGGGGATAAGCACTACCTGATGACGCATGTCGGAGGAATCGGCCGGCTTCTGGGGGCGGTCTGGCCGGGAGAGGGGGTAGTCCTGCTCACCGGCCTCCAGGCGACCCCGGAAGTTGCATTCGGCGCCAGTTCTGTGGTGCGTTTGACTGTGAGAGACATGCAGGCACAAGCTCTTGAAGAGTTCGTGTGGCGAACTTTAGCGACCGACAAGGGGATGGCAAAAGTATTGGCTCCGGGTCCTTACGAGGGGAGCCTGTATTACGCGTCCGCCGTGCGTTACTCGGGACTGCACACGTGCAATACGTGGACTGCGGAGGGGCTGCAAGCAGCGGGTCTACCGGTTCACACGGTTGGAGTGGAACTGTCGAGCCAGGTTTGGCGTCAGGTGCAGCGACTCGCCCGCCCAGCTCGGCAATTCACAAAAACGCAACGCGCGGTAGACTAACGCGTAACTCTCACCTCGTCCCTATAGGTTCCGCTCAATTGCAAGGCGGCTTGCTGCCATCCTGACAGACTACTGTCGTCCCGTTGTTTGCAGGAACGATCACGGTGGTTTTCTGTGGAGGCGGCGGATTACTGCTGCTGATACAAGCGGATAGGAAAGGCAGCATGCACATTGAGATCAACAGAGCTTTCATTTCCCGTTCCTTCTCGCGATGATATGACTTGAGGGGTAGTTTCCCAGAGAAGACCTTGGCTTGGCTGTCGTCCGAACCCGAGAGCCGGCGTCAGTGGCGTCCTACAGTATGCAGACCCTAGAAAAGGATAAGGGGGTTTGGAACCGCATCGGCTCCAACTCAGGGGCGGCCCCCTTGGTTTTCTGCCATCAGGCAAGCGACCGGGGCAAACTCATCGAAATGGCAAACGGCACAGATCCGGTGATATCCATCGGCGACGGTCAGCGCGATACCGTTAGACAGGTCGCCGCACACCAACAGGATCGGCGCGAGCGCCTTCCCCCTGGAGATCTTCTTCAAATCGTTTTTGACGCTCGCCTCATCGGATGGCAACAGAGGCAACCCGCTTGCGCGAAGCAAGTCCTTCGCAGCACGCTCCTCGATCCTGCGTTTCCGCAGGGCGCGCATCAGCGCATTTGCCTGGCTCTTGGGAAAGACCAGGGAAAGGTAAGCGGACGCGGCATCGTAGTCGCTCCGCTCAGGTTGCTTCTTCCAAGCCAGTTTTTTTTTGGACACTCAATCCTCCCGGAAGGAACAGAGCGGTTCGGCAAGCGGCAAGGCATGTGACCAAGCTCTACGAGCGCCACCTTGCCGAGGCTCATCTGACGAGTGCGCAATTCTCGATCCTGGGAGCGCTCGGCGAAGCGGGGCCCATGTCGATAGCCGAGTTGGCGAGCATGGGTCGGCGTCGATCGGCACCGGCCACGCCTCGAGGACCGCTCAGATCGGTACAGGGACGGCAGCGTCGAGCGTTGCCGCTACGCAAGGCAAGCGGCCCGCGTCGTCAAAAAGGCAGCCTGCCGTCGATTACGCTCATTGGACGTCCAGGATCGGGGCAGGGCATGCCCCGGAGTAGCCCGAGCGATGTGGGCATGTAGCTTGAACGGTGCCGTGTTGGGCAGAGCCAACTGCGTCAGGTAAAAACCCTCGGCCAGATCCTCGCCGCTGAGTGTGACCTCGAAGTCGAGGCCGCCGAGATCGAAGGGCTTGAGCACCCTGCCAGCGGAGCTCGCTCGCAAATCGCCGGCCTTGATATCGAGCTTGAACGGGTAGGGATGCTCCGCATCGAGGTTGACTAGCGGCCCACCCGCGACGTGGAGTTCAAACGGCTGCTGGTTGATGGTCCCGGTGCCCTGGATGCGAAACGGCGTCGGATCCTGCTTGGTCTGTTTCTCGTGGGCCTCGATGGTGCCATTAACCTGCAACCGGCGGATGTCGTCGGCGAGGGTGAGCTTGCCGTCTTGAATAGTGAGATCCCGCATGACCGGGAGCTTGCTGGGTGTGGAGGCGGGCGCGTTGGTAGGCGCCTTGTTCTCGAATGTCCAGTTGGCCCGGCCAGACTTGTCCTGATGCAGATAAACGTCCGGTTTGAATAGGGCAACACGCGGCAGGATCACGTCGCCCTTTAACAAGGGAAGGAGCTTCAGCTGAATTTCCAAACGATCGATATTGGCCAGCGGACGATTGGCCTCCCACCGCGGGTTGCCGAGGGTGAGGCCATTCACCGTCACGGTGGGTGTCCACGACCAGATATGTACGCGCAGGTCACCAGCGATCCGCACCAGGCGGCCTGTCTTGGCACTGGCGATGCGCTCGATCGGATGCTTGAGCAGGTTCCAGTCCATGAAGGCCAGGACTAGGATGGCCACCACAACAAGGCTGCCCAGGACGCCCCCACTCCACAGTAGCCCCTGTCTCAAGCGCGCCTTCATGTCGTGAGCGGTTGCCGATGCGCACACGATGTGCGCATCGGCTTCCACGCAGGGTCGCTTCAACTTAGCGGCTTTTCCCAATAGCGCGGCGCCTTGTAGTAATCGTACGTGCGCTCCCGCAATGCCATGCCATCATCGCGGGTAAGCTCCTCGATCGACCCACTGGGGGCGGCTTCCAACTGCTCCTTGGTATAGCTCACCACGTACGCGCCTTCAGCCGGGTCGTAATCGAGAGAAGCCCACGGAATCGGGTGATACTTCTCAGCCATCCCCAGAAATCCCCCGAATCCCACCACCGCGAACAGGATGCTGTTCGAACTCTTATCGAGAATGACATCCTCGATATGTCCGATTTTGTTGCCGGACGTGTCGGTTACCTTCGTGCCTAGAACCTTTTTGGCCCGAATGGCCGTGGTATGTCCGCTGAGAGTTGGCATATGCGTCTCCTTTTGTGAAAAGAGCGCGAACTCTAGCGCTCGTCCTGGCTTTGCCGGCACCTGACGATCCAGGCTTCGATTGTAGGAATTCACTGATTCTTAGCCCTGGCGGCGCAGGGAGGGGCAACCTCGAGCGTCGTTCAGCGGCCGTCAGCGTCGCCGGGAGCTCTCAGCCCCCCCGGGAGCCCGGTGTCCTGCCGGAACGAGGCGGCGTTTTCGAGCGCCCATTGATCGAAGCTCACAGGCGGACGACCGAGCACACGCTCTACACCCGAGGTCACCGTGCTCAGGCGGTCCTCCCGCACAGCTCGCCAAAGTGAAACCAGCTCGTCGGCTTCTGCGTCGGGGAGGCCATTGGCAAGCAGGCGCTCACGCGTTTGTTCGTCCGAGGTCGGTTCGAATGTCAGGTGCCGCCCGATGGCGCGGCCGATCGCCGCCGTCATTTCCGTGTACGACAGCGCCTCCGGCCCAGTAATTGCCAATGATTCGCCAAGGAATGACTGCCGGGTCAGCACGGCGGCAATGACCGCCGCAATGTCATCAGGGTGAATGTAGGCGACACGGCCGTCTACCGGTGGATGCTCGGACCACACCGCGTGACTTTGATGGATGGAGCCCAGTGCAGCGCATTCGACATGAAGCCGGCGGGCTGCACGATCGTGAACGCAACGCCGCTGGCTCGGATCGCTGTCTCGCCGCGCGCGTGCCAGCCGCCAATCGCGATAGCTTGTGCGGCGGAGAGCGCCGATAGTTTGACCAAGTGTTGGATGCCAACCTCCCGCGCGAGGCGGGCAGCGAGCGCGTCCCGTGCGGCGATTGCAGGGCCGGTGTTGATCACGAGGAGGGAGTCGCCACGCTCCAGAGCCGATTTCAGCGCCTTGGGGTCGTCGAGATCGCCTATTGCGATGTCCACTTGGTCGCCGAATCGGCCGCGCGCTTTGGCGCCGTCACGCACGAAGATGCGCGGACGGATATTCTTTGCGATCAGATGCTGGACGACGCGAGAGCCGATGTTGCCAGTGGCGGCCGTAATCACGCATGTCATGCTGATTCTCCGGAATCGAATGTTCGGATATAATTTGTAAGAATGCTCACATTTCGCGAACAGACTACAGCAGGGCGCGGGCGGTGTGGACTCGCTTTTACATGGCGCGCCGAGGCGGGATAAAGCAGTGAAAAACAAGCGACCCAAAAGAATTGCTCAGATTTCTGGTGCGGCACGCGGCGCCTCGGGTCGGCGCCTGCCGCGGCAACAGCGTGCGCAACTGACACTTGGGGCGATCATGGATGCCGCGGTGAGGGTTCTCAAAAGGAACGGTGTCGCCGCAGTCAATACCAACCGAATCGCGGAGGTGGCCGGAGTTAGTGTCGGTTCCGTGTATCAGTACTTTCCGGACAAGCGCGCCATCTTCATCGCCTTACACAAGCGTCACGTGGAGGACATCGACCGGCGGATGGAGCGCGCGTTTCTCGAGCATGCCGCATCGCCGCTGAAGGAGCTGATCCGAGCCACGGTGAGCGCCATGGTCGAGGCCCATACGGGTGACCCCGAGCTATACGAGCTCTTGCATACGGAAGTCCCACATCGAGCCGGCGGCACGCAGGACTTTCCGGCACGTCTCCACCGAGCGCTCCGGCTTGCGATTGCATCGAGGGTGCGCGAGCTTGGAGCGCACGGTAATCTCGATTTGCCGGCCTTTGTAGTGGCGCATATGGTGGACGCACTCACGCACGGCGCGGTGCTGCGACGACCTGAGGGTGTTTCACTCGACGATGCCAAGGAGGAGGCGGTCCGGGCAATTCTCGCCTACCTTCAAGAGGGTGCTTGAACCACTTCGCGCCGGATAGTTTGACGGCAAACGGCGCAAGTTATGTTTATGAGCAGTCCTCATTGAAGTGGTGTTGCGCGATCAGGTGATCCCGCTGAGACGGGACTTCACTACAAAGTATAACTGCCACAGCAGCATTGCTGCGGCGCCGGTCATCGAGACGGTAATCAGTTCCACGATTCAAACTCCTGGAGAATGTCAAGGCGCGCGAAGTCTAGAAATGGATTGTGACGGATCTGTGACTGTTTGTTGTTCAGTCATGGCATTCGTGATGACCGTCTAACTTTTATGGTTTGTTGTCATGCGGTGTTATGCGTGTGCGTCCCTGGATACTTTTAGCACTCCAAATCAGTTGGAACGACAGGCTTTTGGATCGCGGTCGTTGGCCGGGCCCCACTTGCGGCTTTTTGCGCGAAGCGGGTCGTGATCACGCGCGCCTTCCCGGGAGGACGCTATTCGCGTCTCGCGAAACCGGGTGCTAAGCTGTGCCAAGAATATGGCCGGAAGTGCGTCACTAAGGAGAGTTCCCTTGCGAATCCTGGCTGCAATCGTCGCTGCCTGCTTAATGTCCACTACTGTGGCGCTGGCGCAAAGTACTGACGCCACGACTCAGGCGGAAGAAAAACCCTCCGAGGAGTCCGTACGGAACCTGCTCGAGGTCATGCAGGCGAAGCAGACATTACAAGTGGTGTTGCATCAGATGAGCACCATGTTTGACAGCACGGTCAGCAGGGAGCTTGACGGACAGAGCCTTACGCCTGAACAGCTGAGCGCGATCGAGGAGCGTCGCAAGGCGGCGGCGGACATGATCAATAAGCTCATGGACTGGGACTCGATGGAGCGCCTTTATTTGAAGGTGTATACAGAAACCTTCACCCAATCGGAGATTGACGGAATGACCGCCTTCTACGCCAGTCCCGCCGGTCACGCGGTGATTGTCAAGATGCCGCTGGCCGTGAAGAACACGATGTCTGAAATGCAACAGCGGATGCAGCAGTTGGTGCCTAAGCTGCAGCAGATGGCGAAGGAAGCCGCTGAACAAGCCAAGTCGCAACGGCCGGCCAAGAAGGTCGGCTGACGATTTCGATACTGCGGCGCGAAATCCCAAAGGAAAACTGGGGGATTCACGGTGGCCAGGCAGGCTGCGACGTCGAGTTAGGGTTCAAGATCGAGGTGTAGATTCACGCGGGTGCCACTTGCCGCGGGCAATTCAGACCCTGTCGAGCACTTGCTGCCAGTCAATCGTGACACCGGGAACGGCGGTGAGCGATGTCCGTCCTTCGAGCTTGAGGAGGGTTGGGCGCCCGTAGTGTCCCGCGTCGAGGCGGTAGGCACTCAGCGTGCGATTGATGGGATCTATGAGCCACAATTCGCGCACGCCGGCGCGTTCGTAGACGGGCACTTTCAATTTCCGGTCGTAGCGGGCGGTACTTGGCGAGAGGACTTCTGCGACCCAGTCAGGGGCGCCCCGCACGCCGCGCTCGTCGAGTTTCTGCAGATCTGAAGTGATGAGCACGTCGGGTTGCACGACGGTGTCGATCTGGTCGTCTTCTTCGTTGGACTTAGGCAGCCGGACGTCAAGCGGAGCGATGTATACGCGATAGGGTTTGTCTTCGAGTGCATCGGCAATCCGGCGATAGAGCTCTCCGACGATCACCTGGTGCGGTACTGAAGGGGACGGGGGCTCTCTGACGTAGGCGGTGCCGTTGATCAGCTCATCGCCGTAAGTGTTTGACCAGGTGAGGTAGTCCGCATAGGTGTGATGGAGCGTGTCGCGCTTGATGACTGGCATGGTTGTGCTCGCTGTGTTTGATTAAGCTCGTCGTGAGCGATCGGGCGGGTCGGGTGCCACTTGCCGCGGACAATTCAGACCCTGTCGAGCACCTGCTCCCAGTCAATCGTGACGCCGGGAACGGCCGTGAGCGATGTTCGTCCTTCGAGCTTGAGGACAGTTGGGCGCCCGTAGTGCCCCGCGTCGAGGCGGTAGGCACTCAACGTGCAATTGATGGGATCTATAAGCCACAATTCCCGGACGCCGGCGCGTTCATAGACGGGTACTTTCAATTTCCGGTCGTAGCGGGCGGTGCTTGGTGAGAGGACTTCTGCGACCCAGTCGGGAGCGCCCAGCACGCCGCGCGCATCGATTTTCTGAGGGTCCGAAATGATGAGTACATCGGGTTGCACGACGGTGTCGATCTGGTCGTCTTCCTCGCTTAACTTAGGCAGGCGGACGTCAAGAGGTGCGAGGGAGACGCGGCAGGGTTTGCCCTGGAGCGCATTGGCAATCTGGCGGTAGAGCTCTCCGACGATTGCCTGGTGCGACCATGAGGGCGAAGGGGGCTCTCTGACATAGGCGGTACCGTCGATCAGTTCATCGCCGTAGGTGTTTGACCACTCGAGGTAGTCCGCATAGGTGTGGCGGAGCTCGTCGCGCTTGAGTACTGGCATCGTTGTGCTCTCCATGTTTGATCGCAATCATCATGAGCATTTTTCTATCTTCCTCCGGTTCGTATGCGGGCGCAATGCTCGCGGAGCATTGAAACAGTGCGTTTCTTTGATCAATACCTACATATGTGCACGTTAGGAACGCGTCCGTTCACACGTCTGGATCAGTGTGCGAACATCCCACGCAACTCCTACGTAGAGTTCGCGAGGCGCGAAGGCGTGCGTTCTGAGAGTATCAGCCAATGAAAAGCATCTCTTCCCTGTCTATCGAGACGCCTCGCCTGTTGCTCCGGCCGCCGCGCTTGGAAGACCTCGACGGTTGGGCAATGATGATGGCCGACCCGGAAGGGTCGCGCTTCATTGGCGGTCCTCTGCCGAGAACAGCCGCATGGCACGGTTTCATGGCGGTCGCCGGATGTTGGGCCCTTCAGGGGTTCTGTTTCTTCTCGATCATTGAGAAGTCATCCGGTCGCTGGATCGGGCGGGCGGGGCCGTTGATGCCGGAGGGTTGGCCGGGCCCAGAGGTCGGGTGGGCGCTGGTGCGCGACGTTTGGCACCAGGGTTATGCGACGGAGACTGTCACTGCCGCTATCGGCTGGGTGTTTGATCATCTGGGCTGGACGGAGGTGATCCATGTGATCGCACCCGATAATCGCGCCTCCCAAGCGCTCGCGCGCAAGATTGGATCGCATCACCGAGGTCAAGGACGTCTACCTGCGCCCGCACAAGACACAAGGGTGGATATTTGGGGTCAGACTCGCGCTGAGTGGACCGCGAGGCGTTGTCTCACGCCTCCCTGACCTTGGGTTGCTCACGGATCCGCCGCTCGTACCAGATCATCAACGGCTGCGCTGTAAGACCATGGACTACTATGGACACCGCGACCGTCGATAGCACCAGGGAGCCGAGGCTGGGGTCTCGAGCTGCGCCTGGGAGTTGCTGCGCGGCAAACGCCAGATAGTACAGGCTGCCAATACCGCGAATCCCGAACCAGCCGATCAGCGCGCGTTGCAGCCAGGTTGCCCGGCTGCCCACCATGGACAGATAGACGGACACCGGGCGAATGACGAGCATGACGATCAATCCCAACACCACGCCGCTCACGCTGAGATAGCTCGCGAGGCTCACGCCAACGAGCACGACGAGCAGTACCTCCAGCATGCGCTCGACCATATCTCCGAAGGTGAAGACCTCGGCGACGAGCACGCCAGCGGCGACCGCGGGTTGCCCGAACTCATGCTCGGCGACGGCTCCAGGGGCCACGAGCGCCTCAGCCGGCGGATGCCGTTCAGTTGGCGCGTCCTGCATCGAAGGATGCGGTGTCTCTTCGACCGTCTTTCGCTCGGAACCGCGCAAGCCGATCCCGGCCGCAAACACCGCGAGAAATCCCAACGCGTTCACTGACTGTGCAATCGCATATGACAAGGCAATGAGCGCGAGAGCCAGAAAGTCTGCAGGCGCATTGGTATCACGATTGCGCGCACGCAGTACGATGGCTGACATTCCGATCGCTCGGCCCAGGGCGTAGCCGATACCCAGTCCGGCAGGGATCGCCCAAATGAGATGAACGAGCGCCCAGGAGGCGATCCAGCGCGGCTGTGGTGGAGTCGCTGCGAGTGCGAGGGCGAGATAAACGAACGGAAACGCCAATCCGTCGTTGAGCCCAGCCTCGCCGGAGAGCGTGAACCGCAATCTATCGTGATCCTGGGAGTGCGAGACTGTGACTTCGCCGGCGAGTACCGGGTCGGTTGGCGCGAGCATAGCCCCCACGAGCAGCGCTGTAGCCGGCTGTAGCGCAAACAGGCTCCAGCCGACGAGCGCAATTCCAGCAATGGTTAGAATCATTGCGGCGCTCGCCAGCCGATACGCGGGCCGCCACTTCGTGTGCCCCAGAGGCAGGCGTAGTCGTAGCCCACCGACGAACAGCGAAAGCACGACAGCCATCTCCGTCACATGCTTGAATGCTGAGGTGTTGGAGCCGATTTCCACGTGAATGAGATTCAGTCCCCACGGCCCTATCAGACAGCCGATGCCCAGGTACAGCGCCGCCGTGGAGACCGGCATGCGCCGGATCCATGCCGAGGACAGTGCCGTGGTGAGGAGGAGCACCCCTATGGCGCCCACCCAGGCGTTGAAGCTCATGCAGGCAAGGAGCGCGTCGCCCGGCCTTTGACGGAACCGCCATCGAAGGTCAGCGGCTCCTGGTTACCTTTCAGATGACAGCCGGATCCTCTTGTGCGCGTGCTCATGCAGTCACCTCTTGCCAGTACCTTACTGCAGAATCGCTCGCAGGGCAGGCAAGGACGACGACGGATAAGGCTGGCTGGCGTTTCGCCGAGCTGCTTACTTTCCTGTGCGGGTAGATACGGTTGCGGTGCCGCTCTCTGCTTCCCGCCGCAGTGCAGGCTTGTCGATTTTACCGATTGGCAGGAGCGGCAGGTCGCGACGGATGACGAATTGTTTGGGGACCTTGTAGTTTGCAAGGTGCGCACGGCAGTGCGCCTCGAGTTCCTCCGAGGTGATATTGCCTTTGGGAATGACGTAAGCCACGCCGACCTCCTGCCAGAGCGGGTCTGACACGCCGATGACCGCCACGAGTGCGACGCCCGGATGGGACTCGATGGCGGACTCGACCTCGCGCGGATAAACGTTGTAGCCGCCCGATTTGTACATTTCTTTCAGGCGCCCGACGATGCGGTAGCGCCCATCCGGCCGGCGAACTCCCAGATCGCCGGTCCGAAGCCAACCATCGCGCAGCGCCGCGTCGGTTTCCGCGGGGCGTCGCCAGTAACCGAGCATGTTGTATCGGGATCTGCTCTGGATCTCACCCTCTGTACCCTCCGGGACCTCCGTGCCGTCGGGTCCCGCGAGTCGGATCTCGACTCCATCGAACGGCACGCCCACGCTATAGGTGAGTACTTCCTCATCCGATGTGGGTGTGACGATCGTGACCGCGCCAGTCGTCTCGGTCAGGCTGTAGTTTGTTGCCATGAGCGGACAAATGGCTCGCAGACGGCGAATCATGTCCGCAGGCATCGGCGCGCCTTCCCACACAATGAGCTCGATGCTCGACAGGTCGTAAGAATCGAAGGAGGGATGCGCGAGCTGTAGCTGGAACACGCTTGGCACGGAAGCCCACAAGGTGATGCGCTCAGAAGCTGTCAATCGCAGCGAGGCCTCCGGATCGAATTGCTCGAGGAACACAATACACCCGCCGGCGATCAGGGTCGGGCAGGAAAGGTCGACGACGCAGCCGACGTGATTGATCGGAAAGTAGTTGAGGCAGATGTGGCGGGAGAGGGGCCATGCGCTGTTTTGACCGATCGCAAAGTCAACGATGCCTTGGTGGCATAACAGCGCCCCTTTGGGGCGCCCAGTCGAGCCGGAGGTATAGACGATCAGACACGGGTCGCGCGGCGCGCAGCGTGCGCGTGCTTGGCTCAATTCTTCATCATTGACATGGCGGTTGCCATGCAAAAACTCGCTATAGCTGCACGTCCCGGGGCAAGTCACGTCAGAGTCGAGCGACACGATGTATTGCAGCGAGGGTGCCGCCTGACGCATACGGGCGATATCGTCCGCATACTGGCGATCGCCTATACAAAGCCGGGAAAAGAGTACCTTGGGGTCGCAGTCCTGCGTCACATAGGTGAGCTCCTCGGCACGGTACCGTGGGTTGAGGCCAACCCAGATCGCTCCGATCGATGCTGTCGCCAGCATGGTGACGAAGTAGTCCGGATGGGGCGTGCACAACGTCGCGACGCGGTCACCGTGTTCGACACCGGCGGCCAGTAAGGCTCGTGCGAGCTCTTCAACTCGAGCGTGGAACGCCTGATAGCTCACCCGCTCGGAGCCCAGAACCATGGCGTCCAGGTTTGGCGATAGGCGCGCATGTTGTTGAACGTAATCACTGACACGCATGAGAGGCGTCTGTGGTGTCTGATGAGCTTCGATCAATGCGAGGTCTCCCCGAAATTGCGACATACGGTACCGCAAAACGGGGGAGCGACGCGCGCTGTGCCGCGTGCTGCCTCGAGGATCAGCGACTCTCGGGTGGAACCCATATTGCCAGCCACTCTGCGACGAGCGCGGGTTTCTCGCTGCCCTCCATTTCGACGGTGCAACCGAACTTGACGATGATCCGATCCTTGCTATCGAGCCGGGAGTCGAGGACATGGAAGCGGCCGCGAACTCGCGCGTCGACGGGGACTGGAGCAGCCAGGCGCATCCGATCGAATCCGTAGTTCATGAAGTAGCCTTCGACCGAAGGCTCGCGGGCATGGTCCGTGTGCATTGCCAAATGCAACAGATGCGTCAGCAGGGAAGTGGTGAGAAAGCCGAACGCGATGGTGTGCCCGAATGGGCCCTTGCTAAGGGCCCATTCGGGGTCCACGTGCATCGGATCCGGATCCAGAGTCGCCTCGGCGAAGCGGTCAATCATGCCCTGGTGCACGGCCACCCACGCGGAGCAGCCGAGCTCCTGGCCCGGCCGCAGGTTACGGAACAAGTCGACATTGGCGGCAGTGGTCATGGTTTCCCGTTGTTTGCTAAAAAAGAATACTGATATCAGAGTCAGTTAATCGTGATGCAAAGACTTACGTGTCGTCAGAATTTGATCCGGATATCCAGCCCGGCGGTCAGCGGTCGGTTGGTGGCGAGCCGCGGTCGTCCGGGCAAGGCGATGCCCTCGGGCTGCGGGTCGCCGAGATTCGCCATCCGGTTGAACAGGTTGTCGACGAACAAGGCGACGTCGACCTTACCGATATGCTGGCCGATCCGGGCGTTCGTCAGCGCGTAGGCCCCCCTGATCAATGGGGTGGCCAGGCTGTTGTTGGTGCTGATGCTGCTGCTGATATAGGCGAGGTCCGCGTGAGCGAAGAACTCGTGGCCGAGAATCTGCGTCTCATAGTCGACATTTGCCGTCAGGTTGAAGCGGGGTATCTGCTGAACCCGCGCTCCCGTGGGTATGGCCGTGACGAGCCCGCTGTCGACGATCCGGGCGTTTTCGTAGCCCGCGCCGAACGATAGATTGAGCCCGGGAGATGCGAGCGCGTCGAGCTCGATCTCGGCGCCGTCGCTGCGCGCCTTGCCGCTGTTGACCGTGAGATTGAAGCCGCAACTGGGCAATTGCAGCAGCTGTTGCAGGCCGGACCAGTCGATGTGATACGCCGCGGTGTTCAGGCGCAGCTTGTGAGCGAAGAAGTCACTCTTGACGCCGATCTCGTAGCTCCACAGTGTGTCGGAGTTGTACTCCTTCGTGTCGGATGCGTTCAGGTGCAGCGCCTCGAGATCCCCGGCGCACACGGCATCCGGGTACGCGTTGATGCCACCCACGCGAAACCCCTTTGCGGCGGTTGTGTACACCTTGACGTCCGGATTGACGGAGTATTCCAAGCTGTATTTGGGGTTGACGCCCTTGCCAGTCTGTTCTCCCGAGAACGTACCGGGATTCGTGGCCGCCCCAGCCAAGGTGGCTACGTAACGAACCTTGTTGTCAAAGGCGCGCGCGCCGGCTAGGAGACGCAGCTGTGGGGTCAGCTCGTAGGTCGCTTCGGTGAAGAGCGCCGACTCGGTGATTTCTGTCCGGGTCGCCTGGCTGAACACATTGTCGATAGGCCCGAAGGGCGTGTCCGGAGTGGCGAAATGTTGAATGGAATCCTGGTAGAAGAGGCCGCTGGTCAGCTGGAAGGGGCCGCGGAAGCTCGAGGCGAAGCGCAGCTCCTCGGACGTGGCGGTGAAGTGCAGTTGATCGATGATCAGCGCTGGCGTCTGCGGCAGTCCGAAGGTCAGGTCAGCGGCTTCGGAGAAGTCTTCGTTGGCGAATCCGCTGCGGGAGAAATAGGACGTGGCCGACGTGATGTCTCCGGCAGGGGTACGCCATCGCAGGGTCAGGGTCCCCAGGTTCCAGTCGTCCCGGGAGGGCTCGGCGATATCAAACAGCCGGTATTGCTTGAAATTCCCCGGGGTGATGTCGGCGTACGGCTTGCCGTCGGCGGCCGAGCGCTCGAAGATGAATCGCGGCGTGACCGTCAGTTGATTGTCGTCAAAGTTGAACAGCCCGGCCACAGATCCGCCTTGATGACGCGAGCTGTCGAGGTGATCGCGCGCTGCGAACTGCACTGGAGCCGCGGAAGAGGGGAGACGATCGTAGACGCCGCTGATCCTGTCCGCGAACGCGACGAACCGGAGGGCCGCGGTCTGTGAAAGCGGCAAGTTGAGCATGCCGTCCAATGCGTCGTTCACGCCGCCGTGATCGGTATATGAGAGCGCGTCATGGACGCTCGCCTCGAACCCGCTCGTGCTCGGTTGGCGTGTGATCAGCCTGACCGTACCGCCCATCGATTCGGCGCCGTAGAGGGTACCTTGGGGACCGCGGAGTACCTCGATCCGAGCCAGGTCGATCGCGCGCGGGTCCAGATTCTCAGGCAGCGGCGTCTCATCGAGATACATCCCTGTGGTGTTCGCGCCCTCGACGCCGCGGATTGCGATCGACTGGGCTGTCGGTCCGAAGAAATCCAGATAAGAGAAGGCGAGGTTGGGGACGTGAACAGCGTAGTCCTTGAAATCCACCATGCCGGCTCGCTCGAGGGCCTCGCCATCGAGGACCGTGATTGATAGGGGTACATCTTGTACCGACTCGGATCGTTTGGTCGCGGTGACAATCACTTCTGTCAACGCTGCTTGCGGGGAGGGCGCCTCGGTCGGCTGAGCACTTGTCGCACTCCACACGGGCGCGCTCGCAAGACTCCCCAGGCAAACCAGAACGCGTCGCACGGCAGAACATTCGATCCGATCGAGCATGTGAATGACCCCGGATGTGGGTTCTTGGGTGGCAACCTGTAGAAAACTGATAGTGACACCCGTGTCAGAAACTGTCAACATAGCGACAGATTCCAGACTTGAGCTCGAGCCGGCACGCGGCGGTATGCAAGTATCCGCGACGGTATCGAGTGTGTCTCGGGGGCGAGGAGAGACGAGTGAAAAAAAGAGCATCGAACAGGGGTGGCTCATGCCGGAGCGGTCTGGGTCTTGTTGTTTTTCTGGCGAGCATCTCGCTCGTGCCACTGGCGGTTGCGGCACCGTTGGTTACGGATGCCGATTACGCTCGCGCTGAGAAGGTTCTCGACTATCACCTCGCGCGCAGTGTGCACAATGCGATCGTGACTCCACATTGGATCGGCGCTGGCAGCCGCTTCTGGTATCGCCGCCAAACCGCGCAGGGCTCCGAGTTCATTGTTGTGGAGGCTGCTGCAGCGCGCAGACACGAGGCATTCGATCACGCGCGGCTTGCTGGCGCCATCGCGCGTGTTGCCCCTCAATCGGAAATTAACGCACAGGACTTGCCCGTGACGGACCTCGAGCAGGACGGCGCCGCTGTAAAGGTTCGTCTGCGCCTGAGCAAGGAGCTCACTGTGAGTTGTACGACTCGCAGTTACCTCTGTCAGGTTGACCAGGTTTCCAAGCCGCAGCGCGACGACGTCCTGCAGGCGCCCTCCGGCAGCCGGGGCGTTTTTGCGCGCAACAACAATCTGTGGATCGTCGATTCAGCCACTGGTCAGGAGGTGCAGCTGAGTCACGATGGTGAGCCGTACTTCTCATACGGCAAGCTTCCGGACGCCTCGGAAGCGAGCCTGCCGCAGCTGCGCCACCATCTCCCCGCGCCACCGTTCGGCGTTGCCTGGTCGGCCGATGGCCGCCTGCTCGTGGGATCGCGCACGGATGAAAGGGCGGTCAGCTCCTATCCGTACGTTGAGTGGGTACCGCAGGACGGCAGCTTCCGGCCGGTTTCATATAGCCTGAGACTGGCGCTGCTCGGAGACTCCAACGAGCCCCGTGTGGAGGCGTTCGTCATCGATGCGGCCTCCGGCCACAAGCAGGCGGTGCTGTTGCCGCCAGGGGCTCTACTCGCAGGCGGTCCGGAGCTGACGCCGGCTGGGGATCGAGCGTTTGTGCTGGTGAGCTCCTTTGGCATGCAGGCGATGTCTCTCATCGAGCTCGACCTGCGCACCGGAGCGCAGCGGACCCTTGTTGAGGAGTCCTCGCCGACGGCTGTCTGGCCCAACACTCTGCTCGACAGCAATTCCAACATGAGATTCCTCGCGGCCGGTGAGGAGATCGTCTGGTTTTCCCAGCGAGACGGCTGGGGGCACCTATACCTTTATGACCTGCGCACCGGGCGGCTGAAGCATCGCATCACCAGTGGTGCGTGGCTGGTGCGGGACATTGTCTACATCGATGAGCACCAGCGACAGGTTTACTTCACCGCAACGGGGCGCGAAGCCGGGCGGGACTTGTACTACCGCCACCTCTATCGCACGTCCCTCGACGGCGGCAATGTGGTTCTGCTGACGCCCGAGAACGCGGAGCACGACGTCGAGCCGCCCGGGTCGTTGGATGTCGGGACGTTTCCGGGCACAGATGCGCGCGAAATGCCATTCTCGCCGGATGGCCGGTATTTCATCGACACCTATTCGACCGTTGCTACGCCGCCGGTAAATGTGCTGCGCTCGGCAACCGACGGGAAGGTCATGATGCAGCTCGAGCGGGGTGATGCAACTGCCACGTTCGCCTCCGGGTGGCGTGCGCCGCAACGCTTCGTCGCACGAGCGGCCGACGGGCAAACAGATTTGTACGGTGTTCTTTATCTGCCCCCCGACTTCAAGGCCGACCATCGCTACCCGCTGATCGATGCATTCTATGGCGGCCCGCAGGAACTCAATGCGCCGCGGGACTTCGCGGAAGCGACGGCGACATCCAATCCGCCCTCGCGCTCGAGTCTTGCACAACTGGGCTTCATGGTCGTGACCATCGATGCGCGCGGGACTCCCGGCCGGTCGCGGGCTTTTCACGATGTCGGCTTCGGTAACTTTGCCGATCCGCAGATCGAGGATCACATCGCCGTCATCCGCCAGCTCGCGACACGGTATCCGAACATCGACCTCGATCGGATCGGCGTGTATGGACATTCGTTCGGCGGCTACACCTCCGCGCGTGCCATCCTGTCTCACCCGGAGTTCTTCAAGGTCGCTGTGTCCTCGGCCGGGTCGCAGACCTATGAGGGCATGTACGTGGGTCTCGAGGCTGTTCTGGGCATCCCGGACTATGGCGGATCGCGCTTTCGGCCGACGCCCCAGGCGATTCCCGCGAACTATGCGAAGCTCGACAACTCGCCGCTCGCCGGGCGCCTGCGCGGCCATTTGATGCTGGCGTACGGTGACATGGACGAGAATGCGATGCCGTCGGTCACCGCGCAGCTCGTCGACGCGCTCGCCAAGGCTAACAAGAGCTTCGATCTGGTATACCTTCCCAACCGCGACCACAGTTTCTTCCGCTTCGATGCCTACTACACTCGGCGGATGTGGGACTACTTCGTCGCGCACCTGCTCGGCGCGCAACCGCCGGAAAACTATCAGCTGCGGCCGCTGAGCCGCGAGCAGTGCACGGATCAGGCCAACATACTGGCGGCTTGGCACAGCATGTGCCACTACTAGAGCGCGAAGGAGCGTGCGAGGAGAGCACTATGTCATTTATTTCCGCGCTCGAGAGCAACCGCCAGCTGGGCACGCGCAGTGCCGAGTCGGCTGCCGTGTGGCGCGCGTTCACTACCGACTATTTCTCGGCGCGCGCAGCTTTCATTGCGGCGGCAAGAGCTGCCGGTGCAAGCCTCGAAAGTTACGACTGTCCGTTACCTGGACCGCAAGGCCGCAGTGTCAGCATGGATGTCGCTTATCTTGGCAACAGCAACGCGGACAAACTCCTGGTCGTGACATCCGGCATCCACGGGGTCGAGGGTTTCGCCGGCTCTGCGATCCAGATCGATGCGTTGCTCGATCCTCGCGGCCCCGGAGACGTCGCGGTGCTCTTTGTGCACGCGGTCAATCCCTGGGGAATGGCGTGGCTCGTCTCCGACACCGAGGAAGGTGTCGATCTGAATCGCAACTTCCTCGACTACTCGAAGCGCCTTCCGGGTAACCCGCACTATCAGGCTGTTGACGGCTTCATGGCGGGCGCGCAGCTGTTTGGGCCCGGGCGGGATGCCGCTGATGCCGCGCAGCGTGCGTATCTTGAGACGCACGATCTCGCCACCTTCGCTTGCGCGGTGGCGAACGGGCAGCATGAGTTTCCCGGGCGATTCAACTTTGGCGGCGACAAGCCCTGTTGGTCAAACACGACGTTGCGGCGCGTGTTGCGTGAGTCGGCTCCTGCGGCGAGGCACGTAGCGCTCGTGGACGTTCACACCGGCTACGGCAATCGCGGTGACGGCATTCTCTTGTGGGACAACCGTCGTGCGGCCGATGGCGCGATCGATCGCGCCCGGCGCTGGTGGGGTGAGGTAACCCGACTCCATAGCGATGAGTTTCTGTTCAACCCGGAGGGAGCTTTTCTGTCTGCGTGTCCGGACATGTTCCCTGGCGCGGAAGTCACGGCCACGGTGCTCGAGTTCGGTACCGAGCCGCCGCATCGGGTGATCGAAGCCCTGCGCAACGGATTCTGGTTGATGAAATTCGCCGATGCCCAGGCTGAGGGCCGCTTCGGACCCGCGATCCGCTCGGAGCTGGCGGCGTGCCTGGCACCTGTCGACTACGGGTGGCGCGAGGCGGTTCTGTTGCGCGGCAGGGAGGTCATTGCGCGCAGCCTCAGCGGGCTTGCGGCGGTCTGACGGGATGTTTGCTCGAGGCACACACCCAGGGGCGCGTGGAATTCCGGTTTCGATTCTGCTCTCCGCGACGGAGTTCTGGGAGCGCTTTACCTACTACGGATTGCGGGCGCTGCTGGTGTTGTTCCTGGTGGCTCCGGTCGGCACCGGCGGTTTGGGGCTGAAGGACGCGGACGCCGCCTCGATCTACGGCCTGTTTGCCGCAAGCGCCTGGTTGAGCGGTCTGCCGGGGGGCTGGATCGCGGACCGATGGCTCGGCGCGGTGCGCGCGATCTGGGCTGGCGGCGGGCTGATCTGCATCGGCAATCTTCTGCTCTGTGTCGCGCCGACCCTCGGGAGTGTTGCTGGCGGGCTCGGCCTGATCGTTGCGGGCGTGGGGCTCTTGAAGCCGAGTGCATTGACGTTGGTCGCTCGCGCTGCCGTTGTCGATTCGATGGGGGTCGACGCGGCGTTCACGGTCGTCTACACGGGCATCAACATAGGCGGTATTGCTGGCCCTTTGATCGGCGCGGCGCTCGCAGCGGCGACTGGGTGGCGTGGCGGCTTCGCGGCGGCGGCCGTTGGCATGCTCATGGGCCTGGTGGTTTTCCAACGCGTGTCGCGCCGGCTGCCTCCTGAGGCGGCGCCAACGGCTGCTCCAACCCGATTGGATATCTTCAAGGTGCTGATTGGAATTGCCCTCGTCGCGACGGCTTGTGTGCTCGTACGGCCCGCGATCCTGCTGCGTCTGGTGACGGTGATTGTCATAGTGGCCTCGGCTGCGGGATTTGTGGTTCTGGCTCGAGAATGTCGTGATGGCGCTGATCGCAAACGGTTGAGTTTGTTCCTCGGGCTGTTTTTCGGCGCGGCGCTCTTTTGGGCCGCCGGCGAGCAGGCTGGGGCTTCATTGACGCTGTTTGCGGAGCGATTCACGATCCGGCAGGTGTGGGGACATACGTTTCCGGCCCCATGGTACACGGCGCTATATCCTCTTTACGTGGTGCTGTTGGCACCCGTGTTCGCTTGGGGCTGGCAACGCCTGGCCGCCAGGAACATCGAGTTCCCCATATTGGCGAAGTTTGGAGCGGGCTTGCTGCTGGCGGCCCTCGGGCTCGGACTTGCGGCGCTGGCGGCACATCGGGCGAGCGTCGCTCCCGTAGGGCCGGGTTGGCTGGCCGGCACTTACTTGCTGATCGCGGTGGGCGACCTGTTTGTCGCTCCGACCGGGCTCGCTGCCGTATCGCGGCTCGTCCCGCCAGGGCGGGTCGGCTTTGCGACCGGACTCTTTCTGCTCAGCCTTTCGCTCGGTGGACTGACGGCTGGATTGACGACCTCGATGTTCGACATGAGTCGCGCGAGCGGTCACGCAACACTGCTGGGCACAGTGGCTGTTGTCCTGTTGGTGGCGTCATTTGCGTTTCTACTTGCGGGCTTGCGACAGAGTTGCAACACATCTTATGCGCCCAGCGTGCCTGGACGATAAGCACGACTTGACTGTGCGGATCGCGAGCTTGTCCGGTGGCCGGGAAAAGTGGGTTGACGCTGTACCTATTGCGCTGATAATGACATCATCATCACATTTACTGTCAGGTTCAGCCTTGGGTCAGCGCGCGTGTTCGCGCGCTGACCCAAGCGGCAAAGGTGGCCCAAATGCCCTCAGGTGTGAAGGACAAATCCGCTAGTCGGTCGAGCGCCAGCGCCCGGGCGGGGAAGGCGGCGCCTTTGCGGGCCAAGAAGGTTGAGGCGAAGGCTGCGGACCGCGCGGGAGAGCGCTCGCCTGTGTTCTCGTTTGAGGCCGTCCTGCGGCAGAAGCAGCAAAGCGGTGAGAAGAAGCGTAAGGGCGAGCGCACCCGCGACAGCCTGAAGCTGGCGGCAGTACAGGCACTAGGGGAGATGGGCTATCACGACATGCGCGTGTCGGATATTTGCGATCGCGCCGGCGCCTCGCATGCCGCTTTCTATTTGTACTTCAAGGACAAGAATGACATCACACAGCAGGTCCTGACAGATTTTGTCGACGAGATCGCTGCCTGGGGGCGCTCGGGGCAGCGCGGCCTCACGGTCTACGAATCCTGCTATCAAACTAATCTCGCCTGGATTCGCGCCACTCGCGCCAATGCCGGCCTCGTCCGCTGTATCTTGCAGCTCAGTGATGACACCCCCGAGTTCAAGAAATTCAACGATCACAACGGTTACGAGTGGTTTGCCCGCGTCGCGCGCATCATCGCCAAGCGGTTTCTACGCGACCCCGTGGATGAAAGGGTTCTGCTGCTGACAGTGTATGCGCTTGGCAGCATGATGGATGAGCTCACGCGCAGGCTTCTGGTGACGCGCGACCCGCATCTGCAAAAGCTCGTGGACGGTGTCACTCCGTCGGATGAGGCGCTGGCGGAGTTTCTGAGCATGCTCTGGTGCCGCGCGCTGTTTGGCAAGGATGTGCAGTCCCCGCGCTTTAGCGCCGGGCGCCAGTTGGAGAAGATCGTCGCGGCAGCGTCTCCGCTGGCCGACCAGGAGGAATCAACTTAGGCAGACCCGGGGAGTCACCTCGCCATCCTCGCGTGCTTCGATGACTGCCGGTGCGCCGCGCAAGGCGTAAGGACCGACTAGGGATCCAAAGGGAAGTGGCAGTCGGTGTTTGGAAATCGCAGAAAGTCCCGATCCGCAGTATGGACCACGGCTCGATAAGTTTGGGCCAAGGCCGCGATCTGAGCATCCGTCAGTAGATTTCCTGCAGTGCCACCAGCTTCCTCAAGTAGTCCAATGACTTGCTCGGTATGATTCGGTGGCGGTTCGAGGACTCGGCTGACTTTCCGTGCGAGCCACGAGCGCACGTGTCCCGCTGCTGTGCCGAGCGTCATCGGGTTCGCGTAGACCTTCGCGTTGGTGCTGATGCGAAGGAATGCGAAAAGTGTTGGATGTGTCAGTCCCACCGGCTCCCGTCCTGACAGGCACTCTTCCCACCAGGATCGCGCTCGCTCATGAAACGGAGCGTCGCGGTTATAGGCGTAGAGGAGCAGGTTGGCGTCCGGGACGATCATGGGACGGTCACTTCTGTTTGCGCGCTGAGGGTTCTTTGAGATTCTTCGTTAACGTCCGACTCAGCTCGTCAAAGCCTTCAGCTTCCAGCTCGTCCGCCATTTGATTTAACCGGCCAGCGTCGAGCCCCGCGCGCAGACCCATCCGCTGCGCGTGCACGACAAAGGGTGTCTCATCGGCACTGACACCTGCACCTTGGGATAGACCAGTGCGGATCGCCTGGTTCAGTGCTTCTTTGAAACTCAGTCGCCGCCGGTGCATTGCGTCCTGCAGCAGCTGCTCGACATCCGGGTCGAGGGTAACGGTGGTGCGCATGGAGGCATCATGAGTGCAAAATATTTTGCTGTCAAGATGCCTATGTGACGAGACCGCGTTAGCGTCGCTCCGCTCTGTCCCGTCCTCCCGCAGCGCGCACAACAGTATCCTCAGCCCCGAGTACGCGGCCGTCTTGGGCGCGAAGCTCCAGCCTGCGCACCGGCTGGCCGCTTTTCTTGTCCACCAACAGCACATGAGCCTCGTTGGGTTCGAAGAAGAAATCCTCGCCCCATTGCCGCAGCGCGACCAGAAGTGGAAAGAGGCCGCGCCCTTTTTCGGTCAGTACATACTCCTGATAGGGACTGCCGTCTGAGGCGGGGACCATGTCCATGATGCCGTGCGCGACGAGATTGCGCAGCCGGGCCGACAGGATGTTCTTGGCGAGTCCCAGGCTCTTTTGAAATTCTCCGAAGCGGTGGCACCCATCGAGCGCATCACGGACGATCAACAGCGACCACCAGTCGCCGATCGCATCCAGGGGCCGAGCAACTCCACACATCGAGTCTTTATGGCTGATTCTCTTCGCCATCGTTGCTTTCGTCTGTGCCGATACCGTGCGGAAAACGCGGTGCTGATCTTCTCGCATCGCCGAGGAGGTTGCAAATTAAAACTACGTGCCGTGATCACAATATCCTCGGGCGTGAAACGTCTCCAGGCTTAGTGGCACAAACAATGGCATTGCACGCGCTTCGCGATTTCCAGCGCGAGCGCGCCTTTGGGCCATATGGCATGCCTTGTCGTTTTCACCAGGAGTCTGATCATGAGTACCGAGTCGATCGAAAAATTTCTGCGCGAAGCCCGGACAGCCAACGGCGCGAGCCCTCTTCGAGATTCACAGATTAACGCCGTGATCGATCGAGTTTGGGCTGCGCAACATTATCCGCAGGATGGCGGTCCGCGTGCCAATCCGAATTGCGATCCGGCCGATTATGCGGACTATGGTTTTTCGATATTTCCTGCCCAAGGAGATCTGATCTATCTGCTTTGTCGCGCGATGCGTGCGACCAGAGTGATCGAATTCGCGACCTCGGTCGGATTTTCGACTCTCTATTTCGCAGCAGCCATGCGCGACAATGGCGGCGGCACCGTGATTGGTTCCGAGATAGTGCCATCCAAGGTGGCGACCGCACGACGAAATATCGCCGAAGCCGGATTGACCCGCTATGTTGACATTCGTGAGGGCGATGGTCGCCTGACACTCAGGGATCTGGGCGGCCCGGTCGATTTCGCCCTCATTGATGGTTGGCCGCTTGGGTCTGGACCGTCGCTGGCCCGGCAGGTCATCGAGATCGTGGCGCCCCAGGTGCGCACCGGGGGCTTCTTAATGAACGATAACGGCGAGCCTGACTATATCGAATTCATTCGGGATCCCGCCAACGGCTTTCTGTCCATCAGCTTACCTATCAAGGGCAGTACGGAGCTCTCAGTCAAGTTAGTCTGATCTATTGCAAGGAGCCTCCGCCGCGCGTGAAGAGGCG
>CAVVXG010000044.1:0-56857 GCA_963752125.1 uncultured Pseudomonadota bacterium | reverse complement strand
AACCCGCTTGAGACGCAAAGTCCAGATTACAACACTGAGATTCTCAAATGGTATCCAAAACTCCTAACTCTGAATGGAGTCCAGGTCAGATCTCCAGAGCAGGTCGCTGCCGCGACTGAAGCTGCCAATTCCCCTATCCCAATCAGTGGATGATACTTTCGAGACGTCGGCCAAGTCGGAGAGAATTTTGTCAGACAGTTTCTACCTCTTTATGACAGCGATCGTACTACAGTTCTATCCTCATTCTATGATGCACAGTCCTGTTTCTCTCTGTCTTTCAACGCGAAAGCACCGCGAGATCGAAGCCACTCATCCCCCATTCCCGCGTGGGCGGCATACATACCCCACTCTCGCAGCCTCAACATGATCAGAAACATCAGTCCGAGAATGGCTCGACAGTACCGCGGCGTTCAGGATATTCAAAAGGTCTGGTCCGGATTACCAAAAACTCGACACCCGGATATCACCACACAAGCCACCAAATATCTCATTGAATGTCATCCACAACCCGGTCTCGCTGATCCCAGTGGACAGAGCCCTCACGGTGTCGACGGTCTGTTACTTATCATTCACGGCGAATTCGAAGAGGAAATCAAATCTAACGAGATGGGAAGCCGCAGCTTCTCGAGAACGTTCGTCCTGGGTCCCGGTGCTCCTGGTGGCTCACCCATTCGAGTCGTCAGCGATATGATGGTTCTCCGAGCACATTCGCCGCTGGCTAGACCTTCACAACACGCCAATCCGACTCAAAAACAGCACTCCAGCGCAAATCATCAGCCCTGAACAACAACAGCAGGAGATGGCCACGAAGCAGTTGGTGGAGAAGACGGGGTATGACACCAGAATATGCGGTCCTCTGCCTCACGGAAACTGGTTGGGATCTCGAGAAGGCTTTCGTGGCGTTCAATGTCAACAAGGTAATTGCACCTTCATCTCATCTTCCTTAAGTCCGGTAGCTAAAATTCAACAGGATAAATTGCCACCCGATGCGTTCCTTGCGAATGCAGCAAGATAGATATCAGGATGATATGGAATATGTACGTACGGAGGAACGGAGGAACTGGCTTGATTTATGGAATAGATGTATATTGAGTTGCAGTGGAGGAAACATAAATTGGGTATGCATTTGCGGCTGCATATGGTCTTTTGAAGCGTGGAGTTGGTGGCTAGCAAGGAATCAATCAGCAACTGCAGTTTGCATCAGCGTAGACGTGGAAATCAATCAAGGAACTCTCAGCGAATTATTCATGGCGCATT
This sequence comes from uncultured Pseudomonadota bacterium, assembly GCA_963752125.1. Taxonomy (GTDB): domain Bacteria; phylum Pseudomonadota; class Gammaproteobacteria; order Steroidobacterales; family Steroidobacteraceae; genus 13-2-20CM-66-19. Next base: position 55,600 of record CAVVXG010000044.1, on the reverse strand, counting down.
GTGCCTTTCATTATTCATGTGTGAAGTGATTCTGTGCAGGCGGACTGGTAGTAGGCAGTCATAAAGCCCTCGCGAACCTGCGTCGCGGGGCCACCCGCCCGACCTGTGATGGGCAACAACAGGGCAATGTGAGCCTCAGCCTCCATGGGCTGCACTTGCAGGCTTCCCAACAGCTGAGTACGCACGATCTCATTGGCGGGGTGGTTGGGATGACGGCCCCGCCACGCTTCGATTTCAGCAATGGCAGCGTTCGGATTGCGACCCGCGGAGGCCGCCAGCGGAGCGAGCTCCAGCCAACCGCGCACGACAGGATCGGTGCTTGCGCGCGCATCGATTTTGGGCCCGTGGTCGCTCGCGTCACGTAACTCGGAAAGCAGAGCCAAGCGGCTCTGACGTAACTCCTGAGCATTGGCGAGCCAGGGCTCGAGCGAGATTTCAGCAGCCACCGCGTCGGCAGGACGGCCGGCAGCGAAAGCGGCCTGTTGACGAGTCTTCAAGTACTCCACCGCCTCCGCGACTGTCGGCGGCAGCTGCATACCACTCACTTTCTGCCACGCCTGCGCACCTTGTCCGCGAGCGAGAGTAACCTGCACATCGAGCAGAGCGTACTGAGGGTTCTGTTTGGGGCTCAGCGGCGTTTCGACAGTCGCCAAAATCCGCGCCGCATCCTCAGGCAGGTGTGCGGCCAGATAGGCGCGCGTGGCGCGAAAAACGTAATCGTTGTGATCAGTCCCGCTGTTTTGCGCAGCCAACGCTTCGTACACACGGGCAGCACCCGCCTGGTCACCCTGGCGAGCCAGGGCGTCCGCGCGATCGACGCTAGGCGGTAGCTCCGCCTGGCGTGTGATGCTCGGGCACCCCGCGAGAGCGAATGCGGCCGTGACGATCACAGCGCAGCGGACGATCCAACCTGAGGGCCTCTCCACCACTGGTGCCGCTTGTGAGCGCGCAATGCGCGCGACACCAGCCTGAACCTCGCGCGCCGGATTTCGCGCCAGTGTGGGGAAGAGGACTTTCAATTCAATTCCTTGGCGGGCAGGATGGCCCGGATTTGGAAACGCGAAACGGAGATTATAGTGGTGAAGCCACGCGGCCGGCTGCAAGTCGTAGCGACGCCAATCGGCAACATGGGCGATCTGAGCACTCGCGCACGCGAAGCGCTCGGGAGCGCGGATCTCATCGCCGCCGAGGACACACGGCACACGCTGGCACTTCTGCAAGCCATTGGCATTTCGCGTCCGCTGGTCTCGCTCCACGCGTACAACGAATCGCAGCGCGTTCCGGATCTGCTCGCACGACTCGAAGCGGGCGAGGTTATCGCGCTCGTCAGCGACGCGGGCACCCCCCTTCTTTCGGATCCAGGTTTTGAGCTGGTCAACGGCGCGGCACGAGCGGGTTTCGAAGTGCTGGCCATACCTGGACCGTCAGCCATCACCACCGCGCTGGCGGTGGCTGGACTTCCCACGAGCCGGTTTTGTTTCGAGGGATTCCTTCCTGCGCGCGAACGCGAGCGCCGCGCGGAGCTGGGCAAACTTGCTAACGAAACGCGCACCCTCGTGTTCTTCGAAGCGCCGCATCGCATTGCGGCGACACTCGCGGATCTGGCCGTGGAGTTCGGCGCCGGTCGGCAAGCGGTCGTTGCCCGCGAGCTCACCAAAACCCACGAGACGATCTATCGCGGCACACTCGCGGATCTGACAGCTCAGGCGCAAGGCGACGTCAATTTCCAGCGCGGCGAGATCACCCTTGTTGTTGAAGGCGCTCCGCCGACACAGAGCACCGTGGACCCGCAGCTGTTACGTCGCGCCGTCGATCTCCTCGTGAAGGAGTTGCCCCCCAGCCGTGCTGCGGCGATCGCCGCGCAGCTGACAGGCGCAACCCGAAACGAAGCCTATGCCCTCGCCACCCGAAGCGGCGATGCCCGCAACGACGATCCTGGCGAATAGAGCGGCTCTACTGCGGGGCCCACAGACGGGTTTCTGCCATAATGAGCGCGAAGAGTCGGCTAGGTGATCGCTGTCAAAGCTCGCCACTTTTGTGGCGACTGTGATGGAGGAAAGTCCGGGCTCCGGCGGATCAGGTGCCAGGTAACGCCTGGGGGGCGCGAGCCCACGGAAAGTGCAACAGAGAGCAGACCGCCTAAGCTGCTACGGCGCAAGCCGCAGTAGCCGGTAAGGGTGAAACGGTGCGGTAAGAGCGCACCGCGGCATTGGCAACAAGGCTGGCATGGTAAACCCCACCTGGAGCAAGACCAAATAGGGAAGCCGCCTAAGCGGTGTTACAGCCGTGAGGGGCAGCGTTGATCCGCGCGCGCTTCCGGGTAGGTCGCTTGAGGCTCACGGTGACGTGGGTCCCAGAGGAATGATCACCCTCGACAGAACCCGGCTTATAGGCTAACTCTTCTCTTGTCGACGGGCGGAAACGGCCGAAAGGCCGTTTCCGCAACCCGCCTGCAGCCCGTTTCGGGCGCTACTTAACAACCTTCAGCTGCGGCCGCGCGCGCTGAGGCGCTCCGTTCCCATTGCCTTCCTCGGTGGCGGCAGGCGGCCGCGGTGGCTCAGGGCCGAGATCCTGGTCGGAGAAGACCATCCCCTCCCCCGTCTCGCGCGCGTAAATTCCCATCACCGACGCGATCGGAAACGACACGTGATGCACGACGCCCGCGAACCGGGCATCGAATTCGATATTGTCATTCCCGAGCTTCAGCCGTTGCGTCGCCGTAAAGCTGAGGTTGAGGACAATCTTCCCTTCCTTGACGTATGCCTTGGGAATCTCGGTCCCAGCACGATCGGCATCAACGATGACGTGTGGCGTATTGCCACAGTCGCTGATCCATTGGTGCATGGCTCGCAGTAGGTAAGGACGCTTGGGCGGGGCGGGGGGACTGGTGGTCATGAGACTAAAGCAACCGCATCTCCTGCTCCTTCTCCGACAGGCCTTCACGGAACGCCGGCCGCGAGAAAATGAGGCTTGCGTACTTGATGATCGGCTGTGCCTGGGGCGGCAGATCGATCTCATAATACGGCAGACGCCACAGCACCGGCGCGATGCTCGCATCCACCAGCGAGAACTCGTCGGACAGAAAGTACGGCTTGATCTTGAACAGCTCGGTGCTTTGCAAAATCGTGTCGCGCAGAATCTTCTTCAGCTTCACCGTCTGCTTCTTGTCCGGCTCCTGCTCGATCTGCTGCACCAGGCTGTACCAGTCGCGCTCGATTCGATATAGGGCGAGACGGAACTGAGCGCGCGTTACGGGATCGACGGGCATGAGGGGCGGATGGGGAAAGCGCTCGTCGAGGTACTCGATGATGACTCGCGAGTCGTACAGCACCAAGTCGCGATCGACCAGGGTCGGCACGCTGTGATATGGATTCAGGTCGAGCAGATCCTCCGGGAACTTGGCGGAGTCCACACTCACAATATCGATGCTGATGCCCTTTTCGGCCAACACGATCCGCGTGCGATGACTGAATGGGTCATTCGGCGCGGAGAACAGCGTCATGATGGATCGTCTGCTCGACAACTTCTCGCTCCCCGCGAACAGCAACCTGAGGGTCTTTCGGACACCTCTGCCGCTTGTGAGCGCGTACCGCGCGCGCCGCAAGCCTGAACCTTGCGACTGTACCGCGCGTTCTCGCGACTCGAGCCACTGCCCCTGAACCTACTACATCGAGCATACACCGGCCCCGGTCGCGCTCAATTCCACACGTCACGCTTTCCCACGCCGGGGGCCGGAACGCCGCGCCTTGCCCTCTCTTAGTGCACGTCCTTCCAGAATTCCTTCTTCATCAGCCAGGCAAGCCAGGTGAACACCAGCAGGAACAGAACGACCCAGACGCCCAGCGCACGCCGCGCCACCTGCGAAGGCTCGCCGACATAATCCAGGAAGTTCACCGTATCCCGCACGAAAGACTCGTATTCGGCCGCCGTCAGCCGCCCCGGAGCGACCAGATCGAAATGATCGAACACCTGCTCGGTGCCACCACCAGGCCTCGGCTCGGTTTTGTAGACCGCGCGCTTGACGCCCTCCAGCTCCGATAGCACGGCCGGCATGGCCGTCGAGGGCAATCGCAAATTGTTCGCACCCGTGGGCCGCGTCGGATCGGTGTAGAAGGTCGTCAGGAACTGGTACAGATAGGCGGTGCCACGCGCGCGCGCCATCAATGACAAGTCCGGCGGGGTCTTGCCGAACCAGGTCTCCGAATCCGTCGCCGGCATGCTCGTCAGAACATACTGCGCCGGCTTGTCGCCGGGGGGCATGAGGTCTTTCTGGAGCAGATCCTCCGGAATATCGAGATCCTTCGCCATGCGAGACCAACGCTCGTACTTCAGCGAGTGGCACCCGAGACAGTAATTGGCGAAGTTACGAGCGCCTCTCTGCAGGGACGCTTTGTCCGCGACATCGTTCTTCGCAAGCGTGTGTTGCCAATCCGCGCCCAAGGCCTTGGAACCTTCCTTGGAGGCTTCCTCGGCCGCGTGCACCGAGCCCGACATTGCAGCCAGGCCACTGACGAGAACGATTTGGACGAGCCCTGCCAGCAGAAAGCGCCCGCTTCTTTTTACGACGGGTGAGCTACTAATGCGCATGGAATACCACTCTCTCAGGCACCGGCTTTACGGCATCGAAGCTTGCGCGCGAATAGATCGGCATGAGCCAGAAGTATGCGAAATAAGTCACCGTAAAGATGCGGGCGAGCATGACGTACAAGCCTTCAGCGGGCTGCAATCCGAGATACCCAAGCGCGATGAATGAGACGGCGAACACCGCCAGCATGAACTTCGAGATCGGGCCGCGATAACGCATCGACTTCACAGGCGAGCGATCCAACCACGGCAGGAACAGGAACGACGCTACCGCGATGCCCATCAGTAGCGCTCCCATGCGCTGGTCAGGAACGGCACGCAGAATCGCGTAGAAAGGCGTGAAGTACCACACGGGAGCGATGTGTTCCGGAGTCGACATCGGATTGGCCGGTTCGAAATTCGGCCCTTCGAGGAAGAGGCCGCCGAAGGTCGGCACGAAGAATACGATGATCGAGAAGAGGATAAAGAACACGCCCGCGCCGACAGTATCCTTGACCGTGTAGTACGGGTGGAAAGGGATGCCGTCGATCGGCTTGCCGTCCCGATCGAGGTTTTTCTTGATCTCGATGCCGTCCGGGTTGTTCGATCCTGTGGTCCGCAATGCAACCAGGTGCAGCAGGACCAGCAGCAGCAGGCCCAACGGAATGGCCACCACGTGCAGCGCGAAGAACCGGTTCAAAGTTGCATCCGCGATGCCGTAGTCGCCACGGATCCACTCCACCAGCGGCGGCCCGATCGCAGGTATGGTGCCAAACAGGTTGACGATCACCTGCGCGCCCCAGAATGACATGTTGCCCCAGGGCAGCACGTAACCCATGAAGGCCTCAGCCATCAGCGCCAGATAGACGAGCATGCCGAAAATCCACAGCAGCTCGCGCGGAGCCTTGTACGACCCGTACAGAAGCGCCCGGAACATATGCAGATAGATGACGATGAAGAACGCGGAAGCGCCGGTGGAATGCAGATAGCGGATGAGCCACCCGTGATCCACCTCACGCATGATGTACTCGACCGAGTCGAACGAGGTGAGTTCGCCCGGCTTGTAAAACATTGTGAGAAAGATGCCGGTGAGGAGCTGCATCCCCAGTACCACCACGGCGATGAACCCGAAGAAGTACCAGAAATTGAAGTTCTTCGGCGCGTAATAGCCGGTAGCCTGGGACTTAACGAAGTCATCGACGGGCAGGCGCTTGTTGAGCCAGCCCATGAAACCCTTTCGCGGCGGCGAGCCGTCGTGCGTGGTGGCCATCAGACGGTCCCCTTCTCGTCGGCGCCCACGCGCAACGTGCTCTCGTTGGGATATTCGTAGGGCGGCACGCGCAGGTTCACTGACGCGGGCGAACCATTGAAGACTCTGCCGGAGAGGTCGAAACGCGAGCCATGGCAGGGGCAGAAAAAGCCACCCGGCCAGGAAGGTCCCATCTCGGCGCTGGCCGCCTCGAAGCGCTGCTTCGGCAGACAGCCCAGATGGGTACAGGTCCCTATGAGAACCAGGTACTCCGCCTTGCGGGCCCGCAACACGTTCGCTGCATACGCAGGCTGGTCCGAACTCTTCGACTCAGGATCCTTCAGATCACCGTCGTGACCTTGCAGGTGCTGCACCATTTCCGGCGTGCGGCGCACGACGTAGATGGGCTGGCGCCGCCAGGTGATGATGGTCATCTGGCCCGGGTCGATCTTCGTGACGTCGAGCTCCGTAGGCGCACCGAGCGCCCGGGCCCGTTCCGAGGGAGTCCACGACTCCACGAATGGCACGGCGACGAACACCGCTCCCACAGCCGCTGTGGCTATGGTGGCATTCGTCAGAAACTTGCGTCGACTCAGGTCTGCTCCATCGTCGGCGACGACTACGTTATCCGACATCGAACGACTCTCCGCTTTCGCACTCTAAACCCCAGACGCATCACCCACGCCGCGCATTCTCGATACGCAGGCAACACAGCTTCCGGTTTGCTGTGCAGTTTCCGGCTAGCGGGGGGCGGCGCATTATACACAAACGACCATCAGCATCCGCGCGGCCAAGATGTGCGGGTTCCGATGACCTCTCTTACCGGCGCCTCGTCGCGCCGCTACTCTTAGCCGGTTGTGGTCTTCGCAACCCGCAGAAAAAGGTCGGGGCGGCAGCCCCGTGAACGCTATGCTGGAACGCTTGGGTCGCGGACTGACGTTCGTGGTCGGATCGGTCGTGGGAGGCTTGGCCCTTGCCTTCCTCATCGTCGCAGTGCGGCCGGACCTGATTCGCCGGAGGGCGGATCCCGCGCTCCCCATACCTGCGGTTACGACCCCCGCGGTACCCGCCCCGGCTCGAGTGACCTACAACGCGGCGGTCCAGCGCGCCGCCCCCGCCGTGGTGAACATCTACACACAGCGCCTCATCCGGGAGAAGGTCGCGCCCTCCTTCGGCGAGATGTTCGGCGACTTTTTGCCCCGTTACAGGCAGCGGATCGAACGCAGTCTCGGCTCGGGAGTGATTGTGGACGAGGCCGGACACATCGTTACAAACCATCATGTCATCGCCAACGCCGACTCGATCCGCGTACAGCTCGAGGACGGCCGGGTCGCCGATGCGCACATCGTCGGGCGCGACCCGGACACGGATCTTGCGGTCCTCAAGATCGATCTGAGTCCCCTGCCGGTGGCGGCCTTCGGTCGCTCGGACCAACTCAAAGTCGGTGACGTGGTGCTCGCCATCGGCAATCCCATCGGACTTGCGCATACCGTTACGCACGGCATCGTGAGCGCCACCAGCCGGCAGCAGCTCGGAATCGCCCCTCTGGAGGATTTCATCCAGACGGATGCTCCCATCAACTTCGGCAACTCAGGCGGAGCGCTCGTCGACTCGAGCGGCGCGCTCATTGGCATCAACACAGCGATCGTTGCAAAGAACCTTGGCGTTGAGGGCATCGGCTTCGCGATTCCGGTCAACATGGTCCGTGGAGTCTTAAGCGATATCATCGAGCACGGTCGCGTCATCCGCGGCTGGATCGGCATCGTTCCGGAAGACGTGTCGGACGAGCAGGCAGCGCAGCTGGGGCTTGCGCAAGGCGGTGTTCTGGTCGCCAACATGTATGTCGGCAGCCCGAGTCAGCAGGCAGGCCTGCAGCCAGGCGACTTATTGCTCGCTATCGACGGCGCCACTCTCAACAGCGCGCAGGATGCGCTCGCCCGTGTCGCAACCGCGAAGCCGGGCTCGGTACTCGTCATCAAAATCCTGCGCGGCAAACGCACGTTCGAAATCAAAGCGCATGTGAGCGAGCGGCCACGCACGAGTTAGGGCGCGAACTTACTCATCTCGAGCGGCGCGCAGGCCCGAGTCCATGTCTGCGCGGTCGCCCCGGGGTTGTGCCAGGAGCACGGACCGCTGATGAGATGATCCGCTTCCTGCGGCCCCCACGTTCCGGGTGTGTACTCATACGGGTTGGTCTTCAACCCCAACACCGGATCGACGATCGCCCAAGCGGCCTCGACTTCATCCTGGCGAGCGAAGTGTGCCGTATTGCCAATCAGGGCCTCGCTGATGAGTCGCTCGTAGGCGTCCATCTCATCGCCCTGCTGCTGCGACACGAACAACTCCACTTCCCGACCCTGCATCGTTGGACCTGCCTTCTTGGCGTGCGCGCCCAACGCGATCGCCACGTCGGGACCCACACGAAAGCGCAGATAGTTCGGCTGTTCCGGCCCGAACTCACCAAAAACATGCGTCGGCGGCGGCCGCAGATCGACGACCACCTCGGTCGCGGTGACGGGCAGGTTCTTTCCCGCGCGCAGGTAGAACGGCACGCCGCCCCACCGCCATGAGTCCACTTCGAGGCGCAGCGCCGCGAAAGTCTCGACTTTCGAGTCGGGCGCCACGCCATTTTCCTGACGATAGCCACGAAATTGTCCGCGCACGACGTTCTCGAGTTTCGCCGGCCGGATGGATTTCAACACCTTCACCTTCTCGTCGCGCAACGACTCGCCTTCCGAGTTGACGGGTGGCTCGAGCGTGAGGAAGGCAAGGATCTGCAACAGATGATTCTGCATGACGTCGCGGATCGCGCCCGTCTCTTCGTAGAACTTGCCGCGTCCGTTCATGCCCATCTTCTCGGCCATGGTGATCTGGACGCTGGCGACGTAGTTGCGATTCCAGACCGGCTCGAGGAAGGAGTTGGCAAACCGGAAGTAGAGCAGACCCTGCACCGCCTCCTTGCCGAGGTAGTGGTCGATGCGAAAAATGCTCGACTCGGGAAAGCGCTTCAGCAGTGTCTGGTTGAGTGCGACCGCCGATTGCAGGTCGCGCCCGAAGGGCTTCTCGATCACGACCCGCGCGCCGGACACCATCGTCGCGCCGAGATGCTCAATGACCACGGGGAACACACTCGGCGGAATCGCCAAGTAGTGTAAGGGACGCTCGGCATTGCCGAGGGTCTTGCGCAAGGTCTGGAAAGTGGCGCGGTCGTTGTAGTCGCCGTCCACGTACTTCAGCAGACCGATGAGCCGCTCGACCGCCTCGCTGTCACGGTTCGGTACGAACTCCTCCATGCTCTTCTGTACACGCTGGGCGAGCTGTTGCTGATTCCAGCCCGCGCGCGCCACACCGATCACGGGCACTGTCAACAGTCCGCGGCGAACCAGGTGATAGAGCGCCGGATAGATCTTGCGATAACACAAGTCCCCGGTTGCGCCAAACAACACCAGCGAATCAGAGTCACGGCGCTGCATAGAAATGCCTCCAAATGGGATACCGCTCGGGCTTGGCGCTCGCGCGGGCCCGCGTAACGTCCATGTCACTCGTCAGGATTTCTTCTCGAGATGGCCGCCGAACCCAAGACGCATGGCCGACAACAGCTTGTCGGCGTACTCGGCGCGACCCTGCGAATCGAAGCGCGAATAGAGTGCGGCGCTCAACACGAAGGCCGGCACGCCGACTTCGATCGCCGCCTGCACCGTCCAACGCCCTTCCCCGGAGTCGGACACACGGCCGCCAAACTGTTGCAGCTTGGGGTCCTGCGCCAGAGCATCGGCGGTCAGATCGAGCAATCGCGAGGAAATGATGCTGCCGTGACGCCAGACCTCCGCGATCGCGGCAATGTCGAGCTGGTACTGATACAGCTCCGGGTTGCTCAGAGGCGCGGTCTCGGCGTCAGCCTCGCCCTTGTGCAAACCGGCGTCCGCGTGCTTGAGCACATTCAGCCCTTCGGCATAAGCCGCCATGAGCCCGTACTCGATACCGTTGTGAACCATCTTCACGAAGTGGCCGGCACCGGAAGCGCCGCAATGCAGGTAGCCCATGGAGGCCGCGCTCTGCGCGTCACCCTGCGGCTTACGCCCTCCTGGGGATAGTGTGGCGAAAATCGGCTCGAGTGTTTCGAACGCGGCCGCATCGCAGCCCACCATCAGGCAATAGCCCTGCTCGAAGCCCAGCACCCCACCGCTGGTTCCAACATCGACGTAGTGAATGCCCGCCTCGTCGCGCAGCTTCTTCGACCGCCGGATGTCATCGTGATAGTGGGAGTTGCCCCCATCGATGAGAATGTCGCCGCTCTTGAGTAACGCGCGCAGCTCGCCGATGACGGAATCAACCGTGGCGGCGGGCACCATGATCCACACCGCCCGTGGGGCGCTCAGGCCGGCGACCAGCTCGGCGAGCGAGCTCGCCCCTTTAGCGCCTTGCGCGACTGAAGCCTTGACGGCATCAGCCGAGCGGTCATAAACAACGCACTCGTGGCCACCCTTGAGCAGCCGCCGCACCATGTTGGCGCCCATGCGCCCGAGCCCGATCATGCCGATTCGCATAGATTCCTCTCCTTAAATTGGCTGAAAGTCGCCTGCGGCGCTTTCAGCGGACACGCGCCCCACTTCGACTCGGCGGAGGGCAAAAAGCGTGGTTTTTGCCCTCGTGCACCAGTACGTCGCGCGAGCGAAGTCGCCTGCGGCGCTTTCAGCGGACACGCGCCCCACTTCGACTTGGCAGAGGGCTAGGCGCCCCCGGCAAAAAGCGTGGTTTTTGCTCGCTATACGTAGGCCGGTTCCGGTCGAGCTGCACGTAACGCGCAGCAGTTAATGTGCCGACTCGAGTCTACTCCGCCACCATGACGGCCCGCGGTCAGACGCGTCCGACGGCGTCCGCCGACGTCCCGCGCTTAGCGCGGCCAGGCGCCCCGACAATAGCGATGCCGATCGCCGTTGCCACGCTGAGTGGCCGCGTTCGGCCAGCAAAAACCACGCTTTTTGCTGGCCCTCAAACGAAGCCAAAAACCTCCATCCGCCAAAAGCGCCGCAGGCGTCTTTTGGCCAATAAACTAGTTCGGCACGCGTTTTATCTGCGCACCCAACTGCGCCAGCTTCTCCTCGATCGCCTCGTAGCCGCGATCGATGTGATAAATCCGCTCCACGTCAGTTTGCCCCTCGGCAACCAGGCCGGCTAGAACGAGACTCGCGGAGGCGCGCAGATCCGTTGCCATGACCGGCGCAGCGGTAAGTTTCTCAACGCCGCGGATGATGGCGGTGTTGCCCTCGAGCCGAATCTCAGCACCGAGACGCCGCATCTCGAGCATATGCATGAAGCGGTTCTCGAAGATCGTCTCGATGATGGTGCCAACACCGGTCGCCACCGTGTTCAAAGCAGCGAACTGCGCCTGCATGTCGGTCGGAAACGCGGGATAAGGGGCGGTACGAACATCCACAGCCTTCGGCCGGCGTCCGCGCATGTCGATATCGATCCAGTTGTCGCCGACGCCGATCTTTGCACCTGCTTCCTGAAGCTTGACCAGCACGGCATCGAGATGATCCGGCCGAGTGTTTTTGATACGCACGTGACCGCGCGTGATCGCACCGGCGAGGAGATACGTACCACTTTCGATGCGATCCGGAAGCACCTCGTAAGTCGTGCCGCGCAGCCGCTCCACTCCGGTGATTACAATCTTGTCGGTACCGGCTCCCTGAATCTTCGCGCCCATGGCGATGAGGAAGTTCGCCAGGTCGACCACCTCGGGCTCGCGTGCCGCGTTCTCGATAACGGTCTCGCCGTCAGCGAGCGTCGCCGCCATCATGAGGTTTTCAGTACCGGTAACGGTCACGGTATCGAGCACCAGACGAGCCCCTCTCAAACGCGAGGCACGTGCTCTGATATAGCCACCCTCGATGGTGATATCGGCCCCCATCGCCTGCAGACCCGCCACATGGATGTTCACCGGCCGTGCGCCAATGGCGCAGCCGCCCGGCAATGACACGTCGGCGCTGCCAAAGCGCGCCACGAGCGGCCCCAGCACGAGAATCGAGGCGCGCATCGTCTTCACGAGTTCGTACGGCGCGAAGCATTCCTTGACGGTCGAACCATCGACCTCGATGCGCATGCGCTCGTCGATAGTGACCGTCGCACCCATTCGACCGAGGAGTTCGACAGTGGTCGTGACGTCCTTCAGGTGAGGCACATTGGCGACCATCACCGGGTCATCGGCGAGGAGCGCGCCCGCCAGGATAGGTAAAGTGGCGTTCTTGGCGCCCGAGATGCGCACTTCACCCTCGAGAGGAACTCCCCCCTGAATCTGCAGCTTGTCCATATTAAATAGGCTGAAAGTCGCCTGCGGCGCTTTCAGCGGACGAGCGCTCGACTTCGATTTGGCGGAGGGCAAAAAGCGTGGTTTTTGCCCTCGTGCACCAGTACGTCGCATAGGCCCGCGAGGCCAGGGATTGAGGCTTCATCATGTCAGGGTGATCCGCTTTCTTCCGGGGTGAGTGCTTCGATGGAGAGTGCGTGGATCTCCCGACCCACGAGCTCGCCGAGCGCCTTGTAAACGAGCTGGTGGCGGGCAATGCTGCGTTTACCGATAAATTCACGCGACACGACACGCGCGGCAAAGTGCGTGTTGTCGTCCGATTCGACCTGTACCTGCGCCTCGGGAAGGGCAGTACGGATGAGCTGTGCGATGTGTTCAGGGTTCATGCGCCGGAATATTAATCGCTACGCGACGTCGCTGCAGGCCTCGAAGCACGTCAATACCTCCTCCTGGCGTACTCAGGCAGACGCTCACGCCTATAATCGCGGTTGGCCGGGGAATAGTCCCCGTACAGCACTTAAGAATCGCCCCGCCCTTCGAATCATGAGCAGAGCCGCCATCCCACCCGTCAACGACACGCCTCCTTTGCTGGCGTCCGGGCGCCGTGCATTGGCTATCGAGGCCCGAGCTGTCGAGGAGCTCCAAGCGCGTATCGACGATAGATTCGCCGCGGGCTGCCGGCTGTGCCTGGCCTGCAAGGGACGTGTGGTCGTGACCGGGATGGGGAAATCCGGACACGTGGCGCGGAAAATCGCGGCCACCCTTGCAAGCACCGGGACGCCCGCATTTTTCCTGCATCCGGCCGAGGCCGGCCACGGCGATCTCGGCATGATTACACGCTCGGATGTCGTGCTGGCTCTGTCGAATTCGGGCGAGACACCCGAGCTTGTGATGCTATTGCCGCACTTGAAGCGGCTCGGTGTCCCGCTCCTGGTCATGGCCGGAAAGACCGACTCGACCCTCGGCCGGGCAGCGAACGTGACACTGGACGTCAGCGTCGCGGAGGAGGCTTGCCCCCTGAATCTGGCGCCTACCGCAAGCACTACGGCAACTCTCGCGATGGGGGACGCTTTGGCCGTAACGCTTCTCGAAGCGCGCGGGTTTACCAAACAGGACTTCGCGCGTTCTCACCCCGGAGGCAGCCTCGGACGCCAGCTGCTGCTGCACGTCGAGGATCTAATGCGCACGGGCGAGGAAGTTCCGCGTACGGCGCCCGGAGACAAGCTGCGCGACGGCCTGCTGGAGATGTCGCGCAAGGGGCTTGGAATGACCATCATCGTGAGCCCCGACAACCGGGTGCTCGGCGTGTTCACCGACGGCGACCTGCGGCGGACCTTCGACAAACAACTCGACGTGCATTCGACCCTGATGAGCGAAGTGATGACGGCAAATTGCAAGACAATCGGCCCGCGGGAACTGGCGGCTGAAGCGGTACACCTGATGGAAGTCCATCGCATCACCGCGTTGCCGGTCATCGACGAGCACGGGCTGCTGGCCGGCGCCTTGAATGTACACGACCTTTTCCGCGCGGGCGTGGTCTAAGAGTCGCACCGCTACATCGCTCGGCAAAGAGCACTGCGTCTCATGGCAAGAAAAACGGCTGCCGCAATCCGGATGTTGATATTGGACGTCGATGGCGTAATGACCGACGGGCGATTGTACTTTGGCGCGCGCGGCGAGGCGCTCAAACAGTTTCATGTCCGCGACGGGCTGGGAATCCAACAGGTCGCCCGCGCGGGCATCGAGGTAGCGATCATCTCCGGGCGCAAATCCAAGATGGTGGACGTACGTTGCCGCGAGCTGGGCGTGGAACACGTCCGGCAGGGGGCCAAAGACAAGGTTGTGGAACTCGAGCGGCTGTGCAGCCGGTTGAAGATCGAGCCGTCCGCCTGCGCCTGTGTGGGAGACGACCTGCCGGATGTCCCGCTCATGCGCAAGGTAGCACTCGCATTTGCGGTGGCGGATGCGCATCCTGAGGCGCGGCACGCTGCTCACCTGGTCACCAGGCTCCCCGGAGGACATGGTGCGGTGCGTGAGGTGTGTGACTATCTATTAGCCAATCCGGGGCTGGCCCATCCGGGCCTAGCGCATGGCAGCCACAAGGCGCGCGCGAAATGATCTACCGCATCTTCGCCGCATTGGTTTTCATCGTGGTCATAGGCGGCACCATACTGTTTGGAGGGCCGCAGGGCGAGACTACGGCAACGACGATCATCGAGGAACCGCACGAACCAGGGTATGCCGCGCGTAACGCCAAGCTCGTGCAGACTGGCCCGGACGGACACCCGCTTTACACCGTCGATGCCGATGTCATCCGCCAACAGCCAAACGACGACACGGTGCAGTTGGAGCGGGCGACGTTGGGCTTCTACGACGCAAACGGCGCGTTGTGGACGGCGCGCGGCGATGAAGGCCAAGTCGGCCAGGACACCGGTAAAGTTGAGTTGTCAGGCAACGTACACGTTGAGGGTACCCCACAGGGAACGAGCCAACCCGCGCAAATCAGCACGCCGCACCTGGCATTTGACACGAACACCAAGATCGTGAGCACAAAGGCCCCCGTTACGCTTACGTGGTCCGGGCAGCAGATCAAGGGCAAGGGAATGCGAGCCACCTTGAACGATGGCCGGGTGCAGTTAGAATCCGCGGTGCACGGTACAGCAGTACCCAGCCGCCTCCCGGGCTCGAAATGAACTCGTTGCCAACACATTCCCTTGCGATCGTTCGCATTTGTAGCGCCGTACTGGCGTTCCTGACTCTCGTACCGTGCCTGAGCGCGGCGAACAAGAAGGAAGATCCGCCACCGAACATTTCATACGACGCGACCTTTATGGACACCGACTTCAAGACGAACGTGGTGCACCTGAAGGATGTCACGATCACCTATGGCAAGATGACCGTGCGCGCCGACCGCGCGCTGGCGACCGCGCGCGATTTCAAAAACAGCCGTTGGACGCTCGCCGGCAATGTGCGCATCAACGCCGAGCCGCGTGGGAACCTGCGTTCCGACGAGGCCGTCGTCGAGTTCGAGGACAACCAGCTCAAGCGAGCCACGGCAACCGGCAATCCCGCCGAGTTCGACCAGAAGCGCGAGGATGCCAACATCATCGCCCGCGGCCACGCTGATGAGATTGTGTACGAGGTGGGACCGGGAACCGTACGCTTGTCGAATGACGCCTGGGTCACCGATGGGCGAAACGACATCCGCGGGCCTGTGATCGTGTACAGCCTGCGCGAGGAACACGTCGAAGCGACGACCTCTTCGGTCAACGAGCGTATCCACGTCACAATCACTCCGAATGAAGGCTCGAAGGGCGGCGACGGGAAAGGCAGCGACGGCGCAGGAACCAACAAACCGAAACCCACTGCGGGCGACCCCGGTAGGCCGCAGCCCGCGGCGCCTGAAACAACACCAACGCTGCCGCTCCCAGGCGCGCAACCAACGACGCCACAGCAGGCCGCGAGCGCGGCGGCGCCTGGTGCGCCAGGCCCGAGCGCAACCGCGGCAACAGGGACCCCTGCTCCTGGCGCGGCGGCACAGTCCCCGTCCGGTCCGCACTAAACTATGGCGTCACTCAAAGCCACTGGCCTGGCGAAGTCCTACAAGAAACGCCAGGTCGTAAAGGATCTGTCGGTCGAAGTCTCAAACGGCGAAGTCGTCGGCCTCCTCGGTCCCAACGGCGCCGGCAAGACGACAGCGTTCTACATGATGGTGGGCCTCGTGCCGTGCGATGCAGGCCGTATTTACGTCGGCGAGCAGGACGTCACCCTTCTGCCCATGCACCGCCGCGCACAACTGGGCCTGGGTTACCTTCCGCAGGAGGCATCGGTCTTCCGCAAGCTGTCTGTCGAGGACAACATACTGTCCATCCTCGAGACACGCCCCGACCTCGAGCGCGCGGCGCGCGAGCGTAGACTGGAGGAGCTTCTGGAAGAGCTGCGCATTGGCCATGTGCGCCGCAGCCTCGGACTATCGCTCTCGGGGGGCGAACGCCGGCGTGTCGAGATTGCCCGCGCGTTGGCCGCCGATCCCCGATTCATGCTGCTCGACGAGCCGTTCGCGGGCGTCGATCCCCTCTCCGTTCTCGATATCCAGCGCATTATCCGCGAGCTTACGCATCGCGATATCGGGGTCCTGATCACCGACCATAACGTCCGGGAAACCCTCGGCGTATGCACTCGCGCCTACATCGTCAACCAAGGCACGGTGATTGCATCCGGAACTGCGGAAGAAATCCTTGCCAACCCCCAAGTGCGTGAGGTGTACTTGGGTGAAGCGTTTCGATTATGAGCCTAAGCTCAAGCGGAACCCTCTAGATTTCAATCACTTAAGACGAGGAAAGGCTCCTAGCGCCGCTGTCGTGCCACCATGCTGAAACCGTCCCTGCAGCTTCGGTTGGGTCAGCAATTGACCATGACCCCGCAGCTGCAGCAGGCCATCCGACTCCTGCAGCTGCCTGCACTCGAGCTCCAGGCCCACATCCGGGAGCTTCTCGAATCGAACGTCATGCTCGAGCCCCTGGAGGAATCCGAGGGTACGGGCGTCTTCGAGGCCGTGGAAGAGTCCGCGGTGGCGCAGCATGAGCAGGCGCCGGCACCCGAGCGCGCGCCGGAAAGCACCGTGGAGGTGCTCGACGAAGGCTGGGGCGAGCAAAACGTCGGCCCCGCGGAGACCCCCTGGAACGGTGGCGATGACGACGAGCGCCAGCAGGAATACGCCGACTCCGCGGGAAAATCCCTTCAGGAGCACCTGTTGTGGCAGCTCGAGGTGGCGAGACTTGAGCCTCGCGAGTTCGCCATCGCGCGCGCGATTGTCGACGCGATCAGCGACGACGGCTACATTACGGAGCCGCTGGAGGAGATTGCCAATACACTGCGGCCCGAAGTCGAATGTGACGCATCCGAAGTTGAGGCCACGCTCGCGGTCGTCCAGGCGCTGGACCCTGCTGGAGTGGGTGCCCGCTCGGTCGGCGAATGCATCGAGCTGCAGTTGCGCCAGTTGGACCCTGCCACGCCTGGATTCAACACTGCCGTCGAAATTGCACGCCATCATCTGGAACTCGTGGCTGAGCGGGAGCTCTCTCTACTGCGTCGCGAGCTCCGCGCAACAGAGGAAGAGATCACGTCCGCACTGGCGTTGGTACGCTCCTGTCATCCCCGCCCGGGCTCGACCGTAAGCACGGGCTCCGCGGAATATGTGGTCCCTGATGTCTTCGTCCGACGTACCGACCACGGATGGGCGGTGGAGATCAATTCCGCCACCCTGCCTCGCGTGCGCTTGAATAGCAGCTATGCCAGTTTGATCGGCCGTAACGCGAGCCACGCCACCATGCGTGCACAGTTGCAGGAAGCGCGCTGGCTTCTGAAGAGCCTCGAAATCCGCCACGAGACCCTCATCAAAGTCGCCCGGTCCATCGTCGAGCGCCAGCAGGCATTCCTGGAGCATGGCGACGAGCACATGCGGCCGATGATCCTGAAGGACATCGCCGAGGCCGTAAGCATGCACGAGTCCACCATCTCGCGCGTCACCTCGGGCAAATACATGCATACCCCGCGCGGCGTGTTCGAGCTGCGCTACTTCTTTTCCAGTCAGGTGGAGGGTGCTGACGGATCCGGCACGTCCTCAACCGCTATACGCGCGAAAATCAAGAAACTCGTCAAGGAGGAGGACGCGGAGAGCCCTCTCAGCGACGGCCGTATCGCCGAGCTCCTATCCGGCGAAGGGATACCGGTCGCGCGCCGCACGGTAGCTAAATATCGTGAGGCGATGGGCATCGCCCCCTCCAATGAGCGCAAGAGGGCAAGTTCAAAGCAAATGTAGGGTACGTACGTTAAAACTCGTAGAAGGAGACGGCTATGCAGCTCAACGTCACCGGCCATCACGTCGAGGTCACTGAGTCAATGCGGGGTTATGTTGAAAAGAAACTCGAGCGCATCGGCAGGCACTACGATCAGGTGCTCGATGTGCACTGCATTCTGACGGTAGAGAAGCTGCGACAAAAGGCCGAGGCGACGCTGCACGTAAGCGGTACCGTCATCCATACGGAAGCGATCGATGAGAATATGTATGCGGCCATCGATCTGCTGACCGACAAGCTGGACAGGTGCTTGAAAAAACACAAGGAAAAAATGGCTGACGTTCACGCGGCCGAAACCCGCCGCGTCGTGCGCGCCTAGCGCAATAGTTTAAACGCTGGATCCGGGCATTGCGCTGCGCAGTCCATGCTCCGCGCAAGCCCGGGGCGCACATCCGTGTGCGCCTGTGCGACGCATGCGTCGCACCCTGCCCGGCCCAACGTGTGGAGAGCAAAAAGCGTGGTTTTTGCTCTCCACGCAGCCACCTGCGGCGGCGGGGCACATCCCTGTGCCTATATCGCGTTTCCGGATCGAGACCCTCGTCCCGACTTCGCTCATTCCGGCCTTGCGGCGACACCAATGGCTGGATAACCATAGGGTGTGCGCATCCTCATCCTCAGTGGCTTGTCCGGCTCCGGAAAGAGCGTGGCTCTGCACATGCTCGAGGACCTGGGGTTTTATTGCATAGACAATATCCCCGCGGCGCTGCTGAAGCCGTTCATCTCGTACACGGTGCGCAGCCCAGAATCGACCTACGAGCGCACCGCCATCGGGTTGGATGCGCGCAACACACCAGCTGAGATTGCCACTGTCCCCAAGCTCATAGATGAGTTGCGCCGTAGCGGCATCCAGTGCGAGGTCGTCTTTCTCATTGCCAATGATGATGAGCTGTTACGCCGCTTCGCCGAGACCCGCCGCAAGCACCCGATGAGCCGCAACAACATCGATCTGCGCGAGGCGATGGCGCTCGAGCGGCAACTCCTCGAGCCCATCCTCTATATCGCCGAGCTGGTCATCGACACCTCGAAGATGGGCGTGCACGGGCTGCGCGACATCATCCACAAGCGCGTCGAACAGCGTGCTGTGGGCCGGCTGTCGATCACGTTCGAATCCTTCGGCTTCAAGTATGGCTTGCCGGGCGATGCGGATTTCGTATTCGACGCGCGCTCTCTGCCCAATCCCTACTGGGAGCCGGGGCTGCGCAATCTCACCGGCCGCGACCCCGAGGTGATTCGGTTTCTGGAGTCGAACACGAATGTCGCGACCCTGATCGCCGACATCGAGCAATTTATCCGCGCGCGCGTGCCCGAATACCAGGCCAGCAATCGAGGCTACCTCACCGTCGCGGTGGGGTGCACAGGGGGTCAGCATCGCTCGGTCTATATCGTCGATCGTCTGGCGTCGATATTCGCAGGGCAGTTCGCTAACGTGACGGCACGACATAGCGGACTCCCCGCTGGTCCCCACCCGCACCTGACGGCGGTCGCACAACCGCGGACTTGAAAAGACTTGCTTGCCCGCCTGGCGCGCTTCAGGTCGCCTGAGCAACGCCGGGAGACGTCAGCACCGGAGGCAGTTTCTCGCCGCTCATGAAGGCCATGATGGCGGCTCGTGCCTCCATCGCGTCGCGATAGCCGAGCTCAATCAGGGCACGCGTGTACCCGGCCTCGAATGTCAGATAGCTGGCGAGCTGATAGCCCGAAGGGTCGCGCCCGCCGATGACTCGCAACAGCGCACGCAGCCCGGTGGGAACATCGCCGGCGTGGCGACCCGCGATTTCCCTGGGATCGACACTCGGCGCCAACATCAGGGTATCGACATGTTGTATGTCGCGGTGCGCGGCAGGTGAGGCGGCGGCCAATTGATTCATGCGCTCGAGTTGCTCGAGGTCGCCGTACACCTGATCCGTGAACAGGGTATCGAGCATATAACCGAAGATCTCGCCCGGCGATGGCATGGCGATCGGAGCGCGGTTGACCGCCACTCCGGCGCCGCGCCGCGCGCGCACTCCGATCACCAGCAACCGGTCGGCGCCGAGATGAATCGCCGGGCTCAAGGGATTCAACTGACGCAGTGCGCCGTCGCCGAAATACTCCTCCCCCAGCCGCGTCGGCGGAAATAACATCGGGATCGCCGAGCTGGCAACCAGGTGATCGAGGCTCACCTCGGCTCGCCGGCCCACCCGCTGCACCCGGGACCAGTCCTTGATCGAGTCCACACCGTCGTAGAACGCTACCGAACTCCCGCTGGAGTAACTCGTTGCACAGACAGCGAACGCGCGCAGGTGCCCGCGCGCGATACTGCGGCGAATGCCGGCGCAGTCCACGTGAACACCCAGCAGTTCGCGCAGCGGGGAATTATCAAGCATCGCCTTCGGCGGCGACAGCAACACACCGCCGGATGTTAGAGCCAACACCCAATGCAGCCCGGCACGCAACATATGCACCGGATCAACGTGAAAAACCTGGTCGGAGTGAAAGTTGGCCCAGACCCGTTCCAAACCCAGAACCGCGCGGCGCCACTGGTGGGCCTCGGCGGCGAGTACTGCGGCTGCAATACCACCTGCGGAGGTGCCGACAATGACCTGAAACGGATTGCGCGCCCGGGGCAGTAGCTCCGTGAGAGCGAGCAACACCCCGACTTGATACGCCGAGCGCGAGCCGCCGCCGGTGAGCACGAGGCCGACGGTCTGCCGGACGGAGCGCCTGCGTTGCGGTTCGATCGAGCCATCCATCAGTATCGCGGCACCTTAAGGCGGCACATCGGATAAGGGGGCCGGCGGATTCGCAGCTAAGCGCGCGGCTCCGGTCGGCGGCCGGCGTAACTCGCTGATGGCCTGGTCCAACCCAGCCATGGTCAACGGAAACATGCGGTCACCGACCAGCTCACGGGCGATCTTGACCGACGAGGTGTAGTCCCAACGCTCCACAGGCTCAGGATTCAACCACACGAGCCGCGGAAACGTCGCGCACAAACGTTGCATCCACGCGGCTCCTGCTTCCTTGTTCCAATGATCCACACTACCGCCAGGTTGCAGTATCTCATACGGGCTCATGGTGGCATCACCCACCAGAATCACTCGGTAGTCGTGCGTGTAGGTGCGCAGAACCTGGGTGGTCGGGTGTCAGTGCCGAGGAGCGGCGGCGGTTGTCCTGCCACACATGCTCGTAAATGAAGTTGTGGAAATAGAAGTGCACGAGGTGCTTGAACTCACTGCGCACGGCGGAGAACAGCTCCTCGCAAATGCGGATGTGGTCGTCCATCGAGCCGCCGACATCGAGAAATAGCAACACCTTCACCGCGTTGCGGCGCTCCGCCACCATTTTCAGATCCAGCAGCCCGGCGTTGCGCGCCGTGGCATCGATGGTGCCGTCGAGATCGAGCAGGTCGGGTGCGCCATCGCGCGCGAACTTGCGCAGCTTACGCAGGGCCAGCTTCATGTTACGTGTGCCGAGCTCGACGGTGTCGTCGAAGTTGCGATACTCCCGTTGGTCCCAGACCTTCACCGCGCGGCGATTCCCGGAGCCCTGCTGGCCCATGCGGATGCCTTCCGGGTTGTAGCCATCGGCCCCGAACGGAGAGGTCCCCGCGGTGCCAATCCACTTGTTACCGCCTTGGTGGCGCTCCTTCTGCTCACGCAGGCGCTCACGCAATGTCTCGAGGAGCTTTTCCCAGCCTCCCAGAGCTTCGATCTTGCGTTTCTCCTCTTCCGACAAGGTCCTCTCGGTGAGCGCCTGCAACCAATCGGCCGGCACCTGAGCCACGATCTCGGCGAATAACCTTTCGGCGCCTTCGAAGCTCTCTGCAAACACCCGGTCGAAGCGATCGTAGTGCCGCTCGTCCTTCACCAGACACGTGCGCGCGAGGTAGTAAAAGTCCTGAGCCGACACCGATGCGACGTGCGCGCGCAAGGCCTCCAGTAACGTAAGGAACTCCGTAATGGTGACCGGGACACCGCTCTGGCGTAACTCGAAAAAGAAGCTCACCAGCATACGCGGAACTTCAGCGCGAGCGGCGGTTGAGAAACACCAGCTGCTCGAACAGGTGCACGTCCTGCTCGTTCTTGAGCAGCGCGCCGTGGAGGATGGGAATGGTTTTCTTCGGATCACCACCCCGCAGCACGGCGGGATCGATATCTTCCGCCACCAGCAGTTTGATCCAATCGAGGAGCTCGGAGGTGGAGGGCTTCTTCTTCAGGCCCGATGTCGCGCGCACATCGAAGAACGCCGTGAGTGCTTCGGACAGCAGGTCCTTCTTCAGGTCCGGAAAGTGGACTGCTACGATCGCTCGCATGGTGTCGAGGTCCGGAAAGCGGATGTAATGGAAGAAACAGCGCCGCAGGAATGCGTCCGGCAGCTCCTTCTCGTTGTTGCTCGTGATCAGGATGATCGGACGATACCGCGCCTTCACCAGCTCGCGGGTCTCGTAGACGAAGAACTCCATACGATCGAGCTCGCGCAGCAGATCGTTCGGAAATTCGATATCCGCCTTGTCGATCTCGTCAATCAGGAGCACCGGCCGTGTCGCGGATTCGAACGCTTCCCAGAGCCGCCCCTTGACGATGTAGTTGCGAATGTCGTGAACCCGCGCCTCGCCCAGTTGCGAGTCGCGCAAGCGCGAGACGGCGTCGTATTCATAGAGGCCCTGCTGCGCCTTGCTCGTCGATTTGATATGCCACTCGTATAGGGGACAATCGAGCGAACGAGCGATTTCCTGGGCCAACTGTGTCTTACCGGTGCCGGGCTCCCCTTTGATGAGAAGGGGTCGCGCGAGCGTGATCGCCGCATTGACCGCCATCATGAGGTCTTCCGTGGCGATATATCGATCGGTGCCTGTGAAACGCTCGGTCATGATCCTCCAGATTTTACTTCCGGCTGCAAGGTGAGCTTGTGCTCGGCTGGCCCGGGCAGGAATGGTAGCGGCTGCCCGCGCGCCCACTCCCTGAAACCGGCCCTATAGTACGGCGACAGAGGATGTCCGCTCTGCCCACCCGGGATGTGGAGATACCCCAAATCCTCGTGCCCCGGGGAAACCGCGAAACGTTCCGAGGCGCCAAATGCTCCGTCCTGCACGCGAGGCATGTCGTGATCGCCGGGCAGCTCCAGGGTGGGCATGTCGAGAAGCGGCGACAGAAATGGGAGCGCTGCCGAGAGTGGATGCCGGATTCTCACGGGCTTGCGTGAGCCCCAGGTGCAACGCTCGAGCGCGTGCGCGTCACAGCTGGCTTCCAGATCCGCGATGGTCTTATCGAGCTGCGCCAGCAGGAAGTCATGCCAACTCGGATAGGAGGCGGCCAGCATGTGCATCGGCTGCTCATGCACCAGTTGCCACAGCGGCGCCTCGAATTGCGACGGCAATATCGGAGCGTCCTCATCAGGGATTTTCAGCGCATGGCTCATCATTTCCCAAACGGCCCGCTCGGTGCGGGTGTGGTAGGCCCGCACCAGACGATAGCCCACCGAATCGATATCCGCGTGCGCGTCCCAGTTCTCCACCAGTTTGCGCAAGCGCGCCCGCTTGGGATGGTCGCGCTCGCTGCCGGCATCGATCAGTCCCAACAGCAGCTCGCGCCAACGCGCCAGAAACACCGCGCTGTCATCGAGCTGAATTTGCAACATCTGCGCCGGCGTGGCCGGCCCTTTCAATGCCAGGAGGTCATCGCGAATCTGGCGCGCCCGGGCACCGAGATCATATTCGGAGCCCAGCGGGGCGAGATCGCCGCCTATCGCCGCCTCCTGCCGCTCATCGTCAGTCACTCGGGCGTTGGCGGTCCAGATGCGGCCGATGGGTGGGTCGACGATGCGAGGATGGTCCTCGTCGGTCGTCCACGGTGAGTGTCCACTCGCACGCTCGGCGCCGATATCCGTTGGAATTCGGCCGTAGATGGTCCACCCGATATGACCATCGCGGTCGCCGACGACGAAGTTCTGATGTGGTATGCCGACCTGAGGCCCAAGAGCGAGCGCGTCGTCTACGGAGGTCACGCGCTCGAGGCCGATGAGATCCATGTTGGTCGCCGCGGGCAACGCTGCCAGCCAGGACCCGAACCAACACATGCGCCGCTCGGGCTCTGCACGCAGCAGCGTTCCCGAAGGCCCCGACTTCACGTCCTCCACCACGGGCTTCGAATCCTTGACGAGGATCTCCTCGTGCTCCACGGAGAGCGCAATCGTGCCCAATGCCGTCCGCAGCTCGCTATCGTCCACTGAAGTACATGGCACGAGCGTAACGTTCAGCCAATCGCCGTAGCTGTTGGTAAAGCTCCACGCGATGTGGCCGTTGGATCCGGCCACCAGCAGCGGCGCGCCGGGAAGCGTGACGCCATTTAAATCCAAACCCGGCGCCGACCCGGTACCCGTGGTGCGCAGACGGGCGCGATACCAGAGTGTCGGCACCCCTTGTCCAAGATGCATATCGCCGGCGACCAGAGCCGCCCCGGTTGTGGTCAGGCGCCCGGCGATCGCCCAGTTATTGCTGCCGATGTCGGAGGGTGTTTCCTCCGACCGCCAGGGGTTTGCAACGGCAGCCGTCGTCCCGCGTCGCCCCGCGTCGCCCCGCTGGCGCTTCTCGGGATTCCTTCCGCTGCGCTCCAGTCGCGCCGCTGGCGCTTCTCGGGATTCCCTCCGCTGCGCTCCGGTCGTCGCGGGCACATCCTTGACAGCGGGAGCCCCCATAGCCGGCCCCGCGGGGGCCGCAGCGGTCGCCCCGCGTACATCCAACACGTCGGGCCCGGGTATACCCGAAGCCGGCGGCACGATTCCTGAAGACGCCACCGCGGGCGCGCCAGGGGCGCCAGGCTCGCCATTGGGCGAGGTGATGAGCGCAGCATCCCATTCAGTGCGGGCCGGATAGAAAAAACGCAGGCCGCATTTCCAACCCGCATCGCATTCCTTGCCGCCAATGCGCGCGTTGAGCTCCCGCCGGAGCATCTCGCGAACCATGCCATTTGCCTGCAGGTCCCACCACATGGCATCCACGACGAGAATGCTGTCCTCGGCACGCCATGGAGCGGGCTGCATTCCAAGCAGCCAATACTCCCAAGGCCTGCTATGCAGGCTCGCAAGCCCCGCATTCACGCCACGCGCGTAAGCCTCGACAATCGCCTGTTGCTCTGCGGAGGCCTGCCGCATCACCTCGCGTGCCACCTTACGGAAATGGAACAAACGTGACTTGCGATCCTGCTCCACCGCCACAGAGCCAAACACCTCGGCCAGCTCGCCGCCGGCGAGTCGCCGTGACAGATCCATTTCAAAAAAGCGATCCTGGCCGTGCACGAATCCCGTGGCGTAGGCGAGATCATTCCGATTCGCCGCCACGATAGTGGGAACCCCGAGGCGGTCGCGCTCAATCCGTACCGGAGCGCTGAGCCCAGCGGCGTTGACGCTGCCATCCAGCTGCGGCAACGAGGCGCGCAACACTCCATGCACGAGGGCGATCGGCGCCAGCACCAGCACCGCAACCGCCGCAAGTATGTAGTGTTTGAGCCGCAATGCGCTTCGCCGAAGCTCGAAGCTCCCTTAAACCGCCAAGGCCACCTTGAGGATCTGCATCGAATTGGTGCCGCCGGTAGCGCCCGACAGCTCACCTTTCGTCAGGATGACAAGGTCGTTGCTCTTGACGAGTTGCAATTCGAGCAGCCGTGAGAAAATCGACCGATACAGCTCCTCAGTGGACTCGTTTTTAGTGACATCGAAAATCACCGGATAAACGCCGCGGTAAAGCGTAACCCGGCGCCGCGTCGCCTCATGGCGTGTGAACGCATATACCGGGATGTCGGAACGAATACGCGACATCCACAACGGAGTCGCTCCCGTCTCCGTGAGTGCCACGATCGCGCGCACTTTCATGTGGTTGGCCGTATACATCACGGCCATCGCGATCGCCTCCTCGGTACCCTTGAACTGCCCGTCGACACGATGGCGCGAGCGGGTGTGCGTAAGTTGATATTTCTCCGCACCCTCGATGACCTCGGCCATCGCCGCCACGACCTTCACGGGGTAGCGACCGGCAGCGGTTTCGGCGGACAGCATGACGGCGTCGGTACCGTCCATGACGGCATTGGCGACATCACTCACCTCGGCGCGGGTTGGCGCCGGATTCTGGATCATCGATTCCATCATCTGCGTAGCCGTAATCACGATGCGATTGCGGCTGCGGCTCTGGTGAATGATGGTCTTCTGCAAGCCGGTCAACTCGGCGTAGCCCATCTCCACGCCCAAGTCGCCGCGCGCCACCATGACGACATCCGCGGCGTCGATGATTCCCTGCAGGTTGGTGATGGCCTCGTGGCGCTCGATCTTTGCCACGATACGTGCATCACCACCGGCCTCACGGACCAGCTGGCGCGCTTGCTCGATATCACCCGCATCGCGAGCGAAGGAAACCGCGATGTAATCAACACCCTCCTGGGCACCGAACTTGATGTCCTCGCGATCCCTGTCGGACAACGCCGGTGCGGAGATACCGCCGCCCTGTCGATTGAGTCCTTTGCGGTCGGACAGCTCGCCTCCCGCGCGCACGCGCGTGTCGATTCGCGTGCCATCGACACGCTCCACGTCGAGCACAATCTGTCCGTCGTTCAACAACAGGACATCGCCAGGCGCTACGTCGTTGGGCAACTCCTTGTAAGCACAACCTACCACCTCGATCGTGCCTCCTTTTGGGTCAAGAGCGGTGTCGAGTGCGAAGGGCTGCCCCTCCTTCAACATCACACGCCCCTCGCGGAAGCACTCGATGCGAATCTTCGGACCGCTGAGGTCGAGCAGAATGCCTACGCATCTGTCCGCGATCCGTGCCGCTTCACGCACCAGGTTGAGGCGCCGTCGTCGATCGTCCACAGTGCCGTGCGACGCGTTCAGCCGCACGACGTCGACTCCTTCACGCATCATTGCGGTAAGCACGGCTAGATCGTCAGTCGCCGGCCCTACGGTGGCGACTATCTTCGTACGTTTCAGCATAAATATTTCTTCCCATGCGCGCTGCGCGCACGGGTATATCACCCGCGCGCGCGATCTTCTAGCGCAACGACCGCAGGCAGCGGCTTGCCTTCCACGAATTCGAGGAATGCACCGCCTCCGGTGGAGATATACGAGATGCCCTCCTCCACTCCGTACTTCTCGATCGCGGCCAGGGTATCGCCACCGCCAGCCAACGAAAAAGCCTTGCTGCGCGCGATGGCCTGGGCGATGACGCGAGTACCCTCGCCGAACTGCTCGAATTCGAACACGCCCAGCGGCCCATTCCAGATGATGGTGCCTGCCGACGTCAACCCCTCGCCGAAGCGATCGGCCGAATCGGGGCCGATGTCGAGAATCATCTCATCAGCACGCACCTCGCTGATCGGGCGGACGTCAGCGTGCGCGGTGGCCGCAAACTCCTTCGCAACGACCACATCCGTCGGCATCGGAATCTCCGCGCCCTTCGCGCGAGCCTTGTCCAGAAGCCGGCGCGCCACATCGAGCATGTCAGCTTCGTGTAACGACTTGCCGATGGCCACGCCGGTCGCCGCCAGGAAGGTGTTGGCGATACCGCCGCCCACAATGAGCTTGTCGACCTTCTCCAGCAGCGACTCGAGCACCGTAAGCTTGGTGGACACCTTCGACCCGCCGACAATCGCCACCAGCGGGCGCGCCGGCTTTTCGAGCGCGCGCTCGAGCGCTTCCAGCTCGCCCACGAGCAACGGACCCGCACAGGCCACCTGCGCGAAACGCGCCGCACCATGGGTGCTCGCCTCGGCGCGATGCGCCGTTCCGAATGCGTCCATCACGAACACATCGCACAACGCGGCCATCTTGCGCGCGAGGTCTTCCTTATCCTTCTTCTCGCCCTTGTTGAAACGAACGTTCTCGCACAACACGGCGGTCCCGGCCGGAGTATCGATGCCGTCGAGCCAATCCCGCCGCAGCGGCACCGGCTTGCCGAGCAACTCCGACAACTTCGCCGCTACCGGCTGCAGCGACAGCGACTCATCAAACCTCCCCTCTTCGGGGCGGCCGAGGTGGGAGAGGATGAAGACCTTCGCATGCTGATCGAGAGCGTAACGGATGGTCGGCAGCGCCGCGCGGATGCGCGCGTCGCTCGTAACTTTGCCGTCCAGCACCGGCACATTGAGGTCTTCCCTGATGAGGACCCGCTTGTTACGCAGGTCCGTTTCCGTCATCCGCAAGACTTTCATGATGCTTTCGACCAGGCCAGCACGGTGTCGATCATCCGGTTGGAGAAGCCCCACTCGTTGTCATACCACGCGAACACCTTCACCAGTGTGCCGTCGATGATCTTGGTCAAGGTGCCGTCGAAGATGGAGGAATTCGGATCGCCGTTGAAGTCGCTCGACACCAGCGGCTCCTCGGTGTACGCGAGCACGTTTTTGAGATAACCCGAGGCAGCTTCTTTCATCATCTTGTTGATTTCGTCCACGGTCGTGGGGCGCTTGGCCGTGAACGTGAGATCAACCAGCGACACGTTGATGGTCGGAACGCGGATGGAGTAGCCATCGAGCTTACCCTTCAACTCCGGAAGCACCAGACCGACCGCGGCAGCGGCTCCGGTCTTGGTCGGAATCTGCGACATGGTGGCCGAGCGCGCCCGACGCAGATCGGAGTGGTAAACATCCGTCAGCACCTGGTCATTGGTGTATGAGTGGATCGTCGTCATGATACCGGCGACGATGCCAACTTTGTCGTGTAACACCTTGGCGACCGGGACAAGACAG
Source organism: uncultured Pseudomonadota bacterium (assembly GCA_963752125.1). Classification (GTDB taxonomy): domain Bacteria; phylum Pseudomonadota; class Gammaproteobacteria; order Steroidobacterales; family Steroidobacteraceae; genus 13-2-20CM-66-19. Next base: position 26,911 of record CAVVXG010000044.1, on the reverse strand, counting down.
TTCGTCGTGCAGGACGCGTTGGAAATCACCGTGAAGCTGCTCTTGAGCACGTTGTGGTTCACGCCGTACACAATGGTAGCGTCAACGTCCTCGCCACCTGGCGCGGAGATAACAACCTTCTTCGCACCTCCCTTCAGGTGAGCGCCGGCCTTCACTTTGCTCGTAAACAAACCCGTGCACTCCAGCACGTACTCGACACCCAGCTCGCCCCAGGGCAGCTTGGCCGGATCCCGCTCGGCGAGCACTCTGATACGGTCGCCGTTCACGACCATCGAATCGCCATCAACCTTCACCTCGCCGGGAAACTTGCCGTGCACGGTGTCATATCGCGTCAGGTGAACGTTGGTCTTGGCGTCGCCAAGATCGTTGAGCGCAACGATTTGCACCTCCGCGTTGCGCTTTCCCTCGTACAGCGCGCGCAGAATGTTGCGCCCAATGCGGCCGTAACCGTTAATGCCGACCTTGATTGCCATGACCTTATATCTCCAGTCGTTAAATTGTCTTAACTGAGCAGTTCGCTAATTTGTCGGGCGATATTATCGGCGCTAAAGCCGAAGTGTGGATACACGTCCGAGAACTTGCCGGAGGCGCCGAACTGGTCTATTCCCAGCACACGGCCATCCAGCCCTACGTATCGCCACCAGAACACTGTAGCGCCGGCTTCCACCGCAAGCCGCTTGCGCACCTCGCGCGGCAGGACGCTCTGGCGGTACGCCTCGTCTTGCGCATCGAAGGCTTCGGTAGAAGGCATGGATACCAGGCGCACACGCCTGCCGTTCGAGTTGAGCTTGTTGACCGCCTCGGCGGCAATACCAACCTCTGACCCCGTGGCGATGACGATGCACTCCGGTGTGCCGTTGCAGTCTATGAGCGTATAGCCTCCGCGGCGGATATCAGCAACCTGTTGCGCCGTCCGCGGCTGCTGGGGTAGCGGCTGGCGCGTCAGGATCAGGGCCGTGGGCCCCTTGCGCTCGACACCTTCGGTCCAAGCGACAGCGGTTTCAGCGGCGTCACAGGGGCGCCAGAGGCTCATGTTGGGCATGGCACGCAGCGACGTGAGGTGCTCGATCGGCTGATGCGTAGGACCGTCCTCACCGAGACCAATGGAATCGTGCGTATAGACGAGAACGACACGGACGCTCATCAGGCAAGCCAGTCGGATCGCGTTGCGCGCGTAGTCGGAGAAGACCAGGAACGTCCCTCCGTAGGGCACGAACCCGCTATGCAGCGCCACACCGTTCAGGATCGCCGTCATGCCGAACTCGCGCACACCATAATGCAGGTAGTTGCCGCTCGCATCCTCGGGCGTAATCGGCCGCGCTCCCTTGAACATTGTATTGTTGGAAGGCGTCAGATCCGCAGAGCCGCCGAAAATCTCGGTCATGGCCGGACCAATGACATTCAGCACAGCCTGCGAGGACTGTCGGGTGGCCTGGGGCGTCGTCTGCTTGAGCATCGTCCCGAATGCCTGCGCCGCCGTGTCCTTCCAACTCGCGGACAGCTCGCCTCGCATGCGGCGATCGAACTCGCGCGCGAGCTCGGGATGCGCCGTTCGATAACGGCCGAAGAGCTCGCGCCAGCCCGACTCCGCGGCCGCCCCTTGCCGGCGGTGATCCCACCCTGCCCGCAATTCCTCGGGCACGATGAACGGCTCGTACGGCCAATTCAGGGTCTTGCGGGCGGCCGCAACCTCGTCCGCACCGAGAGCCTCGCCATGCGTCGCGGCGGTGCCTTGCTTGTGCGGGGCACCCCAACCGATGATGGTTTTGCAAATGATCAGTGAGGGGCGTGTCTTCTCGGCTCGTGCAATCTTGATCGCGCTCTGAACGGCCTCGGCGTCGTGCCCGTCGACATTCGCAATGACGTGCCAACGGTAGGCCTCAAATCGCTTCGCGGTGTCGTCGGCGAACCAGCCTTCCACCTTGCCATCGATGGAAATACCGTTGTCATCGTAGAACACGATGAGCTTGCCCAGCCCGTGCCGGCCCGCGAACGAGCAGGCTTCGTGGGAGATGCCTTCCATCAGGCAGCCATCGCCGGCGAATGCGTACGTATGGTGGTCGACGATCTCCAGTCCCGGCCGGTTGAATTGCGCCGCGAGCATCTTCTCCGCGAGCGCCATCCCGACTGCGTTCGCCAGACCCTGCCCCAGAGGCCCGGTGGTCGTCTCGATACCCAACCCGGGCTCGTGCTCGGGATGGCCGGCCGTGCGGCTGCCGAACTGCCGGAAGTTCTTCAGCTCCTCCAGGCCCAAGGGATACCCGGTGAGATGCAGGAGCGAGTACAGCAGCATCGAGCCGTGGCCATTCGACAACACGAAGCGGTCGCGGTCGAACCAGAGCGGATTGCCGGGGTTGTGCTTGAGAAAGTCACCCCACAATACCTGGGCAATATCCGCCATTCCCATGGGCATGCCCGGGTGCCCGGAGTTGGCCCGCTGAACAGCGTCCATAGCCAGGGCGCGTAGGGTATTTGCGAGTTCGCGACGTGTAGTCATGCAATTCTTCGAAGACGTCTCGTGGACAGCCGCTCATTTTCCATCAGACGCAAAATATGCTCAATGTCGCGTTATGCCCGATGTTCCAAGGGATTCATGACTTAATCGTGGCCACCGGACGTGGGCGGGTTCACATTATGCGACGCCGGGGCGGTACTGCGTCATGTACTGCCGCGTCTCGTGCGTTTGAGGACCTATCAAGCGACTCAGTTCACTGCAGCGGACCCTCTGCCTTCGGTTAGAGTTTCACGACGCTCGAGGGACTTGACCGGACGGAACGAAGGTCGATGGTCCGCGGCAGTCTCCTTTCAGCGACTGGATGTCATAGGCATGATGGACAAGAGCATAGTGCGTCTTACTCATTTCACCGATCCGCACCTTTACGGCAGCGAGACGGAGTCATTGCGCGGTATCGCAACGTTACCGGCACTCACAGCGACGCTCACGCATGCGCAGGCTCGCGATTGGCCGCCCGATGCGGTACTGGTGACCGGCGACATCGTGCAGGACGATCCGGCGGGCTATGCACACTTCCGCCGCCTGTTCGGCTCGCTCGGACTGCCTGTCCTGTGCCTGCCCGGCAATCACGACGAGCCCGCGGCGATGCGCCGCGAGCTGAACCGTTCCCCCTTCGTGGTGGGCGGGTTTTTCGACCTCGGCGCGTGGCGAATCGTACTGCTGGATAGCTGCATTCCCGGGTCGGCAAGTGGCCGCCTCAGCCCCGAGATGCTTACAGCCCTGGATGAGGCACTGGCGTCCGCGCCCAACCGCCACTGCATGGTATGCCTACACCACCATCCGGTCCCCATGGACAGCCGCTGGCTCGATCGGGTGGGATTGGAGAATGCGGCGGAATTCCTGCAAACCATCGACCGACACCGTAATGTGCGCGCTATCGTCTGGGGGCATGTACACCAGCAGTATGAGGGCTTGCGCAACGATGTGCGGCTGCTGGCCACGCCGTCCACCTGCGCGCAGTTTCTGCCGCATGCGACCGACTTTGCGGTAGACCGGGCGCCGCCGGCCTACCGCACGCTGGAGTTACAGGCCGACGGAACGCTACTGACGGAGGTTGTGTGGGTCGAAAAACGTATGGCTGGCTCCTCCTCGCGCTCGGTTTCCTCGGCTGCCTGACGCTGGAATTTCTTGGCTGCCCTACGGCAGCATATGCCGCGAGTCCCGTCTGGGCGATTCGCGGCGACCATAACACGGTCTATCTGGCAGGCTCGGTCCACCTTCTGAAGGCCAACGACTCGGCTCTGCCTTCGGGTTTCGATCGCGCCTACTCCGGATCCCGCACGCTCGTCATGGAGCTCGACCTCAGCAAAGTCGATGCCACCGAGGCCGCCAGCTGGATGATGGAGCACGGCACGCTGCCTGAGGGCACCAACCTGCACAAGGCCATCGGCGATGACCGTTATCGGCGCGTGAGCGCCGAAGCCACGCGGCTCGGCCTGCCCATGGAGCTTGCGGACCAATACGCCCCCTGGGTGTTGGGTTTACAGCTCATGGAGTTGCAGTACGCGAAACTCGGCTTCGATTCGCAAGCGGGTGTCGAGGAGCAGCTACAACATCGCGCACAGAGCGACGCCAAGCCGATTACCGGGCTGGAGACGTTGCCCGAGCAGCTCGGTTTATTCGAGACGCTCTCACCGGAGCAGCAGGCGAAGTTCCTCGATCTCGTGGTCACTGAGATGCACGACGTGGGCAGCGACACTCAGGAAGTCATAACGGCCTGGCGGGCGGGCGATGCCGTAAAGCTCGCCACCCTACTCGGCGACGAGTACAAGACGTTCCCGCTGCTCTACCGCGCGCTGGTCAGCGACCGCAACAAGCATTGGGTACCGCAGATCGAGCGGCTGCTGAAGGAAAAGGACAATTATTTCGTCGTGGTAGGCGCCCTGCACCTGGTCGGGGACGGGGGGCTGCTCGAGCTCATGCGACGCGACGGGTTCAAGCCCGAGCAGCTGAACTGATCTATTGGCCGAAAGTCGCCCGGGGCGCTTTCGGAGCACGAGCGCATGTGGCTTCGTTTGAGGGCCGGCTACGCGCCCCGAGCAAAAAGCGTGGTTTTTGCTGGCCGAACGCGGTCACTCGGCGTGGCAACGGCGATCAGCGTTGCCGTTACCGTATCAAACGCGCTAGCTCGGAGCCAAAGATCGAGTGTGACCGCCGCGGCGCGAGTAGAACCACCACAGCGCCAATCCCATTGGGATCGTCCACGCCAGCACCAGCCAACCTACGAAGCCGTCGAACCGGCTCAGCAAGAAGCGGAGCGGCGAGGTTTCCACCGGCTGAGTCAGCTGGTGTGCGACTAACATCACCCATACCCAGCCGGCGTGCAGCCCAAAGCCCGCGGCGATGTTGCCGGTCTCGGCGCGCACCACAGCCAACACCGCTCCAACCGCCGCCAAGCAAAGGAACGCGTCCGCTATCCCTAGCGGATCGGCGAACGTGTGCGACGTTCCCGTGATGAGAGCCACGCCGCTCCACGCCGTAACCTGGTCCGCGGGGATGCGGACCTTGGCGAAGAAGTGAGTTGCTGAATACAGAATCGAGGTCAGCAGGACCGCGGTCCGGGTGCCCGATTCTCGTTGAATGGCCGCGAACAGGGCACCGCGCAAGAACGTCTCCTCGATGAACGCGACCGCCAAGCCGCTCGCCAGCGCCGACGCCGCAAGCTTTGTCAAAGCCCCTGCGACAAAGACGGCATCACTGCGCCATTCCAACAGTCCAAGCGCGGCCATGATCCCGACGACGGCCAACATTGTCGCCACACCCAGAGCCAACCCGATTGCCAGCTCACGCAGGAACTCGCGTTTCGGCGTCCCATAGCCGAAGCTCGCCTTATCCGTGAGTCCAAGCAGGCGTGCCACCAGCGCCAAGCCCACCGCCAACGCGAGCATCCCAATGCGCTCGCCGATACGGTGGAACGGAAAATCGAAATGCGGGTGCAACAGCAACCACGCTGGGTACGTAAACAGCGCGACCACGCCGAAAGCCACGGCAAGCAACCCGAGAAAGACTGCGAAGGCGCGCATAAGTCGAGGCCGACTCCTGAAAAGTCGCTCAAGCGTAGCGCAACCTCACGCAAATCTGCACAAACGCGCAATCTTTCTCTCTGGCTTGTGCATGCGCGCGCGCGCGACAGTGAGCGTGTCCCCCACCAAAGGATGGATCACCCATGAAGGAACAACGGGCTCGCAAAATTCTCACCGCACTCGTCCAAGGCATCGACCCCTTCACCGGCGAGGAGATCCCTTCCGGTACGATTCTTCAGCAAGCGGATGTGCTGCGAGCACTGCTCGCGGGCCTGTCTGCGCTCGAGCACACGGCTGCTCGTGCGCAGCGACGCGCGCAACTGCCCGGCAATGTCGGGCGATCCTGGAGCAACGAGGAGGAAGCCACGCTCGTCGCGGCATTTAAGTCTGGCGATTCGTTAAGGGCCATCGCCAAGCGACATGATCGCACCCAGCGTGCGATCGAGGCGCGCCTGGCGAAGCTCGATCTGCTGACGCCGCAGCAACGAAGCTCAGACAATAGCTTCATCAAGGAGCCCGAGTGACCGTAAGCTTGCACAGATGTCATCTCCACTGGCGCCCGCGCTACGTCCCATCGTCATCTGGTTTGGCCGGGTCGGCGACCTCATTCTACTAAGCACCTTGCTCGACATTCTCCACCGCCGGTACGGAAGGCCGTGCCGACTGGTGGGTGCCGGAGCATGGACACCGGAGATTTATCGCGCTCATCGCGATGTGGCACGAGTTGATTGCCTGCGCCGCTACACACCGTTTCTCTTCGACGTGGCGTGGTGGCGCACCTTCTGGGCGCTGCGACGGAACCGTTCGGATCCGGTCTACATCTGCGAATATGACCCGCGCAAGCTGAAAAGGATTCGCCGGCTGTTAACCCTGAGCGGCACCGACCCTGATCGCTGCCTCTTCATCACCGAGGAGCCAGGCTGCGCCCAAGCGCACTGGGTCGATCGTCTGGTGAGCTTTGGACGGCTCACGCCGAAGGCACTGCGCGAGACCGACTATCCTTGGCCGACGTTGAATCCGCCCCTGTGCGCTCCACGTCTCGAAGTGCCCGAAGCCGCACGCGTGGAATGCGCAGCATGGATCGCCTCGCAGGGTTGGTCAGGGCGACCTCTGATCCTCGTGCAACCTGGCAACCGGCGCACCATGCGCGGAAGCAAGCTGCGCATCTCACCCCAGGATGACAAGGCATGGCCGATCGAAAGGTGGGCCTCCTTGCTGCGAAGAATCCACACTCACATTCCCGAAGCGGTCATCGTGTTATGCGGCGCACCGCGAGAAACACTGTTGCTGGGTTGGGTCCACGCGGCAGTGCAGCTACCTACGGTGGTATTTCCGGCAGAGATTCCGTTGAGCCGTCTGCTGGCCCTGTGCGAGGCGGGTCACAGCATGATCTCGGTGGACACCGGCCCCGCGCACGCCGCCGCAGCGCTCGGACTTGCGCTGGTGGTGCTCTTTGGAGGTCACTCGCAAGCCGAGTGGCTCCCCCGCAGCTCATCGGGCTCCCCCGTAATCGGCGTCGGCGGCCCGCCGCTCTCGACACGTCTCGATCAGGTTTCCGAGGACACCGTGTTCGCCACCTGGCTGAGGCTCTTAGAGCAAATCAGACGATAGGCGCAGCCCGCAGAAGCGCCCGCCATTGTTCTGCAACCGCCGTGAGACGAAACCGGGGATCAGGTCCCACCGGCGGCCGGGCACCGGAGCGCCACGCCAGGATGCGCTCCGCATAAGCATCAAATAATCCGAGAGCAGCCGCGGCACGCGCTGGCCCGGCCCGCCAGTCCGGCGAAACATGCGTCAGCAGCGTCTCGTACGCACGCTGCATAGCTGACACAGGCAGTATCTGTTGAGGATCGCCGATCACTTCCGCGGCAGCCCCGCAGTCATGAGTCAACACCGGCGTACCGACGGCATTCGATTCGGCGAACACCAACCCGAACGTCTCTGGAATGACAAAGTTCGGAAAAAACGTACACAACGCGGTACGCACCTCCCCGTGAATGCGCGCCTGCGGCTGGGGTCCCAGATATTCGACCCCGTTGATGTGCACGGATTTGCGGATCTTGTATCCCGGGTTGCCGACCACCAGGCGCAGGCCTGGGATGCGCGGCCGCAGCGCCCGAAACGCATCCAGCGTGAACTTCAGGCCCTTGTTGGGCGAGGAGAAGAACACCAGCTTGTCCACATCGACGGGCGACCCGTCCGGCACCAGGGAGTCATCGATGGGGTTGTAGATTGTGTGCGTACGAACGGCATCATCCAGCCGCATCGCACGCAGGGCCGCCTCCACGCCGCGCCGCTGCGAATTCGACACACACACTATGGTGACCGACAGCTCTCGCATCAGACTCGCGGTGGAGGCGAGCCAGCCGGCACGCTTCGATCCTGGTCTGAGCTGATCGTGCAACCAAAGGTACACACGCGCATTCGGATAAAGATCCCGCACCAACGGCAAAGCGCGCGAGTCGCGGTTTATGACGACACTCGTAATCTCCGGCATGCGCACCGGCGTGCGATACCGGCCATAAGCCTCGGTGCGATTGTGCTGCGCGACGAACGCCTCGAGGGCATCCGCGATACGAGTCACGGTTGCCTCCGTCCCCCCCATGGCCTGTTGCAGCAACGTCCGGCTGTCGTACGGCTGCTGGCATGTGGGATCGAAGAACAGCGTGGCGCTCATTGGAGGTATTCTAAGGCGCATCAGCAGTTAAACGAGGATTGTACGTGGCGAGTCGGAGCCGGCTGTCGGCATGCATCATTACGTATAACGAAGCCGACCGGATCGAGGCCTGCCTGCAGTCCCTGAGTTTCTGCGACGAGATTATCGTGGTGGACTCACACTCCACGGACGCCACGCGCGATCTGGCGCAGCGGTGTGGCGCGCGGGTCATCGAGCGGGACTGGCCGGGGTATCGCTCACAGAAGCAGTTTGCCGTGCACAGCGCCAGCAACGACTGGGTGCTGTGTCTCGATGCCGACGAGCGTGTCACCGGGCAGTTGCGAGATGAGATCGTGAGACTCCGGGAACAGGGGTTTCCCGAGCTCGCCGGCTGGTCGGTGCCGCGGATTACCGATTACTTCGGGCGCTTCCTCCGCCATGGCAACGCGTATCCCGACCGCCTCGTGCGCCTGTTCGACCGCCGCCGCGGTGGGTGGATCGGGGACGAGATTCATGAGAACACGCGCGTCAACGGACCGGTCGGTAAGCTTCACGGACACTTGGAGCACTACTCCTACCGCAGCCTTACCGACCACCATGTGCGCATGCAGCGTTATGCTGACCTCATGGCACAGGCGCTCTACGCCCGCGGCAAACGCTGCGGGCTGGCGAAAGCTCTGATCAACCCGCAATGGCGTTTCCTGCGCGGATACTTCCTGCGCCTCGGGTTTCTCGACGGCTGGCGGGGACTGGTGTTCGCGCTCGTCGAAGCCAACTATGTGCGGCGCAAATACCTGGGGCTGTATATGCGCGGCAAGGGGTTGCCCGGCTAACGTCATACCGCACAGTCATACCGCACAGCCACACCCCGCAGCTTCAGCCCGCCGGCGCACGCCGTACGATGCTGTTCAACCGCGCCAAGCGCTCGACCGGCACGTCGATCTCCAACAAGGCGAGCTTGTCCGCGGGCTCGAGTGGCAGAATCTCGGCCAGCCGGCAGCCCACCCAAGACGCATCGCCGAAATCGCCGGCCATGCTGGCGTAAGGCTCCCCCAAATCGGGTAACACCGTACGCAGCAGATCGGCAAGGTGCTCATACTCTTTTGGGACGGCAGCCACCCCTTCGGGCGTCGGATATTCGACCTCGCCCAGATGCAACCCATCGGAACGGCGCCAACGCCTCAGGAGCCGGAATTTGCGCTCGCCCTGGCACGTAATGCCGAGCAGTCCATCCGGGAGCTTGCTGAAGTCCACGATACGGGCGGTGGTTCCCAACTCCGCGGTGTCAACTACCTCGCCCACTTCCGCGCCAGCGCGAATCAACACCACACCGAACGGACTCGACTCCCGCATGCAGCGACCGACCATGTCGACGTAGCGTGTCTCGAAGATCCGCAGCGGCAGCAAGCCGCCCGGAAACAGTACGGTGCTCAATGGGAAGAGAGGTAGCTCCGTCACGCGTCCTGACTCGCGCCATCCCGAGCGCTGCGCTCGAGCTGCGCCAGCAACTTGCCGTGCAGGCCTCCGAACCCGCCATTGCTCATGATCAACACGTGATCGCCGGGCCGTGCCGATTTCACCAGCTCGCTGGCGAGCGCATCGATATCACCACTCGAGTGTCCGCGTGCACCCAGGGCCGCAACGACGGCGTCGGTATTCCAACCAATGTCCGCCGGCGCGTAGAGCCAAACTTCGTCGGCGCCGGCCAGCGACGCTGCCAGCGTGTCCTGGTGGACGCCCATACGCATAGTGTTGGAACGCGGTTCCAGAACGGCAATGATCCGCGCCTTGCCGACGCGACGACGCAAGCCATCCACGGTGGTAGCGATGGCCGTAGGATGGTGCGCGAAATCGTCGTACACTCGAACTCCGCTCACCTCGCCGCGCACCTGCATGCGGCGCGCGATCCCCTCAAACGACTGCAGGGCATCGATAGCGTGCTTGATATTCACGCCAGCGTGACGCGCCGCAGCTATCGCGGCGAGCGCATTCTCCATGTTGTGAGCGCCGATGAGTGACCATTGCACCGTGCCCCGCGACTTACCGGCTTCGAGCACCTCGAAGCCGGAGTAATCGTCAATCGAGCCGACCGGCTTCGCGGTCCACAACGTATCCGGAGCGCCGTTGCGGGCAAAACCCTCCAAGGGCGTCCAGCAGCCCATCGCCAGGGTCTCCCGCAAACGCTCATCTCCCGCGTTCCAGATGATGCGCCCCCCACCAGGGACGATGCGGACGAGGTGATGGAACTGCCTCTGAATAGAGGCCACGTCGGGGTAAATATCAGCGTGGTCGTACTCGAGGTTGTTGAGAATCGCGGTGCGTGGCCGGTAATGCACGAACTTCGCCCGTTTGTCGAAGAAGGCCGTGTCGTACTCGTCGGCCTCGATCACGAAAAACGGATCGCGACCCAGGCGCGCGCTGGTACCGAAGTTCGACGGCACGCCGCCGATCAGGAATCCGGGGGCGAGTCCTGCGTGCTCCAGGATCCACGCCAGAAGGGAGGATGTCGTGGTCTTGCCGTGAGTGCCGGCCACCGCCAGCACCCAACGGTCCTTGAGGACCTCGCGCGCCAGCCATTCGGGCCCTGAAGCATAGGGAAGCCCGCGCTCCAGCAATGCCTCAACCACTGGCATGCCGCGCGTCATGACGTTGCCGACCACCACGATGTCGGGCGCGGGATCGAGCTGGTCGGGCTCAAAACCCTGGATCACGTCGATCCCGAGGGCTTCGAGCTGTGTGCTCATGGGAGGGTAAACGTTCCTGTCGGAGCCCGTCACCCTGTGGCCAGCCGCCCGTGCGATGGCGGCGATCCCGCCCATGAAAGTGCCGCTGATGCCGAGAATGTGAACGTGCATGGATCCGCTGTGCCTTCGATCAGGTGAGAGTGGACGGAAACAGGGCGAACAGCACCATCTGTCCAGCCAGAATCTGCAGAATGACGAGCACCACACTGGCCGGACTCGACCACTCGAGAGCGGCCTTCACGACGTGACTGTTGGCGGCGATCACCCATATGACGAGGGTCAGCCACATGAGGGCGACTGGTAATTGCCACGTCGCATCCTGCGCGAAGCGCAACATCAGCCATTCGGAGATGACCAACAGGGGCGAAAGCACGGCTTGGAACCCGAACACAGCCGTCGTCGTTTGTAAGGTGCGCTCGGACCGGCCCGCAAGCCGCAGCAGCACGACGTACCACACCAGGGTGAAGACCACGTCGACTACGAGGTGCGCGGCCGCCCAGCCCTTGATGGGAGGCATCAGGCCGCCGACGAGAACATTTATGCCGAAATACCCGACAATGGCTATGGCCAGCAGCAGTAGCGAGGCCGGAAGGTCCTGTGGGCCGCGGCGAAGCAGCGCGATCTGGGTAAAGAGCTGAATGAGCTCCTTCATAGCTTTTGATACTGTCGCTCGACTCGCATAATGTGCCCGCCCGATTGTACAGGTCATCCTCTAAGCCGTTGCAGCCCGTAGTCACAACATCCGCGACCCTTGCCGAGCTTGGCGCACGCCTCGAGGCGTTTGCGGCGATCGGCCTCGACACTGAGTTTCTGCGCGAGCGCACCTACCGTGCCGAGCTTTGCCTCGTGCAGGTGTCCGCGGGAAGCGACGCCAGCTGCGTGGACCCGCTGGCGCTCAGGGACCTTGCACCATTCGCGCGCGTGCTGACGGCGCCGGGCATCGTCAAAGTCATGCATGCGTCGCGACAAGACATCGAGGTGCTGCTGCCGGTCACGGGCCTCGTCTATCCTGTGTTTGATACGCAGATCGCGGCGGCGCTCACCGGCCTGCCCGCGCAGGTCGGCTACGCCGAGCTCGTGCGGCGGCTGATCGGTAATGAGCTGCCAAAAACCCACACGCGCACGGACTGGTCCCGCCGACCTCTCTCACCGGAGCAGATTGAATACGCGCTCGATGACGTACGTTATCTCCTCCCCCTGAAGACACTCCTTGAAGATCAGTTGCAAAAACTCGGCCGCTCTCAGTGGCTAATGGAAGATCTGGCCGCGTTGGAGGATGCCCGCAGCTTCAGCACCGAGCCGGACCAGGCATGGCAACGGGTCAAAGGCCTTCGAGGCCTGGACGACGAACGCCTGCGGCTCGCACAGCAACTTGCTGCGTGGCGCGAACGCCGCGCGATCGAGCGTAATCGCCCACGTGGCTGGATTCTTGACGACACAGCGCTTCGCGAGATCGTGCTGCAAGTTCCCCGATCGACGCAGGCGCTCAGTGCGATCCAGGAAATCCCTGCTGGCGTGGTGAAGCACTGCGGGGATGAGCTGCTTGCCTGCGTGCGTGCCGCGGATGTCACGGAACCACCAGCGGCTCTGCCCGGACGGACACGGCCGGACCCCTTGAAGACAGCGCTCGTAAAGAAGCTGGCCGCTCTCAACCAGGTCGTCGCTGCCGACCTCGGACTGAGTCCGGAAATCCTGGCAACGCGCCGGGACCTGGAACAACTCGCGGACGGGCGTCGCGACGTAGCCATACTCAAGGGGTGGCGCCGCGCCGTCATTGGCGACCGTATGTTGGCAGCGCTGTAGGCCAATGAGAGCGCTGGAGACGACGTATGAAATATGGGTAACCGCGATGCCGATCGTCGTCGCCACGCCGAGTGGCCGCGTTCGCCCGGCAAAAACCACGCTTTTTGCCGGGCCTCAAACGAAGCCGCATACCTTCGTCTGCTGAAAGCGCCGCTGGCGACTTTCAGCCAAATCCACAAGGGGTATCCCGGAAGCATCGTGCTTGCTATCGTTTGCACTTTATGAACGAGCCGGTACACCAACTGAGAGCTCTGCTCGACACTGAGCGCAGCGCACGCATCGAAGCCGAGCGCAATGGCCGGCTGAAAGATGAATTCCTCGAGGCACTCGGCCACGAGCTGCGTGCGCCGCTGAATGCGATTCTCGGCTGGTCGCGATTGATGGAACTCGGCCGGCTGGGAATGGAGGAAACCCGCTCGGGCGGCCAGACTATAGCGCGCAACGCACGCCTGCTGGCGCACATCGTCGATGATCTTCTCGATCTCAGCGCGGTATCGACCGGCAAGATCCGCGTCGAGCCCGAGGAAACCGATCTGTGCCAAATCGTCGAGGCGGCACTGGACATCCTACAGCCCTCCGCGGCGGGCAAAGGTGTCATCCTCGAAAAGCACCTCGCGACACCTGAGTGCCTCGTTTTCGGTGACCCGCAACGCCTACAACAGGTCGTCTGGCACCTGCTCAGCAATGCAATCAAGTTCACACCGCGGGGCGGCCGGGCGAAAGTCGAGGTACGCACCGCGGGTGGCCAATGCGAGATCCTCGTCCGCGATACCGGCGCGGGTATCGCGCACGAATTACTTCCGTATGTGTTCGATCGCTTCTGGCGCGCCGAGGCGCCAGATGAGCACCGTTATTCCGGGTTGGGGCTAGGGTTATCCCTCGCCAAACGGCTCGTTGAATTACACGGCGGCACAGTAGCCGCCACGAGTGCAGGGTTGAATCGCGGCGCGACTTTCACCGTCGTTCTGCCGCGAGTCGCGCCGCGCGATGAGGTGGACGGCGAACCGTCCCGAGACTGTGGAGCCCACGAGCACGTGGCGCCCGAGGCCACGCTTGCTCACCAGATAGACCTGACAGGCTTGCGTGTTCTGGTGGTAGACGACGAGCCCGACACGCTCGACCTGCTGCGGCGCGTCCTCGGGGACAGCCAGGCCCAGGTGACTGCGGCACCTTCGGTGGAAGCGGCGCTCGCAGCCCTTGGCGCCTTCAATCCGCACGTGTTGATTTCCGATGTCAGCATGCCAGGGCGCGACGGCTATGAGCTCATCCGCGCGGTGCGTTCGACAACGGGCCCAGAAGACCTGCCGGCCGCCGCGCTTACCGCATACTCACGTCCTGAGGATGCGGCCAGGGCACGGGAAGCCGGCTTTCAGTTGCATTTATCGAAACCCGTCGAGCCCTATGAGCTGGTCAGGATCGTCGCCCAGCTCGCCGGCCGTGCGACGGAACCCACGCCGGTCGAAATCCCCAACGCACCCGCGACGGTTTGAGCCCTAACGCCTGCCGCGACCCCGACCGCCCCGCGCAGTTTTCTTCGCTGCCGTCTTTGTAGCGGCCTTGCCGACAGCTTTCTTCGCAGCAGACTGACTGCGACCCGCGCTTTTCTTGGCAGCCGACTTTTTCGCCGGCGCTTTTTGGGCCGACGCCTTCTTCACTGCCTTCTTTGCCGCAACTCTGGCCGGAGCCTTTTTTGCCGGAACCTTCTTCGAGACCTTCTTGACCGCGGCCTGCTTGACCATTGTCCGCGTCGCGGCATTGGCAGGAGGCTTCTTCGCCGCCGACGCCGACACGGATCCCAAGGCCCGCTCCAGCCGCTGAGTCACATCGTCGAGCTCCCCCTCGGCATCGATGGCCCGCAGAATCCCTTGCTCGCGGTAAAACTCGATCAGCGGCCGGGTCTTCTCGTCATACACCCTCAGCCGCTCCGCGACGGTTGCCTCATTGTCGTCCGGCCGCTGGAACAGGCGATGTGGGCTACCTGTCTTTGGACACACGTCCTTCTCGGACTGCCCCGGAGGGCAGGTCAGGACATTGAACACCTTGCCGCAGTCCGCGCAGGTGCGACGTCCGGATATACGGCGTGTCAATTCGTCGTAATCCACGTCCATCTGAACGACAGCGTCCAAAGGCTTCCCCAGCTCGGCGAGCAGGGCATCGAGCGCGCGTGCCTGGGCGAGATTGCGAGGAAAGCCGTCGAGAATGAATCCACCCCGGGTATCGGGCTCAGCCAGGCGCTCGCGGATCATGCCGAGCACGATTCCGTCCTCGACCAGACGGCCAGCATCCATGGCCTCCTTCGCCTTCATGCCGAGCCCCGTCCCCTTGGCAACCGCGGCGCGGAGCAGGTCCCCCGTGGAGATCTGTGGAATGCCGTGACGCTCCACGAGACGCTGGGACTGCGTGCCCTTGCCGGACCCCGGCGCTCCCAATAAAACAATGCGCATGATCTTTTTTTGTGCCCTTCTTCTCGGCGCGCAGCGCCGCTAAATCTAGCCGGTCGCTTCGACCGGCAGAAAAGGTTGGCCGAAGGCCTAAATAAGGCTCGCCACGTTACCGGCCGCCCCATGAGAGGTCAAACGCCATCGCCGCAGAGGCCCAAAGTCCCGCGCTGCGTCACAACCAGGGCACAACGTCGCCCCCGCTGCGTTATTCTTGCGCGCCACCAGACCGGAAGCTGCGCCTACAACCATGAAAAAGCCCGTCAGGAAGAATGCCTTCTACGCCCAGTCAGGAGGGGTCTCCGCCGTCATCAACGCTTCCGCCTGCGGCGTCATCGAGACCGCGATGAAGCAGAGGAAGCACATCGGCAAGGTCTACGCCGGCCGGGACGGGATTATCGGGGCACTTACCGAGGATCTCATCGATGTGAGCAAGGAGAGCGCCGCCACGATCCGCGGCCTGCGCCATACCCCGGCGGGCGCGTTCGGCTCGGCGCGCTTCAAGCTCAAAGGGCTCGAGCAGAACCGCGCCGAATACGAGCGCCTCATCGAGGTCTTCAAGGCCCACGACATCGGATATTTCTTCTATAACGGCGGCAACGACTCCATGGACACAGCGCTCAAGGTCTCGCAAATCGGCGAGTCCCTGGGCTACCCGATCACCTGCGTCGGGGTACCGAAGACTGTCGACAACGACCTGCCGCACACCGACTGCTGCCCGGGCTTTGGCTCGGTGGCGAAGTACATCGCGGTCTCAACCCGAGAAGCTGCCTTGGACGTCGCCTCCATGGCGCGGACCTCAACCAAGGTCTTCGTGATGGAGGTCATGGGCCGCCACGCGGGCTGGATCGCGGCCGCCGGGGGGCTGGCGGGAGCCAAGGCCGGCGAGCCGCCGCACATCATCCTGTTCCCGGAGATTCCGTTCGAACAGCAGCAGTTCCTCGACAAAGTGAAACAGTCCGTCACTGACAACGGCTACTGCGTCATTGTGGTGTCGGAAGGCGCAGCCACCGCCGACGGCAGGTTTCTCGCAGATGCAGGCACCAAGGACGCCTTCGGCCATACCCAACTCGGCGGTGTCGCTCCCGTTGTCGCCAACATGGTGCGCGAAGCGCATGGCTACAAATATCACTGGGCGGTCGCCGACTACCTGCAGCGCTCCGCGCGTCACATCGCTTCCAAAGTCGACTCCGACCAGGCGTACGCGGTTGGCAAGGCGGCGGTCGAGCTCGCCGTCAAGGGCGTCAATGCGGTAATGCCAACGATCGTCCGTAAGGCCTCGAAACCATACAAGTGGACCATCGGACACGTTCCGCTCGCGGAAGTCGCCAACAAGGAAAAGAAACTGCCACGTGAATACATCACCGACGACGGCTTCGGCATCACGACCGCGTGTCGCCGTTATCTCCAACCGTTGATCGCCGGCGAGGCGTACCCGCCCTACAAGGACGGATTGCCCGACTACGTCAAAATCAAAGGTGCGCCCGTGCGCAAGAAAGTGAAGACGGACTTCAAGCTCTAGAGCCTGAAGCGGCCGCGCTTCAAGCGCCAGGCTTGGAAATCAACCGGTTCTGCATCACGTTTTTTCGTCATGTTATAGTGCCGGCGCTTTTTTCAACGGCCGGATGAAAATTGCATCATCCGGCCCCGACAACGAACTCGAATTTTTGCGATGACTTAAATCCTGACTTACTGTCTGATTGAGGGGAGGTTCGCTGATGAATGATCCCACCACGTGGCTGTGGCTTGCGATCGGTGCCGGTGTGCTCGCCGTGCTCTACGGCGTGATTTCAATGACATCCATTCTGCGCCTGCCAGCGGGCAACGCCCGGATGCAGGAGATTGCGGCGGCCATTCAGGCCGGCGCAAAAGCCTACCTCAACCGTCAATACACCACGATTCTCATCGTCGGTATCGTGTTGTTCGCAGTGATCGGGTTCTCGCCCATCGGTTGGCCCACCGCCGGTGGATTTGCCATCGGTGCAATCTTGTCGGGCCTCACTGGCTACATCGGCATGAATATCTCAGTGCGCGCGAATGTCCGCACCGCGGAGGCCGCGACTCGCGGACTGAACGCGGCGCTGTCGGTAGCGTTCCGCGGCGGCGCGATCACCGGGATGCTGGTGGTAGGACTCGGGCTGATCGGCGTTGCGGGTTATTTCGCAGTGTTGCGGCAGCTCCCCTCGATCGGCACCGAAGGCGCCCTCCACGCACTGGTCGGCCTCGCCTTCGGCGGCTCGCTCATCTCGATCTTCGCCCGTCTCGGCGGCGGTATCTTCACCAAGGGCGCCGATGTTGGCGCCGACCTGGTCGGCAAGGTGGAAGCGGGGATCCCCGAGGACGACCCGCGCAACCCGGCTGTCATCGCCGACAACGTCGGTGACAACGTCGGCGACTGCGCCGGCATGGCGGCCGACCTGTTCGAGACCTACGCCGTGACCCTCGTCGCAACCATGGTATTGGGTGGCCTGTTGTTCGCCAATCAGGGCGAGGCCGCGACCATCAGCGCCGTCGTCTATCCGCTTGCGCTCGGCGCCGCATCGATTGTCTCCTCCATCGTTGGAACTTTCTTCGTGTCGATCGGCAGCGGCGGCAAGATCATGAACGCGTTGTACAAGGGCGTGATCGTCTCCGCCATTGTGTCGGCGATCGCGTTCTACTTCATCACACATCAGCTGATGCCGACGCAGGCCGGTGCCTTGTTTGGATGCTCGCTCATCGGCCTCGGTCTCACCGCGGCACTGATCGTCATCACCGAATACTACACTGCGACCGAATACAGCCCGGTGCGTAAAGTTGCCGCCGCATCGCAGACCGGCCATGCGACCAACATGATCGCGGGCCTGGGGTTATCGATGAAGGCGACCGCGCTGCCGGTGCTCGCCGTCTGTGTTGCCATCTGGAGCGCCTACCAACTCGGCGCGGCGCACGGTATTGGCCTTTACGGCATTGCCGTCGCGGCGACCGCTATGCTGTCCATGACCGGTATGATCGTGGCACTCGACGCTTACGGCCCCATCACTGACAACGCCGGCGGCATCGCCGAGATGGCCGGCCTTCCGAAAGCCGTGCGCGACATCACCGACCCCCTGGACGCGGTCGGGAACACGACCAAGGCGGTCACCAAGGGCTATGCGATCGGCTCGGCGGGCCTGGCGGCGCTGGTGTTGTTCGCCGACTACACGCACAACCTGGAGGCGGTCGGCAAGCTTGTCGAATTCTCGCTCTCCGACCCGGCGGTGATCATCGGCCTGTTTATCGGGGGACTCGTTCCATATCTCTTCGCCGCCATGGCGATGGAAGCGGTCGGGCGCGCCGCCGGCTCCGTCGTGAACGAGGTGCGACGCCAGTTCCGCGAGATCAAGGGGATCATGGAGGGCACCGCCAAGCCGGATTACTCCCGCGCGGTGGACCTGCTCACCAAGGCCGCCATCGGCGAGATGATCATCCCCTCGCTGCTGCCCATCCTGGTGCCCATCGTCCTGGTATTCGTTCTCAATGCCGCCATGGGCCCGGGATCCGGCATCAAGGCCCTGGGCGGCCTCTTGATCGGCACCATCGTCACGGGCCTCTTCGTGGCGATCTCCATGACCACCGGCGGTGGCGCTTGGGACAACGCCAAGAAGTACATCGAGGAAGGCCATTTCGGCGGCAAGGGCTCGGACGCCCACAAGGCCGCGGTCACGGGGGACACAGTGGGCGATCCTTACAAGGACACGGCGGGCCCCGCGATCAACCCGCTCATCAAGATCATCAACATCGTGGCCCTGCTGCTGGTCCCGCTGCTGTAGAACGCACGCTGGCGGGTCGGCGAGACAACCCTCGCCGACCCGCCGGTTTGTGGGTTCCTAGCCGGGAGCTCTTAAATCGGGTGTATGGCGCTCAGAAGCCGGTGCAGCACGATCGGTGAGGCAGGCTTCACCAGGTGATGATCGATGCTCGCCTCGCGCGAGCGACGGCGGTCGGCCTCATGTCCGAGACCCGTGAGCGCAATGATCGTGGTAGAGGTCCCTTCGGGCATGGAACGGATGCGCGCGGCCGCCTCTAGCCCACTGAGCTCGGGCATGCTGATGTCCATGAAAACCACTGTGGGGCGGACCTGACGAAACTTGTCTAGTGCCTCTCGAGGACCGTAGGCGGTGTGCACATCGTGCCCCATCAGCGACAGCATGCATGCGACAGCATCGGCCGAATCCGCCTGGTCATCGACGACCAGAACTTTGAGCGGAGTCTCGGCATGAGGAACGTCTTCCATCATCGTCTCCCCTGCTCACACGAGTTCCAAGCTAAAGCCATAACTGTAGCCAGTAGCAAGATTTGTGCGGGCGCGGGAGTGCATTTGCGGCCGCGCAACAGGTTATGTCAAAGATTTCGCCAGCGATGCCGGCGTGCAGCAAACGCGCGGGAGTCTACGCCTTTCCAGCCCGGGACTCGGTCAGAACCGCGCTGACAAGACGGTTGAGCCGCGCGCAATAAGTGGCGACCGGCTCGACTCCCTCGGCCTGCTTGCCGACCAGGGCGGAAGAGATCTCCGTGAGGCGACGCTCGATGCGCTCGTCAACGGTCATAGACCTGCAAATGAGCGCACTCACACAGGCATTGATCTCCGCGTCGAGAGCTCGCGCCTCGCTACCGGCGATTTCGACGCCGGCAAGCTCGCTAGGACAACCTGCGACCAGATACTCACGCCAAATATTGGCAAGCTGCATACGCTGGGTGCGGCCCCGAAGCCTATGGAGTTGGGATGTTTGAACGTAAGGGGCCCTTCTTACCATGCCTCTCGCCGCGTTGCACTGTCCGCGGCGAGGCGACCCGCGGCTGTTGGTTGTTGGGGTTTTGCCCCCGGAACGCTACACCGGCGCCCCAATGAGAGCGCAACTCATTGATTGAAAAGACTTATTGATAGGACAGAAAGGATGTTGCAACTCAGTCCTACCGTGACCTGATGGCCAAGGTAAAGAATTGTCCGCGGCGCTTTTAGGCCGGTCCCGGCCCGTACGGCTTGTAGGACTTCTCTTCGATGAGGCGCGAGCCGAGCTGCAGATTGATGCGTTTCTTGATGGCGGCGCGCTCGTCGTTGGAAACGTAGACGGCGCGGGCGAGCTCGATGAATTCACGGTCGAAGGTCTGCTTGGCCTCTTTATCGCGGATGAGATCCTCGACGTCCCAAAGACGCTCGTTCACACCCTGCAGCGCACGCTCATCGTGTGCGACATCGAAGGCCGCGCAACCCGCATCACGCCATGTTTTTTCGAGCAGGTCGAGCTCGAGGCGCACGTTGGCGAGCTTCGCGGCATCGAGGATGCGAGCCACCTTGATACGCAGAATGGTAATTTTGTCGAGGAGCTCGCCGGGCGAGACAGGTACAAGCAGATCTCTCATGTGCGCCATCGTAACAACTCGTCGAGCTTCGCGGTGACCTGCTCGACGCTGATCAGATCCATGACACCGCGCTGCTCGATCTTTTCAGTCCAGGGAAGCCTTTCGGGAGCGCACCCACGGAACCGGCGCGCGGCCTGGGCGTATGCGTCCACGCACCATAGACGGGACAGATAGGGTCCGCTACGCGCGGGATTGGTTGCGGCGTACAGCCCCACCACCGGCGTACCAACCATGGTCGCCATGTGGGCGGGGCCGGAATCGGGGCTGACCAAGGCGCTGGCGCGGCCCAGCAAGGCAAGCAGCTCCGGCAGGGTGTCCTTGCCGATCTGGTTAATGAGCTCGGTGGCGGCGGCCTTTTCGATTGCAGCGCCCATCTCGACCTCGAGCGTACTGGGGCCGCCGCACAGGATGACACGCATGTGATGTTTGCGAGCGGCGTAGTCGGCCACCGCCGCATAGCGTTCCGCGCGCCAATTGCGCGGTGTATGACTCGAACAGGGACTGACGATCAACGTGGGCCGCGAGTCGGGGATGAGCTGCTGCGCGTAGGCACGAGCGTTTTCCGGCAACGGGATGTTCCATTCCACCAACCGGTCTTTGATGCCCAGCGCGCTCAAAAAACCGAAAAAGCTGTCGAGCACGTGCTCGCGGGTACGCGGCGCGATCCTCGCATTCGTGAACATCCACTGCAGATCACGCGCCCGCGCGCGGTCGAAGCCAAGTTTTACCGTCGCCGAGACGTTGCGAGCGACGAAACTTGCGCGCAGGGCAAGTTGCATGTGGAGCAGCACGTCGAAATGGCGTCCGCGGAGCTGCTCGCGCAGAGCGTGACGGGCTCCGAAGCCGGCGCGCTTATCCACGGTGATAAACTCGACACCGTCGACGAGACTCATGAGACGCGCTTCGGCCTTGCCTATGATCCACGTTAGCTGTGTTGCCGGCCAGGCGTGCTGTAACGTCCGCACGATCGGCACGACGTGGCAGGCATCGCCCAGGGCCGACAGTCTCAGAATGCAGACAGTGCGCGGCGGTTGGGCTAGAGGCAATGACATGATTTGGCAGACAGCTCGATGAGCAGGCGGCGTTGGCCGCTCGGCTCGGAAGTGAAACACAGCACCCTCACGGGCGGGGCCATGCTATACGACGCCTCGCGCGCGAACAATTTCGCCCCCGCTTGGTTCGACCCGAAATACTGGCAGTCCCGCGGCGAGCTCGACGGCAGCGCGCAGGGGCGCG
Organism: uncultured Pseudomonadota bacterium; assembly: GCA_963752125.1. GTDB lineage: Bacteria > Pseudomonadota > Gammaproteobacteria > Steroidobacterales > Steroidobacteraceae > 13-2-20CM-66-19. The sequence continues at coordinate 5,114 of CAVVXG010000044.1, read as the reverse complement.
GTACCACTTTCTTTTTCAAGACCGCCGGCAGGAACTTCGTGCTGCGCCACTACCGGCGCGGTGGCCTCATCGCGCGGCTGTCGCGGGACAAGTACTTCTGGCGCGGCGAAGACAACACCCGCCCGTTCGCCGAATGGCAGCTCACCTACCGACTGCATCGCGCCGGGCTGCCGGTGCCGGCGCCGATTGCCGCGCGCTATGTGCACAACGGCCTCACCTACCGGGGCGATCTCATCACCGAACGCCTGCCGACCGTGGGATCGCTGGCGGACTGCCTACGCAAAGGCGCACTGTCAATCATGACTTGGATCCTGATCGGCCGTTGTGTGCGGCGCTTCCATGACCTGGGCGTATGCCATGCGGATCTGAATGCGCATAACATCCTGTTGAGTGAGGAGACGGTGTACCTGATCGACTTCGATCGCTGCGAGCTGCGCCAGAAAGGCTTCTGGCGGGACGAGAACCTGGTGCGCCTACGCCGCTCGCTGGAGAAGGTTACCTACAGCCTGCCACGCGATCGTTTCGGCGAAGCCGACTGGCACGGCCTGCTCGATGGCTATCGCCAGTTTTCCGGCGAGCAGCCGCTCACCCAGCCCACCTGACCGGAATCCCTTTGCGCTACCTGTATAGCCTGCTCATCTATATCGCCGCGCCGCTGTTTTCGCTGGTGCTGTTATGGCGTGGCCTGCGCGACCGCAGTTATTGGAGTCACTTCGGCGAACGCTTCGGCCTGGGGCCGTCGCTACATTCGTCCCCTATCTGGGTGCATGCCGTGTCAGTTGGAGAGGTCCAGGCATCCGCGGCGTTGGTCAACAACCTGCGTGAGCGTTATCCCGACATTCCGATACTCGTCACGACGTTCACACCCACGGGCGCGGGCCGTGCCCGAGCCCTTTTCAAGGACCGGGTGCAGGTGCGCTATCTCCCCTACGACCTCCCGGGTGCGGTGCGCCGTTTCTTCGCCAAAGTACAGCCGCGGATAGCGGTGATATTCGAGACCGAATTGTGGCCCAACCTCTATCACGAGTGTGGCAGGCGGCGGGTACCGCTGGTGTTAGCCAGTGCGCGGCTGTCGCCCCGCTCGGTGAGCCGCTACCAACGGCTGGGTGCGCTTTTCCGGGAAACGCTCGCGCAAGGCGTCGTTGTTGCGGCCCAGGGCGAGGCCGACGCAACACGCTTCCGTTCCCTGGGCTCGGATCCCGACAACACCCATGTTACCGGCAATCTCAAGTTCGATTTCTCCGTTCCTGATGACATCGTCGAACGGGGCCAGAGCCTACGCGCGTATTACGCCGGTGACAGGCCGGTGTGGGTAGCGGGAAGTACTCACGGCGGGGGTGAGGAAGAGGCTCTCATCGAGGCGCAGAAGTTGATCTGCAGCCGCCACCCACATGCGTTACTGGTGATGGCGCCACGCCACCCCAACAGGTTTTCTGAAGTGAGCTGGCAATTGACGAGCCGCGGCATACCCTTCGTGCGCCGCTCCCAAATTCCCGCAGCCGGCGCCATGCAGGAAGCGCAGATCCTGCTGCTCGACACTCTGGGGGAACTGCTCGATTTCTACGCGGCCGCGGACGTTGCATTTGTCGGCGGCAGCCTGGTTCCCATCGGCGGCCACAACTTGCTGGAGCCCGCGGCCCTCGGGCTACCGATCCTAACCGGGCCCAACAACTCCAACAGCGAGGAGGCCGCGCGACGACTCATCGCCGCCGGCGCAATCGAGGTGGTGCACAACCCGCAGGAACTGGCTGACGCAGTCAGCGCCTTGTTTGCAGCCCCTGAAACGCGCGCCCGCATGGGCGCCGCGGGACGCGCCTTCGTGGCAGCTAACAAGGGGGCGCTCACCAAGCTCCTCGGCGTGGTCGTGCCGCTGATCGAGCAATAACCAGCGGTCGACGGCCCTTGCGAGCCGGCCTGAGGGATGCTCCCTTACTGCGGCCGGCTGTCCGGAGGATTACGCGGCGTCCGGCCCGGCGGCTGCGGCGTTCCCGCCGGCGGCAGCACTGATTGCGGGGTGATCGGCGCGGTCGTACCCGCCGGCGGCAACTTGGGCGTCAGATCCTCGGGCGTCGTCATGTTGGGCGAGGTCGGCGCCGACACACCCAGCCAACCGTTGATTTGCTGCAATTCGGTGCGGTCGAGATTTCCGGCCGCCAGCTTCAATTGAATCAAGCTGACGATGAAGTCATAGCGGCTCCCCGAATAATCGGTCTGCGCCTGCACCAGAGTCTTGCGCCCGTTGAGAACATCAACGGCCGTGCGTGTCCCGACTTCGTAACCCGCCTCAGTAGCCTTCAGTGCTATATCGCTGGACTGCAATGCCTGACGCAAAGACTGCACGCGGGCAATCCCGCTGATGACACCAAGGTAGGCATCACGCGCCTGACGCTCAGTGGCGCGCGAGGTCTGAACCATCTGCTCCTTGGCGGCGATCCATTGATATTGGCTCTGGCGAACCTTCGACTGTGTCAGCCCACCAGAAAAAATCGGCACCGTGACCTGCAAGGAGATCTGCCGGTCGTTTATCTTGTTACCGAAACCCTCCAAGGTCTGAGTCGGAGTGCCGGTAGTAGTGGTCACGAGGGGCCCGGTTTGGTCGGTATAAGTGCGGCCCGCCACCAGGTCGATCGTGGGCAAATGGCCGCCGAACGCAACTTTCACATTGTCACGGGCGATGTCGGCGTTCAGCCGGCTCGCGACCAGCGTGGCATTTTGATCGAGCGAGATGTTGACCCACTGACTTTCGTCCGCGGGCTCCGGCATGTTGAGCGGCATGTCGCCCCCGGGCTTGGAGAGCGAGTCGTATTTCTGGCCAGTGATCTCTTCGAGCTGATCCTCGGCTGTGGCCAACGTGCGCTTGGCCGCGATCACCGCCGCGGATGCCGTATCGCGCGCCGCCTTCGCTTCTTGCACATCGGTGATGGCAATGAGCCCGACGTCGTAACGTTTGTCCGCCTGGTCGAGTTGGCGGGCGATCGCCTGCAGGGATGCCTGCTGCGCCTCCAGGTTGTCCTGCGCGGAGAGCACGTTGAAGTAGGCTTGTGAGACCCGCAAGATAAGGTTCTGCTCAGCGGCGGCGTAGTTGGCCTCAGCCTGGGCGACCTGACTGCTGGCCGCCTTCAACGTCATCCAGTTGGACCAGGAAAACAGGTTCTGCCGGAGGTTGAGCCCCCATTGCCTCTCGGTGCTACCGGCGGTGGACTGCACGACAGGAAACTGATTGTTAACGCTGAACGCCTCGTCCTGGAACCCCGAGTTATGGTCGCGAGTGTAGGCCGCCGACCCCGTAATTTGCGGCAGTAATGCCGCCAACGCCTGCGGGCGCGACTCACGAGAGGCCAACCGATTGGCATCAGCGGCGCGGATCTGCGGGTCGTTGTGGAGGGCGTCCTCGTAAACGCCGACCAGGTCTTTCGCACTGACCGCCGCCGCAGCAGCAGCCAACACCAGACCGATCAACACCGCCAAACACCGCGGTCGCCCAACCTGCGGACGCGCAACTTCGTGTGATTCGCTAGCCCCTGTAGGGACCGGTTCGGCAGGGCTCATTTTGCATTCCCTTTAAATTCAGTACGTTATGTGTTCGAGTCGAGGGGTGCAGCAGCACAACTTGACCCCGGCGTTGCGCGCCCTAAGGCCGCAACGCTGTTAGAGGACGGGCTGGTTTAGAAGGTTTACGCTGCGCCGCATAGGCTGCGCCGCACAGGCCGGGCCGACCGGCCTGCGGGCACTAGAACCTGAATTCCGGCAGCCGTCGCGCGTTCACCAGTGGGTCGATCACCGTTTCGAACAGACTTTCCGACGACCAGCTCGCCTCTCCAGTGCGGCGGATCAGCCGCGCTTCCATCACCGGGAACTCGCCCACGACCACGAAGAGGCGGCCGCCAATCTCGAGCTGTCGCTCGAAACGCTCATCGTACACTGGCACAGAGCCGGTGATAGCGATCGCGCCATAACGCGTACCGGTATCCAGCTGCAGCGCATCGGCCGTCACAATGTCGACGTCCCGTAGCCCCGCCGACTCCAGATTCCGAAGCGCCATCTCGGCCAGAGCTGGGAATATCTCCACGGAACGGACCTTGGCCGCCGCAACGCTCAGACAGGCGGAAATGAACCCGGATCCCGTTCCGACTTCGAGAACATGTTCCGAGCCCGTAAGCTCCAATGCCTGTAACAGGCGTCCGGCCACACTGGGGCGCATTTCCCAGCCGGTCGCCACCGAGCTCGAAATCACCGAGATCGCCGACCGCGAAATGAAGCTGCCCGGCGGCGGCAAGGCGCTGCTGTTTGAAAAACCCACCGTCAATGGCGTGGTCTCGCCCTTTCCCGTGGCCATCAACACCCTTGGCTCCCACAAACGCATGGCCTTCAGCATGGGCGCGGAATCCGTGGATGCCGTCGCCACCGAACTGGGCGCGCTGATGAAGGCCAAGCCGCCGACGAGTTTCAAGGAGGCCATCAAACTGCTCTCGCTCGCCCTCGATCTGCGCCACGCCAAACCCAAAACCGTGAAGTCTGGCCCCTGCAAGGATGTGATTCATAAATTCGACGCGCCGGCGCCCGCACAAGAGCTGGCCGCCCGCGCCGGATTGGAAAAAGGGCACGAACCAATCCCGTCACCGCTGCTCAATCTGCCCATCCTGAAATGCTGGCCGCTGGATGGCGGCCGGTTCATCACCCTGCCCTGCGTGGTCACGCAGGACCCGGACACCGGCGAACGCAATCTGGGCATGTATCGCATCCAGATTTACGACGAACAAAGCACCGGCATGCACTGGCAGTTGCAGAAAGTCGGCCGCGCGCCACGGCCGCCGCTATTACGAAACCGGCCAGCGCATGCCGGTGGCCATCTTCATTGGCGGCGACCCGATGTTCCCCTTTGCCGCCACCGCGCCCATGCCCGACGGCCTGGATGAATTTCTGCTCGCCGGTTACCTGCGCAAAAAATCCGTGGAACTCGTCAAGTGCGAGACCAACGACCTGGAAGTCCCCGCCAACGCGGATTTTGTGATTGAAGGCTTACGTTGACCCCCCGAACCTTGCGCGAGGAAGGACCCTTCGGCGATCACACCGGTTATTACACCTTGCCCGAGCCGTACCCGGTCCTGCACATC
>CAVVXG010000043.1:0-37846 GCA_963752125.1 uncultured Pseudomonadota bacterium | reverse complement strand
TTCTCTGTCGCGCCACTGACTCGTTGCGTATTGCTCTGAGCGCGCAATGACCTCCGACCACGTCACTCCGTATGATCGGTTCGCGCTCACCGATCTCGATATCGAGGGACTGTTGGTCACGGGAGGTCATCGCCACGAGCTGATCGATTACTTTGGAGCCGCCGAATATCGCGAGCTCACCCGGCTCGCGCGGCAGGCCGCCCGGACGACGGTTGCCGATGAATCGCTGCGCGTCATCCTGGTGCCGGGCATCATGGGCTCGCAACTCGGCCTGGTGCGTAACCCGCCCCTGCCGAATGACATTCTCTGGGTCGATCCCATCGACATCAGTGTCGGACGACTGGCATCTTTGCGACTTCCGGGAGCGGCACCGATCGTCCCGCTCGGTGTGGTTCTTTACTCCTACTTGAAGTTGAAGCTGCACTTGCGCGCCGCCGGATTCGCGGTCTCCTTTCACGATTACGACTGGCGCCTGGGCGTGGACGAGCTCGGCCGCTCGTTCGCACAGCGCCTGCGCGATGAGCCGGCGCAAAGGCTTGCCATTGTCGCTCACAGCATGGGCGGCCTGGTCAGCCGCGCGGCTGCCGTGTTACCCGGGGCAGAGCGAGTGGAGCGCATTCTCCTCCTCGGCAGCCCCAACCGCGGTTCGTTCGCGACGGTTCAGGCGCTGCGCGGAACCTACTCGGTGGTACGCAAGCTGGCGCGGATCGCCGCCGACAGTTCGGCCGAGTCGCTGGCGGGCGAGGTATTCAGTACCTTTCCGAGCCTCTACCACATGCTACCGGACGAGAGCTGCGCCAACGACACCGACATGTTTGATCCGGAGGTGTGGCCGCACTCCGGCCCACGGCCGGATCCAACCCTGCTTGCGCATGCACGCACAGTGCAAAGTACGCTCGCGCAACCTGATCAACGGTTTGCCGCGATTGTGGGCACCGGGCAGGAAACGGTCACTGCGGTACGCCGGCGTGCTGACGACTTCATCTACACCATCACGCGGCACGGTGATGGCACCGTCCCCGCCATCAGCGCAGCGTTTCCCGGAGCGCCAACACATTACGCACCGGTGGCGCATAGCGATCTGACACGCGACAAACTAGTGGCCGCAGCGGTCATAGACCTGTTGCGCAAGGGGTCGACACGCCGGCTGCCCACCCACTGGAAGAGCAACAGCCGGGCGCAGGCCCAGATCTCCGATCGGCAATTGCGCGACACTCATGCGCAAAAGGTCGACTGGGCGGCCCTCCAACCCGAAGAGCGGCGAATCTTCCTGCAAGATCTCAACGAGCCGCCTAAACTCAAGCTACGCGTGCCTGTGAAGGCGCGCTCGCACCGAAAATAGGTACAGGGGGCACGATGCTGGACGGCAGTGCTTTTTCAGAGGTAACACAGTCCATCCCGAGCGCGTACCTGATACGGATCTGTATCAGGCTATGCGTCGCGCTCGTCGCCGGTGGCTTGATCGGCTTGCAGCGCGAGCTCACACATAAACCTGCCGGGCTGCGAACGCACATGCTGCTGGCGTTGGGGACCGCGCTCATCGTGATCACGGCCGAGGTGTCCGGGATGAGCAAGAGCGATCTGTCGCGGGTCATCCAGGGATTGGTCACTGGCATTGGCTTCCTTGGCGGCGGCGCCATTCTCAAGCTAACCGCGGAGCACGAGATACACGGACTGACCAGCGCCGCAGGGCTGTGGATCACGGCTGCCGCCAGCGCCGCCGCGGGATTGGGGCAGTTGGCACTGGCGCTGTTGGGTGTATGCCTCGGACTGGTGGTACTGGCCGCCTTCATAAGCGTGGAGAAGAGCCTCGGCCGCCGCGCCTCGCAAGACGCGGCCAACCGGCCGCCGCCACCGGATCCCGGGATTGACGGCGGCTGAGAGCCGGCCGCCACCTGGGAGCCCGCCCGACCAACGCTCGCCTGCCGCGGACGATGCAGCCCAACCAAGCGCGCTCGCCACGTGCCGCCCGGTTACACCAGCGCCGCGTCCGTCTCGACCACGCTGCCGGCCCCCTTTGTCACAATCTGCGACAAGGCGGTGGCTAGCGGCAGGACATGTTCGGCGTAGAACAGCGCCGTGCGCTGCTTTGCCTGGTAGAACTCGCGATCAGCACCGTCTTTATGTTTGGCGGCAATCGCCGACGACTTCGCCATCAGCCAACCGCCAGCGACGTAGCCGCACAACTTCAGATAGGGCACCGACACGGCCATCGCGAGATCCGCACGCGACGCCAGCATTTCCAGCAGCGCGGCAGTCGCTCCCTCGAGAAGCGTGACCGCATCCACCGCAGCCTGGCGTGTCGTGCTCGTCGCCATATCCGCGGCATCGAGTGCCTGCAACTCGCGCGACATGTCCTTCACGAGCGCCAGCATGGCCGCACCACGATCCCGCCCGAGCTTGCGGCCCAACAGGTCGTTGGACTGAATTCCCGTGGTGCCTTCATAGATCGTAGTGATGCGCACGTCGCGCACATATTGAGCGGCGCCGGTCTCCTCGATGAAGCCCATGCCACCGTGGATCTGCACGCCAATGCCGGCGCTCTCGTTACCCACTTCGGTCGACCACCCCTTCACAATGGGTATCAGCAGATCGGCACGGGCCTGCGCGGCGGCGCGCGTCTCTTCAGCGGCGCTGTGAGTAGCCAAGTCGAGTTGCAATGCGGCGTACAACGCGAGTGCGCGCGCGGCTTCCGTCGATGACTTCATGAGCAGCAGCATGCGCTTCACATCCGGGTGATTGATGATGGGCGCAGGCCCCGCCGGCTGTGGCACCGGGGGTTTGCCCTGAATGCGATTGCGCGCCCATTCCGCGGCGCGTTGGAAGGCGCGCTCGCCCACGGCGTACCCTTCCAGTCCAACCGAGAGCCGCGCGGCGTTCATCATGATGAACATGTACTCGAGGCCTCGGTTCGGCTCGCCCACCACATATCCGACCGCGCCGTCGTGATCACCAAAAGCCAACACGCAAGTCGGGCTCGCATGTATCCCGAGCTTGTGCTCAATGGACACGCAACGCACTTCATTGCGCGCACCGGGAGTGCCGTCCTCATTGACGAGGAACTTCGGCACGATGAACAATGAAATGCCTTTGACTCCGGGCGGTGCGCCGTCGATGCGGGCCAACACCATATGGATGGTGTTGGCCGTCATATCATGGTCGCCCCAGGTGATGAAAATCTTCTGTCCGTAGAGGCGAAACTGCTTGCCGTCGGGTACGGCCCGCGTGCGCACCTGCGCAAGATCCGACCCCGCCTGCGGCTCGGTGAGCACCATGGTGCCGGTCCATTCGCCGCTGATCATTTTCGGCAGATAACGTTGCTTCTGTGCCGGCGAGCCGCTCAACTCGAGCGCGTGCGCAGCCCCGTGTGTCAGCATAGGACAGAGTTTGAACGCGAGGTTGGAAGAAGCCCACAGCTCCTGCACCGCTGTGGCCAGCACCAGCGGGACGCCCTGGCCGCCGTACTCGGGCGGCGCGCCGAGCTGCGGCCAGCCACCGCTGACGAACTGCGCATAAGCCTCGCGAAAACCCGGGGCTGCGACTACTCCGTTTTCGGTCCAACGCGCGCCTTGCTTGTCGCCAGGTTGATTGAGAGGGTCGAGAACGTCCTGCGCAAACCGCCCCGCCTCTTCGAGCACGGAGGCAGCCAGCTCGTTGGAGTACTCGGCAAAATCCGGACAAGCCGCCAGCTGCGCGGCCTCCAGCAACTCATCGATGACAAAACGCAATTCACGAAGCGGCGCGCGATACATTAAGGTCCCCTTGATCTATTGGAAAAAGTGGCCTACGGGCTAAGCGCCCCGCCCTTTTTCGGACATCAGCTTCGTTGCCGCCGCCTACGCGGCCCGGCCTGGGCGGCCCCGGCAAAAGGCCTGGCTTTTGCCGGCGGCAACGAATGTAACTGCTCTTGGAGTTATCTTACTCGCGAGTAAGATATCGCGCGAATATTTCAGGAGTTGGAAGCGGCGAGGGCGGGCACGATGTTCGCCGCGAGAAAATCCACGAACCGCTGCACGCGTGGATCGGCTTCGAGGGAAGCTGGATACAGCGCATACAAAGCCGCCGCGGGCGGCAGCGTCCACTCCGGCAGAACCGACTTCAGCCGCCCGGTCGCAAGCCCCTGACGGCACAGAAATTCCGGTAACAGCCCGATTCCCAGACCAGCCGCGGTGGCCGCGTGCAGGACCGCCGGATCGTTGACGGCGAGCTTTGGCGCGAGCAGCACTTCGGCGCGCTGCGAGCCACGCTCCAGCCTCAGGCGGAACTCCGGTAGGTCGGTCGCCTCGGGCGTCAACAGCTCGTGATTACGGAGATCTTCGGGGCGCGTCGGCAGCCCACGCTGCTGCAGATAGGTCAGAGTCGCGCACAATAGCGCGGGCGGGGCGCCGAGCAGACGACGCGCGATGGCCGGATCCGGCGCAGGCTGCGGCCGGATTGCAACGTCCCAGCCATCAACGACGGTCTCGTTATCGAGGCCGACTTCCAGCGGAACATCCGGAAACGCTTCGAGAAAGCGAGGCACCAGAGGAGTCAACAACACACGTCCATAAGTCGGATCGGCGACAACTCGCAGCGGACCCGCCACCGGCGCCTGGAGTTTCGCGATTGCGGCGCGCGCGGCGTCCGATTCGTCGACTACACGCTTCGCATGCGGATACAGCAGTCGGCCCGCGGATGTGAGGCCGATACGCCGGGTGGTTCGCTCGAGAACGCGCACACCGAGCCCGCTCTCCAGATCCGCGATCGCACGACTCACTGCGGCCTTGGGAACTCCCAGCGCGCGTGCGGCTGCCGAGAAACCATTCAAGTCCACGACCTTGGCTAGGACGGCCAGCTGTGCAGGGGTCCAGATAAGACTCAAGATGGCTCCAATTTCGCAATGGTCGGGCTCTATTGTTTCACCCAAGAGGCACGCAGGCCAAGCTTCAGGCGGGTAGAATTCGCCGCCGCCGCTTTAGGGCCTCACAGGTCAATGCCATGAAAATCACAGTACAAGCCATCACCGTCGATTTGTTCGCACACTCGCTGGGCGGTCTTTCCACCCTGCTCGAGAAAGGCCTGGCGCACGCCACCGCCCGCAAGTTCGATCCCACCGTGCTGGTGAATTCACGCCTCGCGCCCGACATGTTCCCGTTGTCGCGCCAGGTGCAGATCGCTTGTGACCTGGCAAAGAACTCGGTCGCTCGACTGGCCGGCCTGGAACCGCCACGCTTCGAGGACACGGAGAAGACGATCGAGGAACTGCGCGCCCGCATCGCACGCACCATCGACTATTTAAAGGGTGTGCCGTCGAATGCCTTCGAGGGTGCCGAGGACCGGGACATCCGCGTGCCCGCCGGCCCGGACAAGTTCCTCGAGTTCAAGGGACTGGAGTTCGTACAGCATTGGGCCATTCCCAACGTCTTTTTCCATATCACGACCGCGTACGCGATTCTTCGACATAACGGGGTTGACATCGGTAAGCGCGACTTCCTCGGCAGCCGCTGAGGCGTCCTCGTTGCGAGCGAAGTTGGTCCATTGATACAACGCTCGCGGAACCTGTGCAGGGTGTTCCGCGAGCATTGTCAAATCACGTGCGTTGATATGACAAACGCTCGGCACCGGGCGTTGCAATGCGGCGTCTACGATCGCCGACAGAACGCGAAGGCAATCACGGCGCCGTGCCATAGCTCCTGCCACTCTATCCACCGCTCGACGACATTGCCGTCGTTTAGTCCTGGATGGGGAAGTCCTTGCAGCCACTCAATGCTATGGCCGTGCGTCCGCCCGCTAACACGCCCGCCGCCGCTGCCGCTCCTGCGGCCGCTGAGGCCGTTACCGCTGAGTCTCTAGGTTGGCAGTTACGCGCGGCATTGCCGCCTCTGCGTCTGCACTCGGTATCGCTTTACGACCAACAAGCCAATGTCCTGTGGCTGAGTGAAGGCGCACTCGGACCCGATGAGCACAACCTGGTGCTCGAGGCGGTCGATGCGCTCGGGAACGATCGCTCACTGCCTTGCTTCGAGAACGGCCTCGAAGATGGCCGTGTCGCGATTTTCATTCCGGTGCGCGCACCTCAGGGCGACCTCGTGGGCGTCGCCATGATTCTCGCGGACATGAAGTCCGTCGGCGACGGCGTGCTGGAAAAGATTGTCAGTCCGCAGGTGCGGACCATCATGCAGAAGATCGCAGTGCTGCTGCGTGCGAACACGAAGACAGGCAACGCGGAACCTCCAGCGGCAATTCCGGTAAATGTGGCGTCAGTGCTCGAGCTCACGCCCGAGCGGGCCGCGCGCAATGCGACGCAGGCTCCGCGAGCGGCTTCCCAACAAGCTGTCGCGCCGGTCGCCAGCGCAAGTCCCACAGGCAAGGCTGCGGCGACCGCGCCTGATCAGGCCAAGCCGGTATCCAACACCAAAGCGGTTACGCCCGGCGGCGCGTCCGAAGTCGGCTCGGAGCTGTCGCCGCAGGCAGTTGACGACATTCTGGAGTTTGAGCTCTTCGCGGATGTTGCCGCCGCCGCGCCGGTTGCTGCCACGCCCGCGCCGGCAAGCAATTTCGAACCGATGGCTTCGCTGTCGTGGGAAAGCACGGATGCGGGCCCCGAGATCGCGAGCGATGCGGTAGCTGCCGTGCAATCGGAGGCGGCGAAAGTCGTCACCAAGAGCACGCAGAACAGCCCGGCGATTCCGCTTAGCGCGCAAGTACCCACAGTAAACGCGGCCGCGTCTGTCGGTTCGCAGGCGCCCGCGCTTGCGGGTACGCTCGACAATCCGTTTGCGACGCCAGCGGCCGCGACTGCGCCAGCCGGCCCGGCCAGTACAACCGCCACGCCAGCTGCCGATTCCAACAGCACCACAGGGAACGACTCCCTGTCGACTACCGCGGTGTCGCTGGCGCTTCCCGGCAATCCAAATCCGACTGCGGCGCCTGGTACCGTGACCGCGACTGCCAACCAAACCGCCGCGGCAAACCAAGCCGCAACCGCGAGCCGGGCGACGACTGCTGGCCAAGCAGCAGCAGCCAGCCGCGCGCCCAACACCGGCGCTCCTGCGACGGCGTCGAACAAGTCAACCAACGCGACCACGACGACAAAAGCGCTCTCCTCGACTGGCAGCGCGCGCGCACTGAATGGCTCCGCGGCGACGGGATCGGTACCAACTCTCAACGCAACGGGCACCTCGCGCGCGCTCGCGTTCGACGCTTCCAGTCTGATCCTCGACGTGCAAGCCTTCGGTAAGCTGCGCGCCGGCGGTCGCATGCGACGCTACGAGGTGCTGCCGCGTATACCCAACCGGGACAGTAATCGAACGCCCGCCGCGATGGACAGCCTTGCGTTACAGCGGCTGCTATCCTGGCTGGGCTCCAATCGCGCCGCCTGGAATTTGGAGCCCACCAGCTTCAGCCTCAACCTTTCGATTTCAACGCTGGAGGACCCGCGCTTTCCGCAGCACGTCGCCTCTTGCCTGAAAGCCAACGGCATCGCGCCCGATAATCTGGGCTTTGAAATTGCCGAGGCACTCTGCACGCAACACCGGGCGCAGGTGGAACGCTTCATTTCCCTCTGCGACAAGCTTGGCTGCTTCGTCGTGATCGACGACTTCTCTTTCGATTCGGCGGTGCTGCCGCTGCTGCGCTCCAAGGCGCTGCGACTGGTGAAAATCGACCCGAAACTCACCTCGGCGGCGCTGCGCGACAAGCTTTCGCAAGCGATGGTTGTTGCCATCGTGCAGGCCGTAAAGGTGCTCGGTATCCATTGCGCCGCCAAGCGGGTCGAATCGCAGGCGTCGTTGCAGTGGCTCACGGCAATCGGCTGCGACCTGGCGCAGGGCCCGGCGCTGTCCCAGGCGCTCCCCATCGAGTCTCTGAATATGCCGCAGGCGCCTACGGCGGCCGAGCCAGGTAGGGCAAGCTAAACGGCGACGATCACGCTGGTGGCACGCTCCCGACGGCCGTGCAGTCGGCGGCGAGCGACCCGAGTAGCCCCCCACATCCGGGCCGCCGTTGCGCTGGCGGGCGCTCGGGGCGGGACGGCGCCCCTCGCCCTGCGACGAGACGAGCCTCGAGCACGCTCACCCGGCGACGGCGGGTGACCGGATGGCCTAAGCTTCGACCTCGGTCCAACGCGAAAGCGCCGCTTGCGCGCCCTCAAGGCATGCTGACACTCGAACAATTCCGCTCCAACCGGAACGTCCTATTCTGGAGCTTGCATGCGGCTTTCTGGGGAGCGTACGGAATCACTCAGTACTTCGGCGCGCTCCTCTACGAAAAACCAAACAGCTACGCACAGGTAATCGTGGTGGCGGCCGTGGCCGGATTCGCCCTGTCGATGCCGATGCGCTACATCTACCGCAGCCTGTGGGGGCGGCCGCCGCGCGCGATCATCTCGGGCGTACTCGTCACCTGTTACATCACCGCGCTTGCCATACGCACCGTAATCAACCTCGCCTACAAACAGATCGTCGAGCCCGACTGGCAATTCAAGGCGCTCTTCGAAGTCTTCGGCGGCTCGATTTCCACCACATACCTGCTGTTGTGTTGGAGCGCCCTGTATTTCGGCATCCGCTACTACGAGTCGCAGCAACAGCAACAGGAAGCGGTCCTCAAAGCCGTGGCGCTCGCGCAGGAATCGCAGCTCAAGATGCTGCGCTATCAGCTGAATCCGCACTTCTTGTTCAACACCCTGAACGCCATCTCCACCTTGATTCTCGATAACCAGAACCGCACGGCCAATCATGCCATCGCGCGGCTGTCGGAATTCCTGCGCTACACTCTAGACCAGGATCCGATGAAGAAGGTCACACTGCGCCAGGAGATCGAGGCGCTCGATCTCTACTTGGGCACCGAAAGACTGCGCTTCGGCGATCGCTTGAGACTGGAATACGCGATCGAGGGACCCGCGCTCGATGCGCTCGTCCCCAGCCTACTGCTGCAACCTCTTCTGGAAAACTCGCTCAAATACGCCATTTCACCGCGCGAAGGCGGGGGATGCGTGCGTATAGAAGGGCGCGCGCGCGGCCCCATGCTCGAAGTCAGCGTCATCGATGACGGGCCGGGGATGCGAGACCGGTATTCGCCGAATGAGCGCCGTGGCGTGGGCCTTCGCAATACGCGCGAGCGTCTTGCTGTGCTCTACGGTGAGAGCCACCGCTTTGCGGTACTCAACAGCCACCCTGGCCTGCGCATCGACATGGCTTTGCCTCTGGAGCTGGCCACGGCTGCGCCGGAGCCGGCTATTGATCAGCCCCATCGTGAATTGAAAGCGGCAGAATCGGAACAGGTACGGGCATGAAGATCAACACGATTATTGTCGACGACGAGGTGCTGTCGCGACGCGGTATCGAGCTGCGGCTGCGCGATACCGGTGATTTCAACATCTGTGCGCAATGCGCCAACGGACGAGAAGCCCTGGCCGCCATTTGCAGCTACAAGCCCGACCTGGTGTTTCTCGACATCCAGATGCCGGGCATGTCGGGCTTCGAGGTGCTGGCGCAGCTCCCGCAAGAATCGTTACCGGTACTGGTGTTCGTCACGGCCTACGATCAGTACGCCATCCAGGCCTTCGAGGCTCGCGCGGTCGACTATCTGTTGAAGCCGATTGATGACGCGCGCTTTCAGATTGCGCTGCAGCGAGTCCGCGAGCACGTGCGCGCCAAGACGGCGGCGAACCAGCGTGACAGGCTCATGGAGATCATCGCGGAAATCACCGGATCGGGTGAGCTTGCGCTCGATGAACTGCTGGCGCGTGGCCGTGCGGCGGTGGAGGCCCGACACCCGGAAGTCCTGCCCATCCGACAAGGCCGGGAGACGGTGCGAGTCCCCGTCGCTTCAATTCGTTGGATCGACGCGGCCGGTGACTACATGTGCATTCATGCCGGCAGCGATACCCACATCCTGCGCGGCACCATGAAGGAGCTCGAGGAGCTGTTGGATCCGAAGCTCTTCCAGCGCGTGCATCGCTCGACCATCGTGAACCTGCGATTGGTAAAGAGCCTGCGCGCCCACATGAATGGCGA
The DNA here is from genome assembly GCA_963752125.1 of uncultured Pseudomonadota bacterium. Taxonomy (GTDB): domain Bacteria; phylum Pseudomonadota; class Gammaproteobacteria; order Steroidobacterales; family Steroidobacteraceae; genus 13-2-20CM-66-19. Next base: position 27,851 of record CAVVXG010000043.1, on the reverse strand, counting down.
ATACTTCCTGACGCTCGATGGCGGACACGAGCTGAAGCTCTCGCGCACCTATCGCGACAAAGTGGAGTACTTTCTGAACGCTTCGGGAATGACCTGACGAGCGCCAGCGCGGCGTCACGGCATTCTCACGCGCGTCGCCGGAACGAGCCCGTGCTGACCAGCGTGTAGTCGCTATCAACCTGCTTCACGCAGTTTCGGCCGCTGCGCTTCGCGCTATAAAGCGACTCGTCGGCGAGCTGCACGGCGCCATCGGGACTGCGCCCGATTTTCGGACGCACGATGGAGATGCCGACGCTCGCCGTCACATAGGTCGCCGTGGGCGACTCCTCGTGTGTAATTTCCAAAGCCAGGATCGCCTTGCGCAACTCCTCGGCGAGCTCCTGCACGTACTCTCCAGTCACATCGAACAGAGCGAGGACGAACTCCTCGCCACCGTAGCGAGCGGCGATATCCAGCGGGCGCCGTGCGAATCCCTGAACTGCCTGGGCAACGCGGCGCAGCGCGTGATCACCCGCCTGGTGACCGTAGCAGTCGTTGTAGGCTTTGAAATGATCGACATCGATCAGCAGTACCGCAAGAGAGCGCCGGTCGCGTACTCCCTGCTGCCACATGCGCGGGAAATGCTCCTCGAAAGCACCGCGGTTCTTCAGTCCGGTGAGCCCATCGCGAGCAGCCATCTCACCCATCAGGCCGCGCTCGAGGAAGGAAGTACGCAACTGCCGCTCCACACCGGCGTAGCCGAAAGCACCGACCGCGGCGGTAATGGTCAACACACTGACATAATACAAAATGGATTGCGGCGACTCGCCCATGTAGGCGAGCGTCACGCCTTGCGCGAGGATCATCAGCGCGTTGGCCAGCAGAGACTCGCTAAAACGCTGGCCGCCGAGAAAGAACAGCGCAATGCCATAGGAGGTCAGGAAATAAAAGAGATCCGGATGACCGGCAATCATGCGGCCGGCGATGCCGACCGCCGCGACTACACCCAGCAGCGGCAGCGCAACGCGCGCCGTCGGTAGATACAGGCGCTCGTAAAAGCGGCTCCAAGAAGCCCACACGAGAAACAGACTCGCTGGAATCGCTGCGCCGAGCCAACCGATCAACACATTTCGCGCGGCAATGCCATCGAGAAATATGAGGTGCGCGGCCACAGCCAGGCACAGCAGACAGGTCGCGATCTGAAAGAAACGTACCCGCGAGCGCACACGATCCAGTTGGAATGCCTGGAAGTCCTTCTCCAATGCAGTGGAAAACCGCAGATCGGGAAAATCCCGGCGCAGCTCGTTTGCATAAGGAGAATTGGAAAAAGGCTCGAGATCGAGCAGCGCGCGTATCTGCATTGAGAGCTGAATTTATCTCAGACAGGGCGGTGAAAGTGTGACGCACTTCCGCTGCTGGCGCCAACGCGAGAAATGCGCCAGCCCCTGCGGATACCCGTGCGCAAGGATTTCGGCTGCCAATGCGAACGCATTGCAGCTACCCATGCCGCTTGTGAGCGCGCAAGGCGTGCCACACAAGCCGAACCCTGCGCGGGGTGCTCGCGATAACCCCCTCTTCGCGCGCCCCCGAGCCCCCAACGCCCGGTCCCCAGGGCACCCCCCAAGCGTGACGCGCGTCACGTTCCAGGACGCTCACGCCCCGATATGTGAGCCATCCCGACGCTACGGGCCGACCGCATTGCTTAGATACGCATAACGCGTTCATAGCGATTTCGCACCCCGGCCAGGCGAACCGGATAACTCCCCGTTCCGCGGCAGGTGCGCCCCGGCGAGTATATTGGCCGTTCCCGAAGGATGCCTGTTTGCATTCGACGAAGCGTTTACGAGGCTCGAAACTATGGAAGCTGCGTCTCGCCCCGTCTTTGAGCCATTGACCGATCTTCCGGTCGAAGCGCCCATCGACGGTAGCGTATCGTCCGGAGCGACCCTTGGGTCCTCCGGCACGTCTGCCAACGCCGGATCCCGAAAGGCCAAGCCTGAGGATCCGATGGAGGAGTTGATCGACCCCGAGAGCTTGCTCGGAACCAGCGAACCGGACTTATTATTGGCGGCGTTGAATGAGGCTGCGGCCGCATCAGCGCCGGCCGATAAGTCGTCGGCCACGACACTCACGAGCAAGACCGCGAAGGAATTCGCGCCGGCTTCAGAAGAGGAACTCTTGGCCCTCGATCAGTTATTGCTTTCGGAAGGAACCGCGGACGGCCCCAACCCCGCGCCACCTGCCGCACCCGCTTCGGCGACTTCAGCGTCGGCGCCCGCCGCCGCACCGGGGCGCGCAACAGCATCGGCGGCTGCCTCGGCCCACCCCACCTCAACAGCAGCACCCACATCAGCGTCAGGCCGTGCGTCAGCGTCCACGTCTACTTCGGCGTCGGGACGCGCGTCAGCATCAACGCCCATGACAGCGTCTAGCAGTGCAATGGCGTCCGCACCCACCTCGGCATCAGGCCACGCGTCAGCATCACCGTCGGGCAATGCGTCAGCGTCCGTGCCCACTTCAGCGTCGAGCCACGCGTCAGCGTCCGCGCCCGCTTCGGCATCCGGCCGCGTGTCGGCATCGGCGTCAGGTAGTGCATCGGCATCCGTGCCCACCTCAGAGTCGAGCCGTGCGTCAGCATCTGCACCCACATCAGTGCCTCCCTCCGCGTCAGCGCCCGCGGCCAGCAAACCTGTTTCACCCGCGGGCTTCGGAATTCCGGGGACGACGTCGGGACAACGACCCAGTATCACGTCAACACCCAAGTCCGCCCCCGAGGCGTCGAAAACAACTTCGGCGTCGGGATCGTGGGCGCGGAGCACGTCCATTTCCGACACGGGCTCGCGTCGCGTGCCGACCGCCGCAGGCGACACGCCAACGGGTGCGACGCAACCCACGCCGCGTACGGCAATATCACCGCCCGCGCAACCTGCCACGAACGCGGCCTCAACTGCGCGCCCCGCAGCCGTGTCAAAAGCCGTCGGGCCCACCACCGCGCACAGCGCAACCGCCACACCCCCCGCTGCGGCAGCAGCACCAACGGCCACGTCGAGAGCCGCCTCAGCGTCAGCACCAACCGCCGCCAACACCGCATCAACATCGGCAACACAAACGGTCGCGGCTGGCAGCGGCTCAGCGTCAGCGGCACAACCCGCCGCCACCAAACCCGTATCAGCGTCGACAGTACAAGCGGCCGCCGCTGGCGCCGAATCAGGGTCAGCGGCACTGACCACCAACGCCACCTCAGCGTCCGCGCCACCAGCGCCCGTCGCCGGCGCAGCGAAGCGCCCAATCACTTCCGCGCCCGCAGCGACGGCGCACAGCGCGGCTGCGGGCAAACCGATTTCGAAATCAGCAATACCAACGGCGCCGCCAGCACGCCCGGCACCCGCTGCCGCACCGCCGCCAGCGGCAAAGCCTCCACCGCGCCCGGTCGCACCGGAAACCGCGGTGGGCTCGCGACCAGCGCCGACATCCACGCCAACATCGCGCGTGTCGTCACCAACCGCCGCAGCCGCGGTGGTGGCGGCGACGACCGGCGCAACATCGCAGCCATCTGCGGCCGCGACAAGTGGAAAGCCAGGCGACTCGCTATCAGCGACATCGCCATCCAAGATTGCGCCATCGCCAACCCTGACAGCCGCCGCGGCGCCGGCGGCGAAAATTTCCGCGGATGCCACGCCGACTTCTACCGCCACCGAGTCAACATCCTCACTGACGCTCGACAGCACGAGCGCTTTCACGGCCCACGCCGCGCCAATGGCGACCGGCACGACGGAAAAACCGCGCGCGGATGCCTCGTTAGCCGCGCCGCCAACTTTGGACGTGGAGCCGTTACGCCCACTGTCCCTGGATGAGTTCGAACCGCCTTCGTCTCTAACGGCGCAACTGACGCCCACCCAAGCCGACACGCTCGCGCGGGATTTCCTGGATAACGAGGAAAATGCCTCGCTTTCCTTCGAGGAGGAGCTCCGGGCGCCGCCACCATCCCGCGGCTTCACCTCTACGACCCCAACATATTCCGAGGAACACACCTACGGCGAATCGCCGTCGGCAGCTGTTTCGTCGGCGGCGCCAAAGGCTCACACCCCAACAGCAACCTCAACGGGGAGCTACGCACGGCCGGCAACGCACGCACCGGCTGCGACAACGTATTCACCGACGTCAATACCAGTTGCGAGCACAACGGCATCGCCGGCTGCAGCGTCCGAGTCGGGCGTAGTAGCAGCACTGACCGCAACGCCGGCGTCGAACACAACGACCGCCCTGGCCGAAGCGCCAGAATCGGGCACAACGGCTGCGTCGGCGACAACACCAGCTCCAGCCACGACGCCGACCGCGCACGCAACGACACCCGCCGCCGCTCCCGCGGCCTCGCCGCCCATGGATCGGGATTTCATCGCCCGAAACCAGGTCGTCGAGCGCTACCTGTCAGGCCGCCTTCCGCTCAAGGGAGCAACAGACTTCGAGCGTTTCTGTCGCGACAACCCCGACGTGCTCGATGAATTGGGCCTGCCGGAGCGTGTGAACGCGGGACTGCGCCTCCTGGAAGCGAGCGGCAAGCCCGAACCGTGGGAACAACCGAAACAACCGTTCTGGCAGAAACCACAGCTCACGATCGGCTTGGCGGTCGCCGTCATCGCGTTGGCCGGCGGCCTGTGGCTCTCCATGAATGACGGCACCGCCAAAGCGCAACGCATCACCAAACTGCAGAGTCAGGCGGCCGAGCGCCCGTTGGACCCAGCGACGAGTACGCGCGAGATTCGTCTCCTACCCAGCCGCGAGGGCGGATCAAATACACCTGCGATCACCATCGGCGGTGGTCCCGCGCAGCTCGTCGACTTCAAGATCGACGAGTCCCGCTCGCCGTACAAGATCTTCCGCGTCACCATCGACCGCATCGATCAGGGCCGAGTCGCCGTGATCAGCGAGTTGGGCAAGGATTCGAACGGTCACTTGCGCATAGCGCTGAACAGCTCCGCGCTCGGGCCCGGCAACTACCAGCTGACGATCGAGGGCCTCACTTGGCGCGGCGACGCGGAGCCCGATTCGTGGATCACCATTGGCATCCAGCGCTGATGCGACAATAGTCTCGAGCCTGGAGCGCCGTCGGCTTCGGGCTCGCCTCGGGCGCCGGGACGGGTGTGACCCGCGTCCCGAATCAACCACACGACGGGGCACCGCCCTCATGCGGCAACGCAAACCGCCGATCCAGACCAGGATCGGGAACATCGGATGAGGCACAGTCAGGTTTTCTTCGCGAACGAGTTGCTTGAGCCGCATGGGTAGCCAGAAGAACGCACAACAGGACTTGGACCCCGTGGCGACAACCCCGGTACAAGTCGAAGTATTCGTAGCACGACAGCCCATCTACGATGCCGCCATGGCCGTGACGGCCTACGAGCTGCTCTACCGGCATTCGCCCACCGCCACCGAAGCCGAAATTACCGACCCAGGCAAAGCGACGTTGCAAGTGGTGACCAACGCGGCACTCGAAATTGGCCTGGAACGGCTCGCGGGCGGCCTGCCGATTCATGTGAATTTCCCTGAGGAGCTCCTCAGCAATGTTCCTGACCTGCCGCTGCGACCGGAGCTTGCGGTGATCGAAGTCCTGGAGAACGTTCCCGCGAAACCCGCGGTCATCGAGGGCATCAAGACACTGCGTGCCCGGGGGCATGCCATCGCACTCGATGACTACGACCCGCGCGCGACCGACCCCAGGCTGTTGGAATTCGCACACCTCGTCAAACTCGAGATCACCAAGATCGGAGCGGACCAGTTACCCGTCCTGGTGCAACAGCTCAAGGGCCGTGGGCTGAAGCTGATCGCCGAGCAGGTCGAAACGGTCGAGCAGTTCGAGCGCTGCGTGCAACTTGGCTTCGACGGATTTCAAGGCAACTTCCTGCAGCATCCGCAGACCTTCCGCGCCAAGCGGGTGCCCTCCAGCAAGCTGGGCACCCTGCGCCTGGTGGCCTCGCTGCAGAACGAGGACTACTCTCTCGATGAAGTAGAGACGCTCCTGAGCCAGAACGTCTCAATGTCATACCACGTACTCCGCTGCATCAACTCCAGCTACTACAACCTGCCGCGCAAGATCGACTCCATCCGGCAGGCAATCGTGATTCTCGGCGTCGAAAGCCTGCGGCAGCTTTGCGGTCTGTTGTGCCTGCAGGGATTCGACGACCGGCCGCCGAGCCTCTACATCCACGCCATGACGCGCGCGCGCATGTGCGAACAGCTCGGCCGTCTCGGCGGCGCGAAGGACTGCGGTCCCTTCTTCATTACCGGACTGTTTTCGCTGCTGGGCGCCTTGGTAGGCATGCCGACACAGAAAATTGTCGAAGAGCTGCCACTGTCGAGCGCCGTTTGCCGGGCGCTGGTTGCCGGTGAAGGCAACCTCGGCGAGGCTCTGCAATGCACGCGCGCCTATGAGCGCGCGGCGTGGAACCATGTCGCTTACGCCTCCCTGCCGCCGCACCTTATCCGGGCAGCGTATGTCGATGCGCTGTTCTGGGCTGAACAGGCCCGTACGCTGATCGCGAAGTAGTTTATTGGCGGAAAGGGTACCGGACACGTCACGCTCGAAGCGTCTTCAGCGGCGGCTGATTGACCACGGAGCGTGTTGCAATCCAACCGCTCAGCGCCACCAGCAGCGCACCGCCCACCAATCCCACCGCCCAAACCCATGCCTCGAACCTGTAGGGCAGCTCGAGCACCCGAGTCATCAAGAAATAAGCCGCCGTCGAGGCACCTGCGGCGGCAAGCAACCCCGACAGCAGGCCAAGAGTCGTAAATTCCGCGAGCACCCCCTGCAGAACCGTGCCACGGCTCGCTCCCAGCGTGCGCAGCATCGCGCTCTCAAAACGGCGCTCATCGCGGCTGGACTGCACCGCCGCCAGCAACACGGTCAAGCCGGCAAACAGAGTGAAAACAAAAACACTCTCGACAGCCATCACCGCCTTATCGAGCACCGAGCGCACATTCGCCAGCAAATCGTCGATGTCGAATATGGAGACGCTCGGAAACTTATGCGCCAGTTGTGCCAGCGGATGCGCCTTGGAAGCGTCGAGATACGCGCTGGTCAGATATGAGCCGGCAGTGTCGTCGAACAGACCCGGCACGAACACAATGAAGAAATTCGGCTGGAAGCTGTCCCACTTGACCTTGCGGACGCTCGCCACCTGCACGTTGAATGTCTCCCCGGCGATGTCAAATGTCAGGTGATCGCCGACCCGTACACCGAGAGAGTCGGCAAACTCGGTGGAAATCGAGGCGAGCGGCTTTCCCAGGTCGGCTTGCGTCCACCAACTGCCCGCGACGACGCGATTGTCAGCTCCCAACTCAGTGGTCCAGGTGAGATTCTGCTCGCGCGTTGCGAAATTCTCACCCCGCTCGCCTGCAAAGCGCAGCTCATCGACCGCGCGTGCGTTGATGGCGGTCAACCGGCCGCGGATCATGGGCAGCATCCGCGTGGTCCGGCCGCCATGCGCGCTCAGGAACTCCACGAACTGCCCGCGCTGCGCGGGCGGAATATTGATGAAAAAGAAGTTGGGCAGATTCGCCGGCAGGGTATGCCGCCAGTCGCTGTTCAAACCGTTACGAATGATACTCAACAACAGCAGCACCATGATGCCGGTGCCGAACGCAACAATCTGCACGAGGCTTTCGGCGCGGCGGCGACTGAGATTGGCGACACCATAACGCCAGGCGACCCCCACGCCGCCGCGCATACGACCTGCGAGATAAACCAGCAGCGCACCGCAAAGCGTCAACAACGCGATGAACACAACCAGCCCGCCGGTAAACCCCACAAACAGCTGCCAGTCGCGCACAGTCCAGTAAATCAACACGACGACCACCGCAATGGCGGGGCCAAACGCCAGCATCATGAGCGGCGGCGGCGGTCCCACGTCGCGACGTAGCACTCGCAGCGCGGGAACACGCGCTAGCTGCAACAGGGGCGGCACAGCAAAGCCCGACAACACGGCGATCGCCACGAAGAATCCTACCCCGACCGGCAGCAAACTGGCCGGCGGCAGCTCAGCCGTCGTGAGCAGTCCACGAATCGTCTGCAGCAGCCACTCCTGCAGCAAATACCCGAGCACCGATCCGATCGCGGCGGCAGCCAACGCGATCATCAGGAGCTGCAGGAGCGTGAGACTGAGTGTAAAGGCGCTGGTCGCTCCGAGGGTTTTCAGCAAAGCGACGGAGTCCAGATGACGCGCTACATAACGCCGTGCCGACATCGCAACAGCTATCGAACACAACAGGATGCTGACGAGGCTGGCAAGACTGAGGAAGCGACCTGCCCGATCCACGGCGTTCTTGATTTGCGGGCTGGCATCGGCGATATCACGAAGCCGCTCGCCGCGCTTCTTGTGCATCCGCAACCACGTCTCGAAGGGCTCGACCCGCTCGCGAGTGCCCGCAAACAGCCCGTTGTACGATACCCGACTACCGGGTTGGATCAATTGCGTCGCCGGCAGATCGGCCGCGTTCATCAGCAACGTCGGCGCGATGTCCCCGAAGGGGCCTCCCTGATCGGGCCGCGAGATCAAAACGCGACTGACACGAAATGTCGCGGCGCCGATGGAAAACGCCGTGCCGACCTTGCCGCCAAGCGCCGCGAGGAGCTTCGAGTCCGGCCAGACTTCCCCCGGCGCCGGGATACCGTGTGCCGGCGTGCCCAGCGCAAACGGCTCGGCAGCAAGCAGTACTCGGCCGCGCAACGGATAGCCGTCGGTTACGGCGTGAATGTTAGCCAGCTGGCTTGCGTCGCCGTTGAACACCATGCTGAGAAGCACTGTGCTCGAGGCCGTCTTCAGACCGCGTCGCTGCGCCTCCTCGACGTATTGTTGGTCGAACGGCTGCGGAGAGCCCAGCCGGATGTCCGCCGCCAGTACTTCGGTCGCCTGCGCGGCCACCGCGGTGCTGATCCGGCCCACCAGAAATCCGACTCCGGTCAGGGCAGCGATGGCAACCATCAACGCGAGCAGTAGGACGCCGAGCTCCCCGGAACGCCACTCGCGCGCCAGCATGCGCAGACTCAGAAGCAATGCGCGCGAGGGTCGGATGCCGGCGACGCTCTGTTCCATAGATACTCGCTCAGACGACCGATCGGCTAGCGAGAGAATCCCCAGCGGCGACTGAGCGGTCAGCGAAGGAATCCTCAGCGGGGAGGACGACCCGACCAGCTTCCATGGTGATGACGCGGCCGCAGCGGGAGGCGAGCGGGCGATCGTGCGTGACCAGGATCAATGTGACCTGTGAATGAGCATTCAGTTCAAAGAGCAACTCGCCGATGCGCGCGCCAGTTGCGGTATCGAGGTTTCCCGTGGGCTCATCTGCGAACAGCACCGCGGGCCGCGTCACGAAAGCTCTCGCAAGCGCCACGCGCTGCTGCTCACCACCCGAGAGCTGGCGTGGATAGTGGCCGGTACGATTCTTGAGGCCGACCCGCTCGAGCGTCTCCAGAGCGGAGCTGCGTGCATCGGGCCTGCCAGCCAGCTCCAGAGGCAGCATGACGTTCTCGAGGGCGGTCAACGCAGGGATGAGATGGAACGCTTGAAAGACGAAGCCGACGCGCTGCGCCCGCAAGCGCGCGCGCCCGTCCTCATTGAGTCGCGTAAGATCCGTGCCCTCGAGCAGCACCCGGCCGGTAGTCGGCAGATCCAGACCCGCAAGCAGAGCCAAAAGTGTAGATTTGCCCGCCCCTGAGGCGCCCACGATCGCCACCGATTCCCCGGGAGCGATCTCGAGCGAGACCTCCTGCACAATAGTCAGCGCCCCTTCGGGGCTGCTAACCTGCTTAGAGAGGTTTTCGGCTTTGAGCACACTGTCACGAACCACTTGGCTCCGGGCGCTCGGCATCGGCTTGCTGTTCATCGCGCTCCAGAACGCGGTGGCCTCCGACCGTACGATCCTCGTCATGGGCGACAGTCTGAGTGCCGCCTATGCCATCCGGCCGGAACAGGGTTGGGTTGCGCTGCTTACACAGCGCCTTCGCACCCAAGGGTACGAGTACGAGGTCGTCAACGCCAGTGTCAGTGGGGAGACTACCAGCGGTGGCTTGCAGCGTCTGCCGCGAGCACTGGAAATTCATCACCCCGGCGTGGTGATCCTCGAGCTAGGCGCGAATGATGGCTTGCGCGGCCTGCCGCTCACGGCCGCGCGCGAGAACCTGACGAAAATGGTGCAGCTTTCGCAAGCGGCAGGCGCGCGCGTGCTGCTGCTGGGAATCCGCATCCCGCCGAACTACGGACCGCGTTATGCCAACGAGCTCGCCGCTCTGTACCCGGATCTCGCCAAACAATACAAGCTGCCTTTGATACCGTTCCTGCTCGATAAGGTCGCACTCGACCCAACGCTCATGCAGGAAGACGGCTTGCATCCGAACGCACGTGGGGAGCCACAGGTGCTGGACACGGTTTGGCAGGGGCTCGCGCCGCTTCTTAAGAAAAATCGCTGAGGGGGCCTGGATGGACAGGATCTGGCTGAAGTCGTACCCGCCCGGGGTGCCTGAGGAAATCGATCCGAGCCGGCTACGCTCGATCAAGGAGCTTTGGGAGAGCACATGCGCGGCAAACGCCGATCGCGTCGCGTACGTGCAGATGGGCAAGACCATGACCTATCGCGAGCTCGACCGTCTCTCGCGTGCTTTCAGCGCCTGGCTGCAACTGACCGGATTCAAAAAGGGCGACCGTCTGGCCATCATGTTGCCCAACGCCCTGCAGTATCCCATTGCACTGTTTGGCGCACTGCGGGCCGGCCTCGTCGTGGTGAACACGAATCCGTTGTACACGGCGACCGAGCTCGAGCACCAACTCGTGGACTCCGGCGCGACCGCGATTCTGGTGCTCGAGAACTTCGCGCACGTAGTGCAGGCGGTACTGCCGCGCACGAAGCTGAAACACGTGCTGTACACCGCTGTCGGTGACTTTCTCAGCTTTCCCAAGTCCTTGATCGTCAATTTCGTCATTCGTCGCGTACGCAAACAGGTACGCCGCTGGCATATCGAGGGCGCCACCGATTTCAAGGCGGCGCTCGCCAAGGGAGAGGGTTGGAAATTCACGCCCGTGGCTATCGACCCGGAGGATCTGGCGTTCCTGCAGTACACCGGCGGCACCACTGGGGTCGCCAAAGGAGCCATGCTGACTCATCGCAACATGTGTGCGAACGTCCTGCAGGCCGAAGCCTGGATCAGCTCTTATTTCAACAACGAAAAGGGCGTGTTGATTACGCCCATCCCGCTGTACCACATCTTTGCCTTGATGGCGAACTGTATGTTGTTTGCGCGCCTGGGCTGGAAAAACGTGCTGATCATCAATCCGCGCGACTTTCCCGCAGTCATTGCCGAGCTGAAGAAATATCCGTTTGCCTTCATCACCGGCGTCAACACCCTGTTCAATGCCTTGTTGCACACACCGGGTTTCGACAAGATCGACTTCAGCTCGCTGCGCATCACCCTCGGCGGCGGCATGGCGGTGCAGGAAGCGGTCGCGAAGCGCTGGAAGGAAGCCACCGGCGGCCACATCCTCACTCAGGCTTGGGGTCTCACCGAAACCTCCCCCGGGGCCTGCATCAATCCACCCAACGCGGAATTTAACGGCTCGATCGGCCTGCCCATTCCGTCCACCGAAATTTCAATCAAGGACGATGCGGGTAACGAGCTGCCCGTCGGCCAGGTGGGCGAGATCTGTGTGCGCGGCCCGCAGGTGATGCTGGGTTATTGGAACCGACCGGACGAGACCGCCAAGGTGATGCTGCCGGAGAACTGGCTGCGCACCGGCGATATCGGCCGCATGGATGAGGCCGGCTTCGTGTACATCGAAGATCGCAAGAAAGACATGATCCTGGTCTCCGGCTTCAACGTATATCCCAACGAGGTCGAAGCGGTCGCCGCCACCCACCCCGGCATCCTCGAAGCTGCGGCCGTCGCCCAACCCGATGAGCACTCCGGTGAAGTCGTGGCCTTGTTCGTCGTCCGCAAGGATCCCGCCCTCACCGAACGCGAAATCATTGAGTTCTGCCGCAAATCCCTGGCAGGCTACAAGACTCCTAAACATGTTTACTTTCGGCGGGAGCTGCCGAAGACGAACGTGGGCAAGATCCTGCGCAAAGCGTTGCGAGATGAGCTGACCCAGCCGAAGGAGCCTGCCTGACCTAGGAGCGCTCGGTGGCATCGAACAGGCGGCGATGCTCCAAAATCGCGTAGCGATCCGTCATTCCTGCAATGTAGTCCGCCACCACGCGAGCACGGCCGGAAGGGCCCTGCGTCGCTTCGAACTGAAGTGCCTGATCCCGATGTTCGGGAGGCATGAGACTCACGTCCTCAAACAGCGCGCCGAACAGCGCTTTGAGCACGCGGCGCGCCTTTGAATTCATGCGCAGCACCTTGTAGTGCTTGTAGAGGTTGTTGCGCAGGAACTCCATGAGCTCGCTGTGCTCCTCGCGGGCCGCGTCGCTGAAGCCGACGAGAGGTTTGGAGTGAGCGCGCACTTCATCGATTGAGCGCGGACGAATGTCATCGAGGCGCGACTGGGTGGTGCGGATGAGGTCGACGACAATGAAATTGATCATCCGGCGAATGATCTCGTGGATCAGCCGGCGTTCGCCCAGGTCGGGATACTGAGCGACGACAGTGTCATATTGACGACGGAACAGACGCACTTCGCGCAGCTCCCGAAGATCGACGAGTTGGGCACGGATGCCGTCGTCGACGTCGTGGTTGTTGTAGGCGATCTCGTCCGACAGGTTGGCGATCTGAGCCTCGAGGCCGGGCTGGCGCCGTTGCAGGAAACGTTCGCCGAGCTCGCCCAGCTCGCGAGCGTTGTGCACCGAGCAGTGTTTGAGAATGCCTTCGCGGCACTCGAAAGTAAGGTTGAGACCGCGGAAATCCGCGTAACGCTCTTCCAGCTCATCCACTACGCGTACGGATTGCAGGTTGTGCTCGAATCCCCCGTAGGGACGCATGCACTCATTCAACGCCTCCTGGCCGGCGTGACCGAAGGGGGTATGGCCGAGATCGTGCGCAAGACTGATGGCTTCCGCGAGCGACTCGTTCAGGCGCAGAGCGCGAGCCACGGAGCGCGCGATCTGAGCAACTTCGATCGAGTGCGTAATTCGAGTGCGATACAGGTCGCCTTCATGATTGACGAAGACTTGAGTTTTGTAGACCAGGCGCCGGAAGGCATTCGAATGGATGATGCGGTCACGGTCCCGTTGGAACTCGGTGCGGAATTCCGGTTTCGGCTCCGGATGGCGGCGACCGCGCGAGTGCTCGTCATGGGCGGCGTATGGCGCAAGCGCTTCGCTGCCTGAGACGACCGAGCGGTCAGCGAGGGAATCCCCAGCGGGGAGGAGGACGACGTCAATCACGCGGGTGGCCCGAAGTATTCGCGCAAGGTTCGCTCGAGAGCCGCTTCGGAATACTCGGCGGTCATGAACGAGTTCCCAATTTTCCGCATTAAAATCAATCGGATGCGGCCACGCTGCACCTTCTTGTCAATCCTCATATGCTCGAGCGCCACCTCCGGCGAAACGCCGTCGATATGGGTGGGCAGGCCCGTGCGTGCTATGAGGTTTCGAACGCGTGTGACGTCATCTGCGCCCAAAAGACCGCACTCGCGTGACATGGCGGCGGCGATCAGGAGTCCGGCACCAATAGCCTCGCCGTGCAACCACTGCGTATAGCCCGTTGCCGACTCGATCGCGTGCCCGAACGTGTGGCCGAGGTTCAGAAGCGCGCGGTCACCCTGCTCGCGCTCATCGCGCGCGACGATTTCCGCCTTGATCGAGCAGGAGCGCTGGATGACATAGGCGAGGGCCGCGGGGTCGCCGGCCAGAAGCTCATCCATGTGATCCTCGAGCCAGGCAAAGAACGCGGCATCACAGATCAGGCCGTACTTGATGACCTCGGCAAGACCCGCCCGCACCTCACGAGGGGGGAGGCTCTGGAGAGTTCGGGTGTCCGCCAGCACCACCATTGGCTGATGAAAGGCGCCAATCAGATTCTTGCCGCCTGGATGATTGACCCCGGTTTTGCCGCCTACGGAGGAATCCACCTGAGAGAGCAGGGTGGTCGGGACCTGCACGTAGGAGACGCCGCGCTGGTAGCAGGCAGCGGCGAAGCCGGCCATATCGCCGACAACCCCGCCTCCGAGAGCCACGACAGTCGCGTCGCGAGCAAACCGGTTCGCCACCAAAACATCCAGAACGCGCGCAACGTTCGCCAGCGTCTTGTGCGCCTCGCCATCCGGCAGGACGACTTCAACGACTCGCCGCGGCCGCAAGGAGGCCGACAGCCGCTCCAGATACAGTGGCGCGACGATCGTATTGCTGACCACCAGAACGTCCCGCGCCGGCACGTACTGTCCCCACAGATCCGGCTGACCGAGCAGATCGTCACCAATCAGAATGGGGTAACTGCGGCTACCTAGCTCAACCTTGAGAGTGTTCACTTGCCTGCACGACACACAATGCTGCGGTTTTCGTGAGGCAGTATACGTGGCTGGCACCGCGAGCGTGCCGGCAAGGCCCCCTTACCGCTCCGTCGTCCTGGCCGTAGCCAGCTCCCGAAGGATGTCCTCCGCCACTGTGCGTACCTTGCGACCGTCAGTCGGGACAATGACATCAGCGACTTCCCGGTAAAGCGGAACCCTCTCGGCCATCAGCTGCGCGAGCTTCGAGGCGATATCGACATTGTTGAGAAGCGGCCGGTCCCGCCCCTGCTTGACGCGCTCCACCTGCTGCACCACGGATGTCTCGAGGTAAACCACATAGCCCCGCTGCGAAAGATGACGGCGGTTCTCCTCCAGCAGCACGGCGCCACCGCCCGTGGCCAGCACGATGTGCTCCATCGCAGTGAGTAACTCAATCGCATCCCGCTCCCGCTGCCGGAAGCCGGCTTCGCCCTCCTTCTCGAATATGAGGGGAATGTCGACCCCGGTGCGCCGCTCGATCTCGGTATCGCTGTCGTGGAAGGTCAGATCCAGAAGGCGCGCGAGGTAGCGCCCCACGGCCGTCTTGCCGGAGCCCATGGGTCCTATGAGGTATACGTTGGTCTTGCCGCGCATGGAGGATCGGCAGCATATCAAGTCGCGGCGATACGCTCCAAAACAAAGCGGCCGCCCGAAGGCGGCCGCTGCTACACACTAGATCATGCGCAGCCTCTGTCTTACGGAGGACTGGTGCAAGCGCCGATCCCGTACGGGCTGATCTTGCCAGGCGGATCCGACGAGGTAGTGGTGAGATAAGTCGAGAGAATCTTCAGCCCGAAGCTGGTGGTCGAAGAGCTTTCCGTGCCCGCCACAGAAGCCGACCCGGTCAGGTCTACCGCAACCCAGATCGAATGATCCTCGGGCCACTCGATCGTGAAGATCGCGGTTCCATCCGAGCCCGTGACCACGGGGTCTGTGGTGACAATAGCAATGTCGCCGGGCTCCAACACGCCGTCGTGATTGATGTCCTCGGCGGCATTGTAGACGCCTGTCAGGTTAACGTCTTCGTTGTAGCACGGGGTCGGTGCCGTTGACGGCACAAGTTGCGTGGTACCTGGTAGCGTTACGCAGCCCATCGTAATGCCGTCGTACGGTTGCCACGAACCACCACATATTTCGTATTCACCCTTGTAGTAGGCATACCTCGGTCGCGACGCGGAATGCAGTGTCAAGGTTACTTGTTGATTCGGCACCGACGCGCCGGAAGAATCGACCACCGTGACGAACCAGTCCTCCAGGAACGCCGTTTTCGTAGCATTCTCGCGAATCACCCCGCCGGTACCAAACGAGATATGCAACGCCGCGCCGTTGACAGTCAACGTCGTCGTGTCGTTGATCGCGCTGTTGGACTGCAGAGCCGCAAGCACTGAAACGCCATTGGAAGCACTGGAGGTGTTTCCGGCGGTGTAGACCGTCGTGGCAACGCCTTCCACATCGGTAGTCGCGGTTGCAACGGAGAGTGACCCGCCCGTGGAATCGGTCAAGGTAAAATTGACCTGTTGTCCCTGGACCAGGTTACCCGCCGCGTCCCGCACTACCGCGGTGAAAGTGCTCTTGCCGTTGATTGAAACTGTCTGGGGAGCGGCTTGCAGATTGAGAGCGCTCGGATTTGTCGAGATGAAGTTCACCACTTCGGTGGCACTCACGGGGGCCGCCGGCGCGGCGGGGGTAGAAGAAGCCGTCAAGGTCGCAGGTCCTGCAGTCGTCGCGCAGATATTGACCGTGGCATTGCCACCAGAGGTCGCCGCGGTCTGGGTGCTCAAGGTTCCGCGCGTGGATGCGAAGGTCACAACCGTGCCATCCGCTATCGGGGCACCCGAGTTGGTAAAGCTCACGGTAACCGGAACGTTAGGCGTGCAGGGTGATGTTCCGATCGGAACGAGTGCCTGGGCAGCAGGGGTGGTGAAAGAAAATTGCTGAGTGCTGACCTGGACGGTGAGAGCTGCGCTCGTACCCAAGGCTGTGGCGCTCACCGTGTCCGTCGCCGCCTTGGTAGCGGTCACCGAAAAGGTGGCATGGCCACTGGAATCAGTTGTGACCGAGCTGGCACTGAGGGTGTTGCCGGCGCTGGAGGCAATTGCGACAGTCGCTCCGGCGATGCCCTTATTACCCGAGTCCGTCAAACTGACGCTGTAGCTGCCAGGGGTGCCCTGTATCAAGCTCTGCGGGCCATTCAGGGTGACCGAGGTTCCGACGACACTGACAGCGATCGTGGAGCTGGCGCCGTTGGCGGCGGCCGTCACAGTGATGGTGCGCAACGATGGATCACCGGCCACGGAAAGGGTCGCCGTAGCAGAGCCGGTTGCGTCCGTCACACCGCCGTTGTTGACAGACAGACCACCGGAGTTGGCCGCGAAGTTGATCGTCGCGCCTTTTACAAAGTTATTGTTGGCATCCTTCACGAAGGCCGTAATCGTCACCGGCACCGAGTTGTCAGAACTGATGGTAGGCGAGCTGGTCGCCATGGTGATGGATTGTTTAGCGGCCGTCACGGTCACCGTCGTGGTGCCGGTGAGAGTTCCCGCAGCGGCTGTCACCGTGATCTGCGTACCGGGAGCGGCTGTGCCGACTCCCAGGGTCACCGTAGCCTTTCCAGTCGAGTCGGTGGTACCGGTTGTGGCCGAGAGACTTCCTGCCGTTGTGGAAAACGTCACTGACGTGCCAGAAACGGGGTTTCCAGAGGCATCGACGACGGCCGCCGTAATCCCTGCCGAGGCCGACCCATCCGGCGGGATGTTTGCCGTGCTGGTAGTCACCGTTATGGTTGTCGGCGTCCCGGTGTGGGTGCCGCCAGTACAGGTATTGGTGGTGGTGCCGCTTGTGCTACCAGTGCCGCTGCTACCTCCGCTGCTGCCGCCGGTGAGGCTGCCGCAACCGCTACTACCGCCGCAACCGGCGAGGGTGAGCGTGAGTACGAATAAAACGATTATCGAAGCAAGTGTACGCATGTTCCTATTACCCGAATCCTGACTGAGGTGTTGTGCGGTCGCACGCATCAATAGACGTTGAGTCCTTCACGAACGATCTTGGGCGTTACGAAAATCAGCAGCTCATCCTTGTCGTCTTGCTTGGTCGTGTTCTTGAACAGATTACCGAGGACCGGAATGTCGCCGAGGTACGGCACCTTGTTGCTCTTGTCACTGGAATTCGTCGTGAGAATGCCACCTAGAACAACGGTCTGTCCGTCGTTAACGAGCACCTGAGTGGTGATTTCCTGTGTGTTGATCGCCGGGACGTTCACGCCTCCGGACTGGACGACGTTGCTGCCGACGCTATCCTTCTTGACGTCGAGATCGAGAATGACGCGGTTGTCCGGAGTAATCTGCGGCGTCACCTTCAAAGACAACACGGCTTTCTTGAAAGAGATGGTGGTCGCGCCGCTCGAGGCCGACTGCTGGTACGGAATTTCCACACCCTGCTCGATCGTCGCCTCCTTCTGATTGGCCGTGATGACACGCGGCGAGGAAACAACGGCGGCACGAGTCTCAGCCTGGGCGGCGGACAACTCCAGATCGACCAGATAGTTGGAACCGAGAATACCGAGCGCAAAACTGCCGGCCGGACTCGCCACGGGCAGGTTGACGTTATAACGCGTCGGCGCGCCGGCGGTACCCGTGGGATAGCTCACCGGGTAAGGGCTTCCGGTGGTGGCTGCATTCGTCGACGCGCTGCTGGTGATGAGGTCGGTAGCAGCGGCACTACCGGAGGTGGTGATGATGCCGTTACCGTTGGAATTGACGGTCGTCAATCCAACGCGGGCGCCGAGGTCGCGCTCGAAGTCATCATTCACGACCACGATACGGGATTCGATCAGGACCTGGCGCACGGGAATGTCCAAAGTCGCAACCAAGCGTCGAATGTCGTTGAGCCGATCGCCCGTGTCCTGCAAGAGCAGCGTGTTGGTGCGTTCATCCACGGCAACCGAGCCGCGCCCGGAAAGCAACGAGCCGTTTTGCGTCTTGATGAGAGCCGCTATCTCCGAGGCCTTGGCGTAGTTCACCTGCACGTACTCGGAGCGCAACGGTGCGAGCTCCTGCAGGTCCTTTTTCGCAGCCAGATCGGCCTTCTCGCGAGCAGCGAGCTCCTCCTGGGGAGCTACGATGATGACGTTGTCCTGGCGCCGTTTGTCGAGGCCCTTGGTGCGCAGGACGATGTCGAGTGCCTGATCCCACGGCACGTTCTGCAAGCGCAGCGTCACATTGCCGTTGACAGAGTCGCTGACCACGATGTTCTGCCCGCTCGCATCGGCCAGCAGCTGCAAAACCGCGCGAGTCTCGATTTCCTGGAAGTTGAGCGTGAGGCGCTCGCCCGAGTACACAGGCCTCTCGTCCTGCGCCACGGCGACCTTGCGCTTCGGCTGCACTTCGACGACGTACTGGTCGTCCGACTGGTAGGCGAGCTGCTCATAGTCGCCGCTGGCGCTGATGGCGATACGTGCGCCGTTGCCGACGCGAGTGGCGTCGAAGCCGGTCACCGGCGTGCCAAAGTCGGTGGCGTCGTAGCGCCGCATCAGCGGAGCGGGCAAATCCGCATCCGTGAAGTCGACGACGATCTGGCTGCCAACCTGGTGCAGGTTAATGTGGGTATGCGGATCGGAGAGTTTGACGATCACGCGGCCGGCGCCATCAGCCCCACGGCGAAAGTCGATGCTACGCAGCTCGCGCGCGCCGGCGCTGGCGGCACTCGAGCTCAGGCGCACCGGCTGTCCCGACGTGCCGCCCGAGGCCGCGGCCACCGTCGCGGCACCAGGGTTTTGCGCGCCGAGCGTGACGACGATGTTGTTACCGTCAACCCGCGTGTCATAAGGAACAAGCTTGTCTAAATTGAACACCAGCCGGGCACGGTCCTTCGCTTCAGCCGCGAGAATCGAGTCGAGCCCGGAGGTGTGCACGTCAATGCGCCGCGACGGCAGGGCCAACTCGGTGTTGGGCAGATCGAAGGAGATCCGCGCCGGATTGTCGATGGTGAACGACAGCGGCTGCGGCGCTGGAGCCGACAGGTGCATGGTGACCTGTAGCTGTTGGGCCGCGAGCGGCGTTACCTCGACGGATTCGAGCTTGGGTGGGTCGGCGGCGTGCGCCGCCTGGCTCGGGAGCGTTCCGAGTACACCCAGAGTCATGAGCGACGCGCAGGTGCTCAGGATCCGGAAGATTGGTCGGCGATGAAAGCGCATTTTTCGAGAACTCCCTGAAACCTAAGCTACTCGTTCAGAGCGAGCCCCGCGGGCCGCTCCATGTACCCGCCGAGACCGTCGGGAACGATTTCAACCAAACTGATTTTCGTAGGCGTGATATCGGTGATTTTGCCGTCGGCCTGGCCGAGGTAGTTGCCGACCGATACGCGGTGCACGAGGCCGTCCTTGGTCCGCACCAAAGCGTAGAAGCGGCCAGTCAACTTCAAGGTCCCGACCATCTTCAGCGTGTCGAGCGAGAACTGTTCGAGGAATTCGCGATTACGCTTGGAGTCGGGGCGCAGGCCCGAGCTGCCGGCGCCCGAGCCCGGGCTGCTGGGCAGGAAAGGTGAACGCATCTGCGCGGCCGAGTAAGTGAAAGTCTCGTAGGGCTTCACTTCCGGGAGCGGCTCAACTCTTCCGCCCGGCTCTTTCTTGGTCTCCTCGATGAAGCGCGCCAGATCGTCATCCGCACTCGAGCAGGCGGTCAGGCCGAGCCAGGCAACGCAAGCCAGAGCGCTGCAGATACGTACAAGTTTGTGCCTAGGTTGCATGTCAGCTCTCGAGTAATGCCGATGGAAGGTCAGCCGGACCCGTGGTGTACGGTCTTCTTCTTGTCGGCCTCGCCGGCAGCGATTTCGTCTTCGTCGAGATAACGGTAAGTCTTCGCGGTCAACTCCAGACTGAGCTGGTCGTACGCGTCCTTGCTCTCCGATTTGATCTCGATGTCGTGCAACGTCACGATGCGTGGCAGCGCCGCGATGCCGCTGACGAACTGCCCGAACTGGTGATAGCTGCCGGTGAGACGGATCCTGATGGGCAACTCGGCGTAAAAGTCTTTCTTCACTTCCGACTGCGGCTGGAACAGCTTCTCCTCGAGACCGGCCGACAGACCCGTCTGCGAGATGTCCACCAACAGGTTCGGCACCTCGGTTTTGCCCGGCAGCTGCCGCAGCAAAGCCCCGAAGGAGCGCTCGATATCCTTCAACTGCTGTTTGTACAGATCGAGATTGACCGCCTTGGCGTGCTTGTTATGGAACTCCTGGCGTAGTGACTGCTCCTCGGTCTGGCGTTGCTCCAGCTCCGGGCTGCGGTCGCTGTAGACCAGGAAGTAGAACAACGCTGCGGTGAGCACCACGAAGGAAATACCGACGGCTCCGGCACGGACCGCCAACGGCCAGCGTCCCGGATCACGCGGGTCGAGCGTTTGCAGCTCTTCGAGCCAATTCATTGCCGACCCCCGTTGCTCGCCATGACCTTGCCACCCTTGCCGCCTTTCCTACCCTTGACGTCGCCGTTATTGCCATCGTCGGGGGTGGATGTGCTCACCTCATCCGCGGTGAGCGTGAAGCTCGAGCCGGGGCCGGAGTTCTTGGATGTCTGAACCACCTCGAGCTCCGGATCCTTCAACCAGTCCGAGGCGTCGATGTTGCGCATGAAGGAGGACACGCGGGTGCTCGACTGCGCCACGCCCTCGAATTTCAGCTTGTTGGAGCTCTGTTTGACGCTTGTCAGATAAACGCCGTCGGGCAGCGTCCGCACGATCTCATCGAACACGTGCACGATCTCCGGGCGAGAGCGCTGCAACTGCTCGATGATGCGCATGCGGGCAATGAACTTCTGCTTGGCGCTCTCCAGGTTGTTGATTTCCTCGATCTGCTTGTCCACCACCTTGATCTCGGCGCGCAACTCATCGTTGCGGCGAACTTGCGCCTGAATCGTGGAATTGAACATGAGATACGCCGCGAATGTGGTGACACCGGCGGCGACGAGGGCGACACCCATGGCGACGCCGAACGCGAGCTTGCGCTCCTTGCGTTGATCTTCGCGCCAGGGAAGTAGGTTTATGCGTGGCATGTCAGTCGAAACTCCGCAGTGCGAGCCCGCACGCCGTCAGCAGCGCCGTGGCATCACGCTGTACGGCCTGTGCCTTGGCGCGGGAGGACAGTTTCATCTGGCCGAGAGGATCGCCCTTCTCGGCGGAGATGCCGACGCGGCTGGAAATGACGTCCGCGACCCCGGGTATGTTGGCGCAACCGCCGCACACCAGAATCTTCTCAGGCTGTTCGCGTCCAGAGCCGGATGCGAGGTAGAACTGCAGCGAGCGGCTCACCTGTTGAGTCATGTCGTCGATGAACGGATCGAGCACCTCGGACTGGTAATTGCTCGGCAGGCCGCCTTCTTTCTTGGCGCGGCCGCCTTCCTCCATCGAGAGGCCGTAGGTGCGCATGATTTCCTCGGTGAGCTGTTGCCCGCCGAAGGCAAAGTCGCGTGTATAGACGACCTTCAGATTGCGCAGCACGCTGAAAGTGGTGCTACTGGCACCGAAGTCCACGACCGCGATGGTGCGGTCGATGCCGCCGTCCGGCATCTGGTGCGTCATGAGCTTACAGGCGTTCTCGAGTGCGAAGGCCTCGACGTCCACGATCTTGGCGGTGAGGCCTGCTGCCTTCACGGCAGCCTGGCGCTGCTCGACATTTTCGGTACGGGTGGCGACTAGCAGGACATCGTTCGTTTCGGTGTCTTTCTCGGACGGGCCGAGCACCTCGAAGTCGTAACTTACCTCGTCCATCGGGAAAGGGATGTACTGGTCGGCTTGCATCTCGACCTGGCCCTCGAGATCGGATGCGCGCAGCGACCGCGGCATCTGGATGACCTTGGTGATCGCGGCGTCACCGCTAATGGCCACGGCAACCTCACCGGTTTTCGCGCCAGCACGCTTCACCGCACGCCGAATGGCCTCGCCGACGGCTTCCGCGTCGACAATGGCCTTCTCATTGATCGCATTCTGAGGCGTGGGCTCGGCCGCATACGCCTCGACCCGGTACTGACCCCCCGCCATTGCCAGCTCGATCAACTTCACTGACGATGTGGTTATGTCAAGTCCCAGGAGTGGGCGGTACTTTCGCTGCAGGAGGAACATTTTTTATTTCCTTTTCAGGACGTTACGCCTGAAAATGACCGCCCCATCTCAATTCTGGAAACACTATATAACAGCGCAATGTTAAATAGAACGTGAGAGGGCTCACGGATCTGCGCCGTGCCATCACAGGGGGTCTCCCAGCCGTCGGAACTGCCAAAGGCATCACGATGCCGCAGTGCCGCAGGGACCCAGTTCAACGATTCGAGCTTCGCCTTGTCCAAGTATCTTGGGGACGCTGGCTCGATGGACCGAGGGGATTTATGTGCAATGCGTGGATTCGGTCGAACTTCGCGCCCCGCGCCCTTGGGTGGGCGGACGGAGTGGGTTAACGTTCGAACGGCAACCCCGCTGTCATAGGCACATACGTCCCGTAGACCGGAAGCTTTGCGTCCCCACCTTTCGGTGAGTTTGCCCTTGAAACGGCGGCTACTATGCATAGCCCCCGTGGGGAGCGCAAGGTGAAGAGAGTTGATTTTGTGAAATGGAATGCGTTTCGGATCATGGTCGCATGCGCCGGCAGTGTGATGTTGGTCACACTTCTAGGCGTGTATGCGTACATCTGCAGCTATGTCTACCTGGCGCCGTCCTTGCCGTCGGCGCAGGCAATGCGCAACGTCGAGATGCAGGTGCCATTGCGTGTTTACACCCGCAATGGCGCACTGATCGCACAAATCGGCGAGCAGCGCCGTATTCCTGTCAACTACGAACAGATCCCCGATCTGTTGAAACACGCGTTTTTGGCCGCCGAGGACGACCGCTTCTTCGAGCACCATGGCATCGACTACCTCGGGGTGGTGCGCGCCGTGGCGGTCGACCTGATTTCCGGGGACAAGACGCAGGGGGCGAGCACGATCACCATGCAAGCCGCCCGCAACGTGTTCCTGACACTTGACAAGACCTATCGCAGGAAGCTCCAGGAGACTTTCGTCACCTACGAGATGGAGCACGAGCTGACCAAACAGGAGATCTTCGGGCTCTATCTGAATGTTATCTTCTTCGGCCAACGCGCCTACGGAGTGGCGGCAGCGGCCGAAACCTTCTTCGGCAAGAGTCTCGACGAGCTCACTGTGGCGGAAGCGGCGACCATCGCCGGCCTGCCCAAGGCGCCTTCCAAATACAACCCGATCGCCAACCCCCAGCTCGCCGCCGGACGCAGGGCCTACGTGCTCGGACGCATGCGCGCTTTGGGATACATCGACGATGCAACCGCGCAAGCCGCGCTGCACGAGCCGGTACAGGCCCGCCAGCACGCCCCCCTTTATGACGTGGAGGCACCTTATATCGCGGAGATGGCGCGGCTCGAGTTGCGGCAGCGATTCGGCGCCAACGCGGAGAGCGCCGGTTACAAGATCTACACGACGATCGACGGCCGCCTGCAGGCGGATGCCAATCGCGCGTTGCGCATTGGGTTGATCGAATACGATCGGCGCCACGGGTTTCGTGGACCGGTGGGCCACGTGGAGTTGGCCGCGAACGGCGATCCGGAGCAACTCGAGGAGCTGGTCGACGAATACGTGTCAGTCGGCAACCTTCTACCTGCCGTTGTCGTCTCCGTAGCTCCGAAGAGCGTACGGGTTTACGCCAAGGCGCGCGGTTTCGCCCAAATCGACTGGGACGGACTTGCTTGGGCGCGCAAGCCCGGCAACAACGAGACAGTGGGCCCGGCACTCAAGAGCGCCGACGAAGTCGTCTCTCGTGGCGATGTCGTCTACGTAGTCGCCGACGCCGCCGGCCACGCTCAGCTGGCACAGGTTCCGGAAGCGCAAAGCGCTCTGGTCGCGTTGGATCCGGACGACGGTGGCATTGCCGCCCTCGTCGGCGGCTTCGACTACTACACCAACAAGTACAATCGCGTCACCCAGGCGAAACGCCTGCCCGGCTCGGGCTTCAAGCCATTCCTGTATTCGGCGGCCCTGGAAGACGGCTTCACCGCGGCAAGCACTTTGCTCGATGCGCCCTTTGTGTTGGAAGGCAAGGGGATCGAGAGCTCCTGGCGGCCGGAGAACGACCGCGGGCGCTTTGGCGGACCCACCCGGCTGCGCGAGGCGCTGGCCTTCTCGCGCAACCTGGTAACCATCCGGCTGCTGCGCGAAATGGGCACCCCCTATGCGACCGACTACGCGACTCGCTTCGGCTTCAACAAACAGTCGATGCCGCAGAACCTGACACTCGCGCTCGGCACCCTGCAGGTGACTCCCCTGGAGATGGCCAGCGGCTACGCCGTCTTCGCCAACGGCGGCTTCCGAGTACAACCTTACTTTGTCGATCGCATCGAGAATGCCTCGGGCGAAGTGGTCTACCACACTTCGCCGCGCATCGCGTGTGCGGCCTGCGAGCAGCCGGCGGACCTGCACCAGGCTCCGCAGACTGGTACCGCGGACGAGATCCTCCAGGCCGAGGACGCCGTGCGCGGAGGGCCCGGGCCTCTGACAGCGGAACAGTTAGCCCCCCGCGTGATTTCTCCGCAGAACGACTACATCATGACGGACATGATGGCGGACGTTATAAAAAAGGGCACGGGCCGCCGGGCTCTGTCGCTGAACCGCAGTGATATAGCAGGCAAGACCGGTACAACCAACCAGTCCAAAGACACCTGGTTCAATGGCTTCACCCGCCACCTGGTGGCGACCGTCTGGGTTGGATTCGATCAGGAACGGCCGCTCGGTGAGAGCGAGGAAGGCGCCAAGACCGCCCTGCCCATCTGGATACATTTCATGCGCGAGGCGTTGAAAGGGGTACCGCAGGAGAAACGGGGGATGCCCGATGGTATCGTTACCCTGCGGGTCTCGCCGGAGAGCGGCGCTTTGGTAAGCGCCGAAAACTCCGAAGGGATTTCCGAAATATTCATGGCCGACCATCTCCCGGCGGCCAATGCAATGGCGCAAAGCGCCGAAGGAGGAGCAGCCGGACAGGCGGGCGGTGAGCCCATCTTCTGACACATAAAGCCAAGCGACGAGCGTGTGATTGCGATGACCAGGAAACATCCGAGCCGCAGCGACAACCTGCGGCGCGCGCTGGCACAAGAGGCAGCGCGCATCATGGCCGAACACGGCATCCGGGATTTTTTCGTAGCGAAGAAAAAAGCGGCGGAACGCTTAGGGGTCCCGGCAACCAATGCGGTGCTACCCAAGAACACCGAAATCGAAAGCGCCCTAGTCGAATACCAACGTCTGTTTGGTGGCGACTCCCACAACGAATCGCTCTACGCGCAGCGTCGCGCCGCACTCAGCGCCATGCGCTATCTGCGCGAGTTCGAGCCACGTCTGGTGGGTCCGGTGCTCAGCGGCACGGCCACCGAACACTCCGATGTGCAACTCCATCTATTCACCGACAGTGCCGAGTCCGTCGCCCTGAAGCTCATGGACCGGAGGGTGCCGTACGAAGTGACGGAGCGCCGCGTGAAAATGAATGCCGAGCGAGTCCTCGCCTATCCGGGAGTACGTTTCGAGATAGACGATTACGAGATCGAGGCGACCGTGTTCCCGACTGACGGGATCCGGCAAGCGCCGGTAAGCCCCGTCGATGGCAGGCCCATGCGTAGGGCGAATGCGTTCGAGGTAGAGGCTCTATTGTCGATGGGCTGAAAGTCTGCCCGGCCCGCGTAGGGTGCGGCGCTTTCAGCGGACGGGCGCGTAACTTCGGCTTGGTGGAGGGCAAAAAGCGTGGTTTTTGCCGGGGGCGCCTAGCCCTCTTGCACCAGTACGTCGCGCAAGCGAGGTCGCCTGCGGCGCTTTCAGCTGTCGCTCGGCTGGAGGCCTACGCGGCTGTTAGCCGCGCTTGCCGATCTCGTTGTAGTCCCGCTTTGTCGCGCCGGTGTAGAGCTGGCGCGGGCGACCAATGCGCATGTGCGGATCGGAGATCATTTCCTGCCAGTGCGCCACCCACCCGACCGTGCGCGCGATCGCGAACATCACCGTGAACATCGAACGCGGAATACCGATCGCGCTGTAGATGACACCCGAATAAAAGTCGACGTTCGGATACAGCTTGCGGGAGACGAAGTACTCGTCCTTCAACGCAATTTCCTCGAGGCGCAAAGCCAGCTCGAACAACGGATTGTCCGAGCGACCGAGTCGGGCAAGGATCTTGTGGCACATCTCGCGAATGATCTTCGCGCGCGGATCGAAGTTCTTGTACACGCGATGGCCGAAGCCCATGAGCCGGAAATGGCTCGACTTGTCCTTCGCCATGTCGAGGTATTTCGGGATGTTGTCCGCGGTGCCGATCTGCTCGAGCATCGCGAGCACGGCCTCGTTGGCGCCACCGTGGGCCGGACCCCACAGCGCGGAGACCCCAGCGGAGATCGCCGCGTACGGATTCGCACCGGTGCTACCGGCAAGGCGCACGGTCGAAGTGCTGGCATTCTGCTCGTGATCGGCGTGCAGGATAAACAGCAGGTCGAGCGCCTGCGAGGCGATCGGATCGACCTGATACGGCTCGCACGGCACCGCAAACAACATATGAAGCAGGTTGCTGCAGTAGTCGAGATCATTGCGCGGGTACACGAACGGCTGGCCGATTGCGTGTTTGTGCGCGGCGGCGGCAATCGTCGGGATTTTCGCAATAATGCGATGAGCGAAAATCTCGCGGTTGGAGGCGAGCGTCAGCGCGCCATTGCCAGCCCGATGCCCAGAGTGGCGAGGCGCCCTGGGAAAAGCGCCCACGGAAACGCGAGCCGTACACCACCTCCGCTTCGCCGCGCGCAATCGGTTCGAGCAGCCGCGGATATTCCGAGGGATCGTATTCCAGGTCGGCGTCCTGCACGATGACGACATCGCCGGTCGCCGCCGCGAAGCCCGTGCGCAGCGCCGCGCCCTTGCCGCGGTTGCGTTCATGCGAGATCAGCACGTTAAAACGGTCGCGCAGGGGCCCTTCCAGCAATTGCCGGGAGCCGTCGGTCGAAGCGTCGTCGACGACGACGATCTCCTTGTTCGCCGGCGCGGCGGCGGCGACCGCTTTCGAGCACGGCTGCGATCGTCGCACATTCGTTGTAGCAGGGAATGATGACCGACAATTTCATTTTGGCTGTCTCGGCGAAGATTACGCATGGGCACATTTGCACGCGCGCATTAATTTTCTGGATATCGCTGCGAGGCGTTTTGCGGCCTACCGCGAGCATTCCATTAGGAAATTCGGCGCACGGCGCTCGAAGGCGTCCGTGGGGTGGCGCGCTCGCATGTCGTCACGCACAGCGCTCTGATCGATGCGCGGTCCGGCTTTCGGGGCCCACAAACGCAAAAGCTCCGGCTGGAGGGCCGGAGCTTTTGGTTGAACAATTAACGCT
>CAVVXG010000042.1:0-70458 GCA_963752125.1 uncultured Pseudomonadota bacterium | reverse complement strand
ACGACCATCCGCGGCATTCAGGCGGCCTATCTCGACGGGAGGCTGACCTGCGTTCAACTGGTGCAGGCCTATCTGGACCGGATATCGGCCTACGACCAGAGCGGTCCCGCCCTCAACGCATTCGTCAAACTCAATCCCGCCGCGCTGCAGGAGGCCGCTGCGCTTGACAGGACGTTGGCGCAGACCAGGACGCTGGTGGGCCCACTGCACGGCATTCCGGTAGCGGTGAAGGATCAGGCCGAGACCAAGGGTATCGAGACGCGGTTCGGATCGGTGGCACTGTCGGCTTATGTTCCCGAAAAGGATGCCACCATCGTCGCGAAGATGAAGGCCGCCGGTGCGATCATTCTGGGCAAGACCGCGATGCCGGATTTTGCGACATCATGGTTCGGCTATTCGTCGGTGAACGGTGAAACCAAAAATCCCTATGATCTCGATCGCGATCCCGGCGGCTCCAGTGCCGGCACCGGCGCCGCGATCGCGGCTAATCTTGCGACGGTTGGGATCGGTGAGTCGAGCCAACGGAAGTCCAACAGCAGCTGTGCAAAGGAGGCTTTGCGTTCCCGTTCGCTCAGATACCAGCCGAGATGCCGGGCCAAGTATTCCGACTGATGGGCTCAACGAACACGCAATCGCCAAACGTCGGCCCCCGAGCGCAGCGTACGCTGTGAAGGCGTCCTCGCCGCCGTCGTGGGACAGCTCGCTTGCGACCAATTCCGGGCACCGAGCCTTCGCAAGTTGAACGGCCAAGCGCTGGAATTCAGCCCAACGGTTATTGTCGAGCAACTCTTCCAGCAGTGCGCTTATTCTTGACCTTTGAATGGTCAGATCCGGGGTCATGCCTAACTCTCCGGCAGGCAAGAGGCAATGGTGACGCTCCGTCTTCCCGGTAGGGACAGATTCTGAATCGC
Source organism: uncultured Pseudomonadota bacterium (assembly GCA_963752125.1). Taxonomy (GTDB): domain Bacteria; phylum Pseudomonadota; class Gammaproteobacteria; order Steroidobacterales; family Steroidobacteraceae; genus 13-2-20CM-66-19. The sequence goes on along the minus strand of CAVVXG010000042.1, from coordinate 69,547 downwards.
ATTCCGGCTGTCGGCGGTCGACTGCATATCCAGGTAAGTCGAAAGAATCACACGCGTCGTCGGTGGCTGGTGACCGACTCCGAAAAATTCACTGGCTCTGTTAGGCCGGTGGTCCGCGCCACAGAAGGTCGGCATGTACCTGAGTCAACAACTTCCTCAGGTTAACTGGGACTTCCATAACTACCACGACTGCATCGAGAATCTAGCTTAGCCCGGATCCGGAGTGGAAGGGAGTGGCTGCCAGTAGGCCGCCTATCGGCAGCCTTTTATTTGGTGTCCGAATTGCACAGTCCGATGGCGGTCGGTGACGCATAACTCAGAAGGGTTGGCTTGAGACATACGATTGAATTTTGATCCGACCGAATGTGGGGCCGAGAATGCCCATAACATACGAACTGGGGCCCTGGAAACTTTCAGCGCCTAGGCAATCACAACGACGAGGGCGCCCTGCCCTCGCCGTTGCGGTAAGGCGCAACTGTCTGTCCACTTCGCTGCGGGCCGCCGCTCGAATCCTCGAGACCACAAGTGGGACCGAATTGCTGGCGCGGCTTATCGGAACTTAAAGTTTGCGACGCGCGTAGTCGGTCGCGCAAAATTGCTGGGTTCGGTGCTCGCATCCCTCGCAATCGATCCATGAGGTATTCGCACTCAGCATCTCGTCGACCAGAGTTCGTATTCGATCGATCTCTTCCGGCGAAGAACTTTGATTTCCGGTATGCCGCACGCAAAGAGATCGCAACCCGGAGCCGCGAACGCGGCTCCTAGGTGTCGACTACGCTCGCGGCGTGCGCGAGCGCTATTCGACCGTCACGCTCTTCGCAAGATTGCGCGGCTGATCAACGTCGGTGCCCTTGAGGATCGCGACGTGATACGCGAGTAGTTGGAGAGGGATGGTATACACCGCCGGTGCTTGGAAGTACGTCACGTGCTTCGGCATCTCGATGACCGTGACGCCATCGCTCGGCGCGATTCCGGCCTCGGGATCGGCGAACACAATGAGCTCGCCACCGCGCGCGCGCACTTCCATGAGATTCGACTTCAACTTCTCGAGCAAGTCGTTGTTAGGAGCAACGGTGATCACCGGCATGTCGGCGTCGACCAGGGCCAGCGGGCCATGCTTCAGCTCTCCGGCCGGATAAGCCTCGGCGTGGATGTAGGAAATCTCCTTCAGCTTCAGCGAGCCTTCCATCGCGATGGGGTACAAAGCGCCGCGACCGAGAAACAGCGCGTGGTGCTTCTCGGCGAAACGCTCCGCCAGCTTGTGGATCACCGGATCGAGCTCGAGAGTGCGCTCGACCAGCCGGGGCAGCTCGATCAAACGTTGCACGAGGCCGCGCTCGCGCTCGGCATCCGCGCCATGATGCTTGGCGAGCGCGATGACAAACATGGACAGCGCGGCGAGCTGCGTGGTGAAGGCTTTGGTGGAAGCAACCCCGATTTCCGGACCCGCGCGTGTCAGCATGACGAGCTCGGACTCACGCACGAGCGAGCTCTCGGGGACGTTGCAGATGGCCAGCGATGACAGGTAACCGGATTGTTTGGCCAGGCGCAACGCGGCCAACGTATCCGCCGTCTCGCCGGACTGCGAGATGGTCACGAACAAAGAATTCGGGGGCACGAGCGGATTGCGGTAACGGTACTCGCTGGCGATATCGACCGCGCAGGGCACCTTGCAGATTTGCTCGATGAAGTAACGCGCAACACAGGCAGCGTGAAAGCTCGTGCCGCACGCGACGATGTGCACGTTCTGCGTGCGTTTAAACACCTCGGTGGCGGCAGGTCCGAAGGCGGCCTCCAGCAAGCGGCCGTTCGCGACACGCTCCTGCAGCGTGTTGGCAATGGAGCGCGGCTGCTCGTGAATCTCTTTCAGCATGTAATGCCGGAACTGTCCCTTCTCCGCGGCGTCGGCGGACAACTCGCTGTCGCGAGCGGGACGCTCCACGCTGTTGCCTTCCTTGTCGATCACGCGGATGGACTTGCGCCGGATTTCGGCGACATCGCCCTCTTCCAGAAACATGAAGCGCCGCGTTACGGGCAGTAGCGCGGAAACATCCGAAGCCACAAAGTTCTCTTCCACTCCCAGGCCGACAACGACCGGGCAGCCCTCGCGGGCGAGAATCAGGCGGTCAGGATCGTTCTCACTCACCACCGCCAGTGCATAGGCGCCCTCGAGCTCGGCCACCGTCGCGCGAACCGCCTTGAACAGGTCTTTGACCGTCGCCAGATGGTGGTGGATGCGATGCGCGACGACTTCGGTATCCGTCTCGGACGTGAAGGTGTACCCCAGCCGTTTCAACTCTTCGCGAAGATCTTCGTGGTTCTCAATGATGCCGTTGTGGACGATCGCCAGACCGTCCAGAGAGATGTGCGGATGCGCGTTACGCTCGCTTGGGACCCCGTGCGTGGCCCAACGTGTGTGGGCAATGCCGACTTTCCCGGTCGTCGGAGTCTGCTCCAGCGCCTCATCGAGCATCTTCACCTTGCCGACGGTGCGCAGGCGGGTCAGTTGCTTCGAGCCATTCAGGACCGCTAAACCGGCCGAGTCGTAGCCACGATATTCGAGCCGCCGCAGGCCCTCCATCAGGATGGGGACGATATTGCGTTCGGCGATGGCTCCGACGATTCCGCACATACTGGACTGCCTCGATGACTCACCTGGCGCGGTGGGTTGTTAAGTGTGCCTGAAGTCCATGCTCAAAGGCGATTTCGCGTGACCCAGGACGTGAACCCGGTCGCGCACCGCAACAAGAGGGGTGAGATGGGGGCCCGTCAGGGGCCACTGGACGGTCAGGTACCCTTAGCCAGAGCGGGGCGCCTTCACAGCCGCCAAGGCCGAGCGCGCCTCCTGCAGATGGACGCGGATCACCTTGGAGTCCGGCGAGCGATCCGCGGCGCGCTCGAGCACGACCACAGCGTCGCGATACTCACGGCGTTTGAAGCGCACCCAACCCAGGGTGTCCAAAAATAGCGGATTTTCCGAAGTGTCGAACTCCTGGGTCAGAACCCGGGCCCGCTCGAGACTCGCCGCATCGCTTTTGTAGGTGGCCAACAGCATGGCGAGATTATTGGCCGCGATCTGGCGTGCGTTCGCATCCCCCTTGGAAAGGGCCTCATAGCAGGCGATCGCAGCGTCGATCTGCCCGTGTTTCTCATAAAGTGTCGCCAGCTCAGTCGCGACCCCCACCTGGAACGGCGCAAGCCCGAACGCGCGCCGATAACTTTGGATGGCGCCGTTGACATCACCGCTGGCCAACCGGACCCGCGCCAGGTCGCGATACGCCATCGCTGAGCGCGGGTCGAGGGTCAGGGCCTTGCCGAGGACCTCGCTCGCATGCGCGAAATCCTTTGTCTCGAAATAGGTGCTCCCTAACAGATCGAGCAGGGGCACGTTGTTGGGATCACCCTCGAGCGCATGGCGCAGCCTGTCGATAGCTTGTGCGCCATGCCCGCGCTCGAGCTCGTAGCGGGTGAGCAAACCGAGGATCTCCAGAGCACGCGGCTGCAGCTGCAGCGCGTGCTCGAGAGCCGCCTCGCTGTCAGCTAGACGGTTGTCTTCATGAGCGATGAGCCCCGCGAGATAGTATCCCGTGGAGGAATCCGGCCGCAGCCGCTCCAGATCCTCCGCCGCGGTGCGCGCCTGAGATAAATCGCGATCCGCCAGGTACGCGTGCACCAACGCCTCGCGAGCCTGCGGATCGTTCGGGGCCTTCTGGACCGTCTCCTGGAGCAATTTGACGGCCGGTAGCGAACGGTCGGTCTGCAGGAGAAACTGCGCAAGCTCGGTCCTGACCGGGATGTCATCCGGAGCAACCTCCATGGCGGCTCGCAGCGCCTCCTCAGCGAGCGCAGGTTGACCCTTCGCCAGGTATGCTCTGGCGAGTGTCCGCTGCAACACCACCGACTTGGGTTGGTCATGCAACACCGTGCGCAGATCGACGATTGCGTTGGTCGGATCACCATGCGCAAGCTCGAGATCGGCACGCATGATCAGTGCATCATCGTCATGCACGCTCTCATCGAGAACCTCGCCGATCAGCTTTCTCGCCTGCTCCTCGTGTCCGCGGGAGATCTCGAGGGCGGCGAGGCGGTCACGTGCCGCGAGTCCTCTCGAGCCCAGGCCCTCGCGACGCACGACGTCCTGATAGGTTTTGACAGCCTCATCCGTGGCGCCCGTGCGTTGCAACAACAGGCCCAGCGCGAGGCGCAGATCCTCATTGTCGGGCTCATGAGCGAGGAAATCCCGCAGTGTCTTCTCGCCCTGCTGCCGCGAACGTTCCGTGGTGATGAAATCCACCAGCACCAACTTCGCCTGGTCCTTTTGGGGTAAGTCCCGGACCGCCGTCTCCAGTACCCGCTGCGCAGCATCCAACTCGTGCGCCTGCAGGAAATGGGCAGCGAGACTCATACGTGGGTTGAGCTCGTTCGGCTCCAGAGCGATCAGCTTGCGCATCTGCTCCTCCGCTTTGCGCGGCTCACCAGCCGAAAAATAGACGCTGGCCAGAATCTGCCTCAGGTCGACCGACGCGGGCGCCTTCACGACGGCAGCCTCGACGATGGAAACGGCACGCCTGGTATCCCCGGCGCGCAGCGCCAGACCGGCAAGAACCCCGATTGCATTTTCGTTGGCCGGCGCCACGCGCACAGCGCGCTCGGCATCCTCGCGAGCATCCACATCGTCACCGAGCCTATGACGCGCGGCAGCGCGCGCCGCCAGCAGATCGGGATCGTCCGGATGATCCAATAGTCCCGGCGCGAGCACCTCGAGCGCCTGTTGTGTCGCGCCGCCGAGCACAAAAACCTTGGCGAGGCTGGCGCGCACCCGGGTATCGCCCGGGCGTACGTCCAGTGCGCTTTGGTAATACTCGACCGCCTGGCCAATCTCGCCACGCCGCTCGCAGACCCGGCCGTTGAAATAGAAGGCCTCGACGCTCTTGGGCTCGATCTGCAGCGCGTTACGGAATTCGATACTCGCCTTCTCGAGATTGCCCCTGGCGAGGTATTGCTGCCCGCGCTCCATGTGGCTTTGGAAACGGGATTGCGAGCCGCCGCAAGCACTAAGCGCCAGGGCCATGGCGGACACGGTCAGAGCACGTATCGCCGGCCAGATTGCGCGCGCGAAAGTCATGGGCACAGGTTGTTTGCAGCTTAGCGGAACCGCTGACTGTAGGTAGGGCCGATGACGAACGTGTGACACATCGTCAACGCGCGGTAGCGCTCATACGGGCAAACCCCGACGGCGCCTCTCCAACTCCGCTCCCTTGCACGCGATCATGTACTCGTAAACTGCCTGCAGTGTCGCGTACGTAAGTCCGGCGCGGCCATCGAGAAAACCGCGACGCCAACCGTAGAAATACAAGAACTTGATCAGCGGCCGCGCCGGTAGTTGGTAGAAGATGTCTTTGACGGCACGGCGGCGCTCATTGGGATCCTTGGACCAGACAGATCCGGCGGTGCTGGCGCCTCGCTCGCGCACTTTGGCCGCCTCGATCGCCTCCATGTCGGAATAGCGGTTGTGGCGCGCGATCCAGTGCGACACTCCATGGCTGAAAGGATAATGAATGATGTGCGCGGCGAACTCCCCGATGGGCCCATCGACGACCGCGACCGGATTCACCAGCCGCTCGTAGCGGATCCGTTGCGGCCGGAACAGGCGGACGAGCCATGTAGGGTAAAGCTGTGCGTGTTTCAGCCAGTGCCCCATGAAGAAGTCCTTGCGCCGGATGCGGAAGGCCGCCTGCGGAGCATCCGCGGCGGCGCGTGCCAGCACCTCAGTATGCAAGTCGGGCAGGCAACGCTCATCAGCGTCGAGATACAACACCCAGGGGTGGCGGAACTCGATGTGAGTCACTGCCCAATTCTGGTGCGCCGACCAGTTGTCGAACGCGCGAGTGACGACCCGCGCGCCGTGCTCCTCGGCGATGGCGCGAGTACGATCGGTGCTGAGGGAGTCAAGGACCACTATGTCGTCGCACCAGGAAAGGGACTCCAGACAAGCGCCGATGTTGATCTCTTCGTTGAGAGTCAGAATCAGAACCGAAACACTCATGTCGACACCGGCGCTAGATGGCGAGCGCCACGGAAATCACGGCCAGCAGGCCGACAACGAGGCTCACGCGGTCCTTCAGCGCGTACACAACCGGATCATCGTGCATCGCGCCCCGATGCGCCGTCATCCAAACACGGCTGATCCAGTACAGCATGAGCACACACAGGCTCCAGATGACCTTCGGGCGATGATAGAGGCCTTGAATGTCGGGGGAATTGATATACAACGCAAGCACCAGCACGCTCAAATAGCCGGCGGCCGTGCCGAGACTCTGCAGCACGGTCAGATCCTCGACGTGATAGCCGCGACCAATCGCCTGCAGCCTTTGCTGGCGCCGCAGACCATCCAGCTCCGCATAACGTTTCACGAACGCGAGGCTCAGAAACAGGAACACGGAGAACAGCAGCAGCCAGAACGATAGCGCGACTTCGGCCGCGCCGGCTCCCGCGATGACTCGCAAGGTATAAAGCCCCGCGAGGGCGACCGCATCGACCAACAGAATGCGCTTGAGCGCGAAGGAATACGCGGCGGTGAGTACGTAGTAGACACCAAGCACCAGCTGAAACCTTTCGGGCAGGAATGTCGCAACCAGCACGGCACCCGCCAGCAGTATCGGAACCAACGCGAAACCGCTTGCGAGCGCTAGCTCTCCGGCCGCGAAAGGCCGTTTCGACTTGCGTGCGTGAGCACGGTCAGCCTCGAGGTCCATCATGTCGTTCAGCACGTAGACCGAGGACGCGCACAGAGAGAATGCGACGATTCCCAATAGCGTATTGCTCAGCGCCCCCAGATCCCCGGCTTGATGAGCGGCACACAACGGAATCAGGAGCAGGACGTTCTTTGTCCATTGGTGGGGTCGTAGCGCGCGCAGGATCGCAGCGAAACGCTTGCCACGACGTGGAAATTTGCGCACGAGCAAAGACGGCACGTCTGCGACCTCCTGCTCCAGTGCCGGCGGCGCGTTGACTACGATCGCCTCGCGCGCGTGGCGCCAGATCGCCATGTCCCGCCACTCGTTGCCGCAATAGTCGAAGCGGCCTCGCCCGAAGCGTTCCACGAGTTGGTCGGCTTTGCGGCTTCCGGCGAGGTTGACGCGCGAGTCGCTCGCAAGAACGCCGTCGAACAGTCCGAGGTGTTGTGCAACCGCGCCGGCGAGCCTTTCGTTCGCGGCAGTACACAACCACAGTGAGCGGCCCGTGGCGCGCTCCCTCTTCAACCAGGACAAGAGCTCCTGGTTGTACGGAAGCGCCGTCGGATTCAGTGCCGCTCGCTCGGCAATCTCCGCTTTCAACCCTGCGCGACCGCGGCGGAGCAACCAGAATACAGCCAGCAACAGATAGAGCGGGTTGCGCTTGAGGAGCACGAGCAACGACTCGAGCAATACGTCGCTGCGGATCAGCGTACCGTCAAGATCCACACACAGCGGCAACGAGGCCAAGGACTCGACACTCACTGCCATGATGACACCGACGGCGCCGCTCGCTGGCGCAATGCGAAAACAGCAACCCAGCCGAGGAGAACGCCGAGCCACAAAGTCACGATGCGGCAGGCGATGGTGAGCAACAGAGCCTCGCCGACGGCATAACCCTTCGCGGTCAGCAACGCCGTCATCACCGCCTCGGTACTTCCAAGGCCACCGGGCAGAAACGACAAAGCACCCACCAACACGGCAACCGCGTAGGTGCCGATCCCCGCGGCTGCTGTCAGATGTATCGCGGGAAACATGGAGCCCATCGCGTACAATCCCGCGCCCTCGAGCCCCCAACCGATCAGCCCCAAGGCAAATCCCAGCAGCAATATGCCCGGACTGAGCAGTACACGAGCGGCGGCCAGTGCCTTGGCCGAGCCGACACCCAACCGTCTGATCATACGAGGCAGATGCGCGCGCGCTTCCAGGGAGCCCGCGAGACGGCTCCACGGCAATACAGTAAGCAACACCAGGAGCAGCGCGATCAGAAAGGCCGCACCCCACATCGCCGGGTAGTAGCGAGGCGCTGTCATGGCAATCAACGCGGCGAGAGCCAACATCGCCATGACGTCCAGCAGACGCTCCACGAAGAAAGCACCGGCCACATCGGCCAGCGAGACCCCGAAACGGGAGTAGTAGCGCGCCCGTGTAATCTCCCCGACCTTCCCGGGCGATACCGTAAAGGCGAAACCGGCGACATACGTCAAGGCGACAAACCCAAGCGGCAACGAGCACCCGAGCCTGGCGAGGTAGCGCTGCCAACGGACGACTCGTAACGCGTAGTTGAGCAATGAGCACACAACGGCGAGAGTCACGAGGTCCCAAGCGCGCAGCAACGGCGCAAATGAGATCAGTGCGATGTCGGCGCGCACTCCATAGAGGCAGGCCGCGGCAAGCACAGCCACGAGCACCGGAAAGAAATAACGCGAAAGTGGCTGCATTGAGGAGTCGTCGCCCACCTCAAGGAGAGGCTGGTCTGCAACGCTAACTTGCAAACCTTACGGCGGCATGACAGACGCGTAGCAGCCCCGGGCAGACAGGAACCCGTCATGGTGCGCGGCTATACTGCCGGCCTTCGGCAGCGGCGGTCGCCCCTGAATGATTGCTATCCTATTCAAATTAGGCCTCGTGGCGCTGAGCTCTGTGCTTGGCGCCTGGGCGCTGCGCAGCCGCCTCCTGGACCTTCCCGAGCCCCGGTTCCGGGTGGGTGCCCTGGCGCTACAACTTGTCCCGGCGCTCGGTTGGTTCGTTGTCCTGTACATCGTGGGCCACCAGGAACCGACCTCCGATGTGCCTGCGTACTACCTTCCCGCCGCGCGAGCGGTCCTCGCGGGCAAGGTCCCTTTTCGGGACTTTACGGTCAGCTACGCGCCAGGGTTCGCCTACATCGGCGCGGCTCTCACATCCGTATGGAACAGCGGCAAGGCCTTCGCGCTGTTCGCGATCCTGCTCAATGGCGTTGCCCTGATCGGATGGCACGCGGCCGCCAGCGCGTACTTTGAACGCTCCACCGTACGACAGTGCACGGTCCTCTACGCGACGAGCGGCCATGTACTGGTCCAGGCGCTGCTAGGTAGCAATCAAGCGTGGGTCAGCGCCGGACTGGCTGGTAGCGCCCTACTAATGAACCACGGCAAGTCCGTGGGCTCGGGTTTCGTTCAGGCGGTAAGCGCTTGTACTACGAAAGTCCTTACGCATCTGTTTTGGCCTGTTTTGTGGATATGCTCGCCGAACCGTTCCCGCTGGTTTCTGGGAGCGACCCTCCCCACAGCGGCTGTCTACGGCGCTTTCGTGTTGGCCGGGGCGGGGCCGGGACTCCTCTACCCGTTACGGCACGAAGGGGAGCTCATCAGTTCCGGCAACCTCCCCTACCTGCTCAGCTTATTTACTGCGGGAACGGGACTTTTCGAGCGCTATCTTTACGATAGTGCCGCGGCGGGCTCGCTGCTCATCACGCTCGGATGGCTCTACTTAAAAACGCGAAGACTGCCCGCGGTGAGCCGGCGGTCCGTGCTCCTCGCCGCACTGGCGCTGATCGAACTCGTATTCGTGCTCTTCAGCAAGAAGAGTTTCACCGGCTACGTGCTGTTCGCGCTCTACCCGCTGGTGCTCGTCCTGGCAACCGCGGTGGCCGACTGGCGCGCGCGCGTCGCGTTCCTGCTCGTATTCAACGGACTGTTGGTGGCCGAGCCCAGTCTGTGGTTTTACCTCGGAGGTGACCGCTGGAATTTGCGTGGCTGGCTGGCGATGGGAGGCGGGCAGGCGGCCGTTGGTTTCGCGCTGCTCGATGTGGCACTGATCGCCTGTTATGTCTATCTGGCCTGGCTCAGCGTTCGCGCCGTGCGGAGGATCGCCGACGGGGCGACGATTTCCAGAAATTCAACCCAGTCGCCGACGGCGTGCTCACTGGTGTAACGCGATAGTGCCAACTGACGCGCTTTGATTCCCATCGAGGCCAGACGCTCGGGAGAATCCCGCAATGCGGCGAGCTGCGCAGCAAGTCTCGCACAATCTCCAACCGGCACAGCCACTCCGCAATCTTCAGCCACCACCATCCTGGCCAGATCACCGGCCACATCGCCGACAAACACGGCGGCTCGACCGGCGGCCAAAATGCCGTAGATCTTGCTGGGCACGATGAGCCCCTCCAACGCCGGCAACAGGCTCACCAAATGGACGTCGGCCGCGGCGAGACTGTCACTGAGCAGTTCCGCGGGCTGGTAGCCCTGGAAGAAGAAGCTATCGAGGCCCTCGGCCCGAACCGCAGCCCGCAAAGCCTCTGCCTTCGCGCCACCGCCGGTAATGAGAAAAGCGAACCGAGCATCGCTGCGCAACAGCCGCGCGGCGCCGATCAAAGTCTCAAACTCATGCGCCCGTCCCAGATTGCCCGAATATCCGACGACGAAGCGGCCCTCGAGCCCCAGACGCCGGCGTGCGACACTCGTGGCGACCGACTGTGGCACCACCCCGGCCGGATCAGCCCAGTTCGGCACGATCCGCACGCGTCGCGGATCCACGCGGGCAGCCAACAGTCGGCTGCGCATACTCTCACCCAGAACCACATTCATGGCGGCGCGGCGCAGCGACTTGTCGCGAGCGGCAACCAACAGCCGCTCCAGCCAACGCGGCAGCAGGCCGGGAGTCAGGACGGAGGCGACTTCCGGGAACAAGTCCTGGAGCCAGTTAACCAACACCGCGCCGCGCAATGCCGCCGCACAGGACACGACCAGCGATATCAAAGGTGGATCCGTCTTGGCCACGACGACATCGCCCCTGCCCAAAACCTTCAGAAGCTCGAGGCCGGCCGCGGCGTGAAAACTGGTGTAGTCGAGAACACGTCCGAGCAGCCTCGAACGACCGCGAGTGGCAGTGGCCACGCGACAGATCATGACGCCGTTGATCGTCTCCCGTGGAACAAGCGCCGCGCGCGGATCTTCGTAGAGCTGCCGCGAGGTCACGACGGCAACGGACACTCCGCGTTGTGCGAGTCGGAAAGCCAGGTCTGACAGCATCCGGCTCGTAGCCGATTGATCGGGAAAGAAGTACCGGTTCACGAACACCACCCGCGACCCCGGCGCCGGGCCACCAGATTGCGCGAGTGCGCTTGACCTGCTGCTCATCGGGTTCGATTCATTTGGGGGAGTCCGTGGGCTGGACGGGGCAATCTAGCGAGCGCATGTGACGCTTTTGCAACGAGGGGGTAAAATTCCCGTTGTCACGGTGGCTGAATATCGTCAATTCTCACTCTTATGAGCTCTTGTAAATCCCGCAGCTCCTCTGGCACCAACGGCCCACGACAATGATCCTGGTCACCGGCGGTGCAGGCTTTATTGGCTCGAACATCACGGCGGCCCTGGTCGAGCGGGGAGCCTCTGTCGCCATTTGCGACCGGTTCCGTAGCGGCGACAAGTGGCGCAATGTCTCCAAGCTCGAGCTGCGCGAGGTCGTGTCCCCGGAGGGACTCGGGCAATGGCTCGAGACACACGCCGCGCGACTCGAGGCGGTCGTTCACATGGGAGCGATCTCCTCGACCACGGAGCCGGATGTCGACCTCATTGTGGAGGTCAACTTTCGACTCTCCCAGACGTTGTGGCGCTGGTGTGCGCTCCACGGGAAACGCTTCATTTATGCTTCCTCCGCGGCCACTTACGGCGGCGGCAACCAAGGATTCGTGGACGAGGGCTCGCTGGAAGCGCTGTCGAAGCTACGGCCTCTCAATGCATACGGCTGGAGCAAACACCTGTTCGACCGCTGGGTCGCACGGGAGCTCGCTCAGGGCAACGCGCGACCGCCGCAATGGATCGGCCTGAAATTCTTCAATGTCTACGGCCCGAACGAGTACCACAAAGGCGGCATGCAGAGCGTCATCGCGCAAAAGTATGCGCTCGCCGCGAGCGCACAGCCGTTCACTCTCTTTCGCTCATACCGGTCCGGCGTGCCGGACGGCGGCCAGAAGCGCGACTTCGTCTATGTTCGCGATTGTGCCGATGTGGCGCTGTGGCTTCTCGAGCACCCCGAAGTCAACGGTCTGTTCAATCTGGGCACAGGGCAGGCGCGCAGTTTCGACGATCTCGCGCGCGCCGTATTCAGCGCCCTGAAGCAGCCCGCGGATCTGCGATACGTGGACATGCCTGAGGCGATCCGTCCCAACTATCAATATTTCACCGAGGCCAGCATGGAGCGCCTGCGGCAAGCAGGCTACGACAGGCCTTTCACGTCGCTGACGGACGGGGTGCAGGACTATATCGGCCGCTATCTGTCGCAACCCGACCGATATCGCTGATAAGGGACTCGATGACCGGACAATCCATGCCCTACCGGCACATCATTCTCGATCGCGACGGTGTCTTGAATCGCGAGGCGGACGGCGGCGGTTATGTTCTCACGCCGGAACAGTTCTTCTGGATCCCTGGCGCGCTCGATGGCCTCGCGACGTTGCGCCGCGCAGGGTTGCACCTCACGGTAGCCACCAATCAATCCGGTGTCGGCCGAGGTCTCATGACGCTTGAGCAGCTCACGGCTGTTCACGAGCGCATGCGTGCCGAGGCGGCCTCTCATGGCGGGGCTCTCGACACGGTATTGTTTTGCCCGCACGCACCGGACGATCACTGTGCCTGCCGCAAGCCGGCGCCCGGGCTGATCCAGGAAGCCCTGGCGCGCTCGGGATTCAGCGCTGCGCAGAGCTTGGTTGTGGGCGACGCTCAGCGCGACATCGAAGCCGCCTCGCGCGCTGGGGTCGCAGCCGCGCTGTTACGCACCGGCAAAGGCCGAAAGACCGAGCCGCTCATCGGGCGATCGGACATTCCCACCTACGATGACCTCGCCGACCTTGCACGCGCGGTCACGGGACTCACTGCCACCAGGTGAAATGATCATGTCGATTTCCAAAATATTTGCCGAGCACGCGAAAGTGACGGCTCAAGCCGCTCAGGAGCTGCCCCAGGTGCTCGAGCATGTCGTCAAGGCAGTCGACGCCTGTCTGAGCGGCGGGCACAAGATCTTTGCCTGCGGCAACGGCGGCAGTGCGGCGGATGCACAGCATCTGGTGGCCGAGCTCGTGGGGCGATTCGTGCACGAGCGGCGGGCGCTGCCTGCGATCGCTCTCGCCGCCGATGCGGCGACCCTGACCGCGATCAGCAACGACTATGGCTACGAGCGTGTGTTCGCGCGGCAGCTCGAGGGCCTTGCAAGCAAAGGTGACCTGCTGTTTGCGATCAGCACCAGTGGCAACTCTCCCAATGTCCTGCAGGCGGCACACACGGCGCGCACGCTAGGCTGTACGGTGGTTGCCATGACCGGTGAGCGAGACAGCAAACTGTCAGCCTACGCCGATCCCGGCCTTCTCATTCGCGCGCCAACCACCGTCACTGCCCGCATCCAGGAAGTGCATACACTGTGCATTCACGCCATCGCCGACTCGCTTGACGCGCTACTGCACCAGCGATCCACACCATGAGCACCGGTAAAACCCTCGCACAAATCAGCTCGCTGCTGGCGATCCTGGATCGCTATCGAGGATTGCACGTCTGGGTGGTAGGCGACCTCATGCTCGATGAGTATGTCATGGGAGCCGTCGAGCGGATTTCCCCCGAAGCGCCCGTACCTGTCGTGCGAGTGCGCGACACGGAGCATCGGCTCGGAGGAGCCGCCAACGTCGCACGCCAGGTGGCGGCGCTGGGGGCCTCTGTCAGTCTCGCCGGCGTGATTGGCGAGGATGCCGCGGGCGACGATTTCCTACGGCTGTGTGCTGCATCCAACATCGACACGCGCGCCGTCGTGAGGCAGCCCGGACGCCGTACGACCCGCAAGCTTCGTGTTCTTGGGCACAGCCAACAGCTACTGCGTCTCGATTGGGAGGACGTGAAACCCGTGGCATCCGAGGTCACGGTTCGCATGCTCGCCAGTCTGGCTCATGGCCCCGGGCCGAGTGCGATCATTCTGAGCGACTACGCGAAGGGAGTGCTCACTCCCGAAACCATCGCCAGCATCACCGCTGCGCGCGCGGGAGCGCCGGTGGTAGTCGACCCCAAACACCGGGACTTCACGCGTTATCGCGGAGCGACCACGATCACGCCCAACTTACGGGAACTCGAAGCCGCAGCCGGACAGACTCTCGACGTCGACGATACGGAAGCGGTGGCTGCGGCAGCGCGCCCGCTCGCGCACGCGGCGGGACTCGAGGCCATGGTCGTGACACTCGGGGATCGTGGGATGTTGGTTGTGCCGGCGCAGGGCGCGAATGTTGCAGTTCCTGCGACCCAACGTGCTGTTTACGACGTCACCGGCGCGGGGGATACCGCAATATCCGTGCTCACCCTGTCACTCGCCGCGCACGCGAGCCTCCTCGAAGCCGCGCAGCTTGCGAATGCAGCGGCCGGTGTTTCGGTCGGCCAAATTGGCGCGGTTGCGGTCGATCCTGCCAGCATTCGCGACGCTCTGGCGGCTCGGCCGGACGGCAAGATTCTCACGCGCGAGGACCTGGTCGCCCGCGCGGCCACATGGCGCATGGCGGGCAAGCGCATTGTCTTTACCAACGGCTGCTTCGATCTGCTGCACGCGGGCACCTTTCGTTGCTGAGCCAGGCGGCCAGGCTCGGAGATATCCTGGTTCTGGCCATCAACAGCGACGCCTCGGTCCGCCGCCTTAAAGGGCCCGAACGTCCGCTCGTACCACAGGAAGACCGAGCGGCGGTGCTTGCCGCTCTGGGGTTCGTGGATGCTGTAACGATTTTCGATGAGGACACGCCGCTCGAGGTGCTGCAGGGAGTACGGCCCCACGTGCTGGTCAAAGGCGGCGACTACCGCCTCGATCAGGTAGTCGGTCGCGAGCTGCTGGAGGCGAGCGGCGGGCGTGTGGTTCTCGTGCCGCTAACACCTGAGAAATCCACGACTGCCCTGGTCGAGCGCATCCGTTCGGGCGTGACGCCGTCCTGAGGTCGGTCTAAGGGCGATTGTCACCAATCGTACGCATTCACCGGCTACCGTAGCGGGTCACTTTGTGCCCCGTTGGTAGAACAATCATGTCCAGCACGCCGCCCATCGAGGGCGCCGGCGGCGCGGCCTTTCAACCGGACCCAGAAGCGCTCGTGACGGCGACAACCGTCGTTCGCTGGCGTTGGATCGCCTGGATCGCGCTCATCGCGCTGCTCTACTACCCGATCTTCTTCGCACGCCCGGTCTTCGACGACCTGGCTCACGTTGAGTTCGCTGCGCAGGAAGGGTGGCATCTGCTGCACATCGGTCCGATCTTCTTCCGCCCGGCGGAGCGGATCCTGATCGGCCTCAACTGGATGCTTTATGGCGATAACTTCTGGATCGTCAAGAGTGTCGGCCTGATCGTGTTTGTCCTGAATGTCGCCCTGGTCTACGACCTGGCGAAGCGCATTGTCTCGCGGGGATCGTCGTGGGCGCCCTTCATCATTGCCACGATCTTCCTCGTGCATCCCATGCACGTCAGCGCCGTAGGAAAGATAGATACCTTCAGCGAGCATCTGGCGTCCCTCTTCGCACTGCTAATCGTCCGCTGCGCGATAGGCGCCGCGGAGGCAGCATGTTCGACCGGCGGACGGCAATCGGCGCTGCGCTGGGCGATCGCCTGCGCCCCGTTAGTGCTTCTGGGCATGCTGTCCAAGGAAGCCTTCGCAGGGTTTGCCGCCGCAACGCCTCTGTTCTTTATGGCCGCCCTAGGGACAACCAGGCGAGAATCACGCCGGGTACTGGCTTGGCTCGTCGTGGGAGAAGGCATCGCGGCGCTTGCATACTTCAGTTTGCGTATCGCGTTTGGGTTTCCGCTATTCGGTGCCCACTTGGCGGTCGCGCGCTATCAGCTCCATCTGGGAATGAATGTGCCCATGAATCTGGCCGCCGAGCTGGCCTCCATTGGCTTCCCGGGCAGCACACTCGCCCTCTTCGTGCGATTCAACGCCATGCAGGTCGCGACGGCGCTGCTGGTTCTGGCAGCGTTCCTGGGCCTCTTTCGCAACAGGCTTTGGGCAGTGCTGGTGCGCCGGGAGCAGCTTCCCGCCGAGCGGCGCGCCGCGGTAGTGATTGTGTTGATAGCGGCCGTGGCGGCTTGCTTTCCTACCTGTTTGATTCCCGAGCTTATTTCCGAGAATCAAACGGCCCTGGCGCTCCCCTTCGTGGCGCTCTTGGCGCTTGCCGCGCCACTGAGCATGCCGCTACCGGTGAACAAAGAGCCGCCAGGCTTTCGGGTAGCGCTCGCCTGTACCTGTGTCGCCGGCTTGATCTGCATGAGTCAAGCCACCTCGGAAAAGGCGGTTGCGATGCGGGCGACCAGCGATCAGGCCTACCACATCGGCGATCTGATCCTGGCGCGAGTTCACGAGTACCCCAGTAGCGCCATCACGGTGTGTTTCGAGCCGGGTCTGCGGAACGAGCCGGTGAAATACAGTGTGTTCTCAATGCCTGAGGATCGCGCGGCACTCTTCCAGTTGTCACGGCTGAGAGTCGAGCAACCGGACATGATCATCAACGTCGAGGATTTGCGGCGTCCTGGCGGCGGGGTCGACCCTTCACGATGCAGCTTGCGTCTGGACAGTCTCTCCGTAACCCGCTGAGCGGAAACGGCAGCTCGAGCCCACTCGGGCACCCGTAACCAGATCGTCGCAATTTCTGCATATCATAAGCAATTGCCTCAAAATATTGCGGTACATCAACCGATGAATCAGCCGCGGCTGGGTTTCCCGCCCTCCCTCGCCCCCTTATTCGCGCTCGGCCTGGTCGCTGCGGTTATCCCGTTCGTCCGTGTTTTGAGTGATCTTTACAATGTGTGGAACCTGAAGCCGGAGTACAGCCACGGCTTCATCATCCCGCTTGTCTCCACCTTCCTGATCTGGCGCCAGCGCGAGGAGCTGCGGCGCCTGCCATTTACGGGGTCCTGGTGGGCTCTGCTCCTGATCGCCGCCGGCCTCGGTTTGCGCCTGGTGGGCGAGCTGACCACGATGCAGACGCTGGAGCATTACGCCTTCCTCCTGGTCATCTATGGATTGGTGCTCGCTCTGACCGGCGCCGCGGTATTTCGCAGGATGTGGGCGGCGATGTTGGTGCTGATATTTGCCCTGCCGTTGCCGTCGGTTTTTGACAATGCGCTGTCGCTGCAATTGCAGCTGCTGTCCTCCCAACTCGGCGTGCTGGTCATCCGGGCGGCCGGGATCAGCGTGCTGCTGGAAGGGAACATCATCGACTTGGGCAGCTATCAGTTGGAGGTCGCGCAAGCCTGCAGCGGTCTGCGTTACCTGTTTCCCTTGATGACGCTTGCCCTCATCGTCGCTTATCTGTTCCGCGGGCCGCTGTGGAAGCGGGCAGTCATTTTCTTCTCGAGCATCCCGATCACGGTTCTGATGAATGGCTTACGCATCGGTTTCATCGGCATCACGGTTGAGCATTGGGGCTCGGGGATGGCCGAAGGCGCCTTGCACGATTTCGAAGGCTGGTTGGTCTTCATGTTCAGTAGCGGCCTGCTGCTGGTGACGGCGGCGTGGATGGCTAGACTGGGCCACCAATCGCTAAGCGAGGTGTTCAGCCTGCACTCAGCGCCTGCACCGCGTGGCACTGTGGACTCGAGCGCGCCGCCCGCAAAACAGACGGTACCACGCTCATTCCTCGCGGCGGTCGCCGTAGTGTTGGTAGCCGCCGCCGCCGGGATATTCCTCCCTTCGCAAACGCCCGCCGCCACCGCGCTTTCACGAGCCGAATTCGCGGATTTCCCCGCGCACATCGGACAGTGGCAGGGCCGCCGAGATACCTTGCAGCCGGTGTATCTGGACTCGTTGCTCCTGGATGACTACATCCTCATCGACTACAGCGCGGCGGGCTCCATGCCAGTAAACTTCTACACTGCCTGGTACAACACACAGGATTCGACCCGACACGTCCATTCACCTCGCGACTGCATTCCCGGCGGCGGCTGGGAGGTCCAGAAAATCGAACAGCGCACGCTCCACGGCACCGGCACGCAGAGCGGCTTTCAGATCAACCGGGCCGTCATACAACTCGCCTCCCACCGGGAGATCGTTTATTTCTGGTATCAGGAGCGCGGACGTCGGATCACCAACGACTACCTCGCCAAGTGGTACCTGTTCTGGGATGCCCTGACGGAGCGCCGCACGGACGGCGCATTGGTACGGTTCGTGGCGCCCGTCCCCGCCGACGGCAACGAGGCAGTGGCCGATCAAGCCATCATAGCGCTCGCCGACAAAATCGTGCCGACGCTCGGGCGGTTTGTCCCGAACTGACGCTCCTCACCCGCCGGATCGGGAAACAAACCTGAGGCTGTCCACTTCCTGACATTGGACGGCGTTACCGGTCTCGATCCAACCGAGCCGCCAGTCATCCACGGTACTGCAGGCCTGGAAAAGGCGATTCCTTACCACTTCGGGGTTGTCCGTCAGGCGCAATCGTTGTCCGATCGCCGAACCGCCGCTGGGATCAACAGGCAGCACCACGTAGTAAACGCCGTGGGCGGCGAGGTACAGGGGTACTCGGCCGCCGTAGAGATAGGCGAGATACCCCGAATCCGTGAGTCCACCCAGATCAACGATGCGCGGATCCCGAGAGGTGCCGCGATCGTAACCAATGCGCCCGATGTCAAACACGGCGACCGTCTGCGCGGGAATATTCTTCTGCAGCCACGCCGAGACTACGCCGTGAGTATGCGCGATGTGATCGACTCCGCTGGCCAGAACCGCTCGCCACACAAAGAGCGATGCCGCGCCGAACGTCAACAAACCAACGGCCGGGACGGCGATTGCCGCACGCTCGTAGCGCCGCAGAAGCTCAGCCGCCCCGACAGACAACAACGGCAGCAACAGCAGCAGCAGGAAAGGTTGATAGCGGCCTCCGTGTCCGATCGACGGCAGAATGAATAAATACAGCAGGGCGTGCACCAAGCCCCAGCCGCACACGGTAACCAGCCGCCATGCGCGACGCGCCACCAGCGACCGCATCCCCATGGCCGCCAGGGCAATGATCGGTAGCAGCGCAAGCAGCAGCATGACCTGCCCCGAACGATCGAGCTCGCCACCGGCAAAGGGGATAATGGCCTTGAAGACCCGGGTGCCCCACTGCTGCGGAAGGCGTAGCACGGCCTGCAGGCGGCTGTGGGCATCACTGACGAGCATCCACTGGCGCCCCTTCATCGTAATGGGAAGGAGCGAGTGCGAGCCATACAGGTTTACGGCAACCGGCAGACAAGCGAGGCCGACAAAGATGGCGGCCGCAGTAGCCATTTGCGCGGCGGACCGCGTCCGCAGCTGCGCAAACAGCACCCCGGCGAGTAAGAGAGCGGCGGGCAGGACGATCCCTTCCGGGCGCGTCATACTGAGCAATCCCATGCAGACCCCGGCGCTTACGGTATTCGCCCAACCAACACGCCCACTCGTGATCGGAGCCGTCCAAAGCCAGATGAGTACGACGGAGAGGGTGACGAAGAGCAGGTGCTCCATACCTGTGAACGCGAGCCAGAGGTAGTTTCCGTCGAAGGCCGGCGCGGCTGCGATCAGCATCGCGAGCGGCTTGCTGAGCCCATCGCGCAATCCGATGCGTAGCAGGGTCAGGCCTGTCACGGCGGCGCACGCCAGGTTTAGCGCTAGGGTGAAGAGGACGGGGCTCATGGCTGGGGCGAGCTGATAGTTCAGCGAAAGAATGAGAGTCCACAACAGACTCGTCGAGCCCGAGGAGCGCTGCTCTGGCAGATAGCCCAGCGAGCCGAACTGCGCGAAGTTGCGGCCGACACTCTGATGGATCCAGGAGTCATCCAACGGGAAGCCGAAGTGCTGGCTCAGAGAGCTGCCAACTATGGTAAATCCGATTGCGTAGACGAGGACGATAAACGCGTAGGGTGATGCGGCAAGCGCCTGAGCGACCTTGGCCATTGTTGTTCCTTATTCATGCCAGTGGTCGCGACATTCTGATGCAGTGCAACGCGGCGGCGGCTACACCTGTGTTAATGTTTGATGTCAGTTATCGCACCTGGCACCGATTCCGCGGCTCGCACAGATAGAGCGCCACCAGAAGGAATCCCGCCATCACCAGCAACGGCACGACATGGCGTTGGTAGACGAAGACGACGAGGTAAGGAATCCATCCGGCGCCGACGAACGCCAGCACCCCCAGCGAGCGGCGCACCTGCCCATGCCACAGATCGCGGACAGCCAGCGCGAGCAGACTGAAAAATATGAGACGGGCGCAGGCCATCCAGACGAACATCGCGGCACTGACGGCCGGCGAGTATTCGGTGTCGGGGCCTTGCGCGGCCACACGATAGGGGGTGTGGCGCAGCTCGAAGAACGCGACCCACGCCCGCCGAGCGCTAAAGAGCGCAGCGTCGCCGGGGTGAGCTATCCACCACGAGCGCGCCATGCGCGCGTAGTAGTCGTTCCAAGCCCATTCGTCGACGAAACAGCGTTGGCTTTTGAGCTGGTGAAGCGGCACAACGCGGCCATCGCCAAGGATTGCCCGGGTCGAGTCGAAGAGCCGGTCCAACATCACCTCAGGATAGAGCGCCAATCCTTCCGCGTTGCTCCCCCGGTAGAGATTCTCGCCATTCCATGACGACGACAGATGCAACGAGCCGGAAGAGTTGTAGTTATGCGCGGCCCAAAGCACATTGGGCACAATGACACACAGCACGGCAACCGCCTTGAGACGCCCCGTCAGTTGCCGGTCCAGCAACACCAGAACCAGGACAACCGCGAGCAGCGGCAGCACCGTCGTCTTGATGAAATACGCAGCGGTGACAAGTAGCACCGCCGCCAACGCCATTCGTACTCGCTTGGAATGGGTAGCTGACAGCGCGGGATTGAGCAGATAGGCCGCAGCGACCGCAAGGCAAATCCCCGGGTCGACCAGTAGTCCCTCCTCGTAATCGAGCGACGCGCCGTGCTTCAACACCTGCGGGCCGAGGTAGAGCACGTAAGAAAGTACGACCGCCGACATGGAAAAACGCACATCGCGCGCCAGGGATCTGAGAAACCCGGTGAGCAGGACGGCGCTGAGCGTGCATTTCGCGACGGCGACCGCAGCCGATTGTGTCCCTACGAGTTTGGCCAATCCCGCGTAGATCAGGGGCAATAACGGCATCCGCGTCGCATAGACACACACGGCCGGATCGCATCCAGTAAATGGCACCGTCGAGCACGAGCGGAACGATGCGTCAGCAAAGAGATTCCGTACGTAGTCGCCGAACCCGAAACCGGTGTCAAGTACCTGGGCGCCGGCGGCGCCCAACGTGTGTACGATCAAAAAGCATTTGAGCGTGAGTGCGACGGTTGGCAAAGCCAGCATCAGCACCGTAGCCGGCGCGACGCGCATGCCTACTTGATGAGCCGGACGACAATGTTCTGTGCCGGGAAAAGCCGGCTGAGAAAAGTCAGCTCATAGTACTGCTGCATCTTATGATGCACATTCACCAGCGGCTCGACGAGCTTGTTCCAGAACAGCGCCCCACCGAGAAAAGTCAGACGGCGCTCGCCCAGGCTCGCGAACTGGAAATCGAAATAGTAGTCCCGGCCAAACTCACCACCGGGGACGAAGAATTCGAAGGTGCGGATCGAGAACAGCCGCTTGTGGGTCGGGTCGATGAAATTGCCCGCTGAGGTGAAGTGCGGCACCTGTATGTCGAGGACTCCTCCAACTCGCAATACGCGATGCAGCTCGCGCAGCAGGGGAATGTAGTCGAGATGCTCCAACACGTCCTTCGCACAGATTTCCGCGAACTCCCCGTCAGCGAACGGCAAAGGCAGGGTGCTCAGATCGTGCACCACATCCACGCCGGGTAACCGTGCTCGATCGAGGTTCACCCACCCCTCACGAATATCCGTACCGCACCCCAGGTTGAGCCGGCGGGACGCGTCAAGACCAGCGAGCGAGCGCGGTGCGCCGTAAGCTATGTCCATATCAGCGCATGATGTTGGCAAATCGGGGTTCCACGGGCGCTTGCGCAACGGGCGCCTGCTCCTGGGTCTGTCCGGCCAGCATTTCCGGCATGCGGGCGAGGAGAATCGCGGCCATGAAGAATTCGGCGCTGCCGGCCATGTTGCCCTCCTTGAGGGTCGTGATGAACGTGAAGACGTAGTTCGCGCCCGCCACCGCCAGCAATCGGCGCAGTTGCTGATCCTCCTTGGTCGCACGCAGCGCCGTGAACAGCCCTTTCAGCGCCATCCAGTTGATGCCGAAATAGATCATCAGACCCAACGCCCCCTCTTCTCCCAGCACCTCGGCGGGCACATCATGCGGGTAGTTTCCCAAGATGTCCGGATCGAACGACGCCGAGTTTCCCAATCCGAATATCAGGCCACCGGGGGACTGCGCCCAATGTGACAGCAACTGCGCCGACATATTCCAGCGCCCGGCGGCGGCGTCCGCCGCCTCTTTCTGACTCCATCGATCATCGTCAGGCCTGATGTAGTTCTGCGCGGCGAACTGCGCTGCGTAACCTACGACCGCGACAGCGATCAGGATCGGTACCAGGCCGCGCACGTTATCTATTTTAAAGGCCACGGGAAGCATCAGAATCAGGGTCGCAAGGGTTGCGACCAGTTGGCCCCGGGAGCCTGACTTGACCACCAATGCCAGCGCGGCGGCCACCAGGACCAGGCGGAAAACCCAGCTCAGAATCGGAAACTTGCGAGTGCGCAAGAACATCGCGGCGCTCGCCACGGCGCCTCCCAGATTGGCGATCGACAAGGGATTGGTCTCGAGCTCCGCGCTGTTGCCTCCCAAGATAACAACGCCGCGGTCACCCCATTTGGCGAAAAACAGCAACGCCATGACCAGCACACCGCCGAACACCGACAGCGCGAAATATGCCTTATGGAGGTCCTCGGAATCGTGCACGGCCAGTGGAGCAAGCAACACCGCCGTGATGATGTAGGGAGCCCCTACTTGCCACATGCTGAGGGCGAGGTCAGGTCGCGGGGTCCAGATAAGCGACAGCAAGGCGTACGAATAGAGGCCGAGGACTGCCCAGGTGCTGCCGCGCACATTGCACAGGATACAGCTCCCGCGAGCCGCCTTGGCTGCCAGCGCGCACAGCACGACCATCCCGATCGCATAATTGGTGAAGGTTCCATGTGTCTCCAGCCAAGCACTGCTCGTCTGGCCCCATTGCTTCAATCCGTACATACACAGCATCGCGGCCACGGCGACCGCGGGTCGCCACAAGGCGGCGAAAAACAAGCCGCCTAGCAGAACACCGTAAAGCGCGAGTTGTGCGATTGCAGACACTGCTGGTGAATCCCAGTCGAATACTTTGTGGGTGCGATGCAGGCGCGAGGGGGCGCGCGCACCTTCGCGCCCCGAGTGTAAACCTCGTGTACTACAGATTTGTGAATCCAGTTCGGGGTCGTTCGGATCGGCGTCCATGCATCCGTTGGATGCGGGGTGGGGAAGTGTAATATCCGATTGTTACCCTCGTGATTCGATCTTGCCCATCAGGCACCTCCATGCGAATCGGATTTCTCCTACCGACAGGCTTCGCCGTTGGCAGTCGTGGCAGCGGCATAGCCGAGCAAGCCCGCAGGCAAGCTGAAGCGCTCGAAAGCCTCGGACACACCGTAGTACGGCTAAACCCGTGGGAATGGCAGGATGAGCGGGAACTCGATGTCCTCCAATTCTTCCTCGGTGGGCCCGCAATGGCAGGTCTTGTGGAGCACCGGAATCTCTGCAAACCTGGGGTGTTGGTCTTCGCACCGATCATCGATTCGAACCAATCGTTTCTGGCTTATCGCATAGCCGCATCGCTGGGGAGCTTGTCGGGCCGATTTTCCACAGTCCCCGGGATTCTGAGGAGACAAGCCCTCGCCAGCGACGTGGTGATCTGCCGCTCAAGCCACGAGATGCAGCGCGTCGTACGTGGGTTGGGCGTGCCATACGAGAAGACCGCCGTCGTTCTGAACGGGTGCCCGCCGTGTGCGCAGCCTGCGGCTGATCTGGTCGAGACTCGCAAGAGGTTGGGTCTGCCGGAGGAATTCGCGCTGCATGTCGGCGCCTATACCCAGGAGCGGAAAAACATTTTGCGGCTTATCGAAGCCACGGAACGACTGGGATATCCATTGGTCCTCGCCGGAACAGCGAAGTCGGGACGGACCCTATCCGAAATCGAAAGACGCACCGCGGGAAGTGATCGATTGCGTCTCCTGGGGTTTGTAGACGAGCCGACCAAGGCCGCCCTGTACGGGCTGTGTCGCGTGTTCTGTCTACCAAGCACTCATGAAGGAACTGGACTTGCGGCGCTGGAAGCCGGCGCAGCCGGAGCGAGGGTGGTCATCACCCGTAATGGGGGTGCCTCGGACTACTTCCTCGATCATGCGCAGTACGTTGATCCGCGCAGCGTGGAAAGCATCCGGTCTGCCATCGCGAGAGCATGGGCTACGCCCAAAGATGAGCGGCTGCGACAGCACATCACGCAGCAATTGAGCTGGTCGGAATCCGGGAAGTCCCTGGAGCATCTGTATGTGAGTCGGCTCGAGCGAAAAGGCGCCCGGCAGGCTAAAGAACCCGAGCCTGTTGCCGCGACACTTCGCGTGAGCTCTCCCCGGACGAGTGACGGAACAACGGCATGACGACGCCAACATCGCCGCCACACAGGCAGGAAAACAAACTGCTTGGACTGGAAGCCATACGCTTCGTTGCCGCGCTGGCCGTTCTGGTGTTCCACTACGATCACTTCGCCTACGTAGCCGATAAACCCGTCCACTTCGTCAGGGAGCACCTACCGCTTTATGACGTGCTCGGCTTCTTTTATGACTATGGGCTTTGCGGGGTACAGGTATTCTGGTGCCTCAGCGGTTTCATATTCTTCTGGAAATACAAAGACGCGATCGCGCAGCAGGTCGTAACCTGGAAGAGCTTTTTCATTTTCCGATTCTCGCGTTTGTATCCGCTGCATCTGGCCACGTTGCTGCTCGTAGCTGTACTGCAACCCATCTACTTCGTCCAAAAGGGGTACTACTACGTTTACCAGAACAACGACATCGCCCAGTTCATTGCGCAACTGTTCCTGGCGAACAACTGGACCTTGGAAAGGGTCCATAGCTTCAACGGGCCTATCTGGTCGATATCGGTCGAAGTCCTGGTGTACCTCGTTTTCTTCCTGATGTTGCGATATATCAGCCCGTCCGCCTGGGTCAACATCGCGGTCGTGCTGCTGTGTGTCGCCGCCAAGCTCGCCGGAATCTCGCCGCCCATCCTCGACTGCCTGGTGTTCTTTTATGCAGGTGGGCTTGCGGCCATAACGCTGCGGAATTTTGCGACAACGAAGTACCGGAGACTGACTGTCGGCCTGGCATTGGCTTTCGTGCTGATGGCCCCCGTGGCGATCGGCGCGACGCAGGCCTACCAGTACAGCCACTTCGCTTTCGTCTTTCTGTTGACGTATGTGCCGGCGTTGCTTTACGTCACAGCACAGAATTTTTCGGCCCCTGCAGCCGTGCAACGAGCGGTGGAGGCGGCGGGCAATATGACGTATTCCAGTTACCTCCTGCACTTCCCAATCCAACTTACGATCGCGCTATATTTCGACTACATCGGACAACCGATCCCGTATTACAGCCTCGCGTTCTTCACGGTGTTCATGCTCGCGACACTCGTCGCATCGTATTGCGTGTATCGGCTCTTCGAGAAGCCAGCGCAAAATTATCTGCGCAAGACCCTCAAGGCAAAGCCGGGCTTCAGAGCCGTGGCATTGGACGGCGACAATCGCGTTGCCTTGCGGACGGACAACGGATGAGACGGGATTTGCCTACCCAGCATCGAGCGTTGCCAGGTTGAGCGGACTTACCTCCAAGGCGGTATCCGGCGCAAGTTGGATGTTCGCCAGCACGCTACTGGCCCGCGCGGTTGGCATGTTGGGCCAGATAGGCATCGGCTGGCTTCTGACGCCCGCGGATTTTGGTGTGTGGGCACTCGCACTTTCCATGGCTACGGCTGTCATGGCGCTACGCAACGGGGGCACGACCCAAATCCTCATCCAGCGCGGTGAGAGGTTTGCCTCCGAGGCACGTTTCTTCTTACGTTACTCCCTGCTCTTCAATACGGCCGCGGCGGCCATTCTCATCGGGCTGAGCATCCCCTACCTGCACAAGCACAGCGCCGTGGGTATCGCGTTGCTGGGAATCGGAGCCGCCGTTCCTGTCTCCACCCTTGCCATGCTCTACCGCGCGAAACTCACGATCGAGGCGCGCTTCCGTCCGCTCGCACTTATCAGCCTCGGCTCTTCCACGTTATGGCAGGTGAGTGTATTCATCCTCGCCTACGCCGGATTCGGGGCCGCGAGCTTCGCATGCGCGCCCGTCCTGCAGGCGATATTTGAGACGGTCGCAGGCCGGCTGTCCGCAGGGCAGCTTCCTGCGCAATCCGGCTCCCGTCCTGCCGCCGACTATCTTGCGCTCCTGCGTCAGTCCGCCTGGGTAATGCTCAGCGCCGCGGTACTCTCGCTCGGAACCACTGGTGATTACTTCGCCGTCGGCATGTTGACAGATGTCAGCACGGTGGGTGTTTACTACTTTGGTTTCCAGACGGTAGTGACCCTCACCATGCCGATCTACAGCGGCCTGGAATCCGTGCTGCCCAGCCTTCTGGTGAAGCTTGCTGGGGAGCCCTCTCGACAGGTGGCTGCATTCGGCCGCGCGATGCGGACCGTCATCATTACCGCGGTGCCGCTGGCGATCACTTTTTCCCTGGCCGCGCCCGCGGTCATTCACCTGCTTTGGCATGGGAAATGGGATGTTGCCGGGCGTCCGACACAGATCCTGGCCGCCTGCGTCCCGGCCTGGCTGATCATCCACTGCACCCGGGCGCTGTTCGAAGCTCGAGGCTACTGGCGGCTGCGGTTCGGATTGTTGGCCGTCAATGGTGCTGGCGGCATCACGGCAGCGGCGATTGGTACTCTTTTTGGGAGCGTAGGGAATATAGCGCTGACCGTCTCCATTTTTTACGTATCGTTTGGTGTGGCTTTGCTGTTATCCCTACGTAAGCTCGGCCTGGCGGCACGTGAGCTCTCCGCCATTGCCTTGCAGCCAGTGGTGCTGAACTGCGGCGCGCTGGCCTTGACGTTGCTTGCACGACACCGATTGCTGCCGGACACTCCCAACGGAACGGCGGACGCCGCCACAGCCGCCATTTTTCTGCTCGTTGTCGGAGTTGGAAATCTGGCAATGTTCAGGCGGGACTGGATGGAGTTGGTGCGCGGACTGGCCGGTGCCGTGCAGCGGCGCACGAGCCAGACCGCGGCGGGCCGGTAATCAAAGTGAGCGGCAGGCAGACGCCGGGGACGCGCATCGCGGCGGCGCCGGAACGGAAACGCCCCCCTATTCACACAGGGTTCACGGCCTTGTGGTCTCATCGTTGGGTTATTCGAGATTGGACCGTTCGAGCGCACGGCAACCGACGCGCGTACCAGGGGATGTCTGACTGTCCATGAAGACCCGTCGAGCTATTTTACAATCGCTGTGTCTTGGAGGTCTGGCGCGGAGCGTCTCGTCCACGCTGGATGCCCGGGAAATCCAGCTAACGGGCGGCTATGGCGAAGCGGAAACGCAAACAGCGGGCGCAACAACCCGATTGCTGCACAGCGCCACAAGTGGACAGTCGCAGAGCCGCTTTATCGTGTTCGACGGCCTCCTGTACAAGCCCATGCCCGACCTGAGGAGCCTGGGGATGCCCAAGCTCCTGGCGATTGGCTCCACCTGGCGCCCGGGGGTCTCTCATGATGACGTCGACCCGATCGGCATCGCGGACGCGTTGCGTTACATCCAACGAGTCACCCAGGATTGTTATTTCGACCTGGAGGAGTGGACAGTCTACGGACAGCCACCGGACATGGATGCGCGAATCGCCAAGCATGTGCGGTCGGCCGAAATCGCCCGCCAAAACGCGCCCGGGCTCAGATTCGGCTTCTACGGCGTGGTGCCGACTTCGCCCTATTGGTCGATACTACTCAACAAGGGCGACGAGCTTGCGTCATGGCACGCCGTCAGTCGCGCCTCGCGTGTGATCGCCGCGAAGGTCGACTATTTGTTTCCTTCTTTATACACATTCTACGATGACCCCAAGGGCTGGGAGATCACCTCGCGTGGGGTTCTTGAGGAAGCCCGGCAATACGGTAAGCCGGTGTATCCATTTCTCTGGCCCGAATTCCACGACAGCAATCCGAAGCTCAAATTTCAGCAGATTCCACGGGAGTTCTGGCGGCGCCAGTTGGAAGTATGCAGGCAGTACGCGGACGGCCTGGTCCTGTGGGGCGGGTTCAACGAGCTGTGGGATGAGGAAGCGCCCTGGTGGCTCGAGACCAAGTCATTCATGAGCTCCCTACCTGACCAACCACTCCGGCCCGCCGCAGCGCGGCTCTCGCAAACGTGAGCAACCCGATTTTTGAAGCCTCAGCAGTGGACGCGGGCGCGCCACTCATCCTTCCGGCCGGCGCCACGGGGCGGCGACGCCACTCGGCATTGGGATTGTCGATCGAGCTGCATGGACCCGAGATTCCGCGCGCCATCCTTGCGGCGGCGGAGCAGTCCGCCGACAACCCTTATTCCTGTCTCGCGGTCTGCCGCGCGTTCGAGCCTGCGATCGCCGCGGTCCTGCGGCACGCCGTTGTTTCCTCAGAGACTCATGTCCTCGGCATCCTGTCGTACTACGAGAGAAAGTCGACTCTCGTGGTCGTGAATCGACTGATGGAGTTCGACACCGAAGTTTTGCAAGATTGCGCAAGCACCTTGTTTGCCGCTCACCCGACGGCGCGTCGTATCACGATCGATGGGGTGTACGCGAGCGCGACACGTCGGCGGCGCGTTCCTTGCCGCGCCTGGTCGGCGATCGAAAATCTGCTGGTCGCGCTGCCGCCCTCTTTCGAGCAGTACATGAGCCATTTCGGCAGCAAGACGCGCAAGAATCTGCGCTACTGCGCCAAGCGCTTCGAGCGCGAGAATCCGGAAGCACGGCTCTCGGTTCTCAGGGGCGGTGAGATCGACACAGCCACCGTACACGACCTGGTCAAGCTGAACCACCTCAGAATGCAATCCAAGGGCCGTGTATCCGGCATGGACACCCAGTTCGCGGACGGGTTGTCGGCGCTGTCAGCTTCCCACGGTGTAGCCTGCGTCGCGCGCGACAAGGACGGCACAATACTGGGCGGCGCTCTGTGTACGCATGTCGGCAACGGCTTCGCGCTGCAGGTGATCGCCCACGACCCTCGATTCAACCATGTCCGGCTCGGGTTGTTGTGTCTACTCAGGTCGATTGAGACCGCCATTGACACGGGCGCCACGGTGTTTCATTTCCTCTGGGGCGAAAGCGATTACAAGGCTCTCTTCGGCGCTCGAGCGGCGCCGTTGTGGAGCTATCGGTATTACCGGTCGTGGCCGTATCAGTTTCTTGCACTAAGCGACTGGCGCGACAGCCTCATGCAGTTGGCGAAGCGTTACGCTAAAACATTACGCGCCGCATCCAGGCAGCGCTCGCTCGCTAAGACACAGTGAGCCGCGCGGCGCCGATGTTGGACTGTCCGGCGCCCGAATGAACGAACGTGAAGTTCGAGCGGGAGATGTTGAAGAGCTGGTAGCCGTGTTTGAACAGGGAGCGAATCGAATCCTTGATTTGCCCAATTCGCTCCGGAGTGGGAAAGCCGAGCTCGTCGAATTCGACCAGGAGGATGTCGATGGAAATCGCATCCTCCAGGAGGCTACGGATCACCGTGCCCTCAGCGCCCTCGATATCGAGCTTCAGTAGAGCCAGGCGCGGATGTCCGTTCTCGCGCAAGACTTCGCGCAGGCGACGGGTCGGCACCTCGATGTAGGAATCGGTGCCCTGGAGATTCGTGATGCTGTGGGACACATGGCTGTGGTCGCGCGGCGCGAAGAACTTCACGGTGCCGTCGCGGTCCCAGATACCCACGTCCGCGAACCGGTAAGAAGGAATCCCCGCGGTCGCGCGGCGCACGAATTCGACCGACCGCGGTGTCGGATCGAACCCGTAGACCGAGCAGGAATAGCGGTTAATCAACTCCAGATCAAAGGAGATATCCTCGCCGCAACCGACACAGTAGCAGACGGACTGCTGCGTCAATCGGTCCTTCGGAATGGTCCGACCACCGTAGTCGCTGCCGAAGCGGGCTTTCTTGCCGGCGTATCGAAACGTGGCCAGCCAAGGCAGCAGCAAACCGAGGCGCGCGGCAACAGCGGCACTGCGTACGATATCGACCACGGCTGCCGGAACGGCTCGCTTGAGTGCCCGTCTGATGATCATGTTGCTCTTCGCGCCTCTCTATGTCTGTTCAGCTTTCGGCGCGGCACCGATACACGGCACCAAGCACGCATCCAGCCGCCGGCGCTTCGGCCGATAGTACAGATCCATCATTCCGGACAGCTGCAGCCGCACCAGGGATGCGGAAAAGAACGCCTCGATGTGCGTTCTCGCGATATTCAACCTTGGGGTCCCGGGACGCGTTACGCAGGTATTCGTGGTAAAGGCATAGTCGAACAGCTTCGCCACGATTGCGGCGGCCGCCTCGGAATAGGCCCACTCTTCGCCACCCACCCACGAGAAGGAGTCGACTTTCCGGCCCAGGATGTCTTCCAGGCGCTGTTTAGCTCTATCCAACTCAGCGGCGAGCTCGGCGTCGCTGAGCTTGCTCGAGAGTCTGACGTGAGAGGCGGTGTGGCATCCCACTACGTGGCGCTCGGCCAGATCAGCTGCCTGCCGTTCGGTCATGAAGACGCGCGGATCCTGCGCAGTGTCGCATTCATGCAGCACGCTGTGCCGCACCGCGGCCGCGGGCTGCTCCGCGGGGGCCACAGCGAGCAGATCGACTGGAACAAAAAACCACCCTTGGAATCCCAACTTGTCCAGTAGCGGCGCGATGACCTCATAGTGCGACCGCAGCCCATCGTCGAATGTGAGGATGATGCCCGGCCGCTGGTGAGGCCACACACCCTGACTCAACAGTACATCGAGATCCGCCCTCGTGGCAGGTACAAACAACTCCTTGAACAGTCGGAGTTGCTTTTCGAACTCGGCGGCCATGGTCTGCTGCACATCGTGATAGTAGACGACGCGTATGAAGGGCGACAGCAGCGTGCGTTGGGCGGCGAACGACAGCGGCGTCAATCCCATCCCGTGCATCAGGGAGGCCACACCACGTTTGATCGGATTCACGCCGCTCATGATCGTGAAGGCTCAGGCGTGCGGGGTGTTCGCGATGGGTAACGCTTGCCCGCCCGCGGCAGCCGGAGCGCCGCTCAGAGCGAGCTCGATCGCCCGTGCCTGAATGCGCGCGTGATAGCGGCTTTCGATCCGCATCAGGCACGCCGTCCGCACGGATGCCGGCACAGTCGGCTGCTGCGTCCACCGGTCGAGCTTTTCCGCCAGATCCTCCAAGTTGTCCGGTTCGAAAAGATCGCCGGTGACGCCTGGAATGATGGCCTCGAACTCAGGCATTTGCCGGGCCGCATCGCCGTGGGTTACGACCGGTACGCCGTATCCCAGACTATGCATGCAGGTCAGACCCACTTCACCCGGCATTGCGGCAAGACAAGCGCAGGCAAAGTAGCGCGCCAGACCCGGCTCGTCGTAGCAAGCACCCACAAACACCGCGTGCACACCCTGCTCGCGCGCCAGGCGTTCGAGCGAAAAGCGTTCCGGCCCATCGCCCACGAGCAGCAGATCGACTCGCCGGCCGCGCCGATTGATCAGACCTAGCGCACGGATCAGCAGATCGAATCGTTTTCGTTCGGTCAGCCGCGCTGTGGCGATGACGACCGGGGCTGATCCGGGGCCGAACAGCTCACCGCGCAACGCGGCGACTTCCGCGGACCGCAAGGCGGCGCTGCATCGCTGTTGGTAGTCGAAATCCAGGCTGTTGTACATGACATAGAGTCGATCCGGAGCAAAGCCGGACTGTATGCCGATCGAGCGGGCTCGATCCCCGTACAGCAGCAGGCCGTCGGCGAGACGATAAAACAGCACGCGGACCAGCTGCTTGATCCCCTGATCCCTGCGGGTCCAGCCATGGCTCCAGAACAACACACGCCGGCGGCGCAGCCGGGCAAGAACGGCGCCCACCCAGCTGGAGAGATAGTAGGCGTCGCCTTCCAGAATGTAGGCATCGAAGTCGCCGAACAATGTCGGCGCGACGGTACCCTTCTGCCACGCGAACACACGCAGAAATCGAACATACGGCGTGAGGCGGAAATTCGGATCCGACCTCAGATCGCAGGCGGGAATATTCCCATACCGGTCACGCGTATCGCCAAACAGGAAGTACTCGCACTTTTCGCTGCCGCGCAGCTCGCGCAGTAGCGCACTGCGGTAGTGTGCGAAAATCGGATTGAAGAACGCGATTCGTTTGCGAGCCGGCATCATGATCGGCGGTTGATCTGTGACACAAGAGTGTAATCACCGTTCTTTACAACTGCATGTAGTGACCGGGTGCCTCATTTAATTAATGTCCACGTCCATGTCCACGTCCACGTCTGCCTCATCCATCACCATAGGCAATGTCCCGTCGGTAGCGCCGGTTGCGGCCTCGACCCGGCCGCTACGGGTTCTGCAGGTGATCTCGTCCGTGTCAGAAAAACATGGAGGCGGAACCACGGCGGTCTTGGCGACACTCAAGGCACTACAGACGCGCAACGTCTACAGCGAGCTCGCAACCACTGACGAGGACGGAAGCGGCCGGACAATGGACGTGCCGCTGGGTGAGCTCGTCGATTACGCCGGTCATCGGGTGCGCTTTTTCCGGAACAGGGGCGATTACTACGTCACCTCCTGGCCCTTGGCCAAATGGCTGTTGAGACGGGCACGCGACTACGATGTGATCCATATCCATGGGCTCTTCAGGTTCGCGCCGGTCGCTGCGGCCCATGCGGCACTCCTGCGCGGCGTACCTTACGTGCTGACGCTACATAACGTGCTCGGAAAGTGGGGGATGGACAATCGCCGCCCGCTGCTCAAGCAATTGTCGCTCGGCTTGATCGATGGGCGGGTGATAGACGGGGCACGCCGAGTGCACCTGTGCAGCAACGAGGAGAAGGAGGAGGCGCTGAAAGTCCGTGGATTCGGCGCACGAGCGCGCATGTTTCCGTTGGGGCTGGATCTTCCAGCCGTCGATGCTCGGGAACGGGCAGAAACTGCCCTACCAGGCTGCCTCGCCACGCTCGCCGGTCGCCCCATCGTGCTGTACATGTCGCGAATCCACGAGATCAAGGGGTTGGATCGGCTTCTCATCTCATTTGCCGAAGTACGACGGACGCGTGCAGATGCCGTTTTGTTGATCGCTGGAGACGGCGACCCGGGGCTCGTAGCCCAACTGGTGGGCCTTGGGCTGCAATTGGGGGTCGCCGAGCATACTCACTGGCTGGGAATGGTGCGGGGCTGGCTGAAACAGGAGCTGCTGTCGCGTGCCAGTGTATTTGTCCTGCCCTCTCACTCGGAGAACTTCGGTTTCGCGGTCGTGGAAGCGTTGGCCGCCGCAGTGCCGGTCGTGACCAGTAAGAATGTGCCGGCCGGGAAATTCGTAGGCGAGTCGGGCGGTGGGATTGTTTACGACGGCACAACCGAGCAACTGACGCGTTCCGTGCTGACGATCCTCGACATGCCCGAAATGCAACGGCGGGCCCGCGCCTCACAAGCTGCCACGCAGGTACGCGAGCGGCTGTCATTGCAAAAATACGGAGAGTCGCTGGAGGAAATCTACCGCGAGGCCGCTCTCAGTAATAAACGCGCTTCTCGGACTCCGACGACCGGTTGAGCACCGTTCCGACAATCCGCGTGTTCCCCAGCAACTCCACCACCCTGACGATGTCTTCGCGCTTGGTGCGACGCTCGTTGACGACCACCACGACACCATCCAACAGCGGAGCGACCATCAGTGCGTCATCGCTGAGCAACACGGGTGGCAAATCAACCAGCAGGAGGCGACCCGTGTCGCGGCCCTTCAATTCGTTGAACAGCTTGCGGGTCGCCAACCCCGCCAGCACCTCGGAGCTACCGCGCACTGGCCGCAGCGTCGGCAGCACATACAGGCGCTCGACGCCTTCGATTCCGTAGCAAACATTCTTGATCGGCTCGTCTCCGTCGAACCAGGTTTCCAGTCCGCGCTCGGCCGGCAGGCCCAACGTGCGTGCAACCGCCGGCCGCCGTAAATCGAGGTCCAACAGCACCACCGTCTGATTCGGCTCAGCGGCCAGACTCAGCGCCATGTTGATCGAGGTCAGCGTCTTGCCTTCGCCGTTGACGGCGCTTACGACACCCAGCGTGGTGAGGCCGTGCGAACGGGCACGCTGCAACACTTGCGTGCGCAACATCCTGTATGCGTGACCGGCCGGCTGCAGGTCATTCGTCGAGATGACACGCCGCTCCTTCAGCGCTGCCCAGTCGACCGGCAGGCGCGCAAGCGACTCAACCGTACCCAGACTGAACTCGCGGCTAAGCGCTACCCGCTCCGCCCGCGCATCCTCCGCAACCGGGGGTGCCTCGGCTCGCGGTACCTGCAACTTCGTCAGGTCGAGCGCGCGTTGAATTCTGTCCGTCGGTGTTTTCATGTTTTTTAGAATCCGAGCCGGCGCGCCAACGCGAACCAGAGCACGTCAAGCGGCATGTAGAACAAATGGATGAGAACGACTGCGACGCAGACCGTGGCGAAGCTCGTCCCGGCAGCGAGCCAAGCGCGTCGACGGCTCGCGCGAGCCTCGCCGAGAGTGCCGATATGCGGCACCAGCGCGAGCGGCGGGACGCCAACGAGATTGAACAGATCCCGACGCCCGCGAATCGTGGTATCCATGCTCTCCAACAACCACAAGGCGCCGAATGTCAGACCCAGGCTCAATATGAATCCGGCAGCGAATATCAGCGGGCGATTGGGGCTCACAGGCTCCTCGGGGGGCAGCGGCGGATCGATGAGCGTGAAGCGCTCGCCCTTGCGATCGGCCTCGATATCCTGAGCGGTCTTGGCTTCCTGCTGTTTCGAGCGGACCTCGGCGTACTTCAAGCGCGCGTTGTCGTAGTCGCGCGTCAGCTCGCGATACTCCTTTTCAACCTGCGGCGAGAGAGTGATGTTACGTTGGTATTCCGCGGCGCGGGCGTGGAGCTTCGCTGATCTGAGTCGCGAGTGCAGTCGAGCTCGTTGCGGGTGGCGGAGACCTGCGCCTGAATCTGCACGTAGGCCGGATTGTCCGCATCCATGGGAGCGCTTTTGAGGGGGTCCGCGGGAGAGGCCGGAGCGGGCGCGGCGGCGACCTGCGCCTCCAGGTTCTTAACCTGCCTTCTCCAGCCGGATACGATCCGGATGCTCAGGGGCATACTTCTCAGTGGCTGCGGCCAAAGCTGCGCGCGCGCTCTCCAGACGACGCCGCAAATCATTGGTCACGCTGGCGGGATCGGACGAAGCCCGCGCACCAGGGTCCTTCGGCGACTTCCTTCTCCAACCCCGCGACCTCGCGCTGCAGTCGCTGCGATGTCCGGATGGTCGGGCGCGTAGAGCGCACGCGCGGAGTCGAGCTGCGAGCGCGCCATCTTCAGTCGATCGGCGGAAGAGACGATCCGCTCGCCGGTATCGGAGAACACCGCGGAGTTCGGCTTGAGCTGCGCGAGCTGGGCCTGAGATAGACGAGCTGCTGCTCGAGCGAATCCCTGCGGCCTTCTTCCGCGCGCAGCTCCTGGTCGGTGCGATCCAGCAGCGTCATGTTAAGAGTGGTGAGCTCCGGCAGCTGCTGCTGATTCTTGTCCTTGAACGGCCGCGAGCTTCGCCTCGAGGTCGGCGATCTGGCGGTTGACCCGGTCGGCCTCGGACTCGAGGAACTGCGCGGCATCGCGCGCGAGCTGGGTGCGGTTGTTGAGATTCTCGTTCAGATAGAGCGTGGTGAGCTCGTTCGCCACTTTCGCGGCCAGGTCCGCCGAGCGGCTCGTGTAGGAAACTTCGAAGGCGATCGTGGCCGCGGTCGGCCGGCCGCTGCGCGGATCGATGACGTCCGCGCTGATCATCTTCAGCCCGATGTCCTTGCGCATGCGCCCGAGGAGCGCCTCGCGGGTATCTTTCGCACGCTGCTTCGGATAGAGATCGTAGCGGCGGATGATGTTGAGAAGCGTCTCCGTGGTCATCACACGCTTGCTGATGACCTGCACCCGCTCGTCGGCATAGGAGGTTACCGTCGAGCGCACCAGCTCCTGCGGCATTTCCTGCTGCTCGATGAGGATCGTGCCCGCCGAGCGGTACGCGGGTGGAAGAAGGAGGGCAAGCATCGCGGCTACGGTCATGGCAGCTGCAAACACGGCTATGAGCGCTTTCCGGCGGTGTTTCGCGGCCGCGAGATACTCTTTGAAGGTGTCGGCTTTTTCAGTCGTGGCGTTCACGTGGCGCTACCTGGATATAACCTTTTGGGCCGGCATCCATGTCATGGTCAGCCCCGCCCGCCATTCACGCACGGTATGGCTCGACCCGAGCGGCGGCGACCAACTCGTGGTGAGCTCGGGGCGCAGGGTCCACGTTTCACTCAACCGCCAATTCAGGCCTACCCCGCCGTTGTTGTAGTAGCGGCGATCGAGGCCCAGGCGCACGGTGGAGTCATTGTTTTGGACCCTCAACGCATGGACATCCAGGCTCAGAGAGGGTGTGAGGGCACGGCTGGCCGAGACCGTGATCTGGTCGCGTTGCACCAGGAATCCGTTGCCGTATGGAGTCAGGCTACGGACAAAACTGAATGAGACGGTACCGAGCTCGAATTTGCGGGTTGCCGAGGCGGACACGTTCGTGCCGTTGCTCGCCTGGGTCTTGAACGTGAGGCTGCCTGCAGAGGCCCCCGTGCCGAGCGCCGGTTCGCTCAATACGCGCCGACTCTCGCCCACCTGCAAATCGAAGCTCAGGCGCTCGGAGTGCGTGTAGCTCAGCTCTAGCTGGCCACCGGCCTCGTGACTGGAGCCGCCCGCGCGATCGCTGTGGAGAATGTCGCCGAAAGCGCTTACGGCGAGTGTCAGGTGCTCGGAAAGGATGAATCGCTCGCCGATCGCTCCCGATTGGTATCGATACCCCGGCAGCTGCGCTTCGACGTCAGCCGGCCCGGAGTAACTCGATCCGAGGTAGCTCAACTGCGCAAACAGCACGTGCGCTTCGCTGTGCGGCAGATCGAGCTCGGCGCTGGCTGTCTCGGCACGGCGCCGGCTGTTGGTATCGATGATACCTGTCTCCTGCAGCTCCGTCGTGAGCGTGTTCTGGTTCGCGATCGAGCCGTTCAGGTTGAATTGCACGCGCTCGCCCGACCAGGTGAATGCGCCGGTGAGACTGCGATCGTCCCCGGGGCCCCAGATCGAGTCCGAGAAGCGCCGCAAGTCGAAGTGCGGCTCCAGCATGATCTGCATGTTTTCGAGCGCGCGCTGCAGACGCAGATCGGCCGACAACACAGCTTCCTCGCTGCCGGGGGCGCCCGGGCACGAGGTTACGGGAGCTGTCGTAGTCGACTTCCCAGCTCAACAGCGGCTGCAGCGACCATTGCGCCGCAAACACGTTTGATGCTCCGCCTGCCCCCAGGAGGCAGCCACAGCCGATTGCCGTGGGATAAGCCATACGTCTTCTCACGCGCTAGACCCTGACTGGCCAATGATCGCTGTAGCGAGGACGACCCCCAGCGAGCAAATTTCGGCGATCGTTTCCCGCCCATAGTCAACACTATGTAAGGGAAACGATCGCCGAAAGATGCCGCTGGGGGTCGTCCGCAGTAGGCGATCATTGGTCAGGCAGGGTCTTAGAGCTCGAGGATCACTCATGGCACGACCACGGTGTCGCCCGTTTGCAGCTGAACGTTCTGAGAAAGCTCACGGCCACGCGCGACGTCCGAATAATGAAAGTGGATTGCCTGTTGCTGGCCATTGTGCCGGCGGAGGATGACGATATCGTTGATGGCAGCGAAAGGCGTGGTACCGCCAGCAAGCGCTATCGCCTGCATGACATCCAGTGGACTGCTTAAGGGGAAATCGCCGGCTCGGTTAACGCGGCCGACGACGTAGACGCGATTACCGTTGATTTGTTTGACGGCCACCGTCACCACGGGGTTGGGGATGTAGCGCTTGAGCCGCTCCACCAGCACGGTGCGGATCTCGTCGACAGTCTTGCCGACCGCTTCGACCTCGCCCGCAAGCGGGAAGGTAAAACCTCCGTCCGGTCGAACCAGGACCTCCGACTGCAGGTCTGTCTCCTTCCAGACGGAGACGGTGATGAGGTCGCCCGGCTGCAGATGATAGCTGGGGAGATCAGCCGTAGCGGGCTTGACCGTGCCTTTGGGGTCTTCAGCGAAGCCCACAGTCACGAGCGCGCAGGAGATCAGTGCGAAAATAGCCCGCTTGGAAGTCATTTGTAGTTTTTCAGTGAAAAAGCTGCTGGCGGGTCGCATGAACCCCCCCCGGGGCCAGACAAACGTCATACTAAGCGCCATACATGACGCTTTCGTTTCGGAAAAAAAAACGCGGCGGTTGAACCCGCCGCGCGTATAAGCCGTAGCGATCAGGCTGCGGCGGTTCCCATACTGTCGAGGGGGCGGACCGCACGCAGAACGCCCAGGAGAGCGAACGCGCCGGTCAGCAAGAGCCAGCCGCTGGAGGGCAGCGGTACGGCATTGGGCGTGAAATTCATCGTGACCGAGTACAGGCCGAGACCCATGGGTCCGCCGGCAGTCGCCATGATGTTGGCGAAATAGCTTCCCGCGCCAACGTTGAAGCTGAAGGTGCCGTCGGTCATGCCCGTGGCGTTAACCGACGCCAACGCTTGGGTGGCGGAGTTGGCCGTGAAGCTCAATGCGCTGAGTGCGGAAAATGCATTCAGGTCCTGGAGGTTTACGGTCACTGTTCCGGCCC
Source organism: uncultured Pseudomonadota bacterium (assembly GCA_963752125.1). GTDB lineage: Bacteria > Pseudomonadota > Gammaproteobacteria > Steroidobacterales > Steroidobacteraceae > 13-2-20CM-66-19. The sequence goes on along the minus strand of CAVVXG010000042.1, from coordinate 30,681 downwards.
TGGAAGCATTGAAGCTGTCCGAGGTCCATTCGTTGCCATTCACCATCGTGGTCTGCTGAACCAGCAGCACGCTGTCCGCCCACGCGTGGGGGGCCACTGATAGCCCCATCAACGCCACAGGCGCGAGGGCCGCAATCTTCACCTTCATCGATTTCGTCAGTTTCATAATTTCATCCTTCAGCGAGTTCCTGAGGCTCGGAGCCCACAGCCGCGGCAAGACGGAGGGTGGGCTCACGCGGGACATGTGATTCGGGAACGGCGCGGTACACGTATTTGGCGTAGAGGTACTGCCGCAGCGACTCCGACAACTCCGCCGGGCTGCGCTCCCTGCGCTCGGTCCGGTCGAGCTCACTCAGCTTTAATGCCGCGTAGGGCTCTTGAGACCCGGTCAGCGCCAGCAGCGCGATGTCGTCACGTTCGACGCGCCGCTCGACGTCGACACCACCGTTGATGATGGTCTCGAGTCTTGCCGCGTCGATTTCGAAGAAGCGCAACAACTCCGCGCCCGACTCCACGAAAACAGGCACCAGATTGCGACCGTGGGCCTCCGCGTCATACAGCGGCCCGAGCCGCGCCAGCATGCTTTTCACCGCAAAGCGGATGACGTCCGAGTCACGCACTCCGAGGCGGCTGGCGACCTTCTTCACCTTGCGCACGTCCGTGCTGTTCATCCGAATCGACACTGCTTGTTTGCGACTTTCAATCACGGGTAGACCACCCCTGTAAGCGGATCGTTGTGCGGTTTTTCAGTTACTTGTAGGCGGTTTGTTGTCCCGTCTTAGGTTAAAAGGTAGTGAGAGAGTGTTGCAGTCCTTTGTCGTTTCGATGACGTTCCAGCCGCATTCGAGCCGCACTGGTGCCCCGAGTGCAGACGTGGCGTATGCGACTTGGGTCGCATGCCGGCCGGCGCGGAACGCGTCTCGAGATCGGCATCGAACAGCAACAATCGGTGGCTACGCTGCGGGCTCGTCAGGGGGAAAACACGAAAAAGACGCCTATGCGAGCTCGCAACACCGCTCCCCGGGCCGTGCGCCCGATGTTTGGGTCCTTGGGTCGATGGTTGGGTTTTGGTCTCGCGCTTGCGCTGGGGTGTGGCTCGATTGCGGCCGACGCAATGCCGCTGTCGCCTCAGGCGCGCGCCCGGTTGGCCACGGGACAGGCGACCACAGTCATTGTGGAAATCGACTCGAGCGCCACGGATCGTGCAGCCAGTGCAGAACGGCTGCGGCGACGCATCAAACACGATGATTTGGCCGTCCTGGCGCTACGCTCAAAGGGGTATGCCGCGGTCAAGAATGCCGTCGCATCCGGAGTCGCCGGACCGGACGCGACTAGGGTCCGCGACTACGACTACTTTCCTCTCACCGTTTGGCGGCTCACCTCGATCAACGCCTTGAACCGTCTCGAGGCCTATCCAGGTGTGCGGGCCGTTCACCAGAACAAGACCTACCGCGCGGTCTCGGTGAGCGACCTGCCCTTCATCAATCAGCCTCAGGCCGCGGCGGCCGGTGCCACGGGAGCCGGCACAACGGTCGCGGTCATCGACGGTGGACTGGTCAGCAATTTCACCAGCTTCCCCGACTTTGGAACTTGCACCGGGGTGGCCACCCCGGCGAGCTGCCGGGTTGTCTTCAATAAGGACTACTACTCGGGAAAGGATGCCTCCACCGAGACCACGCACGGCACTAATGTGTCAGCCATCGCGCTCGGGGTGGCGCCGGGGGCGAACCTGGCGATGCTGGACGTGTTCCAAGGTGCCTCCGCCTTGTCCACCGACATTATCGACGCGCTCCAAGTCGCGGTGACTAACCAGGCGACCTACAACATCGTCGCGGTCAACCTCAGTCTGGGTGACGGAAGCAGCAACAGCGCCCAATGCCCCAGCAGCGAGTTTGCGGCCGCCATCAGCAAAACGCTGAGTGCCGGAATTCAGCCCGTCGCTGCCGCGGGGAACAGCGGCTCGAAGACAGGGCTCGGGAACCCCGCATGCGTGCCTGGCGTGATTTCGGTCGGAGCGGTGTACGACGCGGCCTACGGTACGGTCACCTGGAATGCGCCGGCCGATTCGGGCCAACAGTGCACGGACGCCAGCGCGGCCGACCATGTCACGTGCTTCTCGCAAAGCGCCAGCTATCTATCCGTGCTCGCGCCCGGCACCTTCGTGAATGCCCCGACGTCTGCGTTTCAGCAATCGGGTACGTCCCAGGCGACTCCGCATATTTCGGGCTCTGTGGCCGTGCTGCATGCGCTCTACCCGAATGAGTCCTTTGCCGAAACGCTCCAACGTATGCAGTTAAGCGGTGTCTCCGACTCAGATCCCGCTGCCGGGCGGTCTACACCGCGATTGAATCTGCTAGCTGCCGTCAATCTCGGTACCGCTGTTGCGCTGTCCGGCACTGGGCCTACAACGGGCGTGGCCACCAAGACTGGCACGTACTCCATCACTGTCACCAACAACGGACCGCTACCTGCCACTGGCGTTACCTTAGACGACGCGTTACCGGCTTCCGCAACCTTTACGTCAGCTTCCACCGGATGCTCGCTCATTGCCTCCAACGTGGTGGCTTGCGCGATCGGCACGCTGGCGGTCGGTGGGAGTATCACGCTCACCCTCACGGTGACTTGGAACTCCTCTGGAGCGGTCTACGACGCCGCTGCAGTCAAGACCGACCAGACTAACACGTCGTCGCAGAGCACCATTCAATTCGGGACGCCGCCGTCGTTGCCGGTAGTGGCTAGCGATGCGCCGCTGCCGCTTTGGGCGTATGCGTTGCTTGGTGTCGTGCTTGTTGGGTTTGGGTCGCGGCGGCTGCGCCAGGGGTACGGGGTGGCGCAGCCTCAGCGGGGTGTTGAAGTCGGCTGTTGCCTAAGAGGCGAATGCCAACCGCATTGACAGTTCCACAGCGCGGACGTGTTTGGTAATGCCACCGATTGAGATGTAGTCAACGCCGGTTTCTGCGACGCTGCGGACGGTCTCGAGCGTTACGCTGCCCGATGCTTCGACTGTGACCCGATGGCCTTTAGAGTTGTTCAGCGCTACCGCGGCTTTCATGTCGGCCAGGCTGAATTCGTCGAGCATGATGATGTCCGGGCCTGCGCGCAACGCCTCCTCAAACTCCTCCATCGTCTCCACTTCCACTTCGACTTTGCGTGAACCGGCTGCGCGGCGGGCTGCTGCCACTGCGGCCGTCAGGGAGCCGGCTGCGGCGATGTGGTTTTCCTTGATCAGCACCTGGTCGAAGAGCCCGATGCGGTAGTTCTGGCCGCCGCCGCACAAAACCGCGTATTTCTGCGCCGTCCGTAGTCCTGGGACCGTCTTTCGCGTATCCAGAATTGCGCAGCGGGTTGCCACGATCGCATCTACATAGCGGCGAGTGGCGGTCGCCGTTGCGGAAAGGAGCTGGAGGAAGTTGAGCGCAGTGCGCTCACCCGTGAGAACGGGCCGGGCCAAGCCTGCGATCTCAAACAGAGTTTGATTCGCAGTAACGCGGTCGCCGTCGTCGGCATGCCAGGTCAATTGGACAGCTGGATCCAGCTGACGGAATACCTCAGTCACCCAAGGGCGGCCGCATAAGGTCGCCTCCTCGCGGGTGATGACTTTACCTGTGACCCGCTGTGCGGCGGGGACCAGTTGAGCGGTGATATCGCCGCCGCCGATGTCCTCAGCCAGGGCAGTTGTGACCTGCTGAGCGAGGTCGGATGGAAGCTGCAACATTTGCGAAGTCTATCATGCGCCCCCGCAGGAGCAGACCTTCCTATGTATATGTGTTCCCAAGTCATGAGCTTGTCACTCAAACGTAATACTCGCCCCCTGGCGCACCTCGCCGAGGTGAGCCGATGACTCAACGCTCGCGATACGGACTGGCCAGCGGCTCCCCGATGAACAAGCCCTGCCCAGGCATCTGTACGCTCTTCCAGTAGGCTTCGATGAGTGTCTCGCCTGACGTGTAGTAGCTCATCAGCAAAGCGACATGGGGAAATTTCTGCGGAAACGAGCAGGGCTCGACCACAGTTCCGTAGCTGCCGGTGGCGCCGGCTTCGAGCCAACGGAGGCTGCTCATTTGGGAGCTGTCGGTTAGCATTCCGCCGTAGGAGGTCAGGTGGTCGGCGACCGCTCCGGGGAGGTAGCGGTTGGTGTCGATTCCGGGGACGGAGATGGCGCCGACGAAATAGAACATGATGTCCTTGCGCTGCTCAAGCGGGAGGCCGTGGACAACCTCGACATTGATAGGGTCGGCTGCTTCCTTTTGCGCGATGGGGTATTCGGGGACGCGGGTATTGCGATCGGTGTCGTCGCTTACGACCAGGTATGCGGTGCCGCGGGGGTGAGTGCCGTCCGAACGCACACCGTGATCTACGAGCATGCGGGCGTGGTCGAAGTCCGCCGCGGCGATGCTCATGGTGGGTCGAAATTTGAGCTCGGTGTAAGGTTGAACTACCGCACTGTTGAAGTAGGGATTGACGCTGGTAGGGTGGCAACCGGTGGCGCAGTACTTGGTGTCGAAGCCAAATGCGAACGCTGAGGTAATCGACATACAACCGACACGGTAGGGACGTGCCCAGGTCAACGCGTAGGCCTGTACCCTATGGCTCACACGTCGTTCTGCGCTCGCCCTCAAGGGAGCAAATTCGTCGGGAGATAACTCGTCGCGGTCATAGTCGAAGTGAACTCGAACTATGTTCGCGGCGGGGATATGGCGCCTCTTGGCGTAATAAGCGCCGATCTTGACGCTCAGAGGATCCGCAGTATTGATGACTACGGCTAGCTCGGCCGGGCCGAGCCGTTCGGCGGCCGCCGCGGCTCCCGACACAGCGGCGCCGCCGAACACCGATGCAGCGATGCACCACAGGAATGCGCCACGAAGCAGAGATTGAATCGCGCGAATCAAATCAGCCGTGCGAAACGACGGTCAGTGTCGCCGGCATCGGAAAGCCGGCGGGTGGCGCATTCGGCAGCCGTGTCATCCGTGACAGCTGTGCTTCGATCAGGCGGTCGCGGTTGCGATCACCGCTGCCTTGGACAATAGAGAGGTGATCGATGCTGCCGTCGCTGCGCAGCCAGAAGCGCACGATGAGCTTATAGCTTCCAGCGCGCAGCTCCTTTTCCGCGCTCAACTGCTCGAGCACCGCGTTCTTAAGAATGCCTGAATACCAAGCAACCGCGCTGCCACCCGAGCCGCCCAACAGGTCGCGGCCGCCCGGATTACCGGCGAGCCCGAATGCGTCGCCTCCCGCTCCACCTTCGGCATCGATTCCGAGGTGCTCGCTGGGTGGCGGCTCGTTGTTGGGGGTGGGATCCGGCTTCTCCTGGGGCTCCGGGGTCACCACTTTTTCCTCAGGTGGAGGCGGTGGTGGTGGTTTCTCCTCCGGAGGGGGCGGCGGGGGCGGTCGGATCAGGTGCACTTCCTGAACGACCTTGGGGTGGGGCGCCTGGCCGCCGCCCAGAAAGCTCCGCAAGAAGAAGAAACCGCCCAAAAAGACGGCTACCACCACCATGCCGAGAAGAATCGGCACGTACGGACGTTTCTTTTGCTTGGGGCTCACAGCGCCACGCCTACTTCGTGATCCTCTGCGTCACCAGGCCGAGCTGTGTGATCTCGAGGCGGCCCATGAGATCCAACACGTCGACCACCTTCTGATATTGGATGGTCGAATCCGCCTTGATGATGACCGGCAGATTGGGATTGGCTGCCTTGTACTGGCGCAGCGTATTCTCCAACTCGCTCATGGTGACCGGGAAGGTGTCGAGGTAGATGGTGCCGTCGGCGGCTATGGTAATCGCCTTCGTCTTGTTCTCGGCAAGACTGGGCTGTGCGCTGGCCTTGGGCAGGTTCACCTTGATGCCCTGCACCGTCGCCGTCGTCATGATGATGAAGATGACGAGCAGCACGTAGGCGAGATCCAGCATCGGAGTGATGTTGATCTCGTCGTATACGTCCTTATCGCCACTGACCGAGCCTGCCATGTGAGTGCTCCCGTCAGGAATAGGTTTCGGCGATGCGTGCTACGAACTCGTCGCAGAAGACACGCATGTCCGCATGAATCTCTTTCACGCGGGTGTTCAGATAGTTGTATCCGAACAAACAGGGGATCGCGACGCCGAGGCCGGCGACAGTCGCCACGAGCGCGGCGGCGATACCGGGGGCGATGGCATTCACGTTCACGTCGCCCGAGGCAGCAATCGCCGCGAAGGTGATCATCACGCCGACCACCGTGCCGAGAAGTCCGAGGAATGGGCCGCCGGCGATGGCGATAGTGAGCCACACCATCTGGCTCGCGAGCCGCTGACTCAGACGGGTCAGGGAGGCATCCAGGCTGGCGCGGATGGCTTCGATAGATTGCGCAGAGAGCGACTTCACGCGATCGGCGCCGGCGGCCTGCCCCTCCAGACGCTTCATGGTCTCGCGCATGCCGTGGTGATAGAGCGGCCACAATGTCGAGACGCCGAAAGTGCTGCCTTCGTCGAGGATGCCGAGCTCGTCATCCTCCACGCCACCGCCGAGTTTCTTTTCCAACGCCGCCGGATCGTCTGCCAGTTTGCGGAAATCGCTCAAAAAGCGGCGATTGCCGCCGGCCACGCGCGCCAGAAAGACGGCCTTCACGAACATGATGAGCATGGCCATTACGAACATGAAGCCGAGGATGCCGATGACCACCCAACCGTCGATCGTGACGTTGCGAAGGGTCGTGGTGAAGTAGGATTCTTTGCCGCCCTCCTTCTGCGTATCGCCGCCATACACCACGAGGGGCGCGACCATGCCCTGGCTGCGGGCCGCGGCTTTCAGCCAGTCGGCGCTGCGCGCGACGTTGGAGACCTCGAACTCGTCCACTTCGCCGGTGAAGAAGTTGGCTTTCGTGGATGAGCCGCCAATCGTAAGGACGCCGCCGATATCCTGCGCCTGTACGTCGGCACGGCCGGCATCCGCACCGTCGACCAGAAGCGAGAGGTGGCCGTCACCAATGCTCACCGCGAGGTGATGCCATTCGCCGGTGGTGAGCTGGCCGTTCTGGGTGACAGTCAAGGGCGAGCCGCCGCCCGGGCCACCGCTATTGTAACGGGCGAACACCTGGCTGCCGTTGATGCCCAGGACGAGCTCCTTACCCTGGTCGGCGAGCTGCGCGACATAGGCGTTGGTTTCGGCGGCCTCGAACCTTACCCACGCGGAGACCGTGAACCCTTTCCCCGCGGCGAGGTGGATGGCGCTGTTGGCCGGCACGGCAATCGTCTGTGCACCGGCGAACTTCGCCCCTGCGCCGATCAGTGACGCCTGGTTCACTTCAGCGTCGAACGTGGTCGGCTCACTTTTGTACGCGGTCAAGTCCTGTGGTGAGCCCTTGGCAGAACCAAAGTGATATACCAAAGCCTGATTGGCGTCGTATGTCCCCGCCGGGTCCGCGGCGCTCGTGGCGGTCTTGTTACCGTAATAGAGGAAGACCTTGTCGGTCGCGGCACCGCCTGTCAGGCGAGGTACGCGCACCCAAACGAGCGCAATCTGGGTTTGTGCGTCGAAGCGCTCGATGTGGAATTTCAGCGGCGTCTTGTCGTCGGCGGCAATGAAGCGGAAATCCGAGCCATCCGGCTTCGCGTCGTTGAAGTACTGGAAGTTACCCAGACTCAAGCGGATGAGCACCGGGACATCTGTCGCCGCGCCGGCGATGTCCGCGCCCTTGGGTGTCAGGTCGAAGCTGATTTCCTTGCGATACGACCAGCTGTCGTCCCACCAGGCACGCGCGTTCCCGCCCCATGCGCTACCCAGCACGGCGAGGGCCAAAATCGATAAGAAGCGAAGCGGGTGCGTCAAGACTATCCCCAAGTGAAAGCTGTAAACGCGGCCGCTTGATTATTCGGCCGGCGTGTGACGGTTTTGTGGCGGGTGTGTTGCCGGTCAGCGGGTGCTTCGAATGCCGCGCGTTAGTTGTGAGGTTGCGCGGTTGCGGGCGGGGAGACAGGAGTGCTACGGGTGGAAGTGGCATTGCCACCAACCGCCGTGCCAGCGGGCGCTGTGGCATCGGTCGGCGCGACTGCGCCGTTGGGTGTGGAGGGGCCAGCGGGCGCAGTGGCACTCCTCGGCGTGGTGGCGCTCGTGGGTGCAGTAGCACCGGTCGGCACTGTGGCCCCGTTGGGTGCGGTGGGTTTGCTGGCGCCGGTTGGATGGCTTGCGCCACCAGCCTGGAAGTTATCGAGCCCACCGGGTCCCACGGGCGTCCCGTCTGGTTTCTTCAGCCGCAGCTCCTCCGCGCGCTCCTTGTACTCGAGCACGTAATTGTCGATCTCAGTGTGCTTGATTCGAGTAAAGGGCTCCGCACGTGCCATATGGCTGAACGCGCCGTCGTGCGCATACCGCTCGAGGACTTCGTTATCGACCTGGTAGAGCTGGTAGTTGCGCTCGGCGCACTTATCGAAGGAGGTCTTGCTCTGCGCGAGCTGCTGTTGCAGCTCGGCCCGCTCGGCCTCGACTCCACGCATCTGCGTAATGGTCTCGCGGAACTTGGTGATGATCTCCTGCGTCTTCGCCTTGCTGTCCGCCAGCTCCTTGGAGGTTCGGTCATTCGCCGCTTGGGCAGCCGTCAGTTGAGCGGCGTCGCGGCTCACTCCGACCTTCGAAGCGGCGGCCTGTTTGGTAGCCGCCTCGAGTTGCTTCTTCAGGTCATCGAGCTCTTTCTTGAGCTTCGCATTGTCAGACTGCAGCTGCGTGCGCTCGGTGCTTGCCTGCTGGTACTGCATCATCAGTTGGGCGTTCGCCGCGCCACCACCACCGCCACTACGCTGCACCTGCGCGCTCGCGGACGTAGCGACCAGCGCCCCACAGACTGCGACCCAGGTGGCTGCCCTGTACATGATCACACCCCTCGTCAGAAGCGAGCGTTCAGGTCGATCTGAACGATGTCGAGGCCGTAACGCGGACCGTCGATCTCGTTCGAGCTCAGATATCTCACGCGCAGCCACGTGTCCTTCGTGATGCCGAACGACGTCCAGAAGTAATATCCGTCGGCGTTCGTGCCACCTTCGTGGAAGTCCGCATCCGTCCAAGCGTCGAGGACGGCGTCGCGTTTCACGTACCGGTAGCCCACGGCGGCGCGCCACGCGCCGAACCGGTCGACCACCGGGGTACCGAAGCTCACCTCGCCCACATATCCGACATTCTCATTCGAGGGAATGGGCTGCCCCACAAGGGCCTCGACCTGTGTGAGATTGAATCCGATGTTGCGCACCGCCTCTCCACTAACGGCAAGTGACAAGCGCGGCGTGAAGTTATGCTCGTAATTCGCCGCAATATCCACGATCCGGAACTGCGAGGCCAACGCGAAGAGGTTGGCACCCGGGTCGAGGTTATTGTTCGAGATGTCACCCATGTCGTTGCCCCCCTGCACGAACACCGGGGCCGTGTAATTGAGCAAGATCGAGTTCACGTCGTTCTTCTTCCCGGTGACATGCAGGAAGTCGTAGTAGGCCGCCCCAATGCGCAAATGATCGGCCCCACCGAAGCGCAGGTTCGTGCCGATCTGGCCGCCGACCAACCACTTGTTGTCCTGGTTGACCAGCGGTACCTCCAGGATCGGGAATGCCCCCAAGGTCATGTATACGTGTGAGCGGTCGTACCCACCGGCCCCCCAGCCGACACGCAGCGTGTCTGAAACACCCTCGAAGGTCAGGTCGCGTGAATACACGAGCTCCGTCGGTGAGAACCACGGATCGGGCATACGCCCGAACTGCGCTGTCGAGAAGGACAACTTGTCCAGGGTATTGGTGTTCCAGCGAATGTAAGCCTGATCGAAGCCGACCGTGTAGCGCTCGCCGTAAGTACCGAGAGTCTGGCTTTCGGAGGCGGCATTCCCCGTTAGAGTCCCGGAGGCGAGACGAATAAACGCCGTGATGTAAGGCGACATGTCGCCCTCGACCCCCAGTCGCGCCCTCAGACGGAAGCGGTTCCGATCATTGGTGGTATCGAGGAACGGCGGCTGGGTTACATGCCCGAAACCGCCCGCGGCGTTGATGGCGTTGTAGTCGGGTATGATATTCGAGTTGTCACGCGGGAAGATGTCCGACTGCTCGCGGAACGTGACATCGCCGAAAACGTGCACCCGGGAGAGCCAATCAGGCAGTGCGGCCGGGACGCCCCACCGTTCTTGCTTCGCCTCCTGTACGACATCAGCGACCACAGCCGGCTTCACCTCCTGGGCGACCTGCTTACTGATCTCGTCCTTGACGATCTGAGGCACATAGGGCACCCGAACGGCGTTCTCTTCTTCCTTTGCCTGCGCAGCGTTCTTCGCCGCCAGCGCCGCAGCGTCCGCAGCCGCCTTGTCCTGCGCCTGTTTGACGAGCTGCTGCGCCTGCTCGCGTGTCAGCAAGCCCTTATCGACGAGCGCCTGCAGGAGGTTGATAACCGTATTACGCACCTCTTCCATGGACTGCTGGGCGGGAGCATCGTCGGCCGCCTGTACGGCGGGTGCCAGCAACAGCAGCGTGGCGTACCCAACGGTCGCCCAATGATTCCGCAACGACATTCCAACAATTCTCCCGGTCTTTTGTGCTGGCGTTGCGCGACAAGACGTGCCGGCAACCAATTTCTTTAGAGTGGGCCGCGATACACTTCGGCAGCGCAGTAGCTTGCCGTGAACCGATTACGTTTGCGTGACAGAAGGCGTCGCAACCGACTGCATCTGGTCAGTGCGCGGCAGCGCCGGCACCGTGAAACCCTCGGGCGGCAAACCCGCCTGAAAACGCTTCCACATATGCGTGTAGGCGGCTTCCAGATGCCTGCAAAAGCGGACCGTATCGAACAGCGGACAGCGCGTGCGGTTGTAAGCCAGGCGATCACGCAGCCCGCGCAATTGCGCGCCATCCCGGGCTAGCTCGACCGCCCGCTCGGCATACTCCTCCAGGTCGTGCGTCACCAACTCCGGGAGACCGACGGCGTGCAGCAGGCTCGCGGCCACCCGACCCGGAAACGCAACACCGAGGCACGTCAGCACCGGCAGTCCGGCCCAAAGCGCATCGCTGGTGGTCGTGTGCGCGTTGTAAGGCAGGGTGTCCAGGAACAAGTCGGCCAGGCGATGGCGCGACAGATGTGGGGTTGCCTCCATCCGCGGCGCGAACACCAGACGTTCAGCACTTATGCCACGCGCCTGCGCCTCGCGTCGCAGGTTGCGCGCGGCGCCAGGATTGTCTTCCAAAAGCCACAGGACGCTGTCGGGCACCCGACCCAGAATTCGCATCCAGACATCGAACATCCGGGGCGAGAGCTTATAGTTGTTGTTGAAGCAACAGAACACGAATCCCGCTTCCGGCAGTCCCACCTCAGCCCGCGAAGGCGTGTGGTCATCGAGAACGCGCTTGTCGTCGTTGACCTGGTAGCACTCCGGCATGCAGACCACTGCTTCCGTGCAATGCCGCCGCAACTCAGGCGGCAGTACGATCGGGTCGGCCAGCAGATAATCGACCTGCTCCAGCGCCATGGTGCCGGGATAGCCTATGTAGTTGACCTGAATCGGCGCGGGCCGCCGGGCGAACAATCCGTGGCGACTGTCGCCGGTATAGCCCTTCAGATCCACAGCGATGTCGATCTCCATCGAGCGCATGAGCTCCGCTATTTCCACGTCGCTCTTGTGTCGTACTTCGATGAAGCGGTCGAAACCCTTCATCAGGCGCTGGCGCATGGGACCATCATCTGTGCGGCCGAACGACAGTCCGAAGATCTCGAATCGTTCGCGATCGTGCTCTTCGAACAAGCCCGCCATGAGAATGGCCGTCGCGTGCTGGTGATAGTCGGCGGACAGGTACGCGACGCGGATGCGGTCGTGCTTGTACACCGAGCCGCTCCAGGGACGCCTCAGCTCCGCCGGTATCTGGTCGGCGGCATAGGTGCGTGCGCAACGCAGTTGCAGCTCCGGCGACTCGGAAATCCCTAGGAAGGTGAATGGCATGATGCTGCGCTTGTCCTCGAGGACAGCCTGCACCACGCCAGCCACGGACTGCTCGTAGCCAGTCCAGTCGCAACACGCGAGCCGCGCACCCAGCAAGGCCCCAGCCGCGAATCGGTACTCCGGATCGAGCTCGAGCAGCTTCTCGTATGCCCGGACGCCCTCTTCGAGACGCCGCGCACCAACCAGCGCGCCGGCGTATTGGTCGTGGGCCTCAGCAAGATCCGGCTGTGCTGCGATGGCACGCTCGCAATATTCCGCCGCCTGCGCGTAATGACTGCACGCCGACAGGATGTTCGCCATATTACTCAGAGCGGGCGCGTAGTCCGGCCGAATCGCCAGCGCATCGTCGCATGCGCTCGCGGCATCCTCATAGCGACCGAGCTTGAGCAACGCGCCACCGCGATTATTGTGCGCCTCAGGGAAATTGGGTCTCAGGGCCAGAGCGCGGTTGCAATACTCCAGCGCCTTTTCCGGTCGCCGTAAGGCCAAAAGAACGCTGGCGCAGTTGCTGAGTGCGTCGGGGTTGTCGGGCTCGAATTGCAGCACTCGCTCGTAGCTCTCCGCCGCGTCATCGAAGCGCTTCAACTGTTGGAGAGCATTCCCGCGGGCGAGGAACACCGTCTTCATACTCAACGCGCGCTCGAAGCGCTCCAGAGCCTCCTCGGGGCGCTTCAACTTCAGCAGAACGTTGCCGTAGTTGTTGTGTGCTTGGGAAAATTGGGGATCGATGTCGATGGCGCGCTTGTAGCAAGCTACCGCCTCTTCATAAGCGCCCTGCTTGAAGTACGCGATACCGCGATTGTTGTGCGCGATGGCGTAACTCGGATCGACCTCCACAGCCCGCTCATAGCTCGCTCCGGCCTCGTCGTAACGCTCGAGTTGCATGAGCGCTTGGCCGAGATTGTTGTGTGCGCGTGCGCTGCGCGGCTCGATCACGAGTGCTGCCCGATAACTCTCCGCCGCTTCAGCATGCGCACCGATCGCCAGGTACGAGTCGCCTAACCGCCGATATACGGCCGCATCGCCCGAACACAGTTTCATAAGGCGCTGCAATGTCGCATTCGCCTCGCGCGGCCGTCCGGCGGCTGTATGAATTTCGGCAAGCAGATTCAAAGCGTCAGGATCGCCTCTCTGCGCCAGCAGCTCGCAAACCTCTTGCGCCTCCCGCTGTTGTCCGGCGCGCCACAGCGCGATGGCCTGCGGGACGGTTGCATAGCTTTGCGGAATGGAGCTCATGCAGGCGGCTACTGTTTATCGTTCTTTTCCTTCTTCTCTCGGTCGAGGCACTGCTGGTCCTCGGGCTTGCAGTTCTCCTCGCCCAGGCCGGAAACGAATACGTCCAGCCAGCTGATGGCCGCTGAAGATACAACCGATGCCAGATCCTGCTTGCCGGCGAGGTTCTCTGCGGCGGACGCCGTATTGGCCGTAGCGCTCGCCGCGCTCGCGGCGCCGGAAACGGCGGCGGTTATATTTGCGACCGCTGGCGGGACGCCTGTGGCGGTTCCGCCGAAGTTGATGTTGCTCGCGCCGGTGACGACAACGGCCGCGAGGTTAATGTTACCTGCCGCACCGATGCCGGCATCGCCAGCATTGACCGAGCCAACTGGGGCAATCAAATTGACGTTGCCCAGCGGCGTGCCCGGACCCTCCTGGATGGTTCGGATGCCACTGCCCGCGACTCCCGCCTGGAAATCCAGCTCCTCGTTTCCGTTCTTGTCCGTCGTGAACGTCGGTGGGGGCAGCGATAAGGAGCTCTTGGCGCCATTGCCCGCGTCGATGTTGCCGCCATTTGACCAAACTACGATGTTGCCCCCGCCCAGGGTGAAAATGCGCGAGCTGTTGACGTTGACATCGCCTTCCGAGTAGATGTCCACATTTCCGGCGCCTTGGGCGACGATACCCAACTGAAAAGGGTCTTTGGCAGTGGTACCGGCGGGTGGTTGCGCCAAGCCGACATTGACACTCCCGCCCGGCGCCAGGAGGGTGATGCCGCCCCCCGAAAAAGTGTAAACCTGGCTGTAGGTCAGGTTGATATTGCCGAGCGAAGGGTTCCCATTGACGCCGGCCGCCGCCGCGCGGGCGCCGGGGAACAGGGCGTCGATCGCCGCATAGCCTCGCTTGTAGCCGGCGCCGGGTACTTTGTTGTGCTCGATGCCTGACAGGTTAAGTTCGCTGAAAAAGACCTGGTCAATGAAGGCTTGCTGTTGGCCCGTCGCAAAATCCTGGAAATCCGCATCAGCCTGATCCACCGAGAGTCCCGTCTGTCCGTTGACGGACTCCACGTAGCTCACCAGCTGCTGCTGGTAGCTCGACGAGGGCTCGATGATCTTCTGCAGGAAGCCTGCGTCATCCATCGTCTCTCCGAGTCCTGCGATCATGGTGATACTGGCGCCGGTTACGGTCGGCAAATTCGGATTCTTGAGCTTGCCGTCAGTAATGACCCCCAGGGAAAACCCGAGATCGATGTTGCGTCCGGCAAGCATATCGAGCTGGCCGGGGCCGCCGACGGAGACGACGCCGGAAATGTTGGTATTCAATAGGCCAGTGCTGGGAATGAACGTCGGAGCCTGAATGAAATCGCGACCCGCAGAGACGAGGGTGATGTCGTTCGGATTGAGATTCACGCCGTTGTACTGCAGGTTGACGATATCACGGCCAGCAAGGATCTCAGTCGCCTTGGGCACCGACAGATCGAGCCCAATCACATCCCGACCCGCCACGATCGAGGCCGGCACCGAATCGTTGATGTGAAGATCGCCGCTGAAATGAGTGTTAGGGTTCGTGAGATTCCCGACCCCACTCACTTGCGTGTTGACATTGGCCGTAGTTTGGTAGTCGGAAGGCAGAGCATCTGACATGAACAGATTGCCGCCCGTAATGTCACGGCCAGCGAATAGTTGCAGCTGTCCGGTGGCGGACGGGAACAGGGTTCCAGAAGGATCGATATCCTGAGTCAGGGAAACCAGGCGCAGACTTGCCGGCAGGACCGAATAGGGTATGTCGGAGTCACTGCCGCTGCCGCCAATCATCGTGTTGACGTGCCCGGTGTTACCGAGAGTCACGTCGCCCGAGGAGCTCTGTGCGTTGAAAGCGGAACTTGCGCCATAGGTTGAGAAGCTAAGTATGCTCAAGGCTCCATTTGCCTGGTCCTGTGTGAGCAGGGTTGGGTTGATGACCCCATCGACGGCAATGCTGTCCTGAGCCCAGAGCGACACCCTCGCAGTGTCCACCTCGAACGTGGAACCCAGCGAGTTGTTGGGATTCACAGCAAATGAGTGTCCCGCGTTGAGCGTCCCAACACCGTCGGCTACGAAGAACTGTCCACTGGTGACGTCGTGGCCGGCATTCACAGTCATACCGCCGCTGGCGAAGTGAGTCTGACTCAAGCCGACCACCGCCAGGCTGTCGGCCACCGCGGCCGAGACTTTACTCACGTCGTGACCGGCCGTGATACTGAGATCGCCGCCACCGAAGGTCGCGAAGCTCCAAGGATTCTGATTGAAAGCGGTCAGGTTGACACCGTAGACAGCAGGGCCAGTGCCAGGGGCACCGGGCCCCCTGACGAAGGCCCAGCCCAGCCAGCTGTTCACGCCATTGAGAATGATGTCGTCTTGGCCGGTGACATCACCGCCGGCGTTCACGACGACATTGCCGCCGTTGATCAGGAAGTTGACCGGTACCTTCTGCCCGCCCTGCCCGACGGCGAGCTTCATTGATGTGACCCCGGGATTCGCCGTAGAGTAATCGCCGGTCGTGTAGGCGGAGGAGCCGGCACTCACGTTGACGTTGCCGGCGGCGACAAGATCGATATCTCCTGTTGCTGTCGTCACGATCGCATTGTGGTTGAGATTGAGATTGGCAGCTTGGCCAGCAATCGTAGCCAGCGGATTTGCGCTGCTCAGATCCGCACCGGCCACGAAGCGCAACGTGGACGACACGTAGGGAGTAAGAGGATTTACCGCTGCGGTAGCTGAGGGGACGGTGTTGCCATTGATCTCGCCGTCCGAAATTCCGCCGCTAATGGTGAGATTGCCGCTGGACCTCACGGTGAGATCGATCGGCGCACCGAGGTTCTGAGCATAGAGATCCAACTGGCCGCCCAGCGTCTGATCGCCTTGAACGTCGACCACCACGCCAGGCTCAATCACAAAGCGGGGGCCGCTCTGGGAATTGAAACTGCTACCCAGACGGTTGGGAATGACACTCTGCGCGTTGGCCAGGAAGTTTGTGACGTCGCTTTTGATCTGGCTGAAGTCTTGAGTGAAGTCACCGGGGTTCTGAGGGGTGTAGGTGTAGGTGGGCAGCACCGGCTCAACGGTAACGATCCCCACACCGCTGATGTCCGAACCGATATTTCCGATGGCAACATCGCCAGTGGGCACACCGTTGCTCAGCAGGGCCGGGGCGCGCAGAAGCAGGGAACCCATCCCAGCCTGGCCGCTGGCGGAAATCACACTGCGGCCGTTGAGTCCGATCGAGCCATTGACCGTCGAAAGCTCGATTTCACCCCCGCGTCCGGTGATGCCGCTGCCATTCGCAAGCAGCTGGCCAGTCGACTCCAGAGTAACGTTACCGCCAGCAAAGAGTCCGATCGAGCCTCGCTGTCCCGCCGAGGGTGCGTTCAGTATGCCGGCGATATCGATAACGCCCGTGTCGGCCGTCAACGTGATCTGATTTGAGGTCAGAGTTGTGCCAGCCGCCGTATCCAGGTCGCCAGTACGGACGCGGACATTGATCTGGTTAGTGAAGCCGCCGGAGGTCAGCTTACCCGCAAGTCCCGGAAGCCCTCCCGCAAGTTGTCCACCATCGATCCAGACACTCCCGCCGGTGGCGCCCGCAGCGGCGTTGCCCGCAATACTGCCGTCCAACGTGACGGTTCCGGTTGCGCCGCCGGTGAGAGTCAGGAATCCCGCTGGAGAGTTTCCTGCGCCAGAGACGTTGATCGACGCGTTGTTTGCCAACGTCAGATCACCCGCAGATACGATCTTCACGATACCGCCGGCCGCACCAATGGTCTGGTTACCTGCGCTGACGGTGATTCCGGAAGTATCGACCACGGCACCGGATGCGAGCGTCACGTTAGGAATCGGCAAGGCGCCGCCTGCGGGAGCGCTCGAATCCCGAGTCGCCGTCAGCGAGACCTGTCCGCCCGGCACGATAATCGACCCGGAGTCCTGAATATTGCCTGCCGTGAGGCTGATCTCGCCGCCCAGAGAGGTCGCCAACGATGCTGGTTTGACGGCGGTTCCGTTCTGCTGGATCGTCAGCGTTCCATCTGGCACGTTGAGCGCGGTGTTGGAATGGCTGGCCGCCGTCAGCTCGGCGGCTGAGATGGTCACATTGCCCGCGATCCCCACGACATTGGTGCCCTGCCCGGTCAGCGCCTGCCCCACCTGCAGAGTGGTCTGGGTGTTGCCGTTGATCGCCAGGTTACCGCTATAGGAGTTGGCGGTAGTAGTAGTGCCTGGTGTGGTAGCGGCCGCCGTGGTCGTGCTCGGGGCGAGCGGTGCGACGCTGCTGATGTTGAAATTGTCCGAGACCAGAGTCAGCGCCCCGCCGCTGCCGCTGTTGGAGGTCGGTGCCGGAGCATTTGCACCGTTACCCTGAAGGGTCAGAGTGTGCGCACCGAATGTGACGGCACCCCCTGATAGATTGTTGATGGCGGACGCAGTGAGATCCAGCGTACCCAGAGTTGGGGTGCCGGCGCTACCGATCCCCAACGTTAGCGGAGCCATCAGGTCGATGTTGCCAGCGCTGGTGAGCCAGAGGCCACCAACCGACTGCAGCTGCGATGCCAGGCCCTGGTTGATCACCAATGTATTGTTGGAGGAGCCACCCGCGCCGACAAACGCGATGCTGCTCGTAGCCAGCGACACATTGGCTCCGGGAGCGTTGAGGGTACCAGCAACATTCACGGCGCCGGGCGCATCGAGCGCGATCGCGCCACGACTGCTGAGCGTCGCACCGCTATCAATTTTCACGGTAGCCGGTGACGGCGAGCTTCCAGAGCCTGAGCCTCCTGCACCGCCCGAAGAACTGGTCGTCGCCCGCGTCACAATTGGCAAGCTCGAGTCGGAAACCGCCAGCAATGCGGCAGTGTTGTCGGCAATGGAATGCGTGGCCGTTTGGGTCGGATCCTGGTGAGTCAGTTTAATTGCGGTGGGTTGCGGCTGCGTTTTCGGAGCCATGCCACTGAGGCCGGATGTCGAAGCAACCACCGCGCCGCTTTGAACTTCGATCGACTGGTCGGCAACCGCGAGCACCTGGCCGGCGCTGAACGCAGCTCCCGCACCGATCGTGACAGTGTTGGCCGTCACGTTCAGGGAGCCATCGGGGGACAGCTCGCCGCCCAGAATTAGGTCGCCGGCGCCCCAGCTCTGCAGAACTGATGCACCGATGGAGACACCGGTCGCAGCGTTGGCCTGAGTAGACGGAGTAACAGCGAGATCGGAGGCGCTGATTTCGATCGTGGCGGCGGTTCCACCCAGGCCCGCGCTTGACCTCACCGAACCCTGTGCACTAAGCGCACTGCCGGCTTCAATGATGAGCGTGCCGGCGTCCGCAGGTAATATGGCGGTCGTGCCGGCGTTCGCGGCCACCGCGGCAAAGTATGTCGACGCATTGCTGATCTTATATGCCGCCAGCGACTGGCCGTAGGTTCCCGGTCGAACTGCAAACCCTGTATACCCCGAGGAAGTTTGTAGGCCTGTGTTGCCGAAGCTCGTGTAACCCGCAACAACAGCGGTGCCGTCAGTTAATGTACCAATTCGTCCAGGAGTAAGGCTCGTAAATCCGGGCTCGGCCTGCACGAGGTAGGCACCCGGCAGCAGTGCGTAGCGAGCCGGCAACAGCGGATAGTACCCAGCCGAGAGCCCCGGAACTCCGGTCAAGTAGATGCTCGCGCCGGTAGTGACATTCGAGCCCGTGAACTCTTGCAAGTCATACGCCGCGTATTGACCGCGCGTCGACGGCAATATGGCGTACAACCCAGCCGTGGTCGCGTTGGCAGTACCTAGGGCATCCACCGAGCCGCCCGTGCCCGGAACCCATTCGTAAGCGGACAGATCGCCACCGCCGCTCAGATCGACGGTTGCGCCACTGGCCATTGAGACATTGGGGGCCGTCAGACGGACCTGCCGAGAGGGGACACCATTGACGGGAGTTGTCACTTTCCCTCCGTTATAGATCCACTGCGCTTGTCCGAAAGTGGTCTGTCCGTACGGCAATGTCGCGCCATCGGCGCTCACGGAGGTTACGCTGCCATTTAACAGCGACAACAAATTCGTGGCATGCAGCGTGATGCTGCCAAACGGCGCGAGCAGCGTACCGCTGGTGGCGATATTGTTGGCGTTGATCGTTAGGGAGCCGTTTACGGAAAGCGGATTGCCGGGCGAGGCACTCGTCTGGCCGATGGTGACGTTGCCGGTGGGATCATTGATCGTGAAAGACGTCTGGGTCGCTGGATAGATCCTGGAGGCATTGATGTTCAGGTTACCGTTGAGCGCAAGTTGGCTCGTCAGGAAAGCCCCAGAGCTCGCTTCCATCTCGACATCGCCCGAGCTGGTGAGCGTCGCATTGGCGACTCCCTGCAGAGCGACCACGCCGGAAAGTACGAGCTGCTGAGCCGACACGGTGAGCGCGCCCGTGCCTGTCGTTGCAGTGGGCTGCAGAAGTGCGATGTTGCCAGCATCGATCAGGCTATCCTTTAGGGCTACATACGGTGCCGCGAGTGCCGCGCTGGTTCCGTAGCTAACGCTGATGGCAGGCGCATCGAGACTGATCTCACCGTTGAGCGACAACGCGGTATTGCTCGCGAGCTCTATCGTGCTGTCGGCGCGGAGTTTCAGAAAGTCGATTCCAGACTGCTCGAGCTGCGCGACGCCTAACACGGCGAGATTGCCATAGGGTGCAGTGGGTGAAGACCCGGCCGCGTTGTCCACGAGCTCAATGGTAAGCGGGGTGCTCGGAAACGGATTCCCAGAGGCACCATCTATGCGCGTGCGGAAGCCTGCAGAGATCTCCACATCGAGAGTGCCGCCGGCCAACTTTCCTACACTGCTGGCTCCCCCGGCCGCGGACAGCGTGCCGAGCAAAGAAGCCGACTCCGCCGATTGCACCTGCAGCATGCCGCCAGCGCTACCAACCGTAGCCAACTGATAGCTACCCGATGCGGAGCCGCCCACCGTCTGGACGTCCAGTACGGCGCTGCTGCCTGCGATGTTGATTAATGAGCCGGCGTCGGTAATTACATCGCCGCGATTGGCCAACAAGGTGACGGTGCCACCGCGTAACACGGTGCCGAGCTGCAAATTCATGGCGTTGGGCGTCAACACAGTTGTACCGCTTACATCCAACACGGCCTGTGAACCAATCTCCAGGTGTTGGTCCGGCACATACCCCGGGTCGGTCAGCACCTGCGGCGTGGTGATATTCGCCGTAATGGTGCCGCCCTGCACTCGCAGCGTGCCGTCCACCAGAAGACTGCCGACGCTATAGAGATTCAGAGCTGAATTGAGATTGGCGTTGAGGGTGATGCTCGTACCGGCCTGGATGTCCAAATTGCCAAAAGCAACTGTCGTCGACGGATCCGTCGCTCCAGCGGTCGTCTCCAGCGTCAGCGAGAACGGATTTTGATTACCTAGCGGTAGCGTCGCAGAGTGGGTAAACGCATCGACGGTCCCACCCGTTGTGCGCATCAGATAGCCTGTGTTCAGCGTCCAGGACTGCGCCTGCGCGTTGATCGTGGTGCCGGTGTTGACAGTCAGAGTGTCCTTGTTGATAGGACCCGTGCTAGGGGCATTCGGGTTGGGGGTACCTGTGCTACCGGTAGGCGGCACGATGGGGGCGGTCGCATTCAGCGTGACACTCGAGAACCCGAACTGCGAAAACAAGCCCGCGCCAACAGTAAACACACCGCCCGGCTTGGTGAGGTCGTCGAGTTTCTGCGCGCTGGCCCAGGTGCCATTGCCCTGAACCACGGAGATGCGCGGGGCTGACAGTGAAAAGCTTCCGCCCAACGCACCCTGGACGCCGAACGCATCCAGGGAAACGCCATTGCCAATCTGCAAGGCCGACTGGTAGGGAGAGGCATCCAGCTTGATGTTGCCTCCCTTGCCGCCGATGATCTTGTTGTTG
Source organism: uncultured Pseudomonadota bacterium (assembly GCA_963752125.1). Taxonomy (GTDB): domain Bacteria; phylum Pseudomonadota; class Gammaproteobacteria; order Steroidobacterales; family Steroidobacteraceae; genus 13-2-20CM-66-19. The sequence goes on along the minus strand of CAVVXG010000042.1, from coordinate 9,618 downwards.
GCCTCGACCCAAGCACCGCCGCTGGCCTCGAAATTGACGTTGTCACCGATCGTCAGTTCACCCCCCGTAGTTTGCGGCGCATTGGCATTCGTGAGTGATAGAGAGATTGTCCCGCCGTCCTGATAGGTGGGGGCGGCAGCCGTACTGGCGGCAAGAGGCGAGTCATTGGTCCATTGACCACGCACATCGAGGGTAATACCGGAGGCAATATCGATGCCTGTCCTGGGTACGCCTGCGATTACGGAGAGATAAGTGTCCCCGCTGTGCAGGTCGATGGTGCCACCGAGCGCCTGGATATTGGAATTGATGGAGATGTGCGCCGCATCCACCAGCAACGAGCCGCCGACTCCGAGGTTCAGGGGCAGCCCCGCCGGCAGCGCCACCGTTGAATCGCCGAAGATTTCCGTCTGTTGGAAGCCACCGTTGGTGATGTACGAGGTGGGAAGTTGCAGCGTTCCCGCGATGAATGGCGCACCTTCGGCAACAACAATGGGAGAGACATTGTTCGCGAAAGTGACTGCGGGCGAGAAGTAATCCGGAATATTACCGGTGACGGATGGTTTCATCTCGCCGATGATCAGCGTCCCCCCGGTAGCGATGCCGCTATCCATGAAACCGAACAGGCTATCGGCGGGAATGTTCGCGGCGCCGCGCTGATAGAGCCCGTTTACCGCAGTGCCGATCAACGTCCCCTGGAGCGCCATGGAGGGTGCCCCGAAGGTCACCGTCCCCGCCGAGAAGCCCTGCACATAGCCGTTTTGATAACGGCCGAGTCCGGGCGTGGCCTGCGTGATCTGTACTCCAAAACCGTTGAAGGACTGTGTAAAGGTTGGATTGAGGACGCCGGTGTAGGAAAGCGAGGGATCTGCGGTCGAGATATCGTAAAGCCGCCCATTCGCGCCGATGAGCTGGGTGGTCTGGGTCGTGCCCCCGGTGTAGGTCCACTTGCCGCCGGATACATTGATGGTGGCGCCACTGTTGACGACGACATCGCCTTCTGATAGGAAGCTGGCCGTACCGCCGTTGGAGGTTCGTTGAAGAATGTTCTCCGACACTCCCTGGACATCCGATTGCCACGACCCTGCGCTGATTATCGGCGGCCTACCGTTGCGAACATCGACAATGACCGTTTGTGTCAGGAGTGGTCCGCCGCGCTGCACCGGGTCATCTTCTAACTCGTTACTGCGCAGCTGAATTGACAGCAGGTTCGATGACATCGGCACCACAGCGTCGCTGCCCGAAAGATCAATGTCGGTACCTGCTGCGAGGCGTATCTGCGCGGCGGGATTGCCGTGGACGGCAAGGCCAAGGTCGGGGTTGGCGGCGGCTACCGCGTTCAGTGTGCCGCCGGGAGCCGCGATCTTGCCGCCTTCAATATCAATCGCCTCGCCGGTCAATGTAATCTTCGACTGCAGCTGCGTCTGTGCAACAACCGCCGTGCTGTTGTTGGACAGATCAGGAAGCAGATCGATCTCGCTGCTCGCCCCGATCTTGAGCGTGCCACCCAAGTTGGCGCAAAGCTGCTCCGCGCCCTGACAGGTGACCCCTGGTGTCGTCGAGGACCCACCGTTCGCCGCTTGCAGAATCACGGACCCGTTCGCGGACACCGAGGTGGTCGCCGAGATCCGACCGCTTTGGTTCACTGCAAGTCCAAGGAGCGACACGTTGCCGCGCACGGAAGACAGCGCAGCGCCAGCCTGATTGGTGACGGTCCCAAGCTGCGCTGCAGCGGTATCACCAGGGTTAGATGGTGGATTGCCCGGCTGGCTGGCGATGCTCGGGTCAGGATTGTTGCTGACTTCGACCACTAGTCCGCGCAGCTGGGGATCATTGCTGGCAGCAAGATAGATCGACTGTCCGGCGGCAAGCACAATCTGCCCATCGGGCGCCGTCAGAGTTCCGCCGTTAACCACCTGCTGCCCGGCGAGCATCACACGACCACCGCTTGCAGCTGTTATTTGCGCGCCTGGTTGTACGACAACCTGCACGGGCTGCGGCTTTCCGTTGGCATCGGGTACCTGATTGCCCGACGCATCGACCACATAGAGGCGGCCATCGGAGGTGAGAGCAGAGCTCGGGATCGACTTGCCGGCCGGCGTGACAAACCCGGTTGTCAGTGCAGCATCGCCCTGCGTGAAGCCCATTGAGGAGGCGATGAGCCCGGCGACGTTCACCGACGAGGTTGCACCGAAGACAAAGCCATTGGGATTGATCAGATAGATCTGCCCGTTCGCGCTGATTTGCCCAAAGATTGCGCTAGGGCTAGCCTGGAAAATCTTATTGAGCGCCACCGATGTGGCGCCAGGCTGTTGGAACACAACTTTGCCATCGGCGCTGACATTGAATGACGACCAGTTCAGGATCGCCTGCGCGGAGGTCTGATTCACCGTCAACGTGTTGCCGCTCTGGACGGCCGTCGCCTGACCGGAAGTCACGAAGCCCCCGGGCTGAGTGAACCCGGGTGTCTTGTTGGACATGCAAGTTCCGCCGGCACACGGCACCGGCAGTGTCGCCGCAAGCGGCGCGTTACCACACAGCAAACTCGCGGCCATCGCCGAGCCGGTTACGGTAGCGATTGAGATCTGACGGGCGAATTCAAACCGGATACGCATGATGTGCAGCTTCGTTAACGCATCGTTTGCGACGACACTTGTTTGAAATGGACTCGGACTTGTTACTAGTTTGTTTCGCTCAGTAGATTACAGCTGCTGGCGCCGCGGACGAATGGGCTGACATAAACCGTCTGCGTTCCGGTCCTGCCGTTACTGTTTGGAGGCACTGCACCAAGGTTTTTAAGAGGAGAGCCAAAACCTGCGATTGCATTGAATCCTGGAACTGCTGGTACGTTGGCTACCTCGGGCAGCACATTTTGGAAGTACGCTATGAGGTTGCCATTGGGGGTATTAGTCGCTATCGTAGGATTCGGAATCAACACCGCGTCATACCAAAAGTCATAGGCACCGATCGCCGCCGCAAGGGAGCTTGGAGCGACCTGATCGATGGTAGCGAGAGTCAGGTTCGTCCACCGGGTACCATTGGCCGGGTTCAAGATCTGCTCAATGGTGGTGTAGGTGATGGCACCCGGCGTCGCATTCGCGGCTGCGAGCTGATCCTGCAGCGAGAAGTGCGAGATCTCGCCATTGATGAACGGCTGGATGAACAGCGGCCCGGAGCAAGGATACTGAAAGAAATAGAGGTTGGCCGCGGTGCGAACACCCGACCCCGGCGCTCCATTGACAAGGGTAATCGTCGAACTGGCGGAGGCGGTTGGTTTGCTCGTGAGCGCGTCCGGAACAGCTGCCCAGTCGGAGTAGTCCTGGCGCAAAATGTTGTAGGCTGACGCCCGCGTCAAATTGACTTTGGAGAATGTCTGCCCGGACGTATTCACGGCGAGGCCATAAACCTGCTCCCAGGCCTTGCGCGTACCGAGCGCGCTGAGTTGTGCGGCTGTTGCGCTGCCGAAAACTGCGGGTGAAAGCTCGGAGGGATAGTTATGACTGGCAGCCAACACCGAGGGCTCGACGTCACTCACGCCCAGGTCCACGCTGTCCTCGGTTACAGCCCCGAACCAACCATCCGTGGTACCCGCTGTCGAGGTGGTACCGGCGACGGTGCAGGTGACCGTACCGGCACTGTTCTGGGTGCAGTTGTTGGTGTCAGCGAGGTTCAGGCGCAAGATTTTTTTGCCGCTGGCGATTGGAAGCACGCCGACTGCCGACCCGCCCTCCGTGCGGTAGTACACGGTCATTAGGTCGCCTGCCAGTACGCCCGGAGTTCCAGCAATGGTGACTTGGAGCCAGCACGAGTAGGCATAAAAATTCGCGCTATCCCCTTTCGACTCCACTATCAGGGTATTAGCCGCGCCGCCACACATGTTCGTTTCAATGAAGTTGGCTACGGCGCTCGACGCTGCCGATGAGCCCGCGATGACAAGCCGCACGGTGGGTGCGCCGGCTTGCGCAAGAGTGGGCGGCGCTGCCTCAACACAGGTGGAAGCGATGGCGACTGCGACAGCCGCCGCGATCAGCGGATATTTCTTGGTCATCTGAAGATCCTTCTTTCTGACGTAGCTTTCATTGTGCTGCGATTTCATTACACTGCCGTGGCTCGTTCCTGGCTAGAAGGAGCCCTTCACATCGAACAATATTCGCGGCTCATGCGCCTTGGTCCTGGGCCCTGGCAGCAGCGGATCGGCGATGGTGAGAGTGCCGCTGATCCAGTGGCCGGGAAGGATGTCGAAGCCGCCGCCCCAGCTGCGTAGGACCATATGGCCGGGCTCGTTGGAGAGAGGCTCGACGGTGTGGGCGCGGCCAGCGTCGTAGAAGAGGAAGGCGTCGCCGATCAGGAATTGGCGCGCTGAGAGCGGTGGTGATTGCAACTGGACCGAGCCTTTGACGCCGGTGTCGGAGAGCACTTCGGCCTCTAGGTAGCCGCGAACGCCGTCGGAGCCGGCGACGGCGAACTGCTCGTACACCACCAGAGGATCCTGCGTCGCCTGTCCGGAGCCGCGCAGGGTCAACATCATCCGTCCCGGCAGGATGGTCGATAGTGAGGCGTCCGAACGGAAGTAGACGTAGTTGCCGCGCGCCATGAAGCGCGTGTTGCCGAAATTCTCGGTCGCATTCGCCAGGCCGCGAGGCCCGGCGTCGATCGTGAGGTCAAAGGCGGCGGTCTGGGCGACCATGCCTGATTTCGCGATTCGCTGCCAGGCGCCGTTGTATGCCAGCGAGGCATTTACGTAGGAGATCGGCTCGATGATTGAGCCTGTGGTGCTCTGTGCGCCGCTGGAATCAAGGTTGATGGTGTTGCGGAAATGCTTGTAGTCGAGCCCGAGAGTCATTGACTGTATCGAGCCAGGCGCTTGCTGCAGCGGAAAGGCGACGCGCCCGCTGTACACCTGGCCATCGCCGAGGACGCCGAGAGTGCCGAGTGTCGCGACCGTGCTCGAGGAGTTGGTGAAACTGACACTCGGACGGATGCCCGGTCCTACTGGATGGAATGCATAACCCGCGGTGAGGACGCCCACCTGCCCGGTCTTCTGCGGAGTCATGGTGTACTGCACAGTGGCGCTGTCGAGCTCACCGAATAAATCGTTGTAGCTCAGCAAGTAAATTGCGCGCAGGGACTCGGTGTCCGGGGTGTATTGATTGTTGAGCTCAACGCTGCCGTGCAGGGGCAAATGGTCGTCAACCTTCAGCGCCAGATCCATGGTGCCAGGATCGGGCCCCGCCTTGAGCACCGGGACCACGGAGCGGTCGGGTGTTTGCGTATTGACCGCGTTCAATTGCTTCTGCAGCGCGGTCACGTTGGGCACGGTACCCGGCTGCGTGGCAGGCAGCGCCTCCAGGATCTTGCCTTCCGAGAAATAGCGGGCGCCGGTGATCGTGCGGACGCGCAAGCGCCCTTCGGTCACCTGAAGACGCAGAATTCCGTCCTTGACCTCCTGCGGGGGGATGTCGACGAACACGGTGGCGAAGCCGAGATCGTGATAGGCGCTCTCGAGCGCGGCGCGCGCCGCCTGCACGTCTGTAAGGCTCTTGCCGTCGCCGAGACGCGGGTAAAGCACACCCTCGATCTGGCGGTTGGACAATACGGTGTTACCCAGTACCCGGTATTCGTGCACGTCGAAGTGCTGCTCGGTGCTCGCCGGCGGAGCGGCGGGAGGAGCAGGAGCTGGCGCAGGCGGCGCCGCTTCCGGCGGGGCGGCCCAGGCCGACCACGGTGTACAAGTACCTGCCAACAGTAGAAAAAATGCCGTTATCGGACCTTGTCTCACGAGTCTCTCTAAAAGCGAAAAGCCGGCCCCCTCGCAAGAGGGGGCCGGCAGCATCGCAGACAATTGTTATTGTTCTATGTCGACTCGGGTCGTCGCTTTAGTTCGTCTCGGACGGGACGTTGCAGCTGCTGGCCGCACGGGTGTACGGGTTGACGTAGATCGTCGCCGTTCCCGTCTTGCCGTTGCTGGTCAGTGGCACGGTACCGACGTTCTTCGTCGGGCTACCCTGGCCGGGGATCACGTTGATGTCCGGAACCGCGGGCGCCGTGACAAGCTGCGGCAGATCGTTCTTCAGGAAGGTGATCAGGTTGCCGGCTGTCGTGTTGGTGTTGACCGACGGGTTCGGAACCAGCGTCGCCTCGTACCAGAAGTCGTACTTTCCGGTAGCAGCCGCGATGGTGCTCGGGGTCACGCCATTGATATTGGCCAGCGCCAGGTTGGTCCACTTCGTCCCGTTCGCCGGGTTCAGGATCTGGTCGATGGAGGCGTAGGCAACCGCACCGGCGGTCGCATTTGCGGCGACGAGTTCGTCATTGGTCGAGAAGTTGCCACCACGGCTGACGGGAATGCTCAGCGATCCACCGCAATGAGCGCCGAACAGATACACGTTGGTCGACGTGCGGGTGCCCGAGCCTGGCTCACGATCCTTGAGGGTGATGGGAGCGGAAACCGAGGAGATCGGCTTGCCCGTCTCCGAGTCCGGAACAGCAGCCCAGTCGGAGTACTTACCCAACTCGATGTTCGCCGCCGACTCCTTCGTCAGGTTGAGCGGGCCGAGCGTGCCGCCCGAGGTGTTCACGACCAAGCCGAAGACCTGCTGGAACAGCTTTGCCGTGCCCAAGGCAGCGAGCTGCGCCGGGGTCGCCGTGCCGAACGCCGTGGGCGAGTAGTTCGACGGGAAGTCGTTACCGACCAACAGGGCGGGCTCGACGTCCGTGACGCCCAGCTGCACCGTGTCGCGTGTCACAGCACCCGTCCAGGTGTCAGTGGTGCCCGACGTGGAGGTGGTGCCGTTGACGGTGCAGGTGACCGCGCCGCCGCCGCCCGCCTGGGTGCAGGAAGAGCTCGTGAGATCCAGACGCAGGATGTTCGTGGCGCCAGCGATCGGGAGAGCGCCGACGACCGAACCACCTTCCGTGCGGTAGTAAATGGTCGTGAGCGTGTTGGCCGGGATGCCGGGGGTGCCGGCAACCGCAATGGCGGTGTTGCAGGAGAGCGCGGTGAAGTTAGCGCTACCGCCCGAGGACTTGACGGTCAGCGTGTTGGTAGCACCGCCGCAGAGGTCGTTCTGGATCGCGGTGCTGACGGCGCTTTGCGCGGCCGAAGAACCTGCGATCACGAGCTGTACGGTGGGAGCAGCGGCCTGCGCCAAGGTCGGAGCCGCGGCGTTGGCATAACCGGAAGCGACGGCCACGGCGACGGCCGCGGCAATCAGAGGATACTTGTTGGACATGACGAAATTCCCTCAGTTTGAAAAAGACAAGCGTTTCCCTATCACCAGCAACTGGTAATCCCTGGGGTCGCCGGGGCGGCAGGCCCGCCCCGGCAGATTGCTAACGTCACGCCGCCTTGAGGCGGCAAGTGACGCGTTAGCTAGCGAACGATCAGACCGCAGCAGCGGCCTTGCGGCGACCGACACCGATCAGGCCGAGCAGACCGCTACCAAACAGCCACACGGCGGCCGGCAGCGGCACGCTGCTGACGGACAGCACGCCGGCGCTGGACAGCGTCAGGTTGCTGCCGAGCACGTACGACTGCACAGAGGTCTTGTCACCATTGCCGGTGAGACCGAAGAGGGTCGTAGCGGTGCCCAGACCGATTCCGTCCTGTGCCGGGTTCTGGTTGTAAAGGTTGGTGCTACCGCCGTTGCCGGTGTCGCCACCCGCGCCCCACACGTTAGCCGCGCTGCTGCCGCTGCCGAACGCGTAGACGGATCCGCCGTTCGCGTTGTAGGTGGGCACGACGTAACGAAGGTCGGTGTCGAAGGCACCGCCGATGAGGCTAAGCGTCGAAAGACCATAGGCGCCGCTGATGGTCGCGCCACCTGTGGACGGAGCGCTGAACACGGTCAGGTCGTTGCCCACCGGCTTGATGGTCGTCGCATTGAACTGAGCTCCCAACACACCCCACTCCAGCGTCTGCCCAGCAGCGTTGGCGGCGTTGATGTAGTTGGTCAGCGTCGTGCTGGCGCCGACACTGAAGTTGGCGCTGATCGCCTGGCTCAGCACGGTGGTGCTGAGTGTCGGGGCGAGCTGGTTGCTCGGCAGGATCGAGGACAAGCTGACACCCGTGTCCTCGGCGAAAGTGGTCTTCGCGGACTGGTTGGAGACGAACAACCAGAGGTCGGCGCTGCCGGACGAGGGCAGGCTCTGCGCCTGCGCGGTCGCGATCCCGGCCAACATGAGGCCGGCCACGACGAAGCGAACTGAATTCTTCATAAAAGCAAAACTCCCGATGATATTGAACTGACGATGACTTCCTGACTCTTATCCCCAGAAAACCCGCGTCAACTTACGGACGCAGCCATGAAGCAAGGGAGCGCTGATCACTGGCGGCATCCGCTGTTCATGCGGACGATAGAGTCAAGGACAGGCGTTACGTTCTTATTAAGTTTCTGTATCAGTACAGCCAGAGCCTGAAGTCTCCGGCGAACGAATGCCGTATCAACTTCAAATGTATGACATCTGAATACGATCCTTCACTGGCCCACGGGCAGGGTCTTGGTCAGCTGCACCCCATCACGGACGAAAGTCAGCGAAAGCGATTTGCCGGCGCCCTTGAGGGCATTTGCCAGATCGTCAGGATCGGTGAGGGTTACCCCATTGACCGCGGTAAGGGTGTCACCATCGCGCAGCCCGTACTGCCGTAGATACCGTTTCGGGGGATGCAGCACCATTCCATCCATGTGTCCATCGACGTTGTGACGCTCGGCATAGAGAAGAGCGAAGCTGGACTGAGCTGGAGTGACTATACTTTTAACTCTTTACTTCCCATACTGTTTCTTGGAAATTTTGAACTGTAACCGCGAAGAGAGCTTGTTTACTTTTTCTGCACGCTTTTTCTGTTTGTCTGCAGCATAAAATGCACTACCGGCGGGCTGTCCGCCCGCCGGTAGTGCATTTTATGCTGCAGACAAACAGAAAAAGCGTGCAGAAAAAGTAAACAAGCATATTATAATTTTATGAATCGTCTCAAAAGCGACGGCTATGGGAGTTAAAGGGTTAACGATTTTCATAAAAAAAGCAAATGAAAAAATGAAAAGGTTTGCACGTTGAAAAAAGCCATTGAAAATCCCAAAGTCACTGTATAAAATTGCAAAGTATAACATATACACATATATACATATTCGTACACTACACATTACATACTAAATATTCCCCAAAAAGTATTTTTAAAAATATTCCCCTAAATATTCCCAGTAAGTAGCATTAAAGGTTTGCATACCGGCGCACGTGAAGCCGGACTCAGTCCAGCGGTTGACCCCCACGCAGCTGATCTGTTTCGTTGTCTGGCCGTCCTCGAAACGCAACCCGTTCTCACACGCGTAGCTCAGAGTAGCCCCGTACGCGAACTTGCCGTCAGGGAGTTGCGCCCCCAGCCCAGACACTGTGGACTCGCTCACGCTGGCGGGAGCCATGCAGTAGATCGCTAGCGGGGGGGTGGGGGAGGGGGGCAGATGAAGAAGTAAGTCAAAAATATATTATACATAAAAAATCTAAAAATCTAAAAATATATAATTAATATATCAATGAATTTGGCTTGATGGAAAATAAAAAATAAATCAATGAAATTTGGTTGGATATTGAAATAAGATTTTTTACTAATGTAACGTTGATTTTAAG
>CAVVXG010000041.1:0-52675 GCA_963752125.1 uncultured Pseudomonadota bacterium | reverse complement strand
ACTCCACGCAACACGTTAGAGACATTGCTGAGGCTGGACTGCTTACCCGGCGGCAGGTCCGTCTGTGTGATGTCGCCGGTCACGCCGCCTTGGAGCCGAAGCCGACGCGGGTCAGAAACATCTTCATCTGCTTGACGGTCGTATTCTGCGCCTCATCGAGAATAATGAAGGAATCGTCGAGTGAGCGGCCGCGCATGAAAGCCAGCGGCGCGACCTCGATCACGTTGCGCTCGATGAAGCGCGAGACTCGATCGAAACCCATCATCTCGTAAAGCGCGTCATACATCGGACGCAGATAGCGGGTCGACCTTCCGTGTGACATCGTGGGGAAAAAACCCGAGGCGCTCACGGCTTCGACCGCCGGACTTACAGGATGACGGCGGGCGGACTTTATCCGCCTGCAGCGCTTCAACCGCACAGGCCACCGCCAGATATGTTTTACCCGTACCCGCCGGCCCGAATGCCGAATGTCAGGTCCTTGGCTCGTTCTGGGCAGGCAGCGGCCGCGTGCGCGAATTCGCCCACCCCGCCCGCATTCGCGCTCACGCAATGCGAGGTGGACACGCTCCGGCGTCACTTCCTCGCTCTTCGTCAGATCAAACAACTCGCGCAAGCGCGCCTTCCGCGCTCTCCGCGTGCGCCCCAGTGAAACTGGAAATTGTCGCCGCGACGGCGGATCTGCACACCGAGCTGGGATCCGAGCAGGCGAAGATTCTCATCCAACGGGCCGCAAAGATTCGCGAGCCGTGCGTTTGTCCGATGTCTCCAATCAAATTCGCGCAGGGATGACGGGTGCCGCAAGCGGACACTGGCATCAGGCGGCTGCTGCGCTCACTAGCCGCCCGCGCAAACTATGCCTGGACGCGCCTCGGTGACCACGACGTCCACAAATCCATCGATCAACTCGAGGGGCCGGCGGAAGAGTGACCCAGCGGTTGTTCTCGGTCTGTTCCTGTGACAGCTCACGCGCATCCTTCTTGGCGGGCCGCTCGACGAGCACACGTTGGGACGGTTCCGACCATCCGATCATTGATCGCACGGCCATGTTGCGCATCCAGTTGTGCCTGCAGCAACGCGAGCCCCGTCCGCCGCTTCTCATCTTCGGAGCCGCACCTCATCGGGCAAGGAGGCCGCGGGGGTGCCCGGCTGCTGGCTGTATGCAGAGGAACGAGAACGATTGATCGAAGTGGACGTCGCGCACCAGCGCAAGGTCTACCGCTTGCTCCCGGAAATCCCACAATGAAAGTCCGAAGACAGACAGATATCAGGCCGCACTGCCCGTAGCTTGCGCACTTTGTCTTTATATTCAATGGCAGTGTAGCCGCGTTTCATCAATGCCAGGATCCGGTCGGACCCGCTCTGCACCGGTAGATGGAGGTGATTCGCCAGCTTCGGCACGCTCGCATAGGCCTCGATGAGACTGTCGTTGAATTCCAAGGGATGCGAGGTCGTGAATCGAATGAGCCGGATGCCTGGAACGGCGGCTACGTGGTGGATGAGCGTCGCGAGATCCACCAGCGCGCCGTCCTCCATGGGGCCGGCGTACGCATTGACGTTCTGCCCGAGCAAGGTGATTTCCTGCACCCCCTGACTGGCGAGCTGCCGGACTTCTTCGAGAACCGACTCGAAGCCGCGGCTGATCTCCTCGCCACGGGTGTAGGGAACGATGCAGAAGCTGCAGTATTTACTGCAACCCTCCATGATCGAGACGAAGGCGCGCGAGCCTTCCGCGCGCGGCGCGGGCAGATGATCGAATTTTTCGATTTCCGGGAAGCTCACATCCACCACCGCGCGCCCGGTACGGCGGAGCTCGGCAATCATGTCTGGCAGCCTATGGAGGGTCTGCGGGCCGAATACCAGATCCACAAACGGCGCGCGCTCGGTGATCGCCTCGCCCTCTCGGCCACGGACGATCCGTCTGAGGCTGATGTGCTGCTCGTGAACACTTGCTCGGTGCGTGAGAAGGCGCAGGAGAAGGTGTTTTCGCTGCTGGGCGAGTGGCGCAGGCTGAAGGCTCTGCGGCCCGACGTCATCATTGGCGTCGGTGGCTGCGTCGCAAGCCAAGAGGGCGAGGCGATCACCGAGCGCGCGCCGTTTGTGGATCTGGTATTCGGCCCGCAGACCCTCCATAGGCTGCCAGACATGATTGCCGAGCTCCGCCGTACCGGGCGCGCGGTGGTGGATGTGAGCTTCCCGGAAATCGAAAAATTCGATCATCTGCCCGCGCCGCGCGCGGAAGGCTCGCGCGCCTTCGTCTCGATCATGGAGGGTTGCAGTAAATACTGCAGCTTCTGCATCGTTCCCTACACCCGTGGCGAGGAGATCAGCCGCGGCTTCGAGTCGGTTCTCGAAGAAGTCCGGCAGCTCGCCAGTCAGGGGGTGCAGGAAATCACCTTGCTCGGGCAGAACGTCAATGCGTACGCCGGCCCCATGGAGGACGGCGCGCTGGTGGATCTCGCGACGCTCATCCACCACGTAGCCGCCGTTCCAGGCATCCGGCTCATTCGATTCACGACCTCGCATCCCTTGGAATTCAACGACAGTCTCATCGAGGCCTATGCGAGCGTGCCGAAGCTGGCGAATCACCTCCATCTACCGGTGCAGAGCGGTTCCGACCGGATCCTGGCATTGATGAAACGCGGCTACACTGCCATTGAATTTAAAGACAAAGTGCGCAAGCTACGGGCAGTGCGGCCTGATATCTGTATATCTTCGGACTTCATTGTGGGATTTCCGGGAGAAAGCGAGCGGGATTTCGCGGCTACGCTTGCGCTGGTGCGCGACGTCGGCTTCGATCAATCGTTCTCGTTCCTATACAGCCGGCGGCCGGGGACACCCGCGGCCTCCTTGCCCGATGAGGTGCCGCTCGAGGTGAAGCAGCAGCGGCTCGCGTTGCTGCAGGCACAACTGGATGCGCAACATCGTGCGATCAATGATCGGATGGTCGGAACCGTGCAACGTGTGCTCGTCGAGCGGCCCGCCAAGAAGGATGCGCGTGAGCTCGCGGGACGGACCGAGAACAACCGCTGGGTCAACTTCGCCGGCCCCTCGGAGTTGATCGATCGATTTGTGGACGTCGTGGTCACCGAGGCGCGTCCACATAGTTTGCGCGGACGGCTAGTCGCCGCGGCTGCCGCCTGATGCCAGTGTCCGCTTCAGCACCGTCATCCCTGCGCGAATTTGATTTGGAGCCGTCGGACAACGCACGGCTCGCGAATCTTTGCGGCCCGTTGGATGAGAATCTTCGCCTGCTCGAATCCCGGCTCGGTGTGCAGATCCGCCGTCGCGGCGACAATTTCAGAGTCACTGGGGCGCACGCGGAGAGCGCGGAAGACACGCTGCGCGAGTTGTTTGATCTGACGAAGAGCGAGGAAGTGACGCCGGAGCGTGTCCACCTCGCATTGCGTGAGCGCGAATCCGGGCAACTTCCGCCGGGAGATCCCACCGAGGGTGAGCAAGCGGTCCGTGTGCCCAGAGGTGGAATTCGCGCACGCGGCAATCACCAACGCGACTACCTTGCCCACATTCGAGCCAAGGACCTGACATTCGGCATCGGGCCGGCGGGTACGGGTAAAACATATCTGGCGGTGGCCTGCGCGGTTGAAGCGCTGCAGGCGGATAAAGTCCGCCGCATCATCCTGGTGCGTCCGGCGGTCGAAGCCGGTGAGCGCCTGGGTTTTTTGCCCGGCGATCTGACACAGAAGGTCGACCCGTATCTGCGTCCGATGTATGACGCGCTTTACGAGATGATGGGTTTCGATCGAGTCTCGCGCTTCATCGAGCGCAACGTCATCGAGGTCGCGCCGCTGGCTTTCATGCGCGGCCGCTCACTCAACGATTCCTTCATTATTCTCGATGAGGCGCAGAATACGACCGTCGAGCAGATGAAGATGTTTCTGACCCGCATCGGCTTCGGCTCCAAGGCGGTCGTGACCGGCGACATCACACAGACGGACCTGCCGCCGGGTAAGCAGTCCGGCCTCAGCAATGTCATTAACGTGTTGCGTGGAGTTGATGGCGTTGCCTTCACATTTTTCGACGCGCAGGACGTTGTGCGTCATCCTCTCGTCCAACGTATCGTGAGGGCCTACGAGGCCCAGAGTGGTTCCTCGTGAGCGCCCCTGACCGCGGGAGCGTTCGGATCGACGTTCGCCGCCGCGTGCGAACCTGGGCGCCCCCACGCAGTGATCTGTCCGCATGGGCGAGCACGGCGTTAGGTCGGCGAGCGGCTGGGCGCGAGATCGGCGTATCCGTGGTGGGAGCGGCGGAGAGCCGCCGGCTCAACGCGCAATATCGCGGGCGCGACAAGCCAACCAACGTGTTGTCATTTCCAGTACCCGATCTTCCCGCGCCCGCTGTGTCGGAAGGGGAGGCACGTCCGCTGGGCGACCTGGTGATCTGTCCTCAAGTGTTGCGCGCCGAAGCCCGCGAGCAGAAAAAAAGCTTGCGAGCCCATTGGGCTCATCTCGTCGTGCACGGCTCGCTGCATCTCATCGGTTACGACCACGAGCGCGATACTGACGCGGATCGCATGGAGCGTCGCGAGATCGCCGTCTTGCGTCGCCTCGGATTCGCCAATCCCTACCGGCTAATCCTTACCAGAGCATAAGTGATGGCGAAGGACCTCAACGCAACAGGACGCTGGTTGAAACGAATCGCGCAAGGATTCGCCGCGGAGCCCCAGGACCGTAAGGAGCTGCTCGCGATTTTGCGTGAAGCGGGCGAACGCGGCCTGGTCGAGCCGGATGCGTTAACCATGCTCGAGGGCGTACTGGAGGTCGGCGATCTCCAGGTGCGTGACATCATGATTCCGCGCGCGCAGATGGTGTTTGTGCGCCGGGACGATCCCTTCTCGAAGCTCCTGCCTGTGGTAGTCGAGTCCGGGCACTCGCGCTTTCCGGTGATGGATGAGGATCGCGACGACATCGTGGGCATCCTGCTCGCCAAGGACCTGTTGCGGCTCTACCCCACTGAGATGCGCGAGCGTTTCGATATCCGCGAGTACATGCGGCCGGTGGTTTTCGTCCCCGAATCGAAGCGGCTGAACGTGTTGCTCAAGGAATTTCGCCGCAGCCGCAATCACATGGCTCTGGTCGTGGATGAGTACGGCGGCGTTTCAGGGCTGGTCACCATCGAGGATGTGATCGAGCAGATCGTCGGCGATATCGACGATGAGTTCGATGTCGAGGACGATCACAACATCCGCAAGGAGGCGGAGCGCCAGTTCACCGTCCGCGGCGTCACCCGCATCGAGGAATTCAACGAGTATTTCGGCGCCCACCTGTCCGAGGAAGAAGGTTTCGACACCGTTGCCGGGCTTCTGATGAAGGAGCTCGGCCGTATGCCGCGTCGCGGCGAAGCGGCGACCATCGATGGTTTCGAGTTCCGCGTTACACGTGCCGACCGCAGGCGCATCGATGCGCTTCGTGTGGTGCCGCCGCAGGACGTCATCCCGCCTGAAGATCGCCCGTCGGGCGGCGAGTCCTGATTATGGGCGAACGGCGCGTCGCCGCCGTCACTGGAGCCATACGCGATGATCGCGTGGACGTGACGCCGGATGAGCCTCGCAGTGTGCGCATCGCGGCCGCGTTGTCGTCAATCTTCGCTCGCGTGGTCGCAGCTGTGGCAGCGGGTGCTCTACTTGCCTGTTCGTTCGCGCCGCTGAACTGGTGGCCGCTCGCTGTTTTTTGTCCTGCAGTGTTGATGTGGCTGTGGCAAGGGGCTACACCACGTGCGGCCGCGTGGTTGGGATTCTGGTTCAACGCGGGCACCTTCACGGTGGGTACCTACTGGCTGTATATCAGCATCCATATCATGGGGGAGGCGCCCCTGTGGGTTGCCATTCCTTTGATGGCGGCGCTGGTCGCCATCATGGGTGCCTACCACGCCGCGCTCGGCTACGCGGTAGCGCGTTGGTTGCCCGCGACGGGTGTGTTGCGGTGGTTGTTTGCTGCGCCCGCCGCCTGGCTCCTCATCGAGTGGTGGCGCGGTTGGTTTTTGTCCGGCTTTTCGTGGCTGTCGCTGGGGTACTCCCAGACCGATACCTGGCTCGCCGGTTTTGCGCCGATTGTGGGCGTCTATGGCATCAGTGCCATGCTGCTGTTGAGCGCCGGCGGGCTGACCGCTGTTCTGTGTGGGTCGAGATTCGCCCGGGTTGCCGGTGCGCTGGCGTTCCTGGCCCCCTGGGTCGTCGGCGCGGTTGTGCGCCCGATCGATTGGACCCACGTCTCGGGACCGCCGGTCACAGTGGCGGTGGTGCAGGGAAACATCTCCCAGGACCAGAAGTGGCTGGACAGCAACCAGGATGCCATTCTCAAGCTGTACCGCGAGCTGACCGAAAAGACACTCGGAACGCAGCTCATTGTGTGGCCGGAGTCGGCGGTGCCCGACCTCGCCAACAACCAGATTCCCTACATCACGGAGCTTTACCGCGAAACCCGCCCGCGCAATACGGCGCTGGTGTTCGGCATACTGCGCGAGTCGGACGTGGGCGAGCACTACTACAACTCGGTGCTGGCGCTCGACCGCAAGATCAGCTGGTACGACAAGGACCACCTGGTGCCGTTCGCCGAGTTCTTCCCAGTGCCGGACTTCGTACGCGGCTGGCTGCGATTGATGAGCCTGCCGTACTCGGATTTCACGCGCGGCGGCGCCAACCAGCCGCCCCTGTCCGCCGCCGGCTTGGAGCTCGGAGCGACAGTCTGTTACGAGGATGCGTACGGCAGTGCCATGATCGGGGTGCTCCGCCAGGCGACCGCGCTCGTCAATGTCACGAACGATGCGTGGTTTGCTCATTCCTCGGCGCGATATCAACATTTCCAGATTGCGCGCATGCGCGCCCTGGAGGCCGGCCGGTATATGATCCGTGCAGCCAATAACGGCGTTTCCGGCATTATCGGTCCGCACGGCGAAGTTGTCGCACTCGCTCCCGAGTTTCAGACTTACGTGCTGCACTCTTCGGTCACGCCGCGTTCCGGTCTTCCGCCATACGCCCGTGTTGGAAACTGGCTCATTGTCAGCCTGGAAACCCTGGCTCTGGCATGTGGGCTGTGGATGCGCAGACTCTACGGGCAGCGCCCCCCGGTGGTGGGCACGCCGAGTGCTGCAGTTTGACTGAGATTTTCCCATGTATCCGAGTCGTTCACGCGGGCCCGAGCCGCCCCATATTCCGGAGTCGAGCATGAGAGTTTCGCGCCCCGCCCATCGTGCGATCTCGGTGTCGTGCGTTTCCGTCGTCCTGGTGGCTTGTTCGGGCGGCCTCAGCGCCCAACCGCCGCACCCGACCCAGATCGCGCAGGCGCCGCCCGCGACTGCCTCGAGCACCGAACTGGTGCGCGCCCTGCCTGACTTCTCGCCGCTGGTGGAGAAATACGGCCCTGCGGTAGTCAACGTGGAGGTTGTCGAAAAGACACAGCAGGCGAACGGTGCTGTTCCGGGGCTGTCGCCCAACGATCCGTTCTTCGATTTCTTCCGCCGCTTCGGCATTCCGGGGCCGGATCAGGCGCCGCGGGGTAACCAACCCCCGATGCGTGGCGCGGGCTCCGGTTTCATCGTGAGCAGCGACGGCTACATTCTCACCAACACTCACGTGGTCGCCAATGCTGAGGACGTTACCGTGCGGCTCACCGACCGGCGCGAGTTCCCCGCCAAGGTGATCGGGGCCGACGAGCGCACCGATGTGGCGGTGATCAAGATCAACGCCGGCAATCTGCCCACGGTCCGTCTTGGCGACCCGCAGAAGATCAAGCCCGGACAGTGGGTGCTCGCCATCGGCTCGCCCTTTGGGTTTGAGAACAGCGCCACTGCCGGGATCATCAGCGCCACCGCGCGCTCGCTGCCGAGCGACAACTACGTGCCGTTCATCCAGACCGACGTCGCCGTGAACCCCGGTAACTCCGGCGGCCCCTTGTTCAACCTGTCAGGCGAGGTGATCGGGATCAACTCGCAGATCTTCAGCCGTACCGGCGGTTACATGGGCGTCTCGTTCGCAATCCCGATCGATGTTGCGCGCAATGTGGAAGATCAGCTCATCAAGACCGGTCACGTGGTGCGCGGCCGCATCGGCGTGACGATCCAGGACGTTAACGCGCAGCTGGCGGAGTCGTTCGGGCTCGATCGCCCGCACGGCGCCCTGGTGAGCTCAGTGGAGAAGGATGGTCCTGCCTCGAAGGCAGGTCTGATGCCCGGCGATGTCATTCTCGCGGTCAACGGACACCCTATCGAGCGTTACGGTGAGCTCTCGGGCTCCATCGCCGCTATGAAGCCGGGTAGCGATACCAGCTTGCAGGTGTGGCGTCAGGGCAAGCAGCAGGCAGTGAGCGTCAAGATCGCCGAGCTCAAGGAACAGCAACAAACGGCGGCGAACGCTCCTAAAGGGAGGCCGAGCGCACACCAAACCGACCAAGCCACCCAGCTGGGGCTTACGGTGCGGCAGCTCGAGCCGCAGGAGAAGGAGCAGGTGCAGACCACTGGGACACTCGTCGTCGAGGATGTCACAGGTCCTGCTGCTGCCGCGGGGGTACAGCCAGGCGATATCATCCTTGGTATCAACGGCCAGCGCGTGAAGACCTCGAGGGAGCTGCAGGATGCGGCGAAATCCTCGGGGAAGAATGTTGCGCTGCTGATCCAGCGGGATGAAGCCCAGATCTTCGTACCGCTGCGAATACAGTAAGCTGCAGCCGATGGAAGAGCTATATGACCCGGCGGCCCTGGAGGCCGCCGCACAACAATACTGGCGCTCGATTGACGCGTATCGCGCCAAAGAACACGACCCTCGCTTTCCCAAGGGGAAGTATTACGTCTGCTCCATGCTGCCGTATCCCAGCGGCAAGCTGCATATGGGGCACATGCGCAACTACACCCTGAACGATGTTGTGTATCGCTTCATGCGCTCATCCGGCTACAACGTGATGACGCCGATGGGCTGGGACGCCTTCGGGCTGCCTGCCGAAAACGCAGCCATCGACAAGCGCATCGCCCCCGCTAAATGGACTCGCTCCAACATCGCGGACATGAAGGCGCAGTTCGCCCCGATGGGATTTGCGTTCGACTGGGCGCGGGAAGTCGCCACGTGCGACCCGAGTTACTACCGCTGGAACCAGTGGCTCTTCCTGAGAATGTTGAAGAGCGGTATCGCCTATCGCAAAACTCAGATCGTCAACTGGGATCCTGTCGACCAGACCGTTTTGGCAAACGAGCAGGTTGTCGATGGTCGCGGCTGGCGCTCGGGAGTGATCGTCGAGAAGCGCGAGATACCCGGCTACTACCTGCAGATCACCCGCTACGCCGATGAGTTGCTCGACGAGGTCAAGAACGATCTGCAGGGCTGGCCGGCGCAGGTGCGCACCATGCAGGAGAACTGGATCGGTCGCAGCGAGGGTGTGCGGTTCGCGTTTCCTTATGAGTTCTCCGGCGAGCGGCGACAGTTGTGGGTGTTCACGACACGTTCCGACACCATCATGGGGGCGACCTTCGTGGCCATCGCCTCCGAACATCCTCTGGCTCTCGAGCTCGCGCAACGGCAGTCCGCTCAGGGGCAAACCCGGCTGGCGGATTTCATCGAGGAATGCAAAAAGGGCGGCGTGGCGGATGCTGACGTCGCGACCGTGGAGAAGAAAGGCGTTCCGAGCGGCTTCTTCGTCAAACATCCGCTGACGGGTGAGAACGTCGAAGTCTGGATCGGCAACTACGTGCTGATGGGCTACGGCGACGGCGCGGTGATGGGCGTACCGGCGCACGATGAGCGCGATTTCGCCTTCGCCTTGCGCTATGGCTTGCCGATCAAACAGGTGATCGACGTCGGGGGCAAGCAGTTCTCCACGAACAAATGGGAGGCTTGGTACTCGGAAACGCAGGGAAGCCGTTGCATCAACTCGCGTTCACCGGACGGCCGCTACGACTACAACGGCAAGACCTACCAGCAAGCCGTGGACGCGGTCGCCGCAGACCTGGCAGCTGTGCGGCTCGGCGAGAAGAAGGTGCAATGGCGACTGCGCGACTGGGGCATCTCACGCCAGCGCTACTGGGGCACGCCGATTCCGATCATCCATTGCGATGCCTGCGGAGTCGTGCCCGTGCCGGAGAAGGATTTGCCGGTCCTCCTGCCGGAGGACCTCGTCCCGGATGGCAGTGGCAATCCACTCAACAAGGATGAGCGCTTCCTCGCCTGTACGTGCCCCGAGTGCGGCAAGCCCGCCCGCCGGGAAACCGACACCATGGACACGTTCGTCGATTCGTCCTGGTACTACATGCGCTACTGTTGCCCGGACGCGCAGACCATGGTCGATACGCGCACCGACTATTGGATGCCGATGGATCAGTATATCGGCGGCATCGAGCACGCCGTGCTTCATCTGTTGTACTCGCGGTTCTGGACGCGGGTGATGCGCGATCTTGGCCTGGTGAAGTTTGACGAGCCGTTCAAACGCCTCTTCACCCAGGGCATGTTGCTCGCCCATTGTTACTATCGCGAGGATGGGAACGGCAAGAAGCGTTGGTTCTATCCGGCGGAGGTGGAGGAACAATTCGACGAGCGCGGCGCTCCGCTCGGGGCCACCGCCGTCGAGGACGGTAAGCCGGTTATCTACGGTGGCATCGAAAAGATGTCGAAGAGCAAAAATAACGTCGTCGAGCCTGGCGCTTTCATCGACCGCTTCGGCGCGGATACCGCGCGCGCGTTCGTGATGTTCGCGGGCCCCCCCGATCAGAGCGCGCCCTGGTCCGATGCCAGCGCGGAAGGCGTGCATCGTTTCCTGAAACGCCTCTGGTCTTTCTGCTACCACGAGCGCCAGCGGATCGCCGCCGCGGCACCGCTGAGCGCCGCGGCGCTCGACAGTGGACTGAAGAAGCACCGCCACGAGCTGCACATCACATTGCAACAGGCGCTGTTCGATTTTCAGCGCATGCAGTACAACACCGTCGTGTCGGCGACCATGAAGATGCTCAACACGCTGGAAGCCGTGAAAGCTCACACCGGCGCAGCGTCCTTGTTGCGCGAGGGCACGGGCATTCTGCTGCGTACGTTGTATCCGATCGCACCGCACGTCACGCATGCGTTATGGGTAGAGCTGGGATTCGCCAAAGATCTCGGCGACCTGTTGGATGCGTCCATGCCACAACCGGCGCAGGACGCGCTACATCAGGATGAGTTGGAGTTGGTGGTGCAGGTCAGTGGCAAGCTGCGCGGCCGCGTGACTGTCGCGGCCAGTGCCACCGAAGACACCATCAAGGCTGTTGCCTTGGCGGATCCTCATGTGCAGAAGTTCGTCGGCGACAAGCCGATCCGCAAGATGATCGTGGTGCCGGGCAAGCTCGTCAACATTGTGGTGTGAGATGAGGAAGATCGGGCTGTTCTCGGGTGGGATGGTGCTGACGCTGCTCGGCGCCTGTGGGTTTCATCTGCAGGGGCGGACGCCGCTGCCCGATGTCGTCAAGACGCCCTATGTGCAGACGGTTGATCGGCAGAGTGAGTTCGCTCTGAGCCTGCAGAGGGCGATGATCAGCTCCGGTGCCCGTCCGGTCGATGAGAAGGACCATGCCTCGGTGATCGTGAATATCATCAAGGATGAGGTCGTGCGGCGCACGCTGTCGGTTTCCGCACAGAATCAGCCGGACGAGTATGAGCTGACGTATACCGTTCGGTTCTCGGTCACCTCGGGAGACAAGGAGCTGTTGCCGCCGACTGACATCTCGAACGTGCGCAGCTTCGCATTCGCCGAGCAGTTGCTGCTGGCGAAGAATCACGAGGAGATGATTCTTCGGCAGGACATGGCACACGATCTCGCCGACATGGTGATGAGGCGTCTGGCGAGCCTCTAGGGGGTCGCCCTCGCTACGGCGATCATTAGTCAGGCTCCAGGCGCACCGTCATGTTGTTATTGAGCTCCGTCGACCGGGTCTCGGTCGCTCTGTTGTTGAGCCGTTACGGCTTGCACCTTGCCTTGATTGCCCCGGATGAGACGATTCCGGGGTCCTATTGGGGTGACTGCGAGGCGGGGCTGCGGGCGGACCGCCTGTACGCCCGGCTCGATACTCCGGTCCACTCGATTCTGCACGAAGCATGTCACTACATCTGCATGGCACCCGAGCGGCGCACCGGGCTGGATCGCGATGCCGGCGGAGACGATCTCGAGGAGTCTGCGGTCTGCTATCTGCAGGTATTGCTGGCGGACGCGCTGCCCGCCGTCGGGCGCCAACGGCTGTGCGCCGACATGGACGCCTGGGGGTATAGCTTCAGGCTGGGCAGCACCCAGGCCTGGTTCGAGCACGACGCGGATGATGCACGCCGGTGGTTGCGCGAGCAGGGCGTGATCGACGCTGGCGAGCGCCTTACGGGATTTGCAAGGCGCTGAATTCCCTGAAGAAGTTAAGGCTGCAGTACACGTTTGCTGTCCGCTTGGGCTTCCGGCCTATGACGATTGTCAGCCGTAAGTCCTGACGGGCGACCCTGTCGCCGCATCCTCCGGCCCCCTAACCTGTGCACAACACAGGAGTAACGAAAATGCGTCCGTTCAGTGGCGTGACTATTCCGGCTTTGGCTCGCGTGCGCGGCCGGTTGCAACTCGAGCGAGCCGTGCCGCTGCCGGCGGGCTTCCTGGTAGCGGCAAAGCTGGCCGTGATGTTGGTGTTTGCCGCGACGGCGCCGATCGTGCTGCCGTTGCTTGCGGGCGTCGCCGGTAGCGTTATGTTCGATATGGTGCGGTGGGTGAGTCGACTGGTACTCGCGCTGATCGGAGTCGTCTCTCCCGCGAGCCTGCTTTGCTGGCGGTGAGGCGCTGGCCGTGCCGCCGCTCGGCGGGTATCCGAACGGCAGGTGCGTTAGACTGGCTGCTCAGGCACCGCACTATGAGATCACGCGAAACAGACGGTCATCCGGGCGCCGCGAGCATGGCGGGCGTGCTGCATGACCTGCCCGCCTGGGTTCACTATATCTGGCTCGTCTACCTGGGATTTCTGTTCACGCCGCTGCTTTCCGCGGGACACGATCGGGCATGGCTGTGGCCGACCCTGGTGTCGATCCCGGTTTTCATTTATCTGTACCGCCGAATCATTCAGTCCTTACGCGACCGGCTGGTGCCGGGGCTGGCCACATTGCCGCAGGTACTGACGATAGCCGTGATGGCCTACGTCCTGACGTTCTTCAACGAGAGCGCCAACACCTACCTGATCTATTGTGCGGCCGTGTCGCCGTTCGCGCTGGCGAAACTCAGGCACCTCGCTTTGCTGATGGTGGCGTTACTCGGCGGCTATGCGCTGGTTCTGTTGAGCGTGGGATTCAAGCCGCTGCTGTTTGGCATCACCGCCGTCATCGGTATTGCGGCTGCGGCAAGCAACTACATGGTGCTGGAACATCGCCGCAGGAATGTGATGTTGCAACTCTCCAGAGAGGAGGTGCACCGGCTCGGGCGCGTGGCCGAGCGTGAGCGCATCGGGCGGGACCTGCACGATCTGCTGGGACACACGCTCTCCCTGATCGCGATCAAGAGCGAGCTTGCCGCAAAGCTCATCGATCGGGACAAAGCGGCCGCGGCGCGCGAGGTGGCTGAGGTGACTAACATCGCGCGCGAGGCGCTCAAGCAAGTGCGTATGGCCGTTGCGGGCATTCGCGCCGCCGCGCTCGAAAACGAGGTCGCCTCCGCCAAGACACTTTTGGATACGGCCGGTGTCGCACTTACGTTCGAACGTGAGGGCGGCGGTATGTTGCCCGCCGAGATCGAAACCGCGGTTGCGATGATTCTGCGCGAGGCTGTGACCAACATCCAGCGTCACTCCCATGCCCGGCAGGCGACCATCGAAGTGGGGACTCAGGCGGCCGCCCCGGCTGCGGGTTCCAGGGGCGATGAGCGGGCGGTCTTACTGACCGTCAGCGACGATGGTCGCGGTGGGATTACGGCCAGTGGAAACGGGCTCACCGGGATCAGTGAGCGGGTGCGCTCGCTAGGGGGGACGTTGGAGATTGATTCGCCACACGGCAAAGGGACGACCGTGCGTGTGCGATTGCCGTTGCCGGGCGTGGCCCGCGCATGATTCGCGTACTGCTGGCCGAAGATCAGGCAATGGTGCGGGGAGCATTATCCGCGCTGTTGAGTCTCGAAGAAGACATCGAGGTGTTGGGAAGCTGCGCCGATGGGACGAGTGCCTGGGACGAGGCGCGCCGCCTGCGACCTGACGTGATCGTGTCCGATATCGAAATGCCCGGGCTGACAGGTCTGGAGCTCGCCTGGCGCGTGCAGGAGCACGCGCTGCCTTCCAAGCTGCTCATTGTCACAACCTTTGCCCGTCCCGGATATCTGCGGCGCGCACTGGATGCGGGCGTGGCGGGTTACATCTTGAAGGACGCACCGGCGGATCAACTCGCCGATGCGGTGCGTAGGGTGCATCTGGGAGGCAAGGTCATCGACCCCCAGCTCGCCCTGGAGGCGTGGACCGAGTCCGATCCACTCAACGAGCGGGAGCGACAAGTACTGCGGCTTGCAGGCGATGGCCTCTCGTCGGCCGATATTGCAGCGCAGCTAAACCTTTCGCACGGTACCGTGCGAAACTATCTCTCGGATGCGATCGGCAAACTGCACGCCGCGAACCGAGTGGAGGCCTATCGGCTGGCACGTCAAAAAGGCTGGCTGTAGTTCGTCCGCAGTGCGGTTGCTCTAGCCTTAGGATTGCTGGCCCGCCGGTCTTGGGTCGGGGTCGTCATTGGACTGTCACAGTGCTGCAATACGCTCCTTATGTTTTACCCTTATAAAAACACAATAGGCCCGCGGAGTTGAGCATGTTGGCCAGCCTTGGCATCGATTTACCCACTGCAATTCTTCTGGTTCTGGCGCTCGGCCTCGCTCTCGGATTCGAATTCGTCAACGGCTTCCATGACACGGCCAACGCAGTTGCGACCGTTATCTATACGAACTCGTTGAAGCCGAGGTGGGCCGTCGTGTGGTCCGGTACCTGGAACCTCATAGGAGTGTTGACGTCCTCGGGCGCGGTGGCATTCAGCATCGTGGCGCTCCTACCCGTCGAGCTCGTCATCAACGTAGGTTCCGGCGCGGGATTCGCGATGGTCTTTTCGTTGTTGCTATCGGCGATCATCTGGAACCTCGGGACGTGGTACCTCGGCCTGCCGGCCTCCAGCTCGCACACTCTCATCGGCTCCATCGTCGGCGTCGGCTTGATGAACTCCCTGATGGCCCCTGACAGCGCTTTCGGCGATGGGGTGAACTGGGCCAAGGTGATCGACACTCTCAAAGCTCTGGTGTTCTCGCCCCTGATCGGCTTTGTGCTGGCAGGGCTTTTGGTGGTGATCTTCAAATCTGTACTGCGCAATAAGCCGGAGCTGTTCCAGGCGCCCAAGGACAAGTCTCCGCCGCCGTCCTGGATCCGCGGCCTGCTCATTCTCACGTGCACCGGCGTCAGCTTTGCGCACGGTTCGAACGATGGGCAGAAAGGCATGGGCCTCATTGTCCTGATCCTGGTGGGCATCGTGCCGGCGACTTTCTCGCTGGATATGAGCACCACCCCGCAGACCGTCGCGACGATTCACAGCAGTGCGATTGCCTTCGAGCAGCAGGTGCAAAAAGGCGGCTCGTCCGCCGCCGCGGCCACACCTGATACGGCGAGCATTCTGGCTGCGCGCAAGGTTCTTACGGGATATCTGCGCAAGGATCACCTCGCGCCGGCCACCGTCGAGGCCTTGGGCACGATCAACCAAGCCGTTATCGATGTAACCGGCCGCATCAGCGACCTCAACGCGGTCCCGGCGGATCAGCGCCGCGACCTGAGACTGAATGTGTACATGGTGTCGGAATCGCTGGCGAAGATGATGAAGAAGAAAGAGTTGCCCGCGCAGTTCGATGCCAAGTTGACGGGGGACTATCAGAAGCTCTTGAAGGGGCTGACCACATTCATCCCGACGTGGGTGAAGGTCGCGGTCGCCTTGGCTCTGGGCCTCGGCACCATGGTGGGCTGGAAGCGCATCGTGGTCACCGTGGGTGAAAAGATCGGCAAGGCGCATCTCACCTATGGCCAGGGCGCCGCCGCCGAGCTCGTCGCGTTCGGCACGATCGAGGCCGCGGACCTTCTCGGGTTGCCGGTCAGCACCACGCACATTCTGTCGTCAGGTATCGCCGGCTCGATGGTGGCGAACCGCTCTGGCATTCAGGGCGACACCGTCAGGAACATCATTCTCGCGTGGGTGCTGACTCTACCCGTGTGCGTAGCCCTTGGCGCCGCGCTCTTTGGCGCCGGACTGTACTTCGTGCTGCATGTGTTGGGTGTGCATTAGACCGCGCTAGCGGGAGAAACGGTCGGTTGCGCTCACTAACTCATGGGTGGTGCCGGTCTCGAAGGAAGAGTGACCGGCATCAGGCACGATGCGGAGGTCTGCTTCGGGCCACGCACGGTGCAGATCCCAAGCGCTCTTCATCGGACAGATGACGTCGTATCGTCCCTGCACGATGACGGCCGGGATTTTGCGTATGCGGCCGACATCTTCAAGGAGTTGGGCGTCGGTGCGGAAGAAGCCGCGGTTGATGAAGTAGTGGCACTCGATCCGCGCGAAGGCGGCGGCGTACACATCTTCCCCGAATTTCGCCACGTACTGAGGGTTCACCCTTAGATGGCTCGTCGCGCCCTCCCAGATGGACCAGGCTTTGGCGGCTTTCTTCAGTACCTGCTTGTCGTCGCTCGTGAGGCGCTTGTAGTAGGCGCCGAGCATGTCGCTGCGCTCCTGCGGAGGAATCGGCTCTACATAGTGTTCCCACAGATCGGGGTACAGAGCCGCGGCGCCGCCGGGGTTCTGATAGAACCATTCGATCTCCCAGCGCCGCAGTAGAAAGATTCCCCGTAATACGAGCTCCGTGACGCGCTCCGGATGCGTTTCCGCGTAGGCGAGCGCCAGTGTCGAGCCCCACGAGCCTCCGAAGACTTGCCAGCGCTCGATACCCAGGTGCTCGCGCAGCCGCTCCATATCCTCGACGAGATGCCATGTCGTGTTATCGATCAGGCTGGCGTGCGGCCGACTCTTGCCACACCCACGCTGGTCGAAAAGCACAATGCGATAGCGCTTCGGATTGAAAAAGCTCCTCATCTTGGCGTCGGTGCCACCGCCCGGGCCGCCGTGAACAAAGACGGCAGGCTTGCCGCGCGGATTGCCGCTTTCCTCGTAGTAGATCTCGTGTACGTCCGATACACGAAGATAGCCTGAGCGATACGGCTTTATCGGCGGGTAAAGCGTCCGCAACTTAGTGGAGCGGCTGCTGGTGCGGGTGCGTTTCTTCGCACGAGCAGAAACCGCAGGGCGTGAGCTTTTTGGGGTGGCCTTGGGAGCCGACTTGGCGCGAAGGGCGGTGCGACGTTTGGTAGCCATGTCGTTAATCGTACGCGAGCGTGAGGCGCGCCGCGAGCGTCCTTAGCTCGTAGCGCGCCTCTATGAGGCGAGGGAGTACGCCCAGGCTCTCAATACAACGGGAAAGTGATTCCTCCAAAGAAGCCCCGCCGCGGGCCCCACTGTGGAGCGCCGACGCCGATGCCTGTGCCGTTGCGAATCTGATACGCCGTGTCGAATACATTGACGACGTCGAAGCGTACGGTGGGGGCGTTCTTGTCCGACCCAAATCCCAACAATCCCTTGAAAGTGTGGCTCACACTCATGTTGACCTGCCGGTAGTAGGGCAGGTGCGCGCCGTTGGGGATGTTGGTCGTTGTCTGGCCGTTGGCGAGCACCACAGGTGTGGCTACGGCCAGGTCCTGGCGCAGGCCGGAACCGAACAGCATGTCGGCACTGAAGCGGGTGTCATTCCACAGATATGAGGCTCCGGCGGAGCCGCTGTACTGTTGTTCGTGGTCCAGCGAGATGTAGTGATTGGTGGTGTATTCGATGGCCAGAGGGTCGAAATTGAATTGCGCGCTCTCGATATCCTTGCCGCGGGCGCGCAGGGTGGCCGCGTTGACGTAAACGGCAAACGGACCGCTCGTATAGTTCAGTGTCAGCTCCACACCATACTGCTGGCCGTAGCGGTAGTTGAAGGGAGTCAGGATGATCGGCGCGCCGAATTGACCTTCGTCGATCAGGTGACTCGACTGCTTGTAGAAGGAGTCGAGGCCTGCAGTGAGCTCGGGCGTGAATTTTTGTTGCACACCGACGTCGTAGTAGTTCGCTATCTCCGCCAACGGTGGCGTCGTTCCCGGCCCCGGGGGCGCTCCTGTCGTATTGACGAAGTTATTGACGGAGCCGCCGGCGATGAGCTCGAACGGCGGGGGTGAGAAATAGCGCGAGTAGCCGCCGTGCACGGTTGTGCCGTCGAGCGGCTTCCAAACGAGGTTCACGCGCGGCTCGACCTGGTGCCCGCTGGTGTAAGCACTGAGATGGTCGAAGCGCAGGCCATAGTTGGCGGTCAGGCTGCTCAATAGCTTCCATTCATCCTGGAGATAGGCGCTCTCGATGTTTTGAATCTGCGACCCGCTGTCCGGGATGACCAGCGGAACATCGGTGGTCTGCAGCCCTGTGACCGGATCCAGTGGCAGTACCTGCGAGCTGGTGCGGCTGTAGGATTTATCGTGCTGAATGTAGAAACCGAAGCGTACCGAGTGCGCATCGCCCAGTTGATACTCGCCGTCTGTCTGCCAACCATACGCCTCATCGCGCTTGAACGCGTTCTGCGCTATCCCGTTGTAGAGCAGGTCGCCCAACTCGTCCGGAAAGAACGTCAGGCTCGTATAGCGCGCTGACAGTGAGCTCTGCAAAGAGAGATTGCCCTGCACGTGCTGGACGCTGACGATGCCGTACTGAGTGATCTCGGTCTGGCGCTCGTCGAGGCTCGCGCTCGGGAAGTCCGCCTGGCCGTTCACCGTGAGACCTAGCGACGGTGTGAGCTCGGGCGTGTTCGGGATTTGAAACTGGCCGTGAGAGGTTCCCAGTATCGCGCTGATGCGGTCGTCTGGATCGAGGATGTACTCGAAGTAGCCGAAGCCGTGGTACTGCCTCGTCTCGTCGTGGATCGGGGTGATGGCGTTGTAGGGGGACTCGATTCCCAGGTTGTTGCGGGTGAAGTCTCCGGTGACGAGATAGTTGAACGCCCCCGATGAGCCACCGGCGAAGAAGCTGGGATAGATCGTATTGTGGCTGCCACCGTACAGCGATAGGGATGCGTACGGGTCGAAGACGCCGCTCTTGGTCGTCAAGTCGATGATGCCCGCGGTGCGCAGTCCGAATTCCGCGGGCAGCGCTCCCGTAACCAACGACAGAGATTGGATGAGGTGCGGATCCAGCGTCTGGGAGAAGACGCTGATGCCTTCTGGCAGGATGATTCCGTTCAGTCGGTACTGTAGACCATTGTGCTCGCCGCGAACGTGTAGCTGTCCGAATGAGTCTTGAGCCACATCGGGCGCCTGCAGAATGACCTGGTTCAGCGGAGCGTTCTCCCCACCTCCCGGCATTGCCTGGATGGCGGCTGAATCGATGGTGTAGGTCGAGGCACCCGTTTGGGTTTCGATGCCTGCACGCGCCTCGTTGAGGCGCGTCGCAGTGACGACGACCTCGCTCGAAGGCTGCGCGACGGACTTCGATTTCGTGGATGCCGTCGTGTCCGCGTCCGCAGCGCCGGAGGCGTCCGCGGCAGCGACGTCGGGGGCAGCAGGATTATCCGCGGCGTGGCTGAGCACTGGGCAGCCAGCGGCCACCATGGTCAGCGTCGTGGCGAGCACTCCGCTACTCAGGGTCCTGCTGTTATTTTTGGGTCGAGACATGAAATCACTCCTCAAAGGCTCGAGCTCGTTACGCGAAGCCGTGCCCGGGCCCAACGGCTCCAGGGTGCGTAACAACTCGAGTGAACTCGCGAACTCAAATCCACAGTGCCAACGGATGCGCGTTCAAATGCCGCGCCAACCGGGGAACACCGGGCGATGCCGAATGGCTTAGGTCAGTTCGGAGGAGTCAGGAGGCGCGCGGGGTAGCTGGGTGCGAACCCGGCGTCGCGCGGAGCGGATGACCTCGCGACGTGCAATGGGCGCACGTACCGCGAGCATTGGCTTGCCGACAGCAGAGGCTTGCGCGGGAGAGCCCGCGGTACCGCTGAAGTGCACGCAGAGGTCGCAATGGCCATCGTGATGCGATGTGGTCGCATCGAAGCCGTGCGCTGAATAGGCGCCTAGCGCCACGATCAGCGTGAAGGCTGCGATCAGCGCGACTAGGCGATTACGGCGGAAACGTGTGCTCAAGGAAGGGAGCTACCTTGTCGGACAACCACTGGCGGCCGACAAGATGCGTTACGAACACGCTGAACTCTCTTCGGACCGCTGCACCTGAAGAACCCTAAAGGCCGTTATCAGGTATCCCACTAAGCGTAGCCTGAGAGTCGCAAACGAGCAACCGGCGCTCGGTAAGCGGTGCGAGGCGTGCGGCCAATTGCGCGAGGGCAAGCTGCGCGAGAATGGTTGATAATAAGAACTCTGTCACCAGATAGGCCGTTTCCGTTGTCTTCCCGCCACGTTGCCTCGTAAGTCACTGTGAAGCTCACTTCGGACTCCCTGTCCACTCAGCTCGAGAAGCAGCTCTTGCCCGTCTACCTCGTTTCGGGCGACGAGCCGCTGTTGACTGGCGAGGCGGCCGACGCCGTGCGCGCACGCGCCAAGGCAGTCGGTTTCACCGAGCGCGAAGTGCACTTCCTGGAGCGCGGCTCCGATTGGGACGACGTGCGCGCTTCCGCGGGCAACATGTCATTGTTTGGCTCGCGGCGCTTGGTTGAGATCCGGTTGCCTAGCGGCAAGCCCGGCGTAGCCGGTAACAAGGCGCTGGTGGCCCTGCTCGAGCGTGTCGATCCCGATACCGTGTTTTTGATTCTGACGCCACGGCTCGATCGGGATGCGCAAAGCGCCGACTGGGTGCGTGCGGTGGAGGCGAGCGGCGGTTGGGTGCAGGTTTGGCCGATCGACCTCGACCGTCTGCCGGGTTGGTTACGCGGCCGCTGCCGGCGCCTGAAGCTCGATGCGACGGACGAGGCGCTCGAGCTTCTCGCCGAGCGCACCGAGGGCAACCTGCTGGCCGCTCACCAGGAGCTCGAGAAGCTGACACTATTGGCGCGCGACGGGAAAGTGACGGCAGATACGATTCTGGCAAGCGTTACCGACAGCGCGCGCTTCGATGTATTCCAACTTGGCGAGGCCGTTCTCGGCGGCGACGCCGAACGGGCGCTGCGCATGATTGCCGGGCTGCGTGGCGAGGGCACCGAGCCAACACTGGTGCTCTGGGCCTTGACCAAGGCGATGCGCGATCTTTGGAATGGCCTTGCCAATGCCACTGGTGCCAAACCCCGAACGTGGCAGCGCCAGTCGGCCGCTCTCGACAAGGGGCTGCGCCGCGCGGGCCGCCTGTCATTCGGCGCACTCACTGTCCGGGCCGGTCGCGCGGATCGCATGGTGAAAGGGCGGCTTGCCGGAGACGCCTGGGACGAGATCGCGCTGCTGGCGGCGGACATCTGCGGCCGCTCACCGCTTCCGACACCATTGAGTGTGCTCAAATGATCATGAATATGTTTTCGAAGATCGCCGCGAGGCGCATGAGAACGCAATGCAACCGATAGGCGTCTTCGGTGGAGAATTCGACCCCATTCATAACGGACACCTGCGCACCGCTTTCGAGCTGTGGCAGGAACTGCACCTTGCGGAAGTCCGCATCGTGCCCACCGGCAGCCCGCCGCATCGCGAACAGCCCTACGCCAGTCCGGAGCTGCGGCTGCAGATGGTCCGGGCAGCCATCGCGGACCAGCCTGCGTTCATGGTGGACGATCGTGAAATCCGTCGTGGCGGCATGTCCTACTCCGTCGATACCTTGACGGAATTGCGGGCCGAGTTGCCGCAACGCTCACTGTGTCTGCTGCTGGGCATGGACGCGTTTCTGGGGTTACCGAACTGGCATCGCTGGCGCGAGATTCTCGACCTGGCCCATGTCGTGGTGGCGACCCGACCCGGATGGAAGGCTCCGACCATGGGGCCGCTGGGGGCCGTCATGGTCGATCGCGGCACCGGCACCATTCGCGACCTTCACGAAAAGGTCGCAGGCAAGGTGTACATTCACGCCAACACTCAGCTCGAGATTTCCTCGACCGAGCTGCGGCAGCTGATCATTGCCGGCCGCGACCCGCGGTATCTCGTTCCGGACGCAGTCCGGCAGATTATCCGGGAGACGAGGTGCTATGCTCCGAGGCAAAATTGAGCAGCTCATTGACGCAGGAGAAATCACTTAAGCACATGACAACCCGTACACGCTCGCGCCGCTCCCCTGAGCGCGTCTCGCCGTTGCAGGAAACCGTTACGGCCGCGCTTGACGACATGAAGGCAGTCAACGTCAAGGTGCTCGATGTACGAGGGCTGACTGACATCGCGGACACGATGATCATCGCGTCCGGAAACTCCGACCGCCACGTCCGTTCCATCGCCGAGAACGTCGCTCGAAAGGCCAAAGAAGCCGGATTCCGTCCGCTTGGCACCGAAGGCGCGCGCGATGGCGAGTGGGTGCTCGTCGACCTCACTGACATCCTCGTCCACGTCATGTTGCCCCGGGTGCGCGAGTTCTACGGGCTCGAGCGTCTGTGGGACCAGGGAGAGGTCAGCGAGGAGGTCAAGCCGGGCCCCAAAGCAGTTCCCGACGTGCCGGACAGCCCTCCGAAGCGCGCTAAAGCCAAGACACGCGGCACCAGTCGGGCCGCCGCCCGCCGCGCGACTTAATCGCGACGACTCCCTCGCGATGCGGGTGCGCCTGATCGCTGTGGGCTCGCGCATGCCCAAGTGGGTGCGTGAGTCCTACGAAGACTACATAACCCGTCTCGGCTCGGCGCTGAAGGTTTCATTGCTGGAAATCGAGCCTGGCGCGCGCAGCGCCGGGCGCCCGCCGCAGCAAGCCATGGAGGCGGAGGCGCAGAAGCTCCTCGCTGCCTTGCGCAAGGATGAGTATGTGGTGGCGTTGGATGAGCACGGCGCGCAGATGACCACGCGCGAGTTCGCTGCCTGGCTGAAAACCCGTATGCACGACGGTCGCGATCTCGCTTTTGTCATCGGCGGCCCGGATGGTTTCGCCCCCGATGTGCTCGAGCGCAGCGACTTCAAATGGTCGCTGTCGCGGCTGACTTTCCCACACGCGCTGGTGCGGGTCGTGCTGGCCGAGCAGCTCTATCGCGCACATGCCGTGTTGGCCAATCATCCGTATCATCGGGACTGATGGACCTAAACTCTCCACAACCTGTTGTGTGTCTGGCTTCGGTGTCGCCGCGGCGCCGCGAGCTGCTGAGCCAGATCGGCGTGCCCCATATCATCATCGGCGCCGACATCGACGAAACCGCGCATCCCGGCGAGGTGCCGCGTGACTACGTCATGCGAATGGCGCGACAGAAGGCGCTGGCCGTACGGGACAGAGGCGTAACGACGCTCCCGGTGTTGGCGGCCGATACGACCGTGGTTCTGGATGACATCATCTATGGTAAGCCGCGCGACCGAGCTGACGGCATTGCGATGCTGCAACGTCTCGGGGGTCGCACTCATGAGGTGCTGACGGCTGTTGCGATCGCCGCGGCTGGTGAGGTTGCCTTGCGGCTTAGCGCCAGTGCCGTGCGTTTTCGTGATCTGACACTGGAGGAATGCGAGGCGTACTGGGAAACTGGCGAACCGCGCGACAAGGCTGGAGGCTATGGGGTGCAAGGTCACGCGGGCGTTTTTATCGAATTTTTGAGCGGCAGTTATTCCGGTGTGATGGGTTTGCCGTTATTCGAGACGGCCGAGCTGTTACGTGCCGCGGGCATCCCGTATTGGAGGACAGTGGATCGATTTTGAGCCTCGGCCCTTAAAACAAGAGCACGTCATTTGAGCATTGAGATCCTGGTCAACGTGGCTCCTCGCGAGACGCGCGCCGCGATTGTCGAGAACGGCGTCGTGCAGGAGATTCACATCGAGCGCACCAGCCGACGCGGCCTGGTGAGCAATCTCTACAAGGGGCGGGTCTCCAGGGTTTTGCCGGGGATGCAAGCCGCGTTTGTCGACATCGGTCTTGATCGCACGGCGTTCCTGCATGCGGCCGATATCGCCAGCGCTCATACCGACGATACGATCGTGGGCCTGTCGCCCATGGGCATTCCTCAAGTCGAGGACATCCGCCGGCTCGTCAATCAGGGCGACGACATCCTCGTGCAGGTGATCAAGGATCCGATCGGCACCAAAGGTGCTCGCCTCACCACGTTCGTCGCGCTGCCTTCGCGTTATCTCGTGTACATGCCGCGCGGCGAGGGCATCGGCGTGTCCACGCGGATCGACGATGAGAACGAGCGCCAAAGGCTGAAAAACGCTCTGCTCGGTCTCATCGTCGTAGGCTCGGGCGGCGGCTACATCCTGCGCACGGCAGCCCAGGGGGTGTCGGTCGAGAACCTCAAGGAGGACATGACCTATCTCGACAAACTTTGGAATCATGTGCGTGTGCGTGCGCTGCAGACACCGCCCGGCTCGATCGTTCACGAGGATCTGCCGCTCGCGCTGCGCGTCTTGCGCGACGAGCTGGCGCGCGGGGTGAGCCGCGTGCAGGTTGACTCGGTGGCGGAGCATTCGGACATGGTCGCTTTCGCGGCTGCGTTCATGCCGGATGCCGCGACCCGGATCGAGCTGTATGCGGGCCCGCGCCCGATCTTCGATCTGCACGGCATCGAGGAGGAGATTGCCAAGGCGCTAGAACGCAAGGTGACGCTGAAGTCCGGGGGCCATCTGGTCATTGACCAGACCGAGTCCATGACGACCATCGATGTGAACACCGGCGCCTACGTCGGACATCGCAACCTCGAGGAAACCATTTTCCGCACCAACCTCGAGGCGGCGGTAGCGATTGCTCGACAGCTGCGGCTACGCAACCTCGGCGGCATCATTATCATCGATTTCATCGACATGCATGATGAGTCACATCGCCGCCAGGTCCTCGCTGCCCTGGAGCGCGCACTCGCCGGGGATCGTGCGCAGACTCATATCGTGAGTCTTTCGCCGCTCGGACTCGTCGAGATGACTCGAAAGCGTACGCGCGAGAGCTTGGAACATCTGCTGTGTGCCCCGTGTCCAACGTGCGAGGGACGGGGCTTCGTCAAAACGCCGGAAACGGTGTGTCACGAGATCTTTCGAGAAATAGTGCGACAAAGCCGGCAGTTCGCCAGCCGCGAGCTGCTGATACTGGCGCATCAGGATGTGGTGGACCGGCTTCTCGACGAGGAGTCCGCCACTCTTGCCGAGCTCGAGGCGCAGGTTGGGCGCCCCATCCGTCTTCAGGTCGAGGGTCTTTACGGCGTCGATCAATACGACGTCGTGCTCATCTAGGTGGAAGTCTCAGGGTCGTTTGATGTTCCCCACGGTCCAGACCGAGCCCACGCCGCAAATGCCGTCTCAGGCGCCAGCGTGGCAGGGGCTGAAGTCGGTCGCGGCCGTCCTCGCAGGGGCGTTGGT
The DNA here is from genome assembly GCA_963752125.1 of uncultured Pseudomonadota bacterium. Classification (GTDB taxonomy): domain Bacteria; phylum Pseudomonadota; class Gammaproteobacteria; order Steroidobacterales; family Steroidobacteraceae; genus 13-2-20CM-66-19. The sequence goes on along the minus strand of CAVVXG010000041.1, from coordinate 27,226 downwards.
ATTCTTCGGTATTGTCCTGCTGGCGTATCAGTTAGCCGCGGCGCGGGTGCCCCAGCATCGGGCCGCGCTCGAGCGTCTCGTACGGGCGCAAACGGGACTCGACATCCGCTTCGACGACATGGGCCTGCGGTGGGGCTGGTATGGACCGGAGGCTGTCTTCCATGGGGTGGAGCTGGGCGAGCCTGGGCGCTCCACAGCGTTGCTGAAAGCGCCTGAGCTGGTCGTCGGCTTCGATGTCTGGCAGACATTGCGCAGCGGACAGCTCGCGGCCGGGCGCATTACGTTGGTGGCGGCCGACATCGACTTCCGCCGAGATGGGCGAGCCCGCTCCCCGGGCGTCGGGTCGAAGCCGGCCGCTACCGTCGCCGGGCCACCCGCTGTGCAAGCCGCGAAGGTCCTCGAAGGTTGGCGGGGAGGTCGTGTCGATCTCGAGGGGGGCATCCTTCGTCTGCCTGATCCATCGGGCTCCGCTACTCCCTTAACACTACAAGTCCGGCGCGCATCTTTACGCCGCGCAACCTCTGAGTGGAGCGGCTACGGGTTGGTGTATCTGCCAGAGCGGCTGGGCCGCACGGCACGGCTCGGTCTGCGTTTGGACGGGGACCTGGAACACCCGGAGGCGTTAAGTGGAACGCTGCGCTTCGAAGGGCATCGGCTGGTATTTGCCGGATGGCGCGACGTGTTGGTTCCCATGCCGGTTGCCCCCGCTGGGGGTTCCCTCGCTGGCCGCTCGGTCGCCGCGCGTTATCTGCCACGGGCAGGTGGGGGCGAGGTCGCGTTGGATGTCGACTTTGCAAGAGGCCGTGTCATCAAGGCCAGCGGTAGAGTGAGCGCAGCCGGTCTCGAGTTCGCGGCGGCGGACGATCAGTCGGGCGCAGCTTTCAGCCTGGATCACCTCAAGGGCGAATGGCGGCTGGCGCAGCGGGACTTCGGCTGGCGGCTGCAGGTCGATTCTCTCGAGCTGGCGGATCCGGCGATTCTCCTCGCTCCGGCCCGCTTCAGCCTTGATGCCGCGCCCGCGGGTGGTTGGGTCCGCGGCCGCCTGGAGCAGGCGCCGGTGCCGTCGGTTGCGGCCATCATCCGCTGGCTCGCGCCGCAGTTGGATTTGTCGAGTGTTGGCCTTGGCGGAACGGTCCGTGACCTGACGTTCGATTGGAACGGGGCGCGTCCGGACGGACGGCGGTTGCGCACCGCCGCGCGGCTGAGCGATATGGACGTCGCGCCTCCATCGCAGGGCTTCACCCTGAAGGGGCTGGCCGGGCACATCGCAGGCGATGAGACCGATCTGGTGGCGGAGCTGGAGGCTCACGCCGGCCAACTCGAGCTCGCGCAGGCTCCGAAGTATCCGCTCGATGAGGTGCACGTCGCGGCCCGGCTGCAGATCCATTGCAGTGCCGACGACTGGCATATCCGCACGGAGGAGCTCGAGCTGCGAAACCAGGGCACGCGGCTGAAAATCGATGGCGTGCTGGCTGGCGTTGACGCCAGCGGAACGCATTCCGGTGGCGCACCTGAGATCGATGCTCGCGCCGAGTTGACGGGTGTTGATTTGCCGCTGTTGGAAAAACTCGCCGGCAGCGGTCTGCCGCAAACGGTGGCGGCCTTCTCGCAGCTCACCCAAGGACGGATCGAACGGGTGCGGATGGAGCTGCGTGGCCCGTTCGACTCGCTGGGTCCTCGAGTTCACGCCGTTATCGAGGGTGCGCGGTTGCAGGCAGTCGCAGGCATCCCGCCGATGGATGACCTGCGCGGCTCACTCGTGTTTGACGGTGGCTCCTTGCGGCGTTCCACGTTCACGGGAACCTGGCTTGGGGGACCGGTTACGTTGAGTGTCGGAGAGCGTCGCGAGCGTGATGGGTTGGTGCTTGCGATCCAGGGACGGGGTGTGCTCGATGCTCGGCAGCTCTCTTTGGCGGCGACCGCGGGAACTGTGATCGATGAGACGCGCGCGCCCTCCGGCCGCTCCGCATGGAGCGGCGAGCTCACTTATGTGACCGGCGCTGATTCCCGGCCCGCGCAATGGCGCGTGCGGGCGGACTCGAGCCTCATTGGCGTGGTGAGTCACTTGCCGCAGCCTTTGAGGAAAACTCCCAGTGCCGCCGTGCCGTTGCATCTGGAGGCGCAGGGCAACGCCGTCGCGGCCGAGTTTCGGTTCAATCTCGGTGATCGATTGCGTAGCCTGTTGGCATTGAAGCGGCGTGAGGATGCGACATGGCAGGTTGAGCGCGGTAACGTGCAGTTCGGCCCGGCAGCGGCCGTGCTGCCCGATTCCCCGCTGGTGTTGGTGGAAGGCGGATTGAGCCAACTCGATCTGCCGGCGTACGTGGCGGCATGGCAGCAATTGCGGTCGGAGCGCGGCGCGCCTGCGATCCGGGCCAATCTCATGGCGGGCGAGTTGCTCGTGGCCGGCCATCGGTACGCGGGCGTACAGGTGTTGGCTGAGCGGACCGAGGCCGGCGCGGACCTGCACCTGCAATCTGCGGAAATGAACGGCATCGCGCATTGGCCGGCCAGAACGGATGCCGGCCATCCCGCAACATTTCACTTTGTCCGGCTCAACGTGCCGGACGGCGGCGCCTTCGGTGCCAGCGCGGAGTTGATTGCCGCGCTCGGACCCGCCACGGAGCTTTTCGTGGATGATCTGGTCTGGCAAGGACGCTCGATCGGCAGCGCTGCGGCGACGATCCAATCCGGCGGCAATGCCGTTGACGTCACGGACCTGCGCCTCAGCGGCAGCACGCAGGAAGTTCAGGGCAGCATGCATTGCCAAAGCACCTCCTGCCGGTTGAAGTTCAGTCTCGACAGCAATAACGCGGCAGCGACCTTGGAGGATTTCGGCTTCCGTCCGGAGCTGAACGCAGCTAAGGCGACTCTCGATGGCGATCTTCAGTGGCAGGTCGGCATCGAGCGAGCGGCGCTGGCCACCTTGACGGGCCGGCTCAACATGCAGCTCCAGGACGGCAGCACCGTTGCCGAACCCGAGCCGAATCCGGACGCCGACCCTCCGTTTGCCTTGCTGTTGGTGCCCGCTCTCGTCAGCGGCATGGGATCCCCGACCGCGACCACCGGCTCGCTGCCAGATGCGCCCCCGCTGGGGGTTCCCTCGCTAGCCCCCAGTGGGGATTCCCTCGCTGGCCGCTCGGTCGCCGCTCGGTCACACGCCTTGCGTTTTTCACGGCTCGACGCGGACTTCGATGTGCGTGATGGCGAGGCGTTGACCTCGAACCTGCACTTCGACGGCGACGCGGAGATTCTGATGCGGGGGCGCACCAATCTGGTGGCGCGCAACTACGACCAGCAGGTCTGGGTTCTGCGCGGCGAAGGGCGCTTGCCCGCCGCGGTGCGGCGCCTCGGTCCCACTCCACGTGTGGCCGCAGCTTGGCTTTCGCTGCGCGAACTGTTCGCCGGTGGGGCGCGCGAGGACGGCTCGAAGGCCCCGCTGCATTTGCAGGGTTCGTGGGACGACCCCATAGTGGTGGCTGGGGATGGAGCTTCACCATGAAAGTCGCTGCGATACAGATGACGTCTGGGCCGGACGTCACAGCCAATCTCGAGCAGGCACGAGGCCTTCTCGAGGAAGCCGCTGCTCAAGAGGCCGTTTTGGCCGCGTTGCCGGAGAACTTTGCCTTCATGGGGCTCAAGGACGCGGATAAGCGCGGTATAGCCGAAAGCGATGGCCGTGGCCCCATCCAGGAGTTCCTGGCCGCCACGGCTGTAAAGCTTCGTATAACGATCCTAGGCGGTACCATTCCGCTGCGGGCGGGCTCCGATGGTCGCGTAGCTGCCGCCTCGCTCGTTTACGGACCCGACGGAAAACGCACAGCACGCTACGACAAGATCCACCTGTTCGATGTGGACATCCCTGGTCGCATCGAGGGTCATGACGCGGAGCGCTATCGTGAGTCGGCGCACGTCGCTCCCGGCTCGAATGCCACGGTGGTGGACACCCCAGTGGGTCGGCTGGGTCTGTCGGTGTGCTACGACGTTCGCTTCCCTGAGCTGTTCCGTGCCCTGAGCGCAGATGGAGCGCGGCTGCTCGCGGTGCCTTCGGCGTTTACCAGCCCCACGGGCCGGGCGCATTGGGAGACGCTGCTGCGCGCACGAGCTATTGAGAACCTGTGCTACGTGATAGCGCCTGCGCAGTCAGGATTTCACCCCAACGGGCGCGAGACTTACGGTGACAGCATGATCGTCGACTACTGGGGCCGCGTTCTGCAGCGGCTGCCACGTGGCCGGGGGTGTGTGCTGGCCGAGATCGATACTGGCGCTCAGGAGGAAGTCCGTAACAACTTCCCCGCGCTCCGTCACCGCATTCCCGCGGCTACCCAATCCTTCAGTATGAGTCACCGATGAAAGAATTACAGTCTGCCACCGACCCGTTGAGCATTGCCCGCGACCTCATCCTCAGTCCCAGCGGCCTCGACACCGGCCGTCTCGAGCAGATCTTCGGCGAGGTGATGGCGCACTCGGTCGATTTTGCGGACCTGTATTTCCAACTCGCTCACCAGGAGTCGTGGTCGCTCGAGGATGGGATCGTCAAGGATGGCAGCGCGAGCATCGAACAGGGTGTGGGGGTGCGGGCGCTCGCGGGCGAGAAGACCGGTTTTGCATACTCCGATGAGATCGTGTTGCCGGCGTTGGAAGAGGCATCGCGCGCCGCGCGCGCCATCGCTGTTCAAGGCGGTGAGCGCAGAGTGCGGGCCTGGAGTGCTCGTGCCGGCCATCAGCTTTACCTGCCCGCCGATCCCGTTGCCTCGCTCTGCACCGAAGACAAGGTTGCATGGCTCGAGCGGGTGGACCGCGAGGCGCGCCGCATGGATCCGCGTGTGGTTCATGTGACTGCGAGCGTGACTGCCGTACACGACGTGGTGTTGGTTGCTACGAGCGAAGGTCAGATGGCCGCCGATGTGCGGCCGCTCGTGCGTTTCAATGTTTCTGTGCTGGTCGAGCAGAACGGCCGCCGCGAGCAGGGCTATGCAGGGATGGGTGGCCGCTATTCGCTCGCCGACCTCGTGGCCGGTGAGCGGCCGTTGCAACTGGCTCGCGAGGCGGTGCGCCAAGGGCTCGTCAACCTGGAGGCAATCCCCGCGCCGGCGGGACCGATGACTGTTGTGTTGGGACCGGGTTGGCCCGGTATTTTGTTGCACGAAGCCATTGGCCATGGCCTGGAAGGCGATTTCAACCGCAAGGGCACTTCGGCGTTTGCCAATCGCATCGGCGAGCGCGTGGCCGCGCCCGAGTGCACGGTCGTCGATGACGGTACGCTCGCGCAGCGGCGCGGCTCACTCAACATCGATGATGAGGGAACGCCAACTCAGTGCACGATGTTGATCGAAAACGGCATCCTGCGCGGGTACATGCAGGATCGGCTCAATGCCGGACTCATGGGCGTGGCCCCCACCGGCAACGGACGGCGCGAGTCGTTTGCCCATATGACGCTGCCGCGTATGACGAACACCTACATGCGCCCTGGTCCGCATGATCCGCAGGAGATCATCGGCTCCGTGAAGAACGGCATCTATGCTGTGAACTTCGGCGGCGGGCAGGTTGATATCACCTCCGGAAAGTTCGTGTTTTCGGCGAGTGAGGCGTACGCAATCGAGAACGGCAAGCTCGGCGCGCCGCTCAAGGGGGCGACGCTGATCGGCAACGGTCCGGATGTGCTGACGCGAGTTGCAATGGTCGGGAACGATCTGCGGCTGGACGATGGCGTGGGTACCTGCGGCAAGGAAGGGCAGAGCGTTCCGGTCGGCGTTGGGCAGCCGACACTGAAGATCGAAGGCCTGACCGTCGGCGGAACCGGCTAAAGCTGCCGCGGGTGTTGGTCTGTTTCCATACGAAGACAGGTGCAAAAGGAGTTGCTTTGTCATTTCTGCATGAAGATGTTGCGAAAGCGGGATCGCTTGCGCACCGCGGCATCTTCATGATGCGCGCACGGGGCTGAGCCAAGGACGGCTCGCGCGTGAGCCAAGGAGGCGCGCGCTCCCCCATCGTGTGCTCGGCACGCTTGATGCAAGCGCTGACAGATTGCGGCACCCGAGAACTCGCAACGTCTCTCGCGGTCGAAACGCGGCACGTCAATTAACTTAAGTGAGCGCCCACAGTGTCTGATCTCAGCGACGCGGAGCACCGTCATGGTGAAGCTGTGAATTCCTGCACGACACCCGATTCCGTGGGTCCGTACTTTGCTGCCACCCATTCGCTTCCGTCGAAGAAGGACAGCACGATGCAGGCCGATACCGCAGTGACCGCCGAATTGCCGCAGCTCAACATCCCCCAGGATCTGCTCACCGAAGTCAAGCGCGGAGGTCCCAAGAAAAGGACGGACTTCGGCGTCGACAGTCTCAACCGGCCTTCGCTGCTCGGCCGCTTCATGGAAAAATTGTTGGGCAAGCCCAAGCACTGAAATCCTCAGGTCTTCAGGTCGTGCTGCCGCTTGGGCGGCGCGACCTGAAGCTTGGCCCGCTGTTTCGCTGCTGCCGCCAAACGGTTAGGATGCGGTCATGGTGCCCACAGCCCCACCGCGCTTCTCTCGTCCGGTCTACGAAGGCCTGCCCTGGTTTTATGTCACTTGCGGCGTCGCAGCACTGACGGTCAGCTATTTTCTACCTTCTGGTCTGCCTTCCGGAGTGCTGAGTGTCATCGCGGGGGTGATCGGCCTGGCCGGGGTGTTGGGCGGTGTGGTGATTTTGTTGCGGCGCCGCGATTACCGGGCGCTGCGCTCGGAGTACGCCGACCCCGAGGCGCTGAACGTCGCCTCTCCGCAGTCGAAAGATACGGACTGACGGTTATTTCGCCACCGGCTCCACGCCGGTCTTGATCAACCCTTCGGTTTCGATACCCTCATTGGCTGCGGGCGACTGCAGGACGTGCAATCCGGGCACCGTGTCGGTGAGTGTGTTGCGGTTCTTGGCGAGGCGCTCATCGACATAGATAAGCTCGTGCTTGCCGAGGACCACGACATCGCCGTCGTTGAGATAGTGGCGGCGCACCCGTTTCGATTTTACGTAGATGCCGTTGGTGCTGTTCAGATCTTCGATCACGCACGAGTTGGCCGTAGTGACGATCTGGCAGTGATGGCGGCTGACAAAGCGGCTGTCGACCTGCAGGTCGTTGTCCGGAGTACGGCCGACGATGATCCGCCCGACGTGCAGTGAGATCTCCTGCACCGTGCGGCCGTCAGTTGCTACCAGCATGCGTCCCACGACGGGCGTGGCGGACTCGGCCGCCTGCGCGGCCCGTTGGGCGAGCGCGGGCAGCACCTCCAGGTTGTGGTGTGGTCGCGCCGCATACTCGACCCATTGCAACTCCTCGACCGCCTCCTTGATGTCTTCCACCATGACGGCTTCGCGACTCGCCGTGTAAGCGGCCATCATGCTCGTGTCGCAGAGCGTATTGATGAGTCGCGGCACCCCGCCGGTGTAGCGGTAGAGCTCGGTGTAGGTGTCCTCGGCGAATATCTGCCGGTCGCCGCCGCCTGCAACTTCCAACCGATGTTGGATGTAGGCGCGCATCTCGGCCTGGGTGAGAGTGCTCAAATGAAAGCGTAGGCGGATGCGCTGCGTGAGCTGCACCAGTTCCGGCGCGTCGAGCTTTTCATTCAGCTCCGGCTGGCCGGCGAGAATGATGCGCAGCACCTTCTCCTTCGTCGTCTCGACACCGGAGAGCAGTCGGATCTCCTCCAGCACGCGCATGGAGAGGTTCTGCGCCTCATCCACGATGAGCAGCACTTTGCGGCCGGCGGCATACTGCTCAATCAGGAAATTATTGATGGTGGCAATGAGCTCGGCCTTCTTCATCTTGAAGGGCGAGAAACCGAACTGCACCAGGACGGCCTGGAGGAAGTCGATGGCCGAGACTTGTGTCTGATTGATCTGGGCGACGACCACATCGGTCTGCACTTCCTTCAGGAAGGACTCGATGAGGGTGGTCTTGCCTGAGCCGATCTCACCGGTGATCACGACGAAGCCGTCGGTGAACCAGATGGTCGACTCCATGTACGCCTTGGCGCGGGCGTGCTGTTTCGACAAATACAAGAACTGCGGGTCCGGACTGAGACGGAACGGCAGTTCTTTGAGTTTGAACGGTTCGAGGTACATGGGGTACTCGCATGACAGCGGGAGCCGCATTGGGACTCGAACGCCGAGCCTGATATTAAGGGATGCGTATCCCGGGGGCCAACTCGGAAAGCAAGTGACGTGCCCGGCGCTCCCGGCGCTCCCGGGAGGCTTCCACCAGGGTGAGATGCCCCACCTTGCGGCCGGGTCGAGCCTCCTTATGGTAATCATGCAGGTGCACACCCTCCCAGGCGAGCACCGTCGGCCGTGGCGGTACGCTGCCGATCAGGTTGATCATGGCGCTATACCCTGTCGGGCGCGTCGAGCCCAGCGGCAGGCCCAGAATGGCCCGCAGATGGTTTTCGAACTGGCTGGTGACGGCCCCCTCGATCGTCCAGTGACCGGAGTTGTGTACCCGGGGTGCCATCTCGTTCGCGATCAGCTTTCCCCCGCAAACGAAGAATTCGATGGTCAGGATGCCCGTGTAGCGGAAGTGTGTGAGCACGCTTTCGAGGTACTTCGCGGCCAATCGGTGCCAGCGCGGCGGTCCGTAAGGGGCGCGGGTCAGCCGTAAAATGCCTTGCGCGTGGACATTGCCGTTCAATGGATAGATCGCGATCTCGCCGCGCTGGCTGCGGGCGCCGATGATCGATACCTCGCAGTCAAAGGGTATCCACTCCTCGTAGATGAGGCCGACGGAGCCCATTTCCTGCCAGGCGCGCTGGGCATCCTCCAATGTTTTAACCACCGCTTGGCCCTTGCCGTCATAACCCAAGCGTCGTGTCTTGATCACTCCCGGAAGGCCGATTTCACGTACCGCGCGCTCGAGTTGGGCCCGGGAGCGCACGTCTCGCCAACGAGTGGTTGGAATCTTCAGGCGCTCGAACAAGCGCTTTTCACTGACGCGATCCTGCGCAGTGGCAATCGCCGGGATGGGTGGGGCGATTCGCGCTCCCGATTCGCTGAGGGCGCGTAGCGCCTCCACCGAGACGTTTTCCCAATCGATGGTCGCTACTTTGGCGTTGTGTGCGAGTCGCGCCAGCAGCTTGCGATCAGTGAAGGAGCCACGCAGAACCGGTCCGATACGTGCGGCCGGTGGATCTTGCGCCGGATCCAGAAACAGAAAATCCAGCCCCAAAGGGTAGCCCGCCAAAGCGAGCATGCGGCCTAACTGGCCGGCGCCCAAAATAGCAACGGTCATAGGCGGGTGGGTGTGCGGGGATCGGGGTTGCTGAGAACGTTGGCAGTCTGCTGCTCGCGGAAGGCATCGACAGCGGCGGCAATCGCAGGGTGCTTGTTGCCAAGTATGGCCGCCGCGCATAGGGCGGCATTGGCCGCTCCGGCCGTACCGATGGCGAAAGTGGCCACCGGGATTCCGGCGGGCATCTGTACGATCGACAGCAGTGAGTCGAGGCCGTTGAGGGCTTTCGATTGCACCGGTACGCCAAGGACCGGGAGGCTGGTTTTCGCCGCCGTCATCCCCGGAAGGTGCGCCGCACCGCCGGCGCCCGCGATGATGACCTCGAGGCCGCGCGAGCGCGCCGTAGCGGCATATTCGAACAGCAGGTCGGGTGTGCGATGAGCGGACACCACTCGCACTTCATGCGGGATGGACAATTTGTCCAACATTTCGGCGGCTTTTTGCAGGGTCTCCCAATCGGAAGACGAGCCCATGATGATGCCGACGAGGGGGTTCATCGAGGCATTGTACAGAAATTGGGCGAGGGGCGATGTCCCGCCCCGAGCGCCCGCCAGGGGCCAGCCGCATGCGGCTGGCGGGTGGCCATGAATGGCCACCCCGGGCTTGCGCGGAGCACGGAATGCGCAGCGCAATGGCGGGCAGGATGTCGGCTCCAGGGACGGGTACTGCGAGTTAGGTGGATCACGGCGCAGCCTACTCAAGGTAAGCGCAGCGTCGAGCAAAAAGGGTCCTTCCGGGGGACGCCGCAAGTCCAAGGACGCAGGCCGTCGCCTGCTTCTGATCCGGTGTTGTCCCTTGCGGGCTAGGCGCCCCCGGCCAACCCGCGCGACGCATGCGTCGCGCCCATATATAGGCTCTGGCGCTGTTCCATACAGCGCAAGCCCCCGGAAGGCCCCTTTTTGCTCGACGCTGCGCACCTATACGCGGTGTGGAGGAAGCCTTTCTCGCTCGGGGCTGCCCTGTCTACTCGCGTTTTTCGTGAGTGAAAGGAAGAGGTGAGGTTTCGCTGTCGAGCAGGGTACGTAGGGCGCGAAAGAGTTCGCGGCTGGCGGCCCCTGTTACACCTGTGCGGGTTCGCTCGTCGCGCGCGGCGTTGGCGAGGCGGGACCATTCGTCGCGGTCGAGGCCGGGGCGCCAGCGCTCGAGCTCGTCGAGGGCGGGGGCACCTTCGACGATCAATCGTTCCCGCCAGGCTTCGGTGCGTTTGAAGCGTTCGGTCTCTTGAGCGTCGACCTTGTTGCGCGAGGCGAGAAAGGCGCGGATCGGCTCTAGATCGGTGTCGCGCATGAGCTTGCCGATGTATTGACGTTGGCGCGCGAGGCCGCCACGGCTAGTGATGCGTCGTGCTTCGCGCACCGCATCTACCAAGGTCTCCGGAAGGTTGAGGGAATCGAGGTCGCTGGCGCGCATGCGGATCAGCTCTTCGCCGAGGTCTTGTGCTGCGTGAGCGGCGCGTTTGCGCGCGCTTTTGCTCGGCTCGTCGTAGTCGTCGTCGGAAGGGCGCTGGCGCTTTTTAGGGGGGTCTGAGGTCACTTTTGGGGGGCACCGTGTCTTCGACTGGTACAATTCTGCCCTACTCCATTGAACTCAAGCGGATGTAATGCAACAGCCGGCCGAATCGAAGGGAATACCGCAACTGCAGGATGTGGTCAGCTTTGCACTGGAAGAAGCCAGCCGGCAAGGTGCTTCACAGTGTGAAGCCGACGCCAACGTGAGCCAGGGGCTCGGCGTGACTGTACGCCTCGGCGAGGTGGAGACCATCGAGTACCAGCGCGATCGGGGGCTTGGGGTCACGGTGTACTTCGGCAAGCGTAAGGGCTCAGCGAGTACCGCGGACTTGAGCCAGCGCGCGGTGCGCGAGACGGTCGAAAAAGCCTGCGCGATTGCGCGCTACACGGCTGAAGATCCTTACGCGGGACTGATTGAGCCCGAATTCCTTGCGCGCGAGATCCCCGATCTCGATCTCAATCATCCTTGGGAGCTCGTGCCCGAGCAGGCGATCGAGATCGCGCGGCGCTGCGAGGCTGCCGGCCTCGGGGTGGACCCGCGCATCACCAATTCCGAGGGTGGCTCTCTAAACAGCAACCGCCATAGCGGTGTCTACGGCAATTCGCTTGGCTTTCTCGCGGGCGTGTCGAGCACGAGCCATTCCGTCAGCTGCTCGCTCATTGCCCAGCAGGGCGACGAAATGCAACGCGACTATTGGTATACCACCGCGCGCGACCCTGCCGACCTGGAGGCGCCGGAGGCGATCGGCCGTACCGCGGGACAGAGGGCGGTGGCACGCCTTGGTTCGCGCAAGCTGTCGACACGCAAGGCGCCGATTGCCTTCACACCTGACATGTCCCGAGGCTTGATCAAGCACTTCGCGGGCGCCATCCGCGGGGCGGCGCAATATCGCAAGGCCTCGTTCCTGCTGGATGCGGCCGGCAAGCAGATTTTTCCGTCATTTTTTCAGATTAACGAACGTCCCCATATTCCCAAGGGCCTGGCCAGCAACCCGTTTGACGATGAAGGCGCGGCAACGAAGGATCGTGATCTGATCCGTGACGGCGTCCTGGACGGTTATGTGCTCGGGAGTTATTCGGCGCGCCGCCTCGGTCTGAAGAGCACCGGCAACGCGGGAGGCGTTCATAACCTCATTATCTCAACGCCGGGTAAGGCGCTCGATCAGCAGAGCTTTCTCACACGCCTGCACAACGGCTTGCTGGTGACCGAGTTGATGGGGCAGGGCGTGAACGGCGTGACCGGGGACTATTCCCGCGGCGCGAGTGGCTTCTGGGTGGAGAATGGCGTCATCGCCTACCCTGTGCAGGAGATCACCATCGCGGGGAATCTGAAGCAGATGTATCTCGACATTGTTGCCGTTGGGAGTGATGTCGATGTACGTGGGTCGGTGCACACCGGCTCGATACTCATCGGCGAGATGACGATCGCGGGGGATTGAGCGACTGCGGCGGCGCTTCCTGCACCAGGTCCCGTAGCGTCAGGGTACCGCAGCGGCTGCGGCGCGCATCCTCGAGGATCGCCAGCAGCTTATCGACAGACGGCACGATCATGGTGCGCGGATTCAGGAATTGACTGGGTGTCAGATGTTGGCTTCCCTGGTTGCGCGCGACGTCCAGTATCTCCGCCACGCTGATCTGGCCGATGTCCCGGGCGGGAACCAACTCTTCGTTATCCGCGACCACAATGAGCTGGGCTTGCTCGAAGGTCGCTACAGCCCTTGCGACTGCTATGCCAGGAACGCCTAGCTCGGCCGCCAGTCGATTGGCGGTGCAAGGTGCATTGCCGCTGAGATGGGCGCGTCCGATGTAATACATGAGGCGTAAGGCGAGCTGCTCGGTCTGCGCGCACGAAAGCCGCAGTTCGTGCAGGCCTAGGCGCAGATACATCGGGTTCTGCAGGTAGAACGACAGCTGCGCTCCGGCCAGCAGGATCAGCCATCCGAAGTAACTCCATAACAGCCCGGCCACGACGAACGCGAAACCCGCGTACACGATCTGCAACCGGGTGGAGTACATCACGAACGACGTGAATAGCTTGCCGATCGCGGCCCACAGCACGCCGGCGACGAGGGCGCCGGTGAGCGCGGGACGCCACTGCACCCGCGTGTTGGGGATGAGCATGTACATGCCGGTGAAGAACACAGTTACCATCGCATAGGGAGCCACAGCTATCGCGGCATAACGCAAAGGACGTAATCTGGCGACCTCCTGGACGGCTGCGGTGTCGAGAGCCGTGTGCATGAGGCCGATGAAGCCGCCGAGCAACAACGGGCCCCCGATGAGCAGGGTGAGGTATTCGCCGATCCGGCGGCCGAGGCCTCGCGGGTGATCGACGTGCCACACGAAGTTGAAACTGTCTTCGACTTTCCTGATCGTGCCGAACAAGGTGTATGCGAGGAAGGCGAGCCCCACCCACCCCGCGACACCGCTGCTCACGCGGTTTGCGAAGTGCACGACCTGCCTGGCCAACTCATTCGCCGCCGCTCCTCCCATGGGACGAAAGAACTCAAACAATACAGGCTCGAGGTCGTGACGTGCGCCGAACATCTTCAATATGGCCAGGGCGAACGCCACGAGCGGGATGACGGACAGGAGGGATGTGTATACCAGCCCCATGGCGCGCAGGTTGATGTCGCCGCGCGCGAGGTCGCGGATCAGCGCGTAAGGGTAACGAAGGATGCGTAAAACGAGCCCCAACGTTCCGGGCCGGATCGAAGCCGGTCCGAAAAAGCACCAATCGAGGAAACTCCAGATGCGTGCCAACATTGCGGTAGGGTAGCACCCATGAGTGTGCTTTCAGGATTCCCACAACGGATCGTGTGTCTCACCGAGGAGACCACGGAGACTTTGTACCTGCTGGGCGAGGACTGGCGCATCGTCGGCATCTCGGGCTTTACAGTGCGGCCGCCTCAGGCGCGCAAGGAAAAGCCGCGGGTTTCCGCCTTCACCAGCGCCAAAATCGATCGCATTATCGCGCTGCGGCCGGATCTCGTTCTCGGGTTTTCGGATCTGCAGGCGGATATCGCGGCGGAGCTGGTGCGCGCTGGGATTGAGGTGCATGTCTTCAATCACCGCAGCATCGAGGAAATCCTGCGGATGATCCGCACGCTCGGTGGGATGATCGGGTGCGAGGCGAAGACACTCGATCTCATCAGGCAACTCACCGCGGGACTTGCGCAGGTGCGCGAGCGCGCGGCGCTGCTGCCGAGGCGGCCTCGCGTTTACTTCGAGGAGTGGGACGAGCCGCAGATCTCTTGTATCAGATGGGTGTCGGAGCTTGTTGAGTTGGCCGGCGGAGAGGATTGTTTTCCGGAGCTGGCGGTGCAGGGGTTGGGGAAGAATCGGATCATTGCGGATCCGCTCGAAGTGGTGCGGCGGGGGCCGGACATTATTCTCGGGTCGTGGTGTGGTAAGAAGTTTCAACCGGGTGAAGTGGCGGCGCGTCCGGGGTGGGGGGAAGTGCCTGCTGTGCGGGATGGGTTCGTGCGTGAGATCAAGTCGCCCATTATTTTGCAGCCGGGACCGGCGGCGTTGACTGATGGGGTTCGTGCTGTGCAGGCGGTCATTGAGGAGTGGGCTGCGCGGTCTTCATGAAGCAGGGTTCCATTGTAGGCGCGGCCCCGAGTGAGAAAGGCTCTTTCCCGGGGGACGCCGCAAGTACATCCATGTAGGCTCTGGCCCTGTTCCCTACAGGGCAAGCCCCCGGGAAAGAGCCTTTCTCACTCGGGGCCGCGCATCTATACGCGGTGTTGTGTTTCCGAAGCTCTGTCTTCGTATCTCCCTTCTTGGTCATGAAACACCCGCATTACATTGAGTGCAGCTCTGCTCCCGAACACGTGACTCTAGATTCCGCGGCGTTCGCGGATGAGTTCGTAGGCTTCGATGATGAGTTGGGTGCGCTGTTTGGCGTGCTCAATCATGGAATCAGGCAGGCCGTTGGCTTTGAGCTTGTCGGGGTGGTGTTTGCTCAACTGGCGGCGGTAGGCCTTGACGATCTCGTCTTTGCCGGCGTTGGGGGTGGTCTCCAGGACTTTGTACGCCTGGTCGAGTTGCTCGGCGGTGGTGCTGCGGGCGTAGCTTTGGCCCTGGCCTTGCTGGCGCTGGCCCTGGTGAAAGCTGCCGCTGCGGATGCGTAGGATCGCTTCGAGCTGCGCCAGCTCGAGGTTGGAGATGCCGAGTCGGTTGGCGACGCGGCCCAGAAGATCGCGCACCGGGCCTTCCATGTTGTTGCCGCTGAGGGCGGCGCGTATCTGGATTTCGAGGAAGACGCGCAGCAATTCGGGGCGCCCCTGGCAGGCGTGGCGCAGGCCGGCGAGTTCGGTCGCCGGGTCGAAGCCGCTTTGTTTGCCGACGGTGAAATATTCGATGGCGGCGCGTACCTGCAGTGGGTTCAGGCGCAGGTCTGACATGACGCCGCGCGCGGCGGAAATCTCCCGTTCCGATATCCGCCCGTCGGCTTTGGCAAGATAACCCATGATCCGGAAGGTGGCGCGGAAGAAGCGCTCGCCGATCTCGGCCAGATTCGCGCTCGCGTTCGGCTGCGGCCCGGCTGCGGGCTCGCCGCTGTGCTCGTCGAACTGATGGCCGAGCACGAGGCCCACCAACGCGACGATCGGGTTACCGGTCAGCAGGCCCAGGACGCCGCCTACGATTTTGCCGGTCCATTTCAGCGCCATTGTCTTACCACTGTTCCTTTCTGCGATCTCATTGTGCCCATTCGTCGTACCGTCCGTGGAGCTGAAAGCCCGACCACTATTGGCGGCGGGCGCGCGCCGCATAGGGCGCGCTTACTTCGCTATAGTAGATACTGTAGCAACGGCCGGGAATTCCCCCGGCTCAGCCTCAGAATGAGCCTCTAATGCAGCCAGACACCGTATTTCGCACCTCATTGAAAGGCCTCGAGAAAATCCACGAGGGGAAGGTACGGGATATCTACGCCGTCGATGCGGATGCGATGCTGATCGTCACGACCGACCGGCTTTCGGCGTTCGATGTGGTGTTGCCGGATCCTATTCCGAACAAGGGGCGGGTGCTGCACCAGATCTCGGACTTTTGGTTCGGGCGCACGCCTCACATCGTGCCGAATCATTTGACCTCCCGGCCGTTGGCGAGTGTCATCAAGGACCCGACTGAGCTGGCCATGCTCGAGGGGCGGGCCGGCATCGTTCGCCGGCTGAAAGCACTGCCTGTGGAGGCAGTGGTGCGGGGCTATCTCATCGGCTCCGGTTGGAAGGACTATCAGAAGTCCGGGGCGGTGTGCGGAATCTCGCTGCCGTCGGGATTGCTGCAGGCGCAGCAGCTGGCGCAGCCCTTGTTCACGCCAGCTTTCAAGGCGGCGGCCGGCGAGCATGATGAGAACATCAGTTTCGCCGAAGTGGAGCGCTTGGTGGGCGCTTCCCTGGCGGCGCGGGTCCGGGACGCCGCGATTGCCCTATACAACTTCGCGGCCGCCCATGCGCGTGACCGCGGCATCATCATTGCTGACACCAAATTCGAGTTCGGCGTGGACGAGGCAGGCCAGCTCACACTCATCGACGAAGTGCTCACGCCCGACTCGTCCCGCTTCTGGCCGGGCGATACCTATCGCGTTGGGACCAGTCCGCCGAGCTTCGACAAGCAGTTTGTCAGGGACTATCTGGAAACCCTCGATTGGAACAAGCAGGCGCCAGGGCCGAGGTTGCCGCCTGAGATCATTGTCCGCACCAGCGAGAAGTATGGCGAGGCGTTGCAACGATTGACGAGTCAGGCAGGCTGACGGAGGTTGAGCTGCATGCAAACTCCATGGATTGCGCCTTCGATTCTTTCAGCGGACTTCGCGCGTCTGGGTGACGAGGTCGATGCCGTCCTGAAGGCCGGCGCCGACATCATTCATTTCGATGTCATGGACAACCACTACGTGCCGAATCTGACTATCGGCCCGCTGGTTTGCGAAGCGTTGCGTAAGCACGGCGTGCAAGCCCCCATCGATGTCCATCTGATGGTGTCGCCCGTGGATCGCATCGTCCCTGACTTCGCGGCGGCGGGCGCCACCTTCATCTCGTTTCATCCGGAAGCAACCCAGCATATCGACCGCACGATCGAGCTCATCCGCGAGCACGACTGCAAGCCCGGCCTGGTGTTCAATCCGGCCACGCCGCTCGAGTATCTCGACTACACGCTGGAGAAACTCGACATGGTGCTCATCATGTCGGTGAACCCGGGTTTTGGCGGACAGAAGTTCATTCCGTCGGCTTTGCGGAAGCTGGCGGAAGCGCGACGGCGGATCGATGCCTCGGGTCGCGCGGTGCGCCTCGAGATCGATGGTGGCGTGAAGGTCGACAATATCCGGGCAATCGCCCACGCTGGCGCTGATACCTTCGTGGCCGGATCAGCGATTTTCGGAAGTAAGGATTACGCCGAGACGATTCGCCAGATGCACCGCGAGATTGAGGCGGAGGAGCCTGTCTGACAGGCTCCTGGGGCTGAGCCTACTCGTCGTCGTCCTCGTCATCATCATCGTCGTCGTCATCATCCATATCGAGCGGGCCGGTCACCTTCGAGGTGGCCGTCGCGGGTTTCGCCGGGACGATGACCGGACGTGTCTTCATCTTCGGGCGCGCGTTGAAGACGACGATGGTTTTGCCCGTGGCACGCAGCAGTCCCTGCTCCTCCAGTACTTTCAGTACACGCCCCGCCATCTCACGCGAGCAGCCGACCAGCCGTGACAACTCCTGGCGACTGACCTTGATCTGCATGCCTTCCGGATGGGTCATGGCGTCGGGCTCGCCGCACAGATCCATGATCGCGTGGGCTACACGGCCGGTGACGTCGACGAAGGCCAGGTCGCCCAGCTTGCGGTTGGTCCGGTCGAGCCGGGTGGCCAACTGTGTGGCGAGCTCGAAAATCAGGCCCGGGCTTTCGGCGGCAATCTGCCGGAAGCGCGGGTAGGTCATTTCGGCCAGCTCGCACTGGTTACGGGTGCGGACCCAGGCGCTGCGGGTGGGCTGCTCGTAGAACAGGCCCATCTCACCGAAAAACTGGCCGCGGTTGAGGTAGGCAAGCACCATCTCGTTGCCTTCCTCGTCTTCGATCATGACTTCAACGGAGCCGCTGATGATGTAGTACAGCACGTCGGGCAGGTCGCCCGCGTGGATGACGACGGTCTTTGACGGGACCGTACGGATGCGGCAATAGCTCAAAAAGCGATTGATCGCCGGAATGTCGCTCAAGGGTTTGATGTTTTCGTCCATACCGGCTCCCCAGAAATGTCGCTATCCGAAAGTGGCGCTGTGTTGCGGCGGCCCGCTTTTTTATACATATGTTTGGCTAACTGCAAGCGTACCGGACGTTGTGACGTCAGTCAGCACTTGGAATGCGGGTTTAGTGACGCAGTCGATCAAATCCAGTATGCCGTGCCCGTCATGACTCGCGCGGTCCCGCGCATCAGTGCTCGCACCGGGGACGGTAGCTCCACGCCTCCGGCTGCCTTGGCATTCATACCATGAGCGATTTCATCGCTGCGCATGGTTTCCAGTATGGCTCGGCTGCGGACATCGTCCGGGGGCAGTCGGTCGAGGTGTTCGTCGAGGTGGCCTTCAACCTGACGCTCGGTTTCGACCACGAAGCCCAAGCTCGCCCGGTCTCCCAGCAGCGCAGCCATTGCGCCGATCGCGAAAGAGCCTGCATACCACAGCGGATTCAGCAGGCTTGGGCGTGAGTCGAGCTCATTCAGTCGGGTCTCGCACCAGGCGAGGTGATCGGTTTCCTCGCGCGCCGCCTTCAGAAGGAGCTCGCGGGTTGTCGGCGAGCGGGCAACCAGGGCCTGGCCGTGATAGAGCGCTTGTGCTGCGATTTCCCCAGCGTGATTTACCCGCATGAGGGCCGCGGAGGTGCGTCTTTCCGCGTCAACGAGCGCCGCGCGGCGATCACGAGTTTCGGCGTCTGGCGCGGATACCGGCACGGTGGTGCCAACGGGGGCCGACGAAGTGGGCGCGGTGGCTGCGGGAACGGGTCGCGGCCGCGAAGCTCTGGCTGGGGCGAAGACGGCTCGCAAAGCCCGGTCGGCTGCGGAGATCAAAGTGTCCAGGGGACTGTCCGACTGCATGGACATATTATAAGGGGGCCGTCTGCGATGCCGCACGTTATGAAGTGTTTAGGCTGGGAGGAAACGGCGGCAGGGGCCGGTGGGGTGCTGGCGGTTCGCGGAGGCGCAGGTTCTGCTTGGCATGGTTCGGCAGCCAGGGCAGGTGCGGCAGCGGCGTCGGGCTGGCAACGCCAGCGGGGCTCTTGCACGGGCGCAAGCTGTCTGTCGCCGAGGACCTTTGCATTGGCGGACCCGCTTGAGTACACTTCCCGCCCTTTTTTGGCCCCCGCACATGGACGGGGTGCCTATTGGTACTACCTATGAAGACTGTATTTGCCAACTCCGGCACTGTCCGGGGCGACTGGTTCCTCGTCGACGCGACCGAGAAGACGCTCGGGCGGCTTGCAACGCAGATTGCCCATCGCCTGAAGGGCAAGCACAAGACCGACTACAGCCCCCATGTCGATATGGGCGACCACATTGTGGTGCTGAACGCGGAGAAGATCCGTGTAACGGGCCGTAAGCTCACCGACAAGTTTTACTACCATCACACCGGCTACATCGGCGGTATCAAGTCGATCGCGCTTGAGAAGCTGCTGAAGGAGCATCCGGAGCGGGTGCTCGAGATCGCGGTGAAGGGCATGCTGCCGAAAAATACCCTCGGCCGGCGCATGTTCCGCAAGCTCCACGTGTTCGCCGGCGCGGAGCATCCGCATCAGGCGCAGCAGCCGAAGCCGCTCGAGATTCAATAGGATCCCTATCGCATGCCAGCCAGCCATCATCAGGCCGACCGCCAATACGGCACCGGCCGCCGCAAAACAGCCACGGCGCGTGTATATCTCAAGCCGGGCAGCGGCAAGATCACCGTCAACGAGCGCTCGCTCGATGAGTTCTTCGGTCGTGAGACCGGTCGCATGATCGTGCGCCAGCCTCTCGAGCTTGTGCAGCTCACGTCCAAGTTCGACATCAACGTGCGCGTCGATGGCGGTGGCATCACCGGCCAGGCCGGCGCCATTCGCCACGGCATCACCCGTGCCCTGATGGAGTACGACGAGAGCCTGCGCAAGCCGCTCCGCGACGCGGGCTTCGTCACGCGCGATGCGCGCGAAGTCGAGCGCAAGAAGGTCGGGCGTCGCAAAGCACGCCGCGGTCCTCAGTACTCGAAGCGGTAAGTTTGCAGGCGGGCCGGGCGCGGGTATCCTGCGCGCCCGGTGTCGCTTACGACCGCGTGCCACCAGTCCTTATTTGGGGGATCGTCTAGTGGTAGGACAACGGACTCTGACTCCGTTTACCTAGGTTCGAATCCTAGTCCCCCAGCCAAAAACACGAAGGCCCGCCACTGGCGGGCCTTTTTGTTTTTGGCGCAGGGACTAGGATCGCGACCTGGCTCCCGCCAGGTCGGCCCGAAGGGCCGCAGCGCCGCTATGCGGCGCGAAGCCATCCTAGTCCCCCAGTCGTGTACCGGTTCGAGCCGACTCATCGGCCATGTAGGCGGTGAGACCACAGCGCCCGCTATGCGGCGCGAAGCCATCCTAGTCCCCCAGAGTCGTGTACCGGTTCGAGCCGACTCATCGGCCATGTAGGCGGTGAGACCACAGCGCCCGCTATGCGGCGCGAAGCCATCCTAGTCCCCCAGAGTCGTGTACCGGTTCGAGCCGACTCATCGGCCATGTAGGCGGTGAGACCACAGCGCCCGCTATGCGGCGCGAAGCCATCCTAGTCCCCCAGAGTCGTGTACCGGTTCGAGCCGACTCATCGGCCATGTAAGCGGCGAGACCACAGCGCCCGCTAATGCGGCGCGAAGCCATCCTAGTCCCCCAGAGTCGTTGCACCGGCTCGAGCCCGCTCATCAGCCCGTACGCAGCGAGGCCGCTGCGCCGTTCCACGGCGCCAGGCAATCACTCCGCTCTCTCCCTCCGAGCCCCGCGAATCCAGTCGACTCCCCCCAAGGCCGTCGCGCGATGCCAAGTTCAACGGTCCACTTTGTTCGCCGTTGGTCGCCGATGACCCATCGCTACTATCTCGCGATGTCGTTTCAGTGTTGGTTTTGTGACTTGACTCTGCGCGGCTGATGCTGCCGCTGCAGCCGCTTGCAGTGATCAAACACCGCAAGCGTCTGGCCGGTGAGGCTATGGATCCAACATCCAACACGACGCCGCGCCCCGGCAGCGCGTGGCGCCATCCCGTCAGGTCAGCTCGACCCCGGTGGCCGTGCCGATGATCAGCGTGTCCGCGGGCCGGACGGCAAACAGTCCGACAGTCACCACCCCCGCGATCTGATTGAGCTGTTGCTCCAGTGCGGGTGGGTCAGTGATCACCAGGTCGTGCACATCCAGAATGTGGTTCCCGTTGTCCGTCACGCACCCTTCGCGCCACACGGGACGACCTCCAAAGGCGACCAGCTGACGCGCGACCAATGACCGCGCCATCGGGATCACTTCGATCGGGAGTGGGAACTTGCCGAGGCGGGTTACGACCTTCGCGTCGTCGACGATGCAGAGGAAGTGCGACGCAGCGGCCGCGACGATCTTCTCGCGAGTGAGTGCGGCACCGCCGCCTTTGATGAGATGACGAGAGCGGGTCGCTTCATCGGCTCCATCGACATAGAACCCCAAGGTATCGACCTCGTTCAGGTCGAGAATCTTGATACCGATGGCCTTGAGGCGTGCCGTCGTCGCGTTGGAGCTCGAGACCGCGCCGCCGATGCACTCGCGACAAGCCGCCAGTGCATCGACGAAGAAGTTCACGGTAGAGCCAGTGCCCACGCCGATGATGGCGCCGTGCTGTAGGTGGCCATCGAGAAGATGATCGACAGCCGCCTGCGCGGCGCGCTGCTTCTTTGCATCACTATGCTGTGCGTCACCAGGGGCAGACATCGTTATTACCTCGCGCTATTGCCGGGAGCGGCCGTCTGGGGTTCTAGCGGATTCCACGGGAAAACTAGCGCTATTTCGCATCAGTGGCCAAGTACCTTCGAGGGAAACTCGCCAGGCGTTACCCCCGGCAACCGTTCTCCTGTCGAAGAAGGCGACCCGCAAAAACGACTGTGCCCGCTTCATCAGCGGGCACAGTCTCTGCGATTCACTTGGGGCCTATGCGGCCCTCAAGTCAGGCACTACTTCTTCTTCGCAGCTTTCTTCTTGGCCTTCTTTTTCGCTTTCGCCATGTTGGCTCTCCAAATTGTAGGGTTAGTCCGAGGTCGGAGTATATACACGCGAAACAAAATTACAAGCAAGCATGCGCACGGCTGTGACAAGTGTGATAGGCGTTCACCTAGAGTGCGGGTGTGCGACGGCGTGTGAGGATGCACATGCAAGCATCAGCTCATCACTCGAGCGAGAGGATGAACTTCCACTCCGCGGCCTCGACCGGTGTGATGGACAGACGATTGCCCTTGCGCAGCAGAACCATGTTTTTAAGCGCTTTCGTCGCATGTTTGCGCAGCTCTTCGAGCGTGATGACGCGTTTGAGGCGGCGCTCGAGTTGCACGTCCACCATGAACCAGCGCGGCTCCTGCGGATCGCTGTCGGGGTCATAGTGATGGTGCTTGCGATCAAAGGCGGTGGGGTCGGGGTAGCCCTCCTTCACGACCTTCACGAGCGCGACGATTCCGGGTACCTCGGTGCTCGAATAGTAGAGAAACGCCAGGTCTCCCTTCTTCATCTCGTCCCGAAGCATGTTGCGCGCCTGGTAATTGCGTACTCCGTCCCAGCCTGTCGTCTGGCGTTTAGCGTGCTCGAGGTCCTCGACGCCGAATGTGGTGGGCTCGGTCTTCATCAGCCAATAGCGCATTGAACCATCCTCTCTTCAGTGATCACCGCATCGAGTCGCACGTCGTGAGCGGCCGCGGTGAGGCCTTCGACCTGCTGGAATGAATAAGCGAGACCGATCAGACGTGGTGTGTGCCACACAGTGCGCCAACGGCGGAACTCAAGCGCACGGTCGTAGTAACCGCCGCCCATGCCGAGGCGGACGCCACATGCATCAAAGCCCACGAGGGGCAGGAACACGACATCGAGCCACTTTGCACCGATCGCGCGCCGAGTTTCAGGCTCATAGATGCCGAGACGGTTGCGCCGCCGCTGTCCTGTCAGTTCTACGAAGCGCATCTTGCGGCTCAGCGAGTGACGATCGATGCGCGGCACGTAGATAGTGCAACCGCGCTCGCGAGCAAGGTTGATGAGGGGGGTGGTGTCGAGCTCCGATGGCATTGCCATGTATAGGGCTATGCGCGAGCTCGGACGCAGATGGAGATGGCGGTCCGCGTTGTGCGCGACGAGTTGGGCAGCGCGAGCCCGCTCCGCAGTGGGCACCTCACGTCGGCGCGCTCGGAGTAATCGACGTAGTGTCTTGCGTTCAGCGAGTGACACGGCTTGCATCATGCCCGTAGTCGCTCACTCGGCGGGTGCCATCGCGTCTTGCTGAGACGAAAGCGCTGTCGTAACGAATTGTCTGGTGGACTAACGCCCGGCGCGGGCCGCCGCGGGCCGCGGTGCTTTCGCACTGCCGCCAAACGCAGTCGCTGGGGTTTGTTCCGCTGAAAGCGCCACAGGCGACCGCGCTCGCGCGACGTACTGGTGCACGAGGGCTCGGCGCCCCCGGCAAAAACCACGCTTTTTTGCCCGGGCGCGTAGGCCTCAGACGATTCGAAGTGGAGCGTATGTCCGCTGAAAAGCGCCGCAGGTGATTTACGAAAATGCAGTAACAGCGATGCCGATCGCTGCTGCCGCGCGGAGTGGCCGCGTTCGGCCGGCTGCGCGCCCCGGGCAAAAAACCACGCTTTTTGCCGGCCCTTCAACGAAGCCACCTGCCTTCGTCCGCTGAAAGCGCCGCACCCTACGCGGGCCGGGCAGACTTTCAGCCAATGAGTAAGCGTCACCCGCATGTGCCGGTGCGAACCGTTGCTCTCGAACCAGAGCAACAAGTGGGACGAGCTGCGACAGGTAAGGCTTTCCGCTCCAAGCGCGGACTTGCACAGTGCTGCCTGCAACCCATTGTCCCTGGGTAGTACAAACTAGGGTCCGAGGTAACCCGGAACGCGTGTCGAACACCGCAGGCGACGCCACGGATCACTCTACACGAACCTCGCCCCGAGGGCGAAGAACCCACCCGTAGCCAGATCGAAGATGCTGCTTTTTGGGGGTGCGATGCAGCGTCGTATGGCTTGTGAAAAGGAAGGACGACTTGCGGCAGTCGGATCGTGGGCGCACACAGCGCGTGCGACGAGCGAGGCCGCAGCAGGGAGAGAGCGGAGTAAAGGGCCCGGAAGCGGAAGCCGCACGCAGTAGGCCGAGAGCGGAGCAGCGCGCAGCGTTGGTCGCGCAGAGACCTAGAGTTCGAGTTGCTGGCCCTTCTCGATTGCGCTTTCGACCCGCTCGCGCAGGGCGCGGACTCGGCCACTGGCTTCGGTTTCGAGTTTTGCATCGTGGTTCTTCAGGCGCAGCAGCTCGTTCGCCAGGTTGAGCGCCACCATGACGGCGATCCTGTCGAGACCCACGACCTTGCCGCTGTCTCGCACTTCGCGCATGCGACTGTTGAGGAATTCAGCCGTGTCTAGAAGCGCGGTGCGCTCCTCGTAGGGACACGCAATGACATACTCTTTTTCCATGATCCGCACGCTCACGCGTGCTTGCTCTTGCTGGCTCATGAGCCGTGCTCCAGAGTTTTCAAGCGGCCGATCATAGCCTCGACACGCGTGCGGACTTGCTCGTTTTTCTGTAGGAGCGAGGCCCGCTCACCGGCCAGCGACTCGTGTCGCTGGCGCAACGCGCGATTCTCTTCCTTCAGGTGTTCCACGGTCGCGACCAATTCTTCGATGCGCTTGGCTAGTCGCATCAGCTCGAGATCGAGCTGTGTTTTTGTGGTGTCGCTCATGGTTCGGACTATAGAGAGCCCGGCGCAGCGGTGCAAACGCTTCAGGCATAATCTCCCATACATGAACCAGACGACTTACACGGAAATCCAGCGTGTCCTGAGCGATGAGCGTTCGATGACGGACGCCGCTGAGGCTCACGGCACCCTCGCGGGGTGTCTGTGCGCGGCCATCGGTTATCGTTTTGAGGACTGGCTGCTGGAGATTCTTCCCGAGGGGCGCGCACATCCTCTAGCAACAGCCGCGCTGCGTGCGCTCTACCTCGAGACCTCCGGGGCGCTTTCCGGTTCGGACATGGAGTTCGATCTGCTGTTGCCCGAGGATGAGGCTTCGCTCGATACACGCACGGTCGCTCTCGCGCAGTGGTGTCAGGGTTTTCTTTACGGCCTGGGCGGCAGTGCCATCCAGGACACCAACGCTCTTCCGGGCGAGGTCGGCGAGATCGTGCGCGACTTCTCGGAAATCACCCGCGTTGGGGTCGATGATGGACAAAGCATAGAATCGAACGAAAGCGCGTACGCCGAGCTGGTCGAGTTTGTACGGGTCGGCGTGCAGCTCGTTTTCGAGGAGCTCAGCCCGCTACGCGATCAACCCTCATCACCCGGCGCACCCTTGCATTGAAGATCTCGTCCGCATTGGAATCCGCAAGTAAGGCTCTCCGACCGGAGCGCAGCGGAGGGAATCCCGAGAAGCACCAACGGTGCGACGCGGGACGACCGGAGAGCGGCGAAGGGAATCCCGAGAAGCGCCAGCGGCGCGACGCGGGAGGACCGGCGCCTGGCGCCGAGTTCGCGCGCCGCCGCCGCCACCTGATGCGTTTGATGGGCCGTGATTCCATCGCCATCGTGCCCGCGGCGCCCGTTCGGCATCGCAATAACGATGTGGAGTACGCCTATCGTCAGGACAGTGACTTCCACTACCTGACCGGTTTTGGCGAGCCGGAAGCGGTGGCCGTGCTCGTCCCGGGTCGCGAGCAGGCGGAGTACATTCTCTTCGTGCGCGACCGCGATCCCAAGAGGGAAACGTGGGATGGGCGTCGCGCGGGCCCAAAAGGTGCAACGCGTGATCATGGCGCGGACGACGCGTTCCCTATCACTGACATTGACGAGATTCTTCCGGGGCTGCTGGAGAACCACACCAAGGTGTTCTATGCCATGGGGGTGTATCCGGAGTTCGATCAGCGGGTGGTCGGTTGGGTCAACGGCCTGCGCACCCAGTCGAGTCATGGGCGCAACGTCCCGCAAGAGATTGTTGCGCTCAATCATGTACTGCACGACATGCGCCTCTACAAGTCGAAGGCCGAGATCGAGCTCCTGCGCGAGTCCGCGCGCATCGCCGCCAATGCGCACGTGCGCGCCATGCGCTTCTGTCGTCCCGGACGGCTGGAGTACGAGATCATGGCGGAGCTCATACACGAGTTCCGCAGACACAACGCCGATACGTCCTACCACCCCATCGTGGGTGGGGGCGCCAACAGCTGCGTCTTGCACTACAGGGAAAACAACCAGATGCTCGAAAGCGGGGATTTGCTTCTGGTCGATGCCGGGTGCGAGTACGAGTGCTACGCGTCCGATATCACGCGCACCTTCCCTGTGAATGGACGCTTCACCGCCGAGCAACGGGCTGTCTATGAGGTCGTGCTGGAAGCGAACCGCGCTGCCATCGCCGCGGTACGTCCTGGGAATCATTGGAACGATCCACACCTGGCGGCCGTCAGAGTGGTGACTCAGGGGCTGGTGAAGCTCGGGCTGTTGAAAGGCCGTGTTGCGAAACTCGAGCGCGAGGGCGCCTATCGCCGCTTCTTCATGCATCGCACCGGTCACTGGCTGGGTATCGATGTGCACGACGTCGGCGACTACAAGATCGGGGACGCCTGGCGTGTGCTGGAGCCCGGGATGGTCATGACCATCGAGCCGGGTATCTACATTCCCACCGGGAGCCGTGGCGTGCCCAAGCGCTTCCATAACATCGGTGTGCGGATCGAGGACGATGTCGTGGTCACCAAGACTGGCGCGGAAGTTCTCACCTCGGGGGTACCCAAGAGCGTGGACGAGATCGAAGCCCTCATGGCGGTTGCTTGATGGACGTCGACGTCGCGATAGTCGGCGGGGGGATGGTTGGCGCAAGCCTTGCTCTCAGCCTGCGGGGGTTGGGTATCCGTGTTCTGTTAATTGAGGGTGTTGCTCCCGGCTCGGCCGCGCAGCCGAGCTTCGACGACCGAACCACGGCGTTGGGCAACGCGAGCCGGCGCATCTTTGAGAGTCTCGACGTCTGGAATGAGATCGCGCCACAGGCTGCTGCGATTCGCACCATCCATGTTTCGGATGCCGGACGATTCGGGTTTGCGCGATTGCGCGCGGCAGAGCAGGGCATCGATGCCTTCGGCTACGTGGTGGCCAACAGGGTTCTGGGTGCCGCGTTATGGAAGAAGCTCTCAGCACAGTCAGGAGAGATCCTCGTCAGGGTTCCCGCCAAGGCCGAAGAGATCGAAATCAGCGAGACGGGCGTCAGACTCACCGTCGTCAG
>CAVVXG010000040.1:0-49466 GCA_963752125.1 uncultured Pseudomonadota bacterium | reverse complement strand
ACACCCGCATTGCGTCAGCAGGGCATGCAGCGCACATCTGTGCGCTGCTGCCAGCGGGGCCGCACGAGTCGCGGGCTAGAAGCTTCGCCGTTGACTTGCGCCCTGTCTCACTTCTCGAGCACGTTTGATTTCTTCGCTGAGTCTGCGCATGTCGTCGAGTGTGCGGCGGGGTGGTCCTCGGCACCATTGGGGTGTCGGCGCTGCTGTAGGGATTGTGGCCGGTGGGTGCTTGTGAATCGAATTTCGTTGCGTTGCTCATTGTTGCGTGCTCTGTCCATGAGAGTCGCGCTGCGCCGAATCTCAAATGTGTCGTCGTCGTGGTCGTTGCGTTCCCGTTATGTAACTTATCGTTATGTAACAACGAGTTAACGCAACTACGACATCATCCACACTTCCAACGCCGCGAACTGCGAACCAGCTCACAGAAATTTCGCGAGTGTCGCTTTTGGCGTTACCGCTAATTGACTTATTCCTCAAGACCCGCTTTCCAGGAGCGCCAACAAGTACAACCCCTGAGCGGTTGCATGGAAGGTCGGCGCTGGCTCGCTGATGATCCGCGGGTACGGATGTCCGTCCCAAGCCAGGACCCGGCCGCCAGGGAGTCTGGCCAATACCTGGACTCCATCCCAGGCGCCGTCCGCTTGCTGGGCGTCCAGAATTC
Source organism: uncultured Pseudomonadota bacterium (assembly GCA_963752125.1). Taxonomy (GTDB): domain Bacteria; phylum Pseudomonadota; class Gammaproteobacteria; order Steroidobacterales; family Steroidobacteraceae; genus 13-2-20CM-66-19. The sequence goes on along the minus strand of CAVVXG010000040.1, from coordinate 48,805 downwards.
TTCTGATCCAGATCGGTTTGACATCCTTGCGGCGCCCGGACTCGACGAGTGTCCATACCATCTGCAGGTAGGCATCCCCGACGCGGAAGTCCCAACGCAGCTCGGACAGAATGGAATCTTGCACCGCCACGACAGTTGCGTCGGTCTCGGAATCAGGGTCGCAGTGATTCTTTTGTACGAACCGTAACCCCATCAACTGATGTGTGCGGCACCACGGCGACCGGAGCCATAGCAGGTTGTGGTCACATGCCCCCGGGGTCAAGAGTGTCGCCACCTCGGGATCCCACCGCGCCGGCGCATTGCAGGTAGCCCCGTAGAAGAGCAGACGCTGATAGTCCTGCAACGACTCACCGAACTCGATCCTCTGTCCCGTAACCCGTTCGCTGCCATTCGAGTCGAAGAAGTACTGCAGAGGCGTGCCGTTCGTATAGCGTCTCTGGAACTCCTCCGCCAGCGCCAGCAATTTCGGGTCGTGGGTCACACGCGCCGCGTCCCGAATGAAGAGCCACAGCATGATGTTGGGCTCGCCCAGCAGGCGATCTTTGTTGGTGAATACCCACGCTTTCGCGCGCGTCAACCGGTCATGCAACTCCGCCGCCGACGCGGCAGGAACGTGCATGGAGTTGCGATATTCCCAGTAGGCCAACCACAGGGCGATTCCCACCGCCAGCGCGATTCCCGCAGCGGCAATCCACCGCAGGGGTCGCATGAGCGTCACTATCGACCGTGCCGGCACCGCAGATTCCACGAAAGTCACTCCCTAGCTACTGCGGCGCGGCATTTGGATTGAATTGATCTTTGGGATCTTAGCCTTGGGTTGATGACAGCTATGCGGCGCGCCCGGGCGGCCTCGGGCCGTGCGCAGGGGGTTGATTTGCGCTTTATCTCTCCGATAATTGTAATAAAATTAAATACTTATATGGATAGAACGGCTGAGTTCTATGCGGGACACAGCTGGAGTTGACGTCCCCACTGGATTTTCGTAAATTACGTATGTTCCGTAACTTGAGGGTAATATCATGACTGCGGTAACTGCCACTGAGTTCGCCAAAGCCTTCGGGCGATACAAGGAGGAGGCGCAGCGTGAGCCGGTTGCCATCACCAGCTATGGCCGGGTCAGCGGATATTTCGTGTCAGCGCGTGAGTATGAAGAGCTGCAGCGACTGCGCGCATTCGAGCGTCGCGTACACCGAATCAAAGACCTGCCGGCGGCAATCGCCGAAGCCATCCAGGGTTCGAAAATGAATCCTGCTCACGACCATCTCAACGCCCTTCTCGACGTAAAGTAGAGCCTCAGAGAAAGTGAATCGCCATGGCGGGATTGCCCGAACCGGAAGTTGGTCTCGTCATTTCGTACTCATATCTCTGGAAGGAAGAGGAACAGCGCGGATTAGTTGAGGGGCGGAAGGATCGCCCCTGCGCTATTGTCCTTGCCGTCGACCGCCCCGACCCGGAGGCTGGGGGGCACAAGCAGGTGGCTGTTGTCCCGATTACACATTCTTCGCCGCAAGACCTGGATGTCGCGGTTGAAATTCCACTGCGAGTCAAACAACACTTGGGTCTCGACAGCGAGCGCTCTTGGGTCATCCTGGATGAAGTGAATGTCTTCACGTGGCCGGGCTTCGACCTGCGTCCCATCCGCAGAGGAGAAGGTCGAATCGACTACGGCCTGCTACCACCAAAGCTGTTTGACCGGCTGATACAGAAGTTCACTCAATTGCGTGAAGAGGGCAAGGTCGTGGCCGCCTCCCGAGACGGGCCGGCCTCGGCGGTGCGATAGGGCTATGTGATCGCTTAGATGTGGCCAGTACTCGCTCCGACGCAAAGTGCCGCAATGAGGATGGGCGGTGTCTTGAATCGCTGTAGCAGTACGAACGCAACGAGGGCGATTACCATATCGATCGCGGACTGCACGGCGCTCACCCAGACAGGGTTGTAAAGGGCGGCGGCCAGGAGGCCGACGACCGCGGCGTTAATGCCGGCGAGTGTTGCGCTCACTGTCTTGCGATCGGCAATCAGACCCGGGAGAGATAGGCCCGCTACTGCCAATAGCAGTCCCGGAAGGAAGATTGCGAGCAAAGCGACCAGCGCCCAGAGGAGTGGCTGGTGGGGTGGCGCGATAGCCGCACCGAGATATGCAGCAAGCGTAAAGAGTGGGCCGGGCATGGCCTGCGCAATGCCATATCCGGCCAGGAAGCGGTCGTCCGAAATCCAACCTGCGGGGACCAGCGCTTGCTGCAGAAGCGGCAGTACGATGTGGCCGCCGCCAAACACGAAAGCACCGGAGCGATAGAAAATGTTGGCCAGCGCAACGGGTCCGCGTGTCTGAAGCAGGGCGCTCGCCGACAAGCCGACGAGGAGCGCCAGAAAGAGACCCAACGCGGTCCACGCCACGCGAGTTGGCAGCCGCGCCGGCAGCTTGGATGCCGCATGGGGTGCGGAGCGACCAAGAAGGCTACCGGCGATAGCGCCGCCCACGAGGGTGAGCGCTTGTGCGAGGCCGGTGTGCAAAAACAGCAGCGGCACGCATGCCGCGACAGCGATCGTGCGTCGGGGTAGGTCCGGGGCGAGTGCGCGCGCCATACTCCATACTGCCTGCGCAACGACGGCCACTGCGGTCAGCATTAGGCCGTGAAGGACGGCTTGCATCCGTGAACCGGGGTCGCTCGGTGCCCAAAGTGCGAAAGCAAACATCGCAAGCGCGGAGGGAAGGGTAAAGCCCAGCCACGCGGCCAGAGCTCCCAACCAACCAGCGCGATGCAGTCCTATTAGAAAGCCGACTTGGCTGCTCGTTGGACCGGGCAGCAGCTGGCAGAGCGATATGAGGCCGCCGTATTGCTCGCTACTCAACCATCGCCGCTGTCGAACATACGTGCGTTCGAAGTAGCCGAGGTGGGCGATCGGACCGCCGAAGGAAGTGAGGCCCAGTTTGAGCGCTACCCAGAGCACCTCGCCGGGGGAGCCTGCCGGGGCAGGCTTGACAGTGGCTGCGGCGTCGTCGTTCAGGCGGGCGGATGCATCGGGCCTGCCGGTATGCATGCGGTTCGACCTCCCATCTTCCGCTGGGACAGCCGAAATGTTACCGGAGTCGCCGTTTGCTTGGCGTTACAAAGTGATGCAGGGCAGGAGCTGCGCTTTCGCTTGTCCGGCGCGCTTGTCTTACAGGTGACGACAAGCGCGCCGGCAAAGGCTCATTCAGCTATCAGTCGTTCTGGCCGTGGCTCGAACCGAACAGGTCGGTCATTACTTTCACGTTTGCGTCGCAAGCGTGATTGAGGCATGGCAGGCGGAAGCCAGCTTCGAGCGACCGCAGCAGCGAGTAGCTGTTGTAGTAGTTCCCGCTGGTGGTGCCAGTGCCCGTGGAGTGCCTGTCCCTGCCATTGGTCTGAACGGTCAGCACGACGACGTTCTGATTTTGAACAGGGAAGAGGCTCTTAGCGGGCAGCGCGTTCGCAAGACCACTGTAATCGTTCTCGTCCCACACGATCACAATCGCGTTGTTGCCTTCGTGCCAGACGGGGGATTCTGTGATGCTCGAGACGAGCTTGTTCACCGTAGTGTCGGCCTGCGCGGCCAATCCCGGGTTCAGACCCACCTGGGTGCCGTCAGTCATGCCCTGGAAAGCAGCAGTTCCCTGGTCGTACTGGCAGAACGCGTCGCTATTGCCGCGACCATGCTGGTCGTCGCACTGGTTCGGCGCAATGAAGGACAAGGCAGGGACGTGGCCGCTCCCCAGATCCGCATAAAGACCTCGCGGGCCCTCGAAACCCACAACGTTGTGCAGGCTGTTCTCAGGGTCCCAGCCCTCCTGCACGCTTTGGAAGTACGCGAAAGGATTGTGCTTCACCGCGTAGGCGGCTACCAATCCAGCCGACGTCAGCGGCGGAAGGTTCGTCGGCGACAGCGGCGCACTCGCGTTGTAGGTGGTTTTGTCGGTGGCGGTTCCGTTGCTGGTGTCGATACCATCAGCGCCTGTTACAGGCAGGCTCTCCTGGTACGACTTCCAGCGCAGGCCGACTCGTGCGAGCTGGTCGGCGATCGACTTGCCCACGGTATGCGAATTGGCAGGTACGGACTGCACGCCGTCGATGTTAGCCAGGAAATTGAAGATCGGAGGCGCAACTTCGTTCCAGGTGTCGACGGCCTCAGTGGGGGCATCGGTGCCCACGCCGGAGATCGGGCACACGGCGCCGGACACCACGGGATAGGGGGCATTTCCACCGGCGTTGTCCGCATTCGGGACTCCGGAGGCGAGGCTCGGCTGGCAGCTGTGGTTGTGCCAGTCCGGATTGTTATCGCTGCGGACGCCGAAGTTCGAGCCGCCCACGATTTCCAGATAATTCGTGAGGCTGGGGTGGCCCACCGCGAAATATTGGGTGGCCAGGCTGACTTGGTGTTTCGCAATCTGGCCGTTGATGAACGGCATTGCGGGATTGTTGATAACCTGCTGATAGGTATGGTTTTCCATCATGATCACGAAGACGTGGTCGAGATGGGGCATGCCGGTCGGAACAGGACCCTCGGCGGCGATGGCAGCGCCTGCGATTGTGGCGGCCACGAGACCGCTGAGCCCAATGCCCAAACGTTTCATATTCGTAAAACTCCCAAGAAATTCGGTCCGCCAGGAATGTTGATTATTCGGGCTGGCGTTCCCTTTAAGGTTGCCTCGGGAACGCTACCGGACCTGTATGACTGAATGATGACGATTCAGGCTACGAAGGGATTCACTTTTCGGCGGGCGAATTTGTATTGGGCGGGTCCACCCTGATGAGTCCCATCATGCCGCCATCCTCGTGATCGAGAAGGTGGCAGTGGTAAACGAACGTGCCGATGGTGTTCGGATCGCGAAAGTCCATGCGGATTCGCACGCTGGGGTAGGACTTCATTGCCGAGTTGTAAAACGGGACGTTGATGGTGTCGCGCAAAAACGGCTCATTCACGGCGAGGCCGAGCCACTCGATCAGCTGAAAATGGATCTGGTGGATGTGGAATGCATGGCGCTCCGGGGAGCGGTTCTCGATGGTCCAGTCCTCTACGTCACCTTGTTTGACCACGATGCTCGGCTCCGTTGAGGCCGGGTCAAAAGCCTTCGGTGTTTGACCGTCGACGGTCAGATAAAAATGAGTCGGGGCGCTCGGATTTGCCGGGTCCGGGGCGTCTTCCGAGAAGTAGAGCTTGCGCACGCGTGTGGGGCGCACGGCGCCGATCCATGGACGGTCGGGCGGCGGCAGGGGCGCGGCAGCCGCAGGCAGAATGGAGTGAGGGGCTCGAGAGTCTGTGCTCGCGACGATCGACAGAAGCGGGCGGTTTGGATCGTTCTCGCCGGTTTCGCCGGTATCGACCCATCGGGTTACCAGCATTGCCGGTGCTCCGGCAGGCGGGCCGACCATAATGAGCTCAACTCGCGCCCCTGGGGCCACAACAATGTTCTGGAGCCATTCTGTGCCGTGGCCGGGACTGCCGTTCGCGCTTAACGGAACCCCGTCAATGGCTACGACCCCCAGCCATTGGGCCCGGAACTTGGGTCCGCGTTTCACGAGTGCCGCAAGGTTCAGGTAGGTAACCGAAGTCGCGTTGAGCACCCGCCACAGCTGTCGTTCGCCGGGGCGCATGGTGACGGATGCGGGTTGGTAGTTCGGATAGGTTACGGGGATATAGTTGATCGAGAGGTCTTTAGCCGGCTTGCCGCCGCCGGTGCCACTGTTGATCGCATCACCGTCGGCATCGACGAAGGCCGGCAGTCCAACGCTTCCGGGTGAGGCTGGCGCGTCCGGCGTTGCCAAGTCCTGGTCGCGGATCACGAGCACTCGCTCCGGCAAACCGGCGACTTCGGGGTTGGCTCGCTCAATTCCCTCGACAATGAGCGCTCCGGAAGCCCCGCCGAGTACCTGTTGGCTGCTGAACCCGTGAATATGCGGGTGGTACCAGTACAGTCCCGGAGGCTCGTTTTGTGGAATGCGAAACCGATATTCGAAAGGTGGGTCGTCCGGCTGGATCGACGTCCTCAACACGTCGTCCTGGTGACACACGGGGGGAATGGTCAGGCCGTGAAAGTGGAGATTCGTTGAAGTCGCCGTCATGGTGGCGCTCGTGCATGGGTCTGCTGGCGCGCCCGTCTTGTCATGCACATGTGTCGGATGCGAGTCCTTCCGGTCACTTTTGAGATTCGACAAGTCATTTTTCAAGCGAAGAACCAGGAGGTCACCCGGCTTCAATCGCAACGTCGGCGACTGGCTTCCGTCCGCCAGTAAGTAGCAAAAGCGGGTCGTCCCGTCCTTCTGGATCTCGTTGCGCGCCGTCAGGTCGAGCGTCAGGACGCCGTTCTGGCTGCGCAGATCTTCGGGGTCCTCCAGCGTAGCTCCGGGTGCCGGCCGCGGACAGATGTCGTGACTCGCTTCGCTCGCCCACGCAATGGCGCCCCATCCTGGACATGCAATCAGAGCAATGGCGAGCGAGATTTGACTTAGTGACTGTGTAGTAAAACGCATCTGGATCTGACAGGACCGCTTGCCTCAAAGGGCGGAATGATGTCATCAATTGTCGAGGTGTGCCATAAAACGGCTATTGACTGGAGTCACGCAAATGGACGACGTGAAACGACTCTGCTTGACACCTGCTTCCCAGAGCGACGCGGGCGAGATCGCGTCGCTATACCTGGCGTCGCGGTCAGATGCACTTCCGTATCTTCGTCGCGTTCACACTGACACCGAAGTGCGTGCATGGATCAGGGATGTTGTGCTTAAGCGTGGTGAGACGTGGGTTGCCAGGAAGCACAAGATTATTGTTGGATTCCTGACGCTCATCGGCGATGAGATTGAGCAGCTCTACGTGCTGCCTGGGCACTACCGATGCGGCATCGGCGGGCGGTTGCTCGAGGCGGCCAGGAAGAAAAGCCCGAACCGGCTATATCTCTACACGTTTCAGCGAAATGCGGGAGCGAGAGCCTTCTACGAGGGGCAGGGGTTGCGAATTGTCGATATGAACGATGGGAGCCGCAACGAGGAACGTGAGCCTGACATTCGCTACGAATGGACGCCGTCGGGCGCGCTCTTACGGCCACAAGTGCCGCTCGATCAAGCGTGAATTGATGAGGCGTCTGTGCGCGCACGCGCTGTCGGACGTGCGGGCGCCACGCCAACTCGGACGGTGCGTGCGACGTGTTGATAGCGTGAAATGGACGCGTGAGGGAACGCGATAGTTTTGCTGCATTTCTGCAGAAAACATGAATAAAGAAGGCTTGTAATCAAACTTTAGTGTGAGTTAGGATTCTGCGCATGAATACCATAGTCATCGGTATCGAAATCAGACCACGGACGGTCACTAATAGGGATTTTCAATGAAGACCATAGAGCTGGATTTGAAAAGGGTTGCCGCGAACTTGGAGGAGGTCGTTGACGGTTTGCGCACGGACAGGGCATACGCGCTGCTGAAGAGTGGTGGCACTGTTGTAGCGGAGCTCATGCCTTTGAATCGCGATGAGGTTCCAAGATGTCGGGCCCATGAGATCGAGTGGGTGGGACCCAGAGTCGTGCCCTCGGAAATTAGCGGTCACTCAGTAGTTGCTGCGCGCCCAGGCGTTCGCAAGGTGACCAGCGAGGAAATCTACGAAATGCTCCGAGGAGCATACGAATGACGTATCTCCTCGATGTAAGTGTCCTGCTGGCTCTCGGGTACAGGGAACATGTCCACAGTGCGCGTGCTGGACGATGGCTCAAGGAATTGACAGAGCGGGACACGCCCGTGGCTTTGGCCACGTGCCCCATTACCGAACTTGGCTTTGTGCGTGTCGCGTGCGGATCGGCGGGGTTTGCGACGGATGTGCGCTCCGCTCAGAACGACCTAAAGCGTCTACAGAGACAACAGCAGTTCATTTTCGTTGACGACACATTGGGCGCGGCAGACCTGCCATCGTGGGCAGAGAAGTCCAAGCAAGTTACCGATGGGCACCTGCTCCGACTTGCGGCACTGAATCATGGTCAGTTTGCCACGCTCGACACAGGCGTTCCGGGTGCGCTTTTGATCCCGGAATGCCTGAAAGATGGCCCATCACTGGTGAGAGAGCGTTCGGCGCCATACGGCGCAAAGCGGTGGGTGCCACTGCGGGTGGGTGTACGTCATCAGATTATTCAGTAGGGTTGCTCAATGAAGAATGTAGAGCTGGATTTGAAACTCGTTGCCGCGAACTTGGAGGAAGTCGTTCGTCGTTTGCGTATAGACCGAGCCTATGGGTTGTTGATGAGTGGTGGCGTTGTTGTAGCCGAGCTCATCCCTTTGAATTGTGATGAGGTTACGGAGTGTCATGCGGAAATCTATGAACGGTTCAGGGGGCGTACGAATGACCTATCTCGTTGATGCAAACGTTTCAATCCCAACGCGGCGGTGTCAGACGGCGCTTGCCGTCTGAGGCGAGTTTGGTGCCGGCGGCGTCGAGAGCTTCGCGGTCCCAGAGCTCACACGTGACCTGGCGGTGGCGTTGGTCGAGGGCTTCGCAGTAGTTGGTATAGAGGCAGAGGCGGACTTCGTTGCCACGGCCGCTGAGGACCTTGCGAAACCAGTCGGGGTCGGCGAGGGCCTGGCGGGCGAAGCCTACGATGTCGGCGGTGCCGGTGGTGAGAGCAGATTCCGCCTGTTCGAAGTTGTGAATGCCGCCGGCGGCGATGACAGGGGTGGTTAGCCCGTCATCGCGAATTGCGGTACGTATGCGGGCGGTGGGGGTGAGGTTGCGGCCGAACGGGCCGTGCGCGTCGGAATAGTAGGAGGGCATGCACTCGTAGCCGCTTCGGCCGGTGTACGGGTACGAGGCTCCACCAACTTTGGGTTGCTTTGCGTCGTCGAACTTTCCGCCACGCGAGAGTGATAGAAAGTTCATACCCGCGCGCGCGAATTCCCGACCGAAGTAGACGGCGTCGTCGACGTCATTGCCACCGTCGATGCATTCGTCGGCCAGGAAACGGCAGCCCACCGGAAAGTCAGTTCCGACTTCGGCACGCACTCGCGCGAATACGTCCAGTGGAAGGCGCACACGTTTCTCTTTGGGGCCGCCGTAGTCGTCGGCTCGGGAGTTAACGCGCGAGAGGAATGACGCCATGGTGTAGGCGTGCGCGTAGTGAAGCTCGACGCCATCGAACCCGGCCTCGCGCGCGCGGCGCGCAGCGGCGGCGAACAGGGGTGGCAGTTGTGTTGGGAGGTCGCGAATCTGCGGCAGGTGAAGGTCGGTGACTCGCTCGCGATAGCCGAAATCGAGAGCCTCCAGCTCGCGCGCATCGAGCACCTTGATCAACTCCTCGCGCGATAGTGCGGATAGCCATGCGCGTACGGCAGCCTCGTCGGCGTCGTTTCGACCGAAGGCGCTGCGGTGCCGAGGCGTGATCGCCAGGAACTGCGCGAAGTACCGCGTCGGGTCGGGTCGCCGGCGGATGGTCAGGAAGTCGATGACCTGGATGAACAGCCGCGTCGCCCCGCCGCTGGCTTCCCGAACGACCTGCACGAGATCGCGCAGTCCGGGCAAGAATCGATCATCTCCAATCCGCAGTAACGGCCCGCTGGGTACCTCCCGGATGCCGGTGGCCTCAACGACAATTGCTCCGGGTCGTCCACGTGCAAAGCATTCATACCAATCGAGTACGTCCGGCGTAACGAGGCCGTCCTCGCTGGCTCTCCACGGCACCATCGCCGGCACCCAGGTTCGCTGCGCTAACGTAATGGGTCCGACGTTTATCGGTGAGAAAAGGCGGGACTTCGCGGCTTCATCCGCGGTGGGCCAGGCGCCCGGTTGCGAATCGTGGCGAATGCGCTCAGCGGGCCGCCACATGCCAGACCCTTTGCTCCGACAATGCCCTTTTCAATCGGAGCTGCGCTGTCGGTAGCCGCGAAAGCATGACCGTCAGGGAGGAGCGTGCCGGACTGACGATGCCGCGGCGGGACGTCGATAGTGAGCGAGCATTAGTCAGCAGGCTCCTCATCAGGCAAAACCGCCGTGGCTTCGATTTCCACCTTCGCCTCCGCTTCCATCAGCGCTACAACCTGCACGACGCTCATGGGCGGAAAATGTTTCCCCAGTACCGCCCGGTACGCTTCGCCGATTTCCCGCAGCTCCGCGTGGTATTCAGCGCGGTTGGTCACATACCATGTCAGACGCACGATGTGCTCAGCCTTCCCGTCCGCTTCCGCAAGCACCGCGAGGATGTTCTGCAACGCCTGTTTGACCTGCGGCGCCAGGCCCGGGCCGGCAAAACGTCCCGCGGCATCCCAACCAACCTGGCCGGCGACGAAAACCTGCCGGCCTTGTGCGACCACCCCGTTGGCATATCCCTTCGGCCGTGGCCACCCCTGCGGCTGCAGGACTTCAAACCCTTTCGAACTCATTTTCTGTGCTTCGCTATATTGAGAATTTCGCGCCCGATAATCAGTTTTTGTACCTCGGTGGCACCCTCGTAAATGCGCAACGCGCGGATATCGCGATACAACTGTTCGACGCGCTCGCCATGCATGACGCCGCGCCCGCCAAACATCTGTACCGCCCGGTCGATCACACGCTGCGCGGACTCAGTCGCGGTCATTTTGGCCATCGCCACCTCCTTGGCGCAGGGTTTGCCGCTGTCGTGCAGCCACGCAGCCCGATAGGTGAGCAGTCGCGCGGCGTCCATGTCAGTCGCCATATCGGCAAGCGTCGCCTGGGTGAGTTGGAAGTCGGCGAGCATCTTGCCGAACATCGGGCGCTTGACGGCATGTTCGAGCGCTTCATCCAACGCGCGCTGGCCGAAGCCGAGCGCCGCGCCGGCGACTGAAGTGCGAAACACATTCAGAGTGCGCATGGCCAGCTTGAACCCGTCTCCCGCGGCTCCCAACATGTGGGTTGCCGGGATCCGGCAGTTTTCGAAGGAGAGTGTGGCCAGCGGGTGGGGTGAGATGACATCGATGCGACGGGCGATGCAGAAGCCCGGTGTGTTGGCATCGACCACAAACGCGCTGATTCCACGTGCGGCGACTGTGCCGTCCGGGCGCACCTCGGCGTCGCTGGTTCGGGCGAAAACGCAGTAAAATTCGGCGATGCCGCCGTTGGATATCCACGTTTTCTCGCCGTCGAGCACGTAGAAGTCGCCGTCGCGCCGCGCGCGGCAACGGATTGCCGCGACGTCGGAGCCGGCAGCGGCCTCGGAGAGCGCGAATGCGGCGATGGCTTCGCCCGTGGCTACGCGAGGCAGATAGCGCTGTTTGATCTGCGGCGATCCTGCAAGCGAGATCGCGCCACTGCCGAGACCCTGCATGGCGAACGCGAAGTCCGCGAGGGCGTCGTGGCGGGCCAGGGTTTCGCGGATGATTGCTAAAGAACGAACATCGAAGTGGGGAGGATGTGTCGCGCCGGCGTTGCGGGCGTCGGTCGCATCGGCGCTGCCCGTGCGCGCCTCGCTTGCCTGGTGCGAATCGCGTGTTCCGCCCTGCGCCGCATGCGCGTCGGCCTTGCTCATGCCGACATCGCCAGAACCCTGCGAACCAGGACCGTCGCCGTGCGCTTCGGGCACGGAGTAGCGCGTAAATCCCGCCCGCCCGAGCTCACTCACCAACTGTCGACAGGCTTGATCTACCGAGTCGCGGTCCTCTGCGTGCTTTCTGTTGGCAAAGTATGCCGTCGCCCAGGCATCCACCCGAGCTGCGAGCTCGGCGTGTCCGGGCGCAAAGAACGGCCACTTGAGATAGCTGCTGATGTCCACGGTTAGTTCAGTCCCCCTGGAACTTCGGCTTCTCTTTAGCGACGAACGCGTGATAGGCGCGGTGAAAATCCTGGGTCTCCATACAAAGCGCCTGCGCCTCGGCCTCCGCATCGATGGCTGCGTCCACGGGCATATGCCATTCGGCCTGCAACATCTTTTTCGTCATGGCATGCGCGAAGGTCGGACCCTGCGCGATCTCGGTCGCCAACGCGATCGAATCGGCCAACACGGTTTCGGGGGCAACCAGGCGATTGAAGAATCCCCAGGCCGCTCCTTCCTCGGCCGACATGGATCGGCCGGTAAACAACAGTTCCGCTGCGCGCCCCTGACCGATGATTCGCGGCAGGATCGCGCAAGCACCCATGTCGCAACCTGCCAGGCCCACGCGGGTGAATAGAAACGCGGTTTTGGCGCGCGAGGTTCCCAGGCGAAAATCCGACGCCATTGCCAGAATCGCTCCCGCACCGGCACAAACACCGTCAACAGCCGCCACAATGGGTTGCGGGCAGGCGCGCATCGCCTTCACCAGGTCACCCGTCATTTGGGTGAAATTGCGCAGCCCGGCGGCGTCCATCTTTGTCAGCGGCCCGATGATCTCATGCACATCGCCACCGGAGCAGAAGTTGTCTCCCGCACCGGTAATGACGAGCGAGCGAACTTCCTTCACTGCGAGCAACGCCCGGAAGAAATCCCGGAGCTGCGCGTATGATTCGAAGGTGAGGGGATTCTTGCGCTCGGGGCGGTTCAGTGTAATGACACCGACCCGACCCTCCTGTCGCCAGAGGAAGTGCTTGGGCTGGAAACGCGCGAGGTCGAATGGTGCAGCCATGGGTGTCATCAACCGTTCGGTGAGCTCGAAATGTGAGCTTTGAGCTCGCCCAACAGATCGACGAGCTGTTTCTTTTGTTTCTGGGTCAGTCCCCCGAACAGATCGACGATCCACTGCTCGTGCTCGGTGGCCATGCGCTGGAATTGCCGTTGGCCTTCCCCTGTCAGCTTCACGCGGAACACCCGGCGGTCGGCAGCGTCGACCTCACGCACGACGAGGCCTTCCTTCTCCAGGCCGTCGGTGATGCCCGTGACGTTGCCTCCCGTGACCATCATCCGCTGCGACAGCTCGCTCATCTTCAGTCCTTCGGGCGCACGCTCGAGTTGCGCCATCAGGTCGAAGCGCGGCAGTGTCGTGTTGAACCGCGCCTGCAGGCTTTGGCGGACGCGATTCTCAATCTGGTTCGTGCAAGACAGAATGCGCAGCCACAGCCGCAGTGATACGTGATGATCGTCGTGAACGCGCGTCTCGGCATCCACGGGAGGCACAACAGCCGCTTTAAGGACAGTTCGTTCTTTTGAGGCTTCCTTCGCCATTACGTCACCTCGCCACCTGCAACCACAATACTTTGACCCGTTATACTCTCAGCGCCCGGCCCGCAGATCCACAACACGGTATGCGCGACCTCCTCGGGTGTGATCAGGCGCTTCTGCGGGTTCGTCGCCACCAGCGCCTCGAGCGCTTCTTTCTCGGTGCGTCCGGTTTTACGCATGATGTTCGCGATGGCGTCGCGCACTATGTCGGTGTCCGTATAACCCGGACAAACAGCGTTCACCGTGATGTTTTTGGTGGCGAACTCCAGCGCCAGCGAGCGCGTGAGGCCGATGACCGCGTGTTTTGACGCGGCATACGCTGAGATATATGCAGCACCTCTGAGGCCGGCGATGCTTGCGATATTGACGATGCGGCCGGATCCAATCTGCAACATGTCCGGCACCGCCTGCCGGGTGCACAGATAGGTGCCCGTCACATTGACGGCCATGATTTGGTTCCACAGCACCTCATCCGTAGCCGTGAATTTTGCGCTCGCCGCCTGACCGGCGTTGTTGATGAGGATGCTGACAGGCCCGAACTGCTGGCGTGCTTTCTCGAATGCCGCGCTGACCGAGTCGGCGTTGGTGACATCGGTTACGAGCGCCATGGCGCGGCTTGCTCCGCCGATTGCCGTTGCGACCGTGTTCAGATTGTCCGCGTTGCGTCCCAGGAGAGATACGCGTGCCCCCCGGGCAGCCAGCGCGGCTGCTATCGTGCTGCCGATACCGCGACTCGCACCAGTTACGAGCGCATGTCGGTCGGCGAAGATGGCTTCATGTCGATTCATTGCGCGCTCTCATCGGCTACCTGGGGCGCTGCCGCGAGTTGTGCCGCTCGCTGCAGGTTACGCTCGAGTTGGCCCTTCCCGGACAGGTACTGTTTGGGCCACCACTGGTCTGCATAGCCTTGCCGAGCCGCCGCCTCCAAGGTCCACGCGGGATTGGCCAGGTGGGGCCGCGCAATCGCGCATAGGTCAGCGCGGCCGGCGGCGATAATCGAATTGACATGGTCGGGTTCGTAGATGTTGCCTACGGCCAGTGTCGCGATGCCGATCTCGTTACGCACTCTGTCCGCGAAGGGTGTCTGCCACATCCGCCCGTATAGGGGTTTCTGCCAGGGCACTGTCTGGCCGGTTGAGACGTCGATGAGATCGACGCCGGCGGCTTTCAATGCGCGCGCGATCACCAGCAAGTCCTCTTCCGCAAGTCCACCTTCGGCCCAGTCGGTGGCCGAGATGCGAACCGACAGCGGCTTTTCCGCTGGCCACGCGGCACGCACCGCCGTGAAGATTTCGAGCGGAAAACGCAGGCGCCCGTGAATGTCGCCACCGTACTCATCCGAGCGTTGGTTGGTGAGCGGCGACAGAAATGAGGCCAGAAGATAGCCGTGTGCCATGTGCAGCTCGAGCATGTCAAAGCCGGCTTCGTCCCCTGAGTGAGTCGCGCGCACGAAATCGGCACAGACCTTGTCCATGTCAGCTCGTGTCATGGCGCGAGGTGTTTGGCTAATACCCTCGAAATACGGCAGTGCCGAGGCGGACACCACGGGCCAGTTGCCGGCTGGCAGCGGGTAGTCCATCTCTTCCCAGCCGAGTTGCGTCGAGCCTTTGCGCCCGGAGTGGCCGAGCTGCAGGCAGAATTTGGCGGGAGTGCGCTCGTGCACGAATCGCACTATGCGGCGCCATGCCTCGCGCTGCGCGTCATTCCACAGGCCTGTGCAGCCGGGCGTGATGCGTCCCTCGGGGGAAACGCAGGTCATTTCCGTGTAAACCAGACCCGCGCCACCCATCGCCCGGTGGCCGTAGTGGACCAGGTGCCAATCGTCGGGGATGCCGTCCTTGGCGCAGTACTGCGCCATCGGTGAGACCACAACTCGGTTAGACAGCTCGAGATTACGCAACTTGAACGGCAAGAACATCGGCGGGCGCGCCGTCTCGGTGGCGTTATGATCGGCGAGCCAGCGCTCGTAGTCCGCTACGAAGCGCGGGTCGCGCACCTGCAGATTTTCGTGGCCGATGCGCTGACTGCCGGTGAGAAGGCTGTAAGCAAACTGTTCCGGGGGCAGTTGCGCGTAGCGCGCAACGTTCTCGAACCACTCCATGCGGTTACGGGCGGCGCTCTGCAGCTTCAAGACTTCCACGTGGCGCTCCTGGTGGTACGCCGCGAGCGCGCTTTCGAGGCCAGAGCTCCCGGTGACGTGCCGGGTGAGTGAAATGGCGTCTTCCATCGCGAGCTTCGTTCCGGAGCCTATAGAGAAGTGCGCGGTGTGCGCGGCATCGCCAATGAGAACGAGCTTTTCGTGGTGCCAGTGCTTGCAGATCACCCGAGGGAAGTTCAACCAGGCGGAGCCGCGAAGGTGCGCGGCGTTGCTCTGCAGGCGGTGCCCGTCGAGATAGCGGCCGAAGAGCTGCTCGCAGAACGCAATCGACTGCTCGGTGTCGTAACGGTCGAGTCCGTGGGCCAGCCAGGTCTCCTCCCGCGTTTCGACAATCACTGTCGAAAGCTCCGGGCTGAACTGGTAGGCGTGGATCTGGAACCAGCCATGCTCGGTCCGCTCGAAGGCAAAGGTGAAGGCCGAGAAGGACTGAGTGGTGCCCAGCCAGATGAAGCGGTTTTTACGCTTGTCGATGTCCGGCTGGAAAATGTCCGTGTGCCGGCTGCGAGTGCGGCTATTGACCCCCTCGGCGGCGATGATGAGGTCGGCGTCGGCAAAGGCCTGTTCGTCCTCGACTTCGTGCCGGAAGCTCTGCTGCACCCCCAGCTCGTGGGCGCGCTGTTGCAGGATCTGCAGCAGCTGTTTACGGCCGATACCGCAGAAACCATGGCCGCCGCTCACCAGCTTGCGGCCGCCAAAATGAATGGCAATATCGTCCCAGTGATGGAAATTCCCCAGGATCGCGCCATGGGTCTCGGGATCGGCGGCACGGAAGTTCCCCATGGTCTGGTCGGAGAACACCACGCCCCAGCCGAACGTGTCATCCGGCCGGTTGCGTTCATAAACCTCGATCCGAGCAGCGGGCAGGGCCTTGCGCAGCAGGATGGCCGAATAGAGCCCTGCTGGGCCGCCGCCCAGGCAGACGATTCGCTTCATTTTGGCCGCACCATTGAATGACTTATCGCGAAGTGGAGCGTGCGTATGTTATATTGCTGAATACTTGAAGTGTCAATTATCTTTGCCCGTCGAGCTTGGAAGGATATATGGCCACCCAAAATAAAGTCTCCGAAGCGCTCACCCAGCTGGTCAGCGGCATCGTCGGCGGCGGCATCCGTGTCGTCGATTTGACAGTGCCGCTCGAGCCCTCGACCCAGACCATCCAGCTGCCGCCGCCGTTCGCCCCCTCCAAGCCGTTTTCGCTGCAGGAAATCTCGCGCTACGACGAGCGCGGTCCGGCCTGGTACTGGAACAACATTGCGTGCGGCGAACATACCGGTACGCACTTCGATGCCCCGGTGCACTGGGTGACCGGCAAGGACTATCCGAATAATGCAACGCACAACATTCCAGTCGACCGCTTCATCGGGCCGGCATGTGTCATCGATGTCGCCAAGCAGGCCGCAGCCGACCCCGATTTCCTCCTGACGCAGGCGGTGGTGGAGCAATGGGAGTCGCAACACGGGCGTATTCCGGCACACGCCTGGGTGTTGATCCGCACGGACTGGTCGAAGCACGGCACCAGCAATAAATTTCTCAACGCGGGAGCCGATGGCGCGCACACACCGGGGTTCGATCCGAAGTGCGTGCCTTTCCTGGCCAAGGAGCGCGACATCCTGGGTGTCGGTGTCGAGACGGTCGGCACCGATGCGGGACAGGCGTACCGCTTCGACCCGATGTTCCCGTGTCATACCATCATGCACGGCTCGAACAAGTTCGGCCTGGCGAGTCTGACTAACCTGGACCAACTGCCTGCCACGGGTGCGGTGGTGATCGCGCCACCCTTGAAGATAGTGAATGGGTCTGGAAGCCCGTTGCGTGTGTTGGCTCTGGTCCCTGCATAATTGGAGGAGTGAATCGTGGCGGAGCGCTCGTTTGCGAAAGAAGTGCAGTTGCTGCGCCTCGGCGAAGGCGCGGAGTTCCGCGGCGAAGGGATCCTCGCGGTCACCAAGGCCCTGCTGCAAGCGGGGGTCGCGTATGTCGGGGGGTATCAGGGCGCTCCTATTTCGCACCTGATGGATGTTCTGTCGGACGCCGAGGTGATCCTCAACGAGCTCGGCGTTCACTTCGAGGCGAGCGCCTCCGAGGCCACCGCGGCGGCGATGCTGGCGGCCTCCATCAACTATCCGCTGCGCGGTGCCGTTACCTGGAAGTCCACTGTAGGCACCAATGTAGCCTCCGATGCCCTGGCGAACCTTGCATCGGCCGGGGTGCTTGGCGGAGCGCTGATCGTACTCGGTGAGGACTACGGTGAAGGCGCGAGCATCATGCAAGAGCGCACGCACGCCTTTGCAATGAAGTCGCAGATGTGGCTGCTTGATCCCAAACCTCATCTGCCCGACATCGTGCGTGCGGTGGAGCAGGGGTTCCAGCTCTCGGAGGCAAGCAACACGCCGGTGATGCTCATGCTGCGCATCCGTGCGTGTCATGTTTACGGCCGCTTTACCGCCAAGGCCAACAAGCGGCCGGCATTCTCGGCCGCAGACGCGCTGGCGGCGCCGTCGCGCGACTACGGCAAGATCATCCTGCCGCCGTCAACCTATGCGCAGGAGAAAGAAAAGATCGACAAGCGCCACCCGGCCGCGGTGCGCTTTGTCGCCGAGCAGCAACTGAACGAGTTCATCCCCGGCGACACCGATGATGTCGGTATCGTTTTGCAAGGTGGGCTCTACAACAGCCTGCTGCGCGCTCTGGAGCTGCTGGGGTGTGCGGATATCTTCGGCAATACACGGATTCCGCTTTACTGTTTGAATGTGACGTACCCGCTGGTGCCGGATGAGTGGGTACGGTTCTGCGCGGGCAAGAAGGCCATTCTGGTGGTGGAGGAAGGTCAGCCCGAGTTCATTGAACAGGCGGCGGCGCAGATTCTGCGCAGGCACGACGTGCAGGCGCGGCTGGTTGGCAAGGATGTGCTGCCACTGGCCGGCGAGTATTCGGTCGATGTGTTGCGCAAGGCGCTTGCCGAGTTCATTGGCAAGTGGGCGCCGCAGTTGCGGCCCGGGACGTACGCCGGATCGCGCGGGGCTGCCGCTTCGGTCGGTGGGGCTCGCGGTGTTGCGCAGCAGGCGTCCGCCGTAGACACGGCGGGTGATGCCGGCGATGGCGCAGCGGAGGGTGGCCGGCCGCCGGACCAAGGCGCGACTACTTCGCGCGGGCATGTCGTTGAAGCCGCGCTCGTTCCGGCGGCGAGGCTCGCGGCACTGGTGCCACCGCGACCATCGGGGCTTTGCACCGGCTGTCCGGAGCGGCCGTTTTTCTCCGCCATGAAGCTGCTGCAGCGCGAAACCGGACCGCTGCACATCAGTGCCGACATCGGCTGCCATTCTTTCGCGACTCTGCCGCCCTTCAACATGGGCAACAGCATCATGGGCTACGGCCTGGGAGCCGCGGGCGCGTCGGCGCTCGGCACCGAAGGCGGCAAGCGGGCTGTGGCGGTCATGGGGGATGGCGGTTTCTGGCACAATGGTCTGACGAGCGGCATCACTAACGCCGTGTTCAACAAACACGACGACCTGACGGTCATTGTCGACAACGGCTATGCGGCGGCTACCGGCGGCCAGGATATTCCGTCCTCGCGGGCTCCCAACGTGCATCGCCAGGGAAACAACACCATCGAGAATGCGGTCAAGGGTGTTGGCGTCCAATGGGTCCGGCGCATCCACACCTATGATATGCAAGGCACCCTGAAGGTGCTGCGCGAAGCGCTGACCACTGGTTTTCGCGGCCCCAAGGTGATCATTGCCGAAGGCGAGTGCCAGTTGAATCGTCAACGGCGCGTCAAGCCGCTCATGAAAAAGGCGATCAAGGAAGGCAAGCGTGTGGTGCGCGAGCGCTTCGGTGTCGACCCGGATACCTGCACGGGCGATCACTCCTGCATTCGCCTTTCGGGATGTCCTTCGCTGACTGTGAAGAAGAATCCCGATCCACTGCGTTCCGATCCTGTGGCGCATGTCGATAACAGCTGTGTCGGCTGCGGAGTATGCGGCGAGGTTGCGCACGCCGCGGTGCTGTGCCCGTCGTTTTACCGGGCGGAGCTGGTTTACAACCCGTCGGGTTGGGATCGTCTGCTGGCGAAGGTGCGTGGTGCGGTGATTGGTTTCTTCCAGCGACGGAGCGAGCGCAAGCGGTTGCAGTATGCCCTCTGAGCGATCGATCAAACTGACCATCGCGGCCTTGGGCGGCCAAGGTGGCGGGGTTCTTGCGAATTGGTTGATAGGTATCGCCGAGTCGGAGGGCTATCTTGCCCAGACGACGTCGGTGCCAGGAGTGGCGCAGCGCACTGGCGCGACCATTTATTACCTCGAGTTCTTTCCGCAAACGCTGGCCGCCGAAGCGGGACGCGATCCGATCTTGGCGCTCATGCCGGTGTCGGGCGACGTCGATTGTGTGTTGGCGTCGGAGCTCGCAGAGGCGGCACGTGCTATTCAACGGGGCTTCGTTACGCGAGATAGGACTACGCTGATTGCATCCTCGCATCGGTCGTACTCGATCGGAGAAAAGAGCGCGATGGGTGACGGCGCGGCGGACGAGAAGCAGCTCATCGAGCTGGTTCGCAGTCAGGCAAAGCGGACTGTCTTGTTCGATATGGAGGCGGTGGCCGAGAGTCATCACAGTGTGATCAGCTCGGTTATGTTGGGTGCGCTCGGGGGCGCTGGCGTGTTGCCGTTCCGTAAAGCCGCGTTCGAGGCGGTCATCAAAAAAGGAGGTATCGCGGTCGATACCAACCTCGCCGCGTTCGAGGATGCGTATCAGAGAGCGCAGCGGGGTGGCGATGGCGCGCGGCCTGCCGCGGTCGATGCGCAGGCTGCGGTGGCTGAGGGGCAGGACACGGGGTCGCCGGCTGCGCTGTCGGTCGCGGGCACCCCTGCTGCGCAAGCTGTAGGGGCGTCGGCGTACACGACTACATCGGGGAAATTGGGCGACGTGCCGCTCAAGGCGCGTTCTTCGAAGCTTCAGCCGCTGTTGGATCGCGTGCGCGCTCTCGCGGCCCCTGTGCAAAAGATCGCGTTGGAAGGCGTGCGACGCGCGATCGACTATCAGGATCCGGAGTATGCCAAGTTGTACTTGGACCGCCTGGAGCGGGTGGCGGCGCTCGACGCGCGGCACGGAAGCACTGCGCCGACCGGTTATGGCTCCGCGTCCCTCACTGAGGCGACGGCTCGCAGTCTGGCGCTATGGATGACATTTGAGGACACCATTCGGGTCGCGGATTTGAAAACCCGCGCGACGCGTTTCACGCGAGTGCGGGACGAAATTCACGCCGATGCCGGGCAGTTGTTCGGCATCACCGAGTTCATGAAACCGCGCGTGGAGGAAATCGCAGGCACGTTGCCGGCCGGTTTGGGGCGTTGGGTGTTGCGATCGCCGGGAGTCTCCGGCTGGCTCGCGCGCGGGACGGGCGGCAAGCAGATCCGCACCGGTACCGTGGCAGGCTTCCTGATGCTACACACTCTGGGTGGGATGAAGCGCTGGCGCCGCGGGACGCTGCGCTATCAGGAAGAGAACGGGCGCCTCGAGCAGTGGCTCGGGCGGATCGAGAGTCTCGCCGCAGCAAACTATGCGTTGGCTGTTGAGGTGGCGCGCGCGCAAAGGCTGGTGAAGGGTTACGGGGACACGCACGAGCGCGGCTGGCGTAACTTTTCTGCGCTGATGGAGAAAGTTGACGCGCTGGCGTCACGGCCGGATGGCGCGGCGGTGCTCGCCCGACTTCAGACAGCAGCTCTCGCGGACGAGGAAGGCAAGGCGTTGGCGCGCGAGCTCGCGCAGGTGAGCAATGTGGCCGTCGCGAAGGCGCCGTTGGAGCGGGCGCGGGCGTAAACGCGGTAAGAGGCTGGGCGGCTTGCGCGGTTTGTTTTGAGCGTAGGCGCGCGAGCTCGCTGAGACCATCGGCAGTGTGTCGTCGCGAAGGCGCCGGCGCAGCGGCGCGCGCGACTGAGTCTGGACCTACCCCGGGTTAATCGTGTCCTTCAGGTACCGGGCCACGCCGATCGTGAAGACCGCCACGGCGATGACGATGAGCTCGCGGTGAAACCGGGGTTGCCAAATCACCGCGGCGGCCACGCAAGCGCAACTGACGCCGAACCAAAGTTGCTTGCCAGTATTCACTGGATCCTTCCTTCTGGCGGGATTTAGAACGCGTTCAACCCTGTCAGCGTGCGTCCGATTGTTAGTTGGTGAATCGTCTCCGTGCCCTCGTAAGTGATCACGCTTTCGAGGTTGAGCATGTGTCGGATCGGCACGTATTCGGCGCTGATGCCGGCGCCGCCCAGCAGGTCGCGACAGTCGCGCGCTACATCGAGCGCCATGCGGCAGTTGTTCCACTTGGCCAGGGAGACGTGCGCGGGCTGGAGGGTACCGGCATCCTTCAGGCGGCCGAGTTGCAGCGCTAACACCTGCGCGGTGGTGATCCCGCGCGCCATCTCGGCGAGACGGATCTGGGTGGCCTGGTTCTGCGCGAGCGGCCGGCCGAAGAGGCTGCGATCCTTGGTGTAATCCAACAGCTGCGCCAGACAGGCCTGGGCCGCGCCAATCACGCCCCAGGAGATGCCATAGCGCGCCTGTGTGAGGCAGGACAGAGGGCCTTTGAGGCCGATGACGCCGGGGAGGACGTTCTCCTCCGGTACCACCACGTTGTCGAAGAAGAGCGCCGCAGTCACCGAAGCGCGCAGCGAGAACTTGCGCTCGATCTCGGGTGCGGCAAAGCCGGGTGTGCCCTTGTCAACGAGGAAGCCGCGAATGCCTTCCTCGGTCATAGCCCAGACCACTGCCACATCGGCGATCGTGCCGTTGGTGATCCACATCTTCGAGCCATTGATGACCCAGTCCTTGCCGCGCTTCTTGGCATGGGTCTTCATGTTCGCCGGGTCAGAGCCGCCATGCGGCTCGGTGAGGCCGAAGCAGCCGATGACTTCGCCGCGGGCCATGCGAGGCAGGTATTTCTGTTTCTGGGCCTCGGAGCCGAACGCGTAGATCGGATACATGCACAAGGAGGACTGCACGGATACGAAACTGCGGATGCCGGAATCACCGCGCTCCAGTTCCTGACAGATCAGGCCGTAGTTGATGCCGTTCAATCCCGCACAGTCGTAACCCTCGATGGATGAGCCCAGCAGTCCGAGGGCGGCCAGCTCGGGGATCAGTTCCCGCGGGAAGCGGTGCTCCTCGAAGCACTTCTGAATGATCGGCAACACCTTCTCATCGACCATGCGGGCGACGGAGTCCTGCACCATGCGTTCCTCTTCGGTGAGGGCGCCGGCAATGTCATACAGATCGAGTGGGTTCATCGGTTCACTATAAGGTTTATTACTTTAAGCCTCAAGCTTTTGGCCACCGTTGCGGCAGGGCGCCGCTAGCGCGGCACCGCCGGCATGTTATGGGAGTTCGGGGATAATGGGAGCCCCGTCACGGAAAGCGAAAGTCAGGAGGTTCCCATGTCGCGTCCCCCTTTCCCTCCCTTCACCGCCGAGACCGCCGCGCAGAAGGTCCGCTTGGCTGAGGACGGCTGGAATAGCCGTAATCCGGATGCGGTCGCGCTGGCGTATACGGAGGACAGCCGCTGGAGAAATCGTGCCGAGTTCGTTCAGGGACGGGCGGAGATCGTCGCGTTCCTGAGGCGAAAGTGGAACCGGGAGCTCGACTACCGGCTCATCAAGGAGCTTTGGGCTTTTACCGGTAACCGAATCGCAGTCCGCTTCGCCTATGAGTGGCACGACGATAGCGGGCAGCACTTCCGTTCCTACGGTAACGAGAATTGGGAGTTCGACGATCAGGGGCTGATGCGCCTGCGGATCGCCAGCATCAACGATCTGCCGATCGCGGCCGCCGACCGCAAATATCACTGGCCGCTGGGGCGGCGGCCGGAGGGTCACCCGGGCTTGAGTGAGCTGGGCCTCTAACTTAAATAGATATTACCAATAGAGTCGATTTGATAAAGTCTTTATGAGTCGAGTGTGATGGCTTCAGCTAATATAGACTTGATCAAAACGGTGAGATTGGTAAACTCTTTGTTATATGGCGGCTACCGGAGCCGCTGATGGAAGAGGGTGGCTATGCCGAAGAGTCCCGCAGCCTTGACGGCCATGCCACCTGCGGCGGAGCAAGCTCTGCGCGGTTTGGGTGAGAACCTCGCCATCGCCAGGGTCAGGCGCCGTGAGTCCCAGCGAGCGTGGGCTAAGCGGCTAGGGTGCTCCGTGCCGACACTAATACGGATGGAGCGAGGTGATCCCGGCGTCGGAATGGGGATCTATGCAACCGCATTATGGTTAATCGGTAGAGCTGCCGCCCTACCTGAGCTTGCGGCGCCCGGAAACGATCGTGGTGCCTTGGAAAACGACGTACGGGACGCCCTGAAACGCCGTGCCGTGCGATCCAGTGCCTCAGCCGAGGCTCGGCTTGCTCGTGATAAATAAGCCCTATATCCCATCCGACCGCCTCTACCTCTGGTTGCTCACTCGTCCAGATCAGCCCGTCCTCGTCGCCGAGCTTAACCTGGCGCGCTCAATCCAGGGTGTCTCGCTTCGCTACGCTGATTCCTGGCTGCAGCGCGGCTTTCCACTGAGCGAGGACCTGCCGCTCATTGATGAGGAGTTCCTGCCGGCGGACAAAGGCACCGCGGTGGGTGCCGTTGACGACGCAAGACCCGACCGCTGGGGCGAGAGGGTGATCCGATTTATCGACAAACCGCCGCGTTTGTCGTTGCTGGAGTATCTGTACTTTGCCGGCGACGATCGTTTCGGCGCGCTGGGTGTCTCGACGTCGGCCCAAGAATATCTGCCGCGGCGACTGGGGCCGCTGCCGGCGCTCGAGGAGGCCGACGCAATTCATGACCTCATCCGCAAGGTCCAGGATAACGAGCCCGTTTCCGCCGAGCAGAAGCGACTCATTTCGCCAGGCGTCACCATGGGTGGCGCGCGCCCCAAGGCGTTGCTGAACATCGCCGGCGAGCAATGGGTCATCAAGTTCGCTGATGGCGAGCCGACCGACACGCCGCTCATCGAGCATGCGGCGATGACGCTCGCGCGGAAAGCTGAAATTCGTGTCGCCGCAACCATGGCTGTCGCTCTTACTCACGGTCACGCGGTGGCCATCAAACGCTTCGATCGAAGTCATGGATCGCGGTTGCACTGTCTTTCGGCGTGCGTGGCTTTGAGGGCTGCTGGCGAGCGCTTCGGCTATCCGGAGCTGGCGCAATTGCTCCGGCGCAGGGGCGTCACCGCGGGCGATGTTTACATCGGCCACATGCGGGAGTTGTTTCGTCGCATGGTTTTCAACATCCTGATCGATAACACGGATGATCACGAAAAGAATCACGCGGTCGTGATGACGGATGCGCAGCAGTACGAGTTGTCGCCAGCCTATGACGTGCTGCCCTCCGGCCAGGCGCTCGGCTTTCAGCAGATGCGCGTCGGAGAGCAGGAAGCCGATTCGACCTTGGCGAACGCCTTGACCCTGTGTCAGATGTTTGCGCTCCGCAAGGACGATGCCGCCAGGGAAATGCGCGCCGTCGCGCGGGTTGTGGATGGTTGGAAGGAGCACTTCAGGGCCTGCGGCGTTACGGCCGGCGACATAGGCCTTTATGCCGAGCAGATCGATCGGCCGTTTCTGCGTGACCAGCGCAACGAGGTCAAGAGCGGGCGGTCGCGAAGCTGATGCTCACGGAGACTTTACCAGTGACGACGATTTATCTCATCCGCCACGGCCAGGCGCAGTCCGGCTGGAACATACAGTACGATCCCGGGCTCGATGATATCGGGCGGCGGCAGGCGGAGCAGGCGGCGCGTGCGCTCGCCGAGCGCGGCCCTCTGCCCATCATCGCAAGTCCCATGCGGCGCGCGCGCGAGAGCGCCGCTGAGTTTGAAATGTTGTGGCGGCGGGCGGCAACGGTCGACCCTCGAGTCACGGAAATTCCGTCGCCACCGGGAGTGACACTCGATGAGCGTGGTGAATGGCTGCGGGCCTTGGCGAAGCGCGCCTGGAGCGAGCTCGACCCTGCCATCCAGGAGTGGCGCCGTGCGGCGATCGACTGCCTGCTCGCCGTTGCGGCCGATACGGTGGTGGTATCGCACTTCATGGTCATCAACGCCGTGGTGAGTGGGTCGTCGGGCGATGACCGAGTGGTGGTTTGCAATCCGCAGCCCGGGTCGCGCACCACGCTGGAGCGCTCAGGCGCGGCGTTTCGGGTTGTCGAGGTGGGAGCGCAGGGAGCCTCGCGGGTACTCTAGGCTGGCGGCAGCGGTCCGTCTGGCGTGAATCCAAACACGCGTCCGTAAAACGCCAGCTCCGCCTCGAGGGAGCGAACGATACTCGCCGCTTTGCGGAACCCGTGTTGCTCGCCCTCGAATTCGATATAGGCCACCAGCACGCCCTTGGCTTGCAACGCCGCCACAATGGCTCGCGACTGATCGGGCGGCACGACTTTGTCATCCGCGCCCTGGAAGGTGATGAGTGCTGCCTTGAAGCCTTCCAGGTGCCGGATCGGCGCGCGCGCCTCGTAGATTTCCCGCCCCTGGGGTAGCGGCGCGACCAGCCGATCCAAATAGCGAGCTTCGAACTTGTGCGTTTCTCGAGCGAGCGCCTCGAGGTCGCTTACGCCGTAATAGTTGGCTCCCGCCCTGAAGACGTCGTGAAATGCCAAGGCGGCCAGCACCGTGAAGCCACCGGCGCTACCGCCTCGAATCGCCGCGCGCTCGCCATCTACCCGCCCGGAGTTGATCAAGTGTTTTACAGCGGCAACGACGTCGCCTACGTCGACGACACCCCACTGCCCTTTGAGACGCTCACGGTAGGCCCGGCCAAAGCCGCTGCTGCCGCCGTGGTTGACATCCAACAGTCCGAAGCCTCGGGTGGTCCAGTACTGAGTTGCCAGCGCGAATTCGGGTTTTGAGTGACTCGTGGGGCCGCCGTGGACCTTGACGACCAGCGGCGGCTTTTCCTGCGGCGGCGCCGTGAAATCGCGGTTCAACGGCGGATAGTAGAACGCATGTGCCGTCCGGCCGCCCGCGCTCGGAAATTCGACGGATTCGGCCACCGAGATGAAGGCAGGGTCCAACTTCACCGAGCCCGGGGCCCGTAGTACGCGATGTTCGCCGGTATCCAGGTCGATCGCCACGAGCGCGGCTTCCGCGCTCGGCGTGGCGGCCACCGCGAGGGCGGTGCGCGCGGACAGGAGTTGGATGTTCGAAATGGCGACGAACGGCAGGTCCAATGGCGTAAGTTTTCCCGACCGTAGGTCCACCACGCCGAGGCTGTCACGTGCGCTGACGGTATAGCGGACGACTGCGCGTCCATCCCCAGTGAGGGCGTAGTTAGCCTGCCCCAATGTCCAGAGCGGGCTTGCAACGTCCGCCTCGAGTGTCGCGCCCGCTGTGATCCGGTTGTCTTTATACCGATAGAGGTTCCACCAGTTGGAGCGGTCGGATACGAAGTAGAGCGTCCCGTCGGTGTCCCAACGGGGTTCCACGACCGACTCCTGGGACCCGCTGGTAATGCCTGTGATGTGGGAGAGTTTCGTGCCCGAGAGCTCCGCCACGTAGAGCGTGGTGGCGTCCCAGGGCATGTCCGGGTGGTTCCACGCCACCCACGCAATGCGCCGGCCGTCGGGACTCACACGGGGATAGGCCACGAAGTCGCTCCCGTCGAACAGCACTGTGCCGGGTCCGCCGGAGGTGGCATTGAGAGCGACAATCGCGTTCTTCGGCTCGCCGGTGCCGGTGTGATCCTCCCGGACGCAGAAAAGGCGCTCCGCGGTTCTTTCGATCTCGTAGTCGGCGTAACGGTAGCCCTCCGGTGTGAGTGCCACGGGTGCTTGTCCATCCCGATGTGCGTAGACGCGTTGGTCGGTGAAATTGCTAAAATAGAGGAGCCCGCGGCCAACGGCATACGGTGTGCCCCCGTATTCGTGTACGCGTGTGCGAGCGTTGAATCCGGCAGGCGTGAGGTCCTTCGCGCCACCGTCCGCGGCGCTCGTCACTACGACGTTACGGCCGCCTTCAGCCGGGCGACTTTCTACCCAATACGGATTTCCACCCGCGACCTGTACGTAGTTGAGTGTGATCGCGGATCCGGCGAGATCAACCGCAGCAAGAGGGGAATGCCATGTGCCGTACGATGACTGTTTCATATAATAATTGCGTCTCATGACGACGCATACGCTTTTTCCTACCCTGGTTCACTCCGCGCGACTCAACCAGACCGGCTGGCGCCAGCTCAACGACCGCCTGCTGCGAGAATGTCAGCAGCTGCGCCACGATGACGAGGCCGGCCGGCGCTGGTCCGCGAAGAACTATCCCGGCGGCTTCACATCTTATAACTCCGCGAGCCGCATGCATCAATTGTCGCCGACCTTCGCGGCTTTGGAGCGCAAGCTGAATCGGCACGTGGCGGCTTTTGCCCGCGCGCTGGAATTCGATCTGGAGGGGCGCTCGCTCGCCATGACCGATTGCTGGGTGAATATCATGCCGCGGCAGGTGGTGCACGGCCTGCACCTGCATCCGCTCGCGACCATCAGCGGAACGTACTACGTCAAGACGCCGAAGGGGTCGCCGGGACTGAAGTTCGAGGACCCGCGGCTGGAGCGCTTCATGGCGGCCCCGCCGCGCCTGGCGAATGCGCGTCCGCAGAGCCGCCCTTGGTTCGTCATTCCGGCGGAGGCCGGGAACGTGGTGCTGTTCGAGAGCTGGCTGCGCCACGAGGTGCCGCCCAACACTGTCGCGGCCGAGCGCATCAGCATCAGTTTCAACTACAACTGGTTCTAGCGCACTGGTTGTGGCGCGAGCCTTTGGGTACGGCCCTTGCTTCGACCGCTGGGTACGGGCTGCGCGTCCTTGGTGTTTGAAGTTAGGTTGCATGGCGGCGCCGCTCGCGCCTGAACCTAACGTGAACGAGCGCGGTGCGAACGCCGTCGATATTTGCGCGTCAACGGACACAGGCGGCCCACGTTGCGATAAGCTGACGGTGACTCAATAAAGAGTCCCATCCGGAAATACCGAAAACCCGGTATTCAGTGACTGTTCAGGAATCGGCAGGAGAGGGGACCATGTGTAAACTCTGGCTCAAAACTCTTATACCGGCGATAGCGCTAGCCACGCTTCCCGTGCTCCCCACGGTGTCGCAGGCGGGCGTCGCCATCGGCGTATCGATCAACGTCGCCCCGCCGGTGCTCCCGGTGTACGTGCAGCCTCCACTTCCCGCGCCCGGGTACATCTGGACGCCGGGTTACTGGGCGTGGGGCGATGATGGCTACTACTGGGTGCCGGGCACCTGGGTGATGCCGCCCCAGGTCGGGGTCCTCTGGACGCCTGGTTACTGGGGCTGGGGGGTAGGTGGCGTCTACCTCTGGCACGCCGGTTACTGGGGGCCGCACATTGGCTTCTACGGCGGCGTGAACTACGGCTTCGGGTACACCGGTGTTGGATTCCAGGGCGGCTATTGGCACGGCGGCGCGTTCTTCTACAACCGCTCGGTGGCTAACTTCGGCGCCGTCCATGTGACCAACATCTACAACCGTACCGTCATCAACAACGTGACCGTGAATAATCACGTGAGCTTCAACGGCGGTCCTGGCGGTCTTCAGGCGCGCGCAACGGCACACGAGATGGCCGCGCAGCGCGACCATCACTTTGAAGCTACGTCGATGCAAAGGGATCATCAGCACTTCGCCTCGAACGACAGAAATCTGCGCGCGTCTTTCAACCATGGTCAGCCATCCGTTGCCGCAACCTCGCGGCCGGGGCAGTTCTCCGGGCGTGGTGTAGTGGGCGCGCGCGGCAGCGGGCCGCAGGGCGGGGCTGCGCATGACATGGCGCGTAACGCCGGCCCGGCTGGTCGTGGCGGCACGGAAGCGCATGCGGGTGGATCCGGTTCCGCGGGTCACTTTGGCGGCGAGGGCTCTCGCCCTGGCGGCGGCTCGCCGCCGAATTCCGTGGCGCGCAATGAAACGCGTCCGGGCACCCCCGGCGGCGGGTTCCATCCGAACCCGAGCGCGAACGGTGGCGGCATGCGCCCGAACCCTGGCGCAGCGGGTGGCTCCCGCCCGAACCCCGGGGCCGGTGGTGGTTTCCACCCGAACCCAGGAGGTAATTCCGGCCGACCGAACCCCGGCGGCGGTGGCGGCATGCGCCCGAATCCGGGGCCTGCGAGCGGCGGGTTCCATCCGAACGCCGGCGGTGGGCGCCCTCCCGGCGGTGGCGGTGGGCGCCCACCGAGCGGTGGGGGTGGGCACCCGCAGTCGGGCGGCGGGGGGCATCGGCCTGAGGGCCGACGGTAACGGCCCATAGCGTAGTGGCTAGCGCCAGCCTCAGCTGCTGGCGTTAGCACCGCCGGGAAGGCATCAGAGTGGGACCGAGGCCGTCCGCCGATGGGGCGGCCTCGCTGTTTGCGCCAAGAGCGCGCAGCCGCCCCGGCGTATCGCTCAGCGGCCCTTGTCGTTTAGGGCCCGCCGTTCAAAGCACGCGCCGCAGCCACGCAGCGATGTCGGCGATTTCCTGCGGAGACACCGAATGGGGCATTGGGTAGGAGTGCCATTCCACCGCATACCCTTCCTCTTCCAACACTCGGCGGCTTTCTTGCCCGAGGGCAGGGCTCACGAGCGGATCCTGCGTGCCGTGCCCGAGGAATATGGGCGTTGCCTGGTTCGCGGCAGCCTTCTGCGCCCCAAGTTGCGACTCGAGCAGCATGTAACACGACAGGCCTATGATGCCCGCGAGCTGCTCGGAATAGCGGGTCCCGCTGTAGAGCGCCATCGCGCCACCTTGAGAGAATCCGGCGAGCACGATGCGATTGCTGCCGATGCCGCGCTCGTTTTCGCGACGAATCAGGTCTTCGACAATGGCATGGGATGCGCGAATGCCTGCTTCGTCTTGCACCGCGCGGCGCTCGAGACTGGTGATGTCGTACCACGCCCGCATGCGATAGCCATTGTTGAGCGTCACCGGCCTGACCGGTGCGTGTGGAAACACAAAACGTAGCGCACGCTCTCCGGGGCGCACCAGCTCCGGCGCGATCGGTTCGAAGTCATGGCCATCGGCACCCAGGCCATGCATCCAGATGATGCTGGCGGAAGGATTCGGGCCGGTCTCGAGCTCAACGGGCTTGATTTCGAATGGCGAGGGATTTTGCATGTCGTGGGTTCGTTGCGCTCGTGCGGTCAAAACGGATTCGTTGCAGCTTGCCGTCGGCCGCGTTCTCTTGCCATAGTCAGGTTCTTCGACCCAAGAAATCAAGTCGCTCATTGCCTTCCGCCACGACCCGCAAGCCGCGCAAGGCGCGCCGTAAGCGATCCAAGCTGGCCAAACTCTGGCCCACTGCCACGACGCGACGTCGCTGGACGCGTCGCTTCCGCCGCGCTCCCGGTCTCATCCGGATCGTTATCGTGCTGAGCGTCGTTGCCGTCGTGTGGCTCGCGACCAACTGGATCTATCAGGTCATCCGCAAGCCGTCGGAGTTGTTTTTCCCCGTCAGTGGCACACTGTTCAAGACGCCTCCGGAGACCTGGCGCAGCTACGGGCCCATATTCCGCAAGCACGCCACCGGCACCATTTCCCCCGAGCTGCTGGCGGCACTGGCGCAGGTGGAGGGATCGGGCAATCCCATCGCGCGCACCTATTGGCGTTGGTCCTGGAAACTGAAGCCGTTCGAGATCTATCGGCCCGCCACCAGCGCGGTGGGCATGTACCAGATGACCGATGGCACATTCGCCGAGGCGCGACACTATTGTATTCACGGACACGCTGTTGCAATGGAGGGCAAGTGGGACGACATGCATTCATGCTGGCTCAACAGCCTCTATTTCCGGGTAATACCCAGTCACGCGGTCGAGCTCACCTCAGCGTATCTGGATGTGCACGTGGCGAGTATCTTGGCACGCTATGGAATTGCACACGCCACGCTGCAACAAAGGCAGCACCTGGCGGCGACCATCCACTTGTGTGGCGCCGGCGCCGGTGATCTGTACGCCCGCCATGGATTTCATTTTCCTCCCGGGCAGCGTTGCGGAGACCACGATCCACGCATGTATCTAGGGCGAGTCGACGCAATGCGAGAGGTGTTTGCGCATCTGGCGGCGCAGGAGGAGTAATGCTAGTTGCGCAAAATGCGCCCGAGGGTGCGCACCGGGCCGTCCGCCGGTGCGCTTGTTGACAACGAGCTCATGACCTTGCGCCGTTGGATTGCCATGGCGAAGCGGCCCGCGGCGCGGCGCTTTAGTGGTGGTGGTGGTCGCCGGGGCCGTGCACGTGTCCGTGCTCGAGCTCTTCCTCGGTCGCCGCGCGCACTTCCGTGATTTCGATGTCGAAGTTCAGGTTCTTGCCGGCAAGCGGGTGATTGCCGTCGAGCGTCACCATATCGCCCATGATCTGGGTCACCGTGACAGCCTGCGGTCCCTGGGGGGTCTGCGCGTGCAAGCGCATCCCAACGTTGAGGTTCTTGATGCCCTTTAGTGCGCGGCGCGGCACTTTCTGGATGAGGTCTTTATTGAATTCGCCATAGCCCTCTGCGGGCGTGACCTTGACGCTCACCTTGTCGCCTGCGTTCTTTCCCGTCAGCTCCCGTTCGAGACCGGGGACAATATTGCCGTGTCCATGGAGGTAGGCAAGCGGCTCTCCCGCGCTGGAGCTGTCGATAACTTCTCCCGCATCGTCTTTCAGCGTGTAGTGGAGCGTTACGACGGAGTCTTGTGTAATGGCCATAGATCAGTTCCCGTAAATACTGCGATCGCCCGAAACGGGGCTGATGCGCTGATCCGTGTAGTGTACCGATCTGCCGTAGTCTGGGAGAATAAGCAGCTCGAATCAGGGAGAGGGATGAACATGAGTATCGTATTGCTGGCGATTCTCACCGCGGGAGCCGCGACAGCGCCGGCCGCAGTTGTGCCGCAGGGGCATGCCGCAGCCTCGAACCAAGGAACCACACCTATGGCGGAGAACCCTTTTCAGCGGCCGAGTACGCTGGCGTACCATCTGCCGCCCTTTGACAAAATCAAGAGCTCGGACTACCGGCCGGCATTCGATGCGGGTATGCGCGAGCAGCGTCAGGAAGTAGCCGCCATTGCGCACAATCCGCAGCCGGCGACCTTCGAGAACACCATTGTCGCGCTGGAGCGCTCGGGGCAGTTGCTCGAGCGGGTGAGCACCGTGTTCTCCAATCTCAACGCGTCAGATACGACTCCTGAGCTGGATGCTATCGACACCGAGATGGCGCCGAAGCTCACGGCGCACCAGGATTCGATCCTGCTCGACAACGCGTTGTTCGCGCGTGTTGACTCTTTGTATCAAAAGCGCGCGAGCCTGAAGCTCGATTCGGAGTCCAAACAGCTGCTGGAGCGCTATCACACTCTGTTCGTCCGTGCCGGAGCGAAGCTCTCCGATGCGGACAAAGGGCGGCTGCGCGCCTTCAACGAAGAGATAGCGTCGCTGGAGACGCTGTTCCGACAGAATGTGTTGAAAGCCAGCAAGGACGGCGCGGTGGTCGTCGACACCGTGGCGCAGCTCGATGGGTTGTCGCCCGAACAGATTGGAGCGGCCGAGGGTGCGGCAGCCGCTCGCAAGCTTACCGGCAAGTACCTCATCACTTTGCAGAACACGACCAACCAGCCGCCGCTGGCGCGGCTCAAAAACCGGGCGCTACGCGAGAAGATTTACAAGGCTTCGATCGAGCGTGCCGGTGGCGGGGCGGCCGACAACAATACCGTCATCGCGAAGATCGTGAAGTTGCGTGCCGAGCGCGCGCAGCTCCTTGGATATCCGAATCACGCGGCCTACCAACTCGAGGATGAGTCCGCCGCCACGCCCGCCGCCGTGCATGACATCCTCGCTCATCTGGCGCCGGCCGCGCTGGCCAGCGCCCAGCACGACGCCGCCGAGATGCAGAAAATCGCCGACGCCGAGGCCGCGCGCAATCACACTCAGCCGTTCAAGCTGCAGCCGTGGGATTGGGCCTACTATGCGGAAGCCCTGCGCAAAGCCCGCTACGACTTCGACGAGGCGCAGGTTGCTCCGTATTTCGAGTTGGATCGCGTGCTGCATGACGGTGTGTTCTATGCCGCCCAGAAGCTCTACGGCCTCACGTTCAAAGAGCGCAAGGACCTGCCGGTCTATGAGCCTGACGTGCGTGTGTTCGAGGTTTTCGACCAGGACGGCAAGCCGCTTGCCCTGTTTCTCGGTGACTACTTCGCGCGCGACAGCAAGCGCGGCGGAGCCTGGATGGACAATCTGGTACGGCAGTCGAAGTTGTTCGGCTACAAGCCGGTGGTCGTCAACAATCTCAACATCCCGAAGCCGCAACCGGGGCGTCCGACGCTGTTGACCTTCGATGAGGTGACGGCGCTGTTCCATGAGTTCGGCCACGCGATCCATGGAATGCTCTCCAGTGTAGAGTATCCGCTGCTGTCCGGGACCGCCGTGCCGCGCGACTTCGTGGAGTTTCCTTCACAATACAATGAGATGTGGGCGCGCGAGCCCGCGGTGGTCGCCAATTTTGCGAAGCACTATCAAACCGGTGCTCCCATGCCGCCGGAGCTCTTGAACAAGGTATTGACGGCGCAGAAATTCAACCAGGGCTATGCGACGACCGAGTACTTGGCGGCCGCACTGCTCGATCAGGAGTGGCATCTCATCAACCCGTCGCAGGCGCCCGCCGCGGCGGACGTGCCGGCGTTTGAAGCCGCGGCGCTGAAGAAGAACGGCATCGACTATGAGCAGGTTCCACCGCGTTACCACTCCGATTACTTCTCCCACATTTTTTCCGGTGGCTATTCGGCCGGGTACTACGCGTACATGTGGAGTGAGGTGTTGGCTCGAGATACGGGACAGTGGATGCACCAACATGGTGGCCTGACGCGGGCCAATGGCGATTACCTGCGCGCCAGGATCCTGTCGCGCGG
Organism: uncultured Pseudomonadota bacterium; assembly: GCA_963752125.1. GTDB lineage: Bacteria > Pseudomonadota > Gammaproteobacteria > Steroidobacterales > Steroidobacteraceae > 13-2-20CM-66-19. Next base: position 14,706 of record CAVVXG010000040.1, on the reverse strand, counting down.
ACGTAGCGCGGATCCGCAGGAGATGTTCAAGGAGTTTTACGGCAAGGACCCGGACATCGGGCCGCTGATCGAGTATCGCGGTCTGGTGATGCCGAGAGTCGCCACTCCCGTCGCCGCAGCCGGCGCCACAGGGCGCTAGAGTTGCCGCGGCGGCGGGACCTGCCGCCGCTTGGTTACGCTCTGGCGGAGCTACTTGCGATGGTAGCTCCGCCATCGATCACCAGATTTTGCCCGGTGATATAGCGCCCCGCCGGCGAGCACAGCAATACCACGGCTCCGGCCACATCGTCCGGATCACCCAGCCGGCGCAGTGGCGTGGTCGCCTCGCTCGCCTTGGCGATCGTCGGGTTCTGCCATAGAGCGCGCGCAAAATCGGTTTTGATGATTCCGGGAGCGACGCAGTTGACTCTGATGTTGTGCGGCCCGAACTCCACGGCCACACGCCCGGAAAGATCAAATAGTGCTGACATGACGCCGATGGTATCAAACCTGCCATTGCCCGTCGGCGGCCCGCCCCAGGCTGGGGCATTGAGCGAAAGCCCAGCGCAACAGGTGGTTCCCACTGATTTCTCCTGCAAGAAATCGCGCTAAGGTTGGACCTACGCCAAATACCCACGCGTCAATGAGCGTGTGAATATGAAAAGCCACGACACCGAAATACGGCAGACACTTTCAGAGTTGAAGATGCACAAGAATCGGCGCGCGTCCTGCCGCGCAACATCAGGGCCCGGCAGGTCCGGGGGACTGTGAGCGCTCGCGAGGTGAACAGCCATGGATTTTGATTTGACCGAAGACCAGGCCATGCTGCGCGATTCGCTCCGGCGGCTGATCGCACGCGAATACCCCCTCGAGCGTCGCAAGATGCCGATCGGCTCCCCACACGGCTGTACTCCTAAATTCTGGTGCCGCCTGGCGGAACAGGGAGTCTTTGCTCTCGGCGTCGGGGGCCATGGCGAGCCGGTGGAAATCATGCTCGTGATGGAGGAGCTGGGACGGGGGCTGGTGCTCGAACCCTTCATGAGCACTGTCGTCATGGGCGCCGGCCTGATTCGCGATTACGGCACTGTCGCACAGCGCGCACAACTGTTGCCCAGGATCGCCGCTGGCGATTGTCGTGTGGCTGTCGCGCACCACGAAGCCGGCGCTCGCTACGTTCTTGACCCTGTGAGCACGACCGCCCGGCGTGGCAGAGGGTGGTACGCGCTGGCGGGCGCCAAGGCTGCGGTGCTCGAGGCGCCGCTCGCCGATTTGTTGATTGTCTCGGCGCGCGATGAGTCGGCCGGCGGCCTTTCCCTATTCCTGGTCGAGCCGAAAGCGAAGGGCCTGGCAATGAGAGGTTATGGCACGCAGGATGGACGCTCGGCCGCGGACCTGACACTCGAGGGAGTGAAGGTGCCGACCGCCGCGCGGCTGGGCTCGCCTGGCTTTGCGCTGACCGCTCTGGAGAAGACGGTCGATCGCGCTACCGCGGCGTCCTGCGCTGAGGCGGTGGGTATCATGGAGGCGCTGAACGAAGCTACGCTCATGCATCTCAACACCCGCGGCCGGCCCGGGCAGCAGCGTATGACCGACATGTTTCTCATGGCGATTCAGGCGAAATCCATGAGCTGGCTTGCCGCCGTGCGCTGTCGCGGAACGGACCGTGCCGAGCGCCACAGGGCGCTGTCAGCGGCGAAAGCCTTCGTGGGCAAGGCTGCCCGCGTCGTAGGGCAGGAGGCGTTGCTGCTCCACCGTACCATCGGGATGGCCGGCGACTTCACGGTCGGTCGCTATTGTAAACGACTGAGCATCATCAACACGCTGTTCGCGGACGTAGACCAACACGGCGGCGCCTTTAGCGATCTACTACGCGATCAGGTTTTGTGATGCCGCAGGTTGGCGACGAAAGCCAATGCGGGCTCCAGCCCCACCGGCCCGCAGGTGAGGACTCCGTCTTCCGGGCTGCAACGGGCGACGTCCGCGCCGGATAGTGTCGCAATCTTTCCGGCGGTATTCTCGATCTGCACGGACCCTGAAATACAACAGACCAGCGTCTCTTCCCAGTCCAACGCCCGGATGATCTCGGGAGTGGCCAGCCGTATCACGCGCGCGTCGGCCTCGGCTCGTGTTTTCGCGACCATTAGATTCAGGTCGGTGGACGGACCGTCGATGAGGGTGCAGCTCGTCGCCCACGCGCCGTCGAACACGACTACCTGACCCGGCGCGCGCAAGCTCGCCTGGCCGTGTGGCCCGAAGTCCAGTTGGACTCCGGCGCCTCGGACCAGCACCAGGGTGCGCTGATAGCCGTCGAAGGCGGAAAAAGGCCCCGGTGCTTCGATGCTCGCCAGGCTCAGCCGCCAGTCAAACATCGGCGCGTCCGGCGGGACTTTGAGAACTTCTCGGGTCAAGCCGCCGCCGTTTTTCCACGGTACCGTGATGTAGTTCGTTTCCAGTAACACGTTCATGCGGTGATTGTACACCGCCGTGCGGCAGCCCCTTTTTCCGAAGGTGCATTCAGCGGTCTTTTCAGGTTTGGTTCAGCTGCATGCGCCGAGGATCTGTGCCAAATCCTTGATCTGTGCACCACTTGGCTTTTCATGCGTTCTTATACTGCATACCCCGCCGCCAACGGCGGGCGAACGACCCCAAACACGGCGAGGAAACCTATGCGCAATGTGCGCGTTTTAATACGAAATGCGGCGATCGTGACCGCTCTGGCGGCGGCTTTGAGCGCCTGCGTGGTGTACCCGGCGCGCGGGTACTATGTGGCCGGCCCGGCAGTCACGATTGCACCGCCCGCTCCGGTCGTCGAAACCTACGGTGTTGCCCCTTACCCGGGTGCTCTATGGATCGGCGGCTATTGGAACTGGGCTGGCGGACGCCATGTCTGGGTTGGCGGCCATTGGGACCATCCTCGCGCCGGCTACCGTTGGGAGCCGCATCATTGGGTCCACGAGCGCGATGGTTGGCATCTATCCCAGGGCCACTGGGCCCGGCGCTGAAGATCGCAAGCCATCGCGGGACGTGTTGGTCCCGCGATGGCTGATGTTCCGCACCAGCCTCCCTCTGCCCCATTGCGCGTAGAATCGACGGTTTCGCGGCACTCGCCGCGCAGGAGACCGCATGCTGTCGCGCATCCTACTGCTGTCGCTGCTTGCGACTGTGGCCTGGGCCACCACGGGGCAACCACTCACCTATCCGAATGCCACCCGCGATGCCGTGGTCGCGGACTTTCACGGCATGAAGGTTCCGGACCCGTATCGATGGATGGAAGATATCGACTCGCCGGCTACGCGTGCCTGGGTCGAGGCAGAGGACAAACTCAGTCGCGACTATCTCAATACGCTTACCGATCGCGATGCCATCGCACAGCGCCTGCGGCAGATCTGGAACTACGAGCGTTGGACTGCGCCGATTCGCCACGGTAGTCACTGGTTCTACACGCACAACGATGGGTTGCAGAACCAAGCGGTGATTTATGTGACGGCCGATCCCGCGATAGCCGATCCCGCGGCCGCTCACGTGCTGCTCGATCCCAACACGCTGTCGCAGGATGGCACCGTGGCGTTACGTGAAACCGCCGTCAGCGACGACGGCAAGCTGTTTGCGTACGCTCTGTCGGATGCAGGATCGGATTGGCAGATCTGGCACGTGCGCAACGTGGATACGGGAGTCGACCTTCCCGATGAGATCCATTGGTCGAAGGCGGGGGGTGGCAGCTGGCTGAAGGATGGCTCGGGTTTCTACTACACCGCGTATGAGGCGCCCAAGGGTGGCGATGCGCTCAAAGCCGCCAATACCTATGAGAAGCTTTACTTCCACAAATTAGGCACGCCGCAGGCGCAGGACAAGCTGGTCTACACTCGCAGCGACGACCCCGACTGGTTCGTGGGCGGCTCAGTGACCGACGACGGGCACTACCTCATCGTCCAGGCGAATCATGGCGATGAAGTGCAGAACACCCTGTTGGTGCAGGACCTGTCCGCTGCGGCCGCCGCGCGGCCGATACAACCGATCATTCCGAAACCGACGGCCGTTTATAACTTCATCGGCAATATCGGCACGACTCTGTATGTCATGACGGACGAGGGCGCGCCGCGCTACAAGGTCGTGGCCATCGAGCTTGCGAAGCCTGAGCCTGAGAACTGGCGCATCGTGGTCCCCGAGGGTGCCGACACGTTGAATGCGGTCAGCCTGGTCGGTGGGCAGTTGGTAGCCGAATATCTACACGATGCGCATAGCGCCGTGCGTCGCTATAGTCTGCTGAGCAATGGTCCGCAGGGCAAACTTCTCGGCGAGGTGCGTTTGGCCGGCCTGGGAGAAGCGGCAGGATTCCAGGGCCGCGTCGAGGATCACCAGACTTACTACACCTACAGCGGCTTTACCTCGCCGCCGAGCGTTTATCGGCTCGACCTGGCGACGGGTGTGAGCTCCTTGTGGAAGACGCCGAAGTTGCAGGGGTTCAATCCGGATGACTACCAGACGAGCCAGGTGTTTTATCCGAGCAAGGACGGCACCCGCGTGCCGCTCTACATCGTTGCCCGCAAAGGGACCAAGCTGGATGGCAGCAATCGCACCATCCTCTATGGTTACGGCGGATTCGATGTTTCGTTGGAGCCGACCTTCTCGCCCGCTGTGGCGGGCTGGCTCGAGATGGGCGGTGTCTACGCGATGGCCAATTTGCGCGGCGGCGGAGAGTACGGCCGGGCGTGGCATGAAGGGGGCATGAAGACCCACAAGCAGAATGTGTTCGATGACTTCATCGCGGCGGCCGAGTATCTGATTGCGCAGCATTGGACTAGCCCGAAAAGCCTCGCGATTCGTGGCGGATCCAATGGCGGTCTGTTGGTCGGGGCGACGGAGGAGCAGCGGCCGGAGCTGTTTGCCGCGGCGGTGCCGCAAGTTGGTGTCATGGACATGCTGCGCTTCCGCGAGTTTACGGTTGGGAAGGGTTGGGAGTCCGACTACGGCTCGGTGGATAATCCGGAGGAGTTCAAGGCGTTGCTGGCCTATTCGCCGCTGCAGAACGTAAAGCCGGGCGTGAGGTATCCGGCGACCCTGGTCACGACCGCGGATCACGATGATCGCGTTTATCCCGCGCACAGCTTCAAGTTCACGGCGGCCATGCAGCGAGCCGACCCCAATGGAAATCCGATCCTGTTACGCGTCGAGACGCGTGCGGGGCACGGTGCCGGAAAGCCGACCGCGAAGCAGATTGAGGAAACAGCGGATATTTACGCGTTCGTTTTGAACGCCATGAAGTAGTGGGGCTAGCGTGCCGCGGCGCGTGGCGGTGGCACTGCCTTTTTGCGGGGCGCTGCTTGCTGCTGCGCGGTTAGGCGCGTCCACAGCCGCCCGAGTTCGGTCGCGGGCATACCGGCGACCGGCATTGATATTTGCGCGGTGACGTCGTCCAGGCCCTTGTTGGCGTGTAGCACCGCGAGCGCGCTAGCCAGACGTCCGAAGGTGAGTGAGCGTCCGAGTGCTGTTTGCCGGTCGGCAGCGACCGCGGTTGTTTGATCGTCCAAAGCCGCCTGGATGCGTTCGGACAGTCCCCAACTCGCGGCGATGCGCTTGGCGACCGCTACCGACTGTGCATCCAGCAGCGAAGCCACTACGCCCGGATGCGGTCGCAGGGTCAGACGCGTGTCGTACTGATCCATTGCAACACGAAATACCACGATGCTGGCCATTCCCGCCACGAGGCCAAGCAACTGTGCCGCGAATGGATCTGATTTCTCGACAATGGCGGTGTGGGTGACCGTCGCGCTCGCCGTTCGGAAGGTGTGCTCCCAGGCGATCTCGGGAAACTCAGGGAAAACACCGCCGCGGATCTGGAAGATGGGTTGCGTCAGGGCCGCCGCAATGAGCGAGCGGATGCCGTCATTGCCTAGAATGACGACCGCGCGGTCGATGCTCTCGACAGCCTGCGAGCTCACGCGATAAAACGAGCTGTTGGCCATCTTCAGCAGATTGCCGACCAGGGACGGGTCTTTGGAAATGATGGTGACGAGCTCGCGACGCGACACGTCCTCGTCATTCACCGCCCGCAGCAGCTGCGGCAGCAGACTCGGGCGGCGGGGCGTGTAGCGGTCTTCGGTCGCGACGGTTTCCAATACGTCGGCCGTCTTCGCGATGATTTCTTCGTGGGGGGCTGGCCAGATCTCACCAACCGCCGCTGGCCCGAGCGCCAGCTGATGCAGTTTCGCGAAAATCTCCTCGCTACTCAGCGGGACCACCTCGGGTACCCGTTCTGCCGGGGTTGGAGGCTGCTGCTGGGGTGGCGTACCGTGCGTCGTCGGGTTGGCGACAACCGGCGCCTCAGCCCGCTTGAGCCCATTAGCAGGGGCGCGCGCAGGCCGGGGCCGGCGCGTGAACACCCACGCAGCCCAGATCGTTGCGGCAACCAAAACTGACGCCAGACCCCACAGCATGGATCGAACCTAAGACGGCTCCTGGAATTGAATCACTGCTCCGCTAATCTATTCAATGTATCGGCCGCCAGGCGCGCGGCCTGAAGGACTGTGACGCCCATCGCAGGCTGCTGCGCTGCGACGCTTTGCGCGGGTGCGGTGGTCTGGGAGCCTGTGGTGGCGGATGCAGGTACCGCGGACGAGCTTGTCGCGGCAGCTGATGTTCCCGTGGAAGTGGAGGGGCTCGCAGCAGCTGAGGTACCCGCGGCCGGAGCCGAGCTCCCGGTGACCGGGGCGGTGGCGCCGGAAGTGTCACCCGCTTGCGCGCTCGCACCGGCCGCCGCCTGCGCCTGCGCGTAGGCAGGCAATGCCTGCGCCAGCAACTTCACCTTCCAGTGCAGTGAACCCCGGTCGTTCGAGCCGCTGGAGCTGGCGCGCAACTTTGCCATGGCCTGCTGGACGAAGTTGATGATGATCTGCTGCGGGCTGGCCGATGGGGTGGCGCTCGAGGTGCCTGAGGTGCTGGAGACGGTGCCGGATGAGCCGGCGGAGGAAGTGCTCGACGAGGTGTCTGAGGCCGCCGGGGATGCGGATGTCGATCCGCTCGCTGTCGATGTCGCCGGGGTGGTCGAGGCGCCTGCCGCTGCCGCGTTGGTTGTCGCCTGTTGGTACAGCTCGCTCGAATACGACAGCTTGAGGCTGAAACTGGCGATCTGCGTAGGGTCCATGTTCAGGCTGGCGGCGGCCGCGAAGGCGCCCTGCGCGTCGCCTGAGAAAAACTGGGTGGCGAGCGAGTCGACCTGTGAAACGACATTGTTGATGGCGTTCAGATCGTCATTGCTCAAATTGCCTTTGACTTCGACTTGCAGTTGGCCGCTGGCCATGAGTGCTGCCATGGACGATGTCGTTCCATCACTTTGCGTTTGCGAAGCGCCCAATGCCGTAGCATGCGCACGCATGCGGATGGTGACTTCGGTGCCGTCGGCCAACTGAAAGTTGAGTGATTCGCTTTCACGGACATCGGCGAGCGCGGTGACGCTGCTCACCGGGCTGAGCGTGGGCGCGGCGATGCCGTTCGCCGAGCCGGTCGCGCCGCCCGAGGCGCTCGATGTGCCCCCTGCGGCTGCGCTGCCCGCGCCCGAGGATGACGGTGAGTAGCCGTAACCTGGAAGACCGAGTTGTTGCAGTTGCATGGGATGCCTCGGATGAAAAAGCCCGGCCGCTGCCCCAATGCGGTGCGATGCGGTCCTTTTCTCAAGAGCGGCTGCATGTTTATTAAGTTAATGTGGGTGTCGTGAAAATGGGCGGCGCGTCACAAAGAGACTGCTGTGTTGCACACTTTCACTGCAGCTGCTCTCGTGCGCCGCGCGGTTGGGCCGATACAGCCCCCGTATGGCTGGATATACCGGGGGTAGGTCTGCGCCCCGTTTGACAATACAAGGTTCCCTCGGAGGCGGGCTGATTCGCGATGACCGACTTCAAGACACTGGTTGACAAGCGCTGGATCGCCATCGGCAAATCGCTGCCGTTTTCCATTTATGACTCGCGCTACAAGCTGCTGCTTGCCCAGGGGCGTGTGGTCGAGTCCGAGCGCAGCCTGCAACGCCTCCTGCAGGAGGGTGCGTACTACAAGGCGGAGCATCCGGACGGCGACAACCTTGAGGTTAGGGACGAGTTGGAAGGGGGCGACCCGGTCGATCCGTTGACCGCGCTGCGTCGCGACTACGCGAACATCTCACACCGGGCGCGTTGTGGCGTGAAGATCGCGCCGAAGGAAACCGGCGAGGGCTACCTGTGTTGGGTCATTGGGGTGTCGCGGGAAGAGCGTGGCCTGCTCCTGAGCGCACCGGTGCGTCCGGATCGGGAGTTGGCGCCGGTCTCGAAAGGCCAGGTGTGGTTTTGCCGCATGTCCAGCACCAGCCGCGTCTTGCGTTTCCGGGGTGCGATACAGAAAGTAGCCTTCGATCCGTATCCCTACCTGCACGTTCTCGTTCCCGAGGTGATTGAAAAACGCCTCATTCATCTCTTGCCGCGTGCCCTGACGAGCTTGCCGGCGACCGCACTGGTTCCCGAGAGCCATGTGGTCAACATTGTCGATTTGAGTGTCGGCGGGGCGTGCGTCGGGGTCGACCGGAAGTTAGGCCTCGACGGCGGTCATTCGCTGCAGCTTGTCATGACAGTAGAAGTACTCGGCCGTCAGCGCGAGTTACGTCTGAACGCGAAAGTTGCCGTGGTTTATGGCGCGGCCGACAGCCGCCATCCCACCATCGCGTTCTACCGCTTGGCGTTCGAAGCGCTCGACGAACACACGACCTTCATGTTGCACGGGTATGTACTGCAACAGCTCGCTCTCGAGTGCGATGGCGTCGGACAGGCCCTCGCGGCCGGCATCGGTGCGCGAAAGTAAGCCGGAAAATTAAGACAAGGGGCAGACTAGGGGCTAGCGCGGATATTTGCTGAAGATCGCCGCGACCGCCTTGTCGATCTTCTGTTCTGCGTCGGGGCCGGTCGCCCCGTAAAGGCTCTGGTTGGCCGAAGCGTGCCAGATCGGCTGTTTGCTCTTGGCGTCATACAGGTCCACGGCGACGATCCCCTCGTGGTAAACGTAGGGCTCATCCCAGCCCCAATACCCGCCGTAGTAGCCTCTCCAGCCCCACCCGGGGCCGTAACCCCAACCAACGGGGTAGGCGCCTTCAATATCGGTTTGCGCCCCGATGCCGTAGCCGACGAGGCAGTTCGCCGTGTCCGCGCTGGCCGCCGGCTGTACGCCGACCGCAGCCAGTTGCCCCGTGATTGCGCCACGCAGCCGGCTTTCATTCACAGGGTTGGCGATGCCATTGCGCATTGGGCTATTGCCCTTGAAGGCACCCGCCCACGCGAAGGTGTGGCATTGGACGGTGCCGACCGTGGCCCGATTCACATCGGAGGTCACACGCAACGAGGTACACGCCGCCAGGCCACCAAAGACCGTAGCGACAAGGATGCCTGTGCGAACTAAACGCTGCGTTTTCATGAGAGCACCCGAAGGATCGACCACTCCACATCGTATAAACGGCCAGCCGCTATTTTAGTTGACCTCGGCGACTGCGGCGCTAGCGTCCCAGACCGTTCCCACATCCGTAGCTGCGGTAAACTTCGGCACCCGTTGCGCAACACTTCCGAAAGAATCGAATGAAAATATACTCCTGGAACGTCAATGGCATCCGCGCGACCCTGAAAAAGGGCACGTTCCAGTCGTTCATGGCTGACCACCAGCCTGACGTCCTGTGCCTGCAGGAGACCAAGGCGGAGCGCGGGCAGATCGAGATTGAGCTGGCGGGCTACCAGGAGTACTGGCATTCCGCGAGCAAAAAGGGCTACTCCGGTACCGCGATCTTCGCGAAACAAAAGCCCCTCGAAGTCCTCAACGGCTTTCCCGACGCTTTCGCCAAGCGTTTCAAATTCTCCGACGAGCTTCAGCGCGATAGCGCCGAAGAGGGTCGAGTGATCACCGCGGAGTTTCCCAAAGCCTACGTGGTGACGGTCTATACCCCGAACGCCAAGGATGACCTGAGCCGGCTAGCCTTGCGCTACGAGCATTGGGACCCGGCGTTTCTGGCGTATTGCCAGCAACTGGAGAAGAAAAAGCCGGTGATCTTCTGCGGTGATCTCAACGTCGCCCACACCGAGCTCGACCTCGCCAACCCCAAGCCGAATCGCGGCAAAAAAGGCTTCACGGAGCAGGAGCGCAAGGGTTTCCAGAATCTGCTGGACGCCGGCTTCATAGACACGTTCCGCATGTTTACCCAAGGCAACGGGCACTACACGTGGTGGAGTCATTTCGCCAACTCACGGGCACGCAACGTGGGATGGAGAATCGACTATTTCCTGGTGTCGGCCAAACTACGCAGCGCCGTGAAGGCCGCGCAGATCCATGCCGACGTCATGGGCAGCGATCATTGTCCGATCAGCATCACCCTCAACGGGGGCGTTTGATTTACTCCGCCTGCACCCGGAGCTTACGCACATCATCTGGCGTGAGCGAGGAACCCCTCACGCCAAATCGCGCTGTGACGTAGTTTGAAACGGCGGCAATATCGGCGTCCGAATATGCGGCGCCAAATGCCGGCATGACAGCAAGGTCACTCGAAGCAGGCAGAGGCCCCGCACCGCGGATCACCGCCAGCGCCACATTCGTCGCGGTGGGATCGTTGACTGCACGGGTGCCGACCAACGTCGAGTGAGTGACGAGCTTGTTCGCACCCGTCCAGCCGTGACAGCCGGCACACGCGCCGGCGAAGAACTGTCGCCCCTTCTCGTTCTGATCCATGGCGACACCTTGCGACGGGTCGGCTGGAGCCGGCTCAGCCTTGGGTGCCTTCAGGTCGGGACTGTCTACAGGCGGCACGGAGCGCACGTACTCAGCGATGGCCTGGATGTCGGAGGGCGTCATCTTGGCGAAGCTCAGGTGTACGGCTTCGGCCATCGGGCCGAAGGCCGAGCCGCGATCCATGGAGTGTCCGGTGCTGAGGTAGCGCACCAGATCCTCCTCACTCCACGTGCCGATGCCCGAATCCTTGTCGCTGGAGAGGTTGTACGCTCGCCAACCTTCCGACTCGCCGCCTTTGAACTTGTTCCGGTTATCCAGTGACTGGAAGGGCGTGCGCGGAGTATGGCAGTCGCCGCAGTGGCCCAATGCCTCCACCAGATAGGCGCCGCGGTTCCATTCCGGACTCCGCTCGGGGTGTGGCTCGAAGCGCTTGTTCGGGTCATACATCGCCGCCCAGAACGTCATCAGCCAGCGTTGATTGAAAGGAAACTTCAGCGCGTTCGCCGCAACGGTGTTCTTCACCGCCGGCAGACTGAACAGATAGCTCTTGATGGCGAGCGCATCGTCATCGGTCAGGTAGGTGTACGCGGCATACGGAAATGCCGGATACAGATGCTCGCCACCCTTGGCAACGCCTTCGATGCACTGCCTTGAGGAAGTCCGCATCGCTCCAATTGCCGATTCCGGTCTCGGGGTCCGCCGTGATGTTGGGCGAGTACATGGTGCCGAATTGGGTGACGAAGGCGCGGCCGCCCGCGAAGGGCTTCCCGCCTTCGGCCGTGTGGCACGCCTGGCAATCGGCAGCGTCGGTCAGGTAGCGACCGTGCGCCAGTTTGTCCGTGTCCGTGAAGTCCGCGGGAGTCCCCGTCGGATGTCCGTTGTACTGGGCGAGGGGCACGGTTTTGCCGCTGGCGAAGGCCAGCGGACCTGGGCGAATCGCGGCCCAAGCCAGCACCGCGAGGCCGATCAGCACAATCACCCCGACGATGATCCCGACACGCTTACCCGCAGATGCGCTCATGCTGTCTCCACCCGGTGTATGTGGTGAAATATAGCGCGCGAGCCCTGGCGCGCAGGCCGTAAACTATCCCACCCGACTCCCGCGGCCGCAAGGGACGGCCGCGTCCCGTTCCAACCACGAGAGCATCTGACCTTGGCTATCACGATTTACGGCATCAAGAGTTGCGACACCATGAAGAAAGCACGCACCTGGCTCGACAGCCATGAGGTGCGCTACGAGTTCCATGACTACAAGACCTCCGGAATCGACGCCGCGGCGCTGGCTCGGTGGTGCGCGAAGGTCGGTTGGGAGACGTTGCTCAATCGCAGCGGTACTACGTTCCGCAAGCTTCCCGAGTCGAGCAAGGCTGATCTCACCGAGCGCAAGGCGGTAGCTCTAATGCTGGAGCAACCCTCTATGATCAAGCGACCGGTGCTCGAGATGGGCGCACGCATCATAGTTGGTTTCAAGCCGGAGATTTACGAGCAAGCGGTGCGGGCCTGAGCCCCAGGAGCCTGCCATCATCTGGTGACGGCTAACAGCGCCGCTGTGGAGTTTTCGCTCACCGTTGTCGTGGCCAGTCCCAACACCTTCGGGTCGTAGGGCTTGGTCACGAGCAGGAAGTCATAGTCGCGGCTCACCTTGCGCCAATCGATCGCTGGCCGCGGGATCTGTCCGTACCAAACTTCCGGGGGATCATAGGGACGATTGACGTACCGGAAGTATTTCATCGGATTTCCGTTGTCTCCGGCGAACACATACGGCTCGCGCGCCTGGCGGTCCATGGCGACAAACCCGCTCGTGTGCAGGTACGGGAACACTGAGCCTTCGCCTCCATGGGTGTAGATGGGGAGCACCCGTCCGTGCAAGGGTATTGCGGCGACGACCGCGCGGTATTGCGCCACCCAATGGCTATCGGCCACAAAATGCCGTGTGAGATAGGCAAGGTTACCGAGCGCCAACAACGTTGCGAGCGCCAGAGCCAACGGCTCGCGGCGCGGATGGCGGGCCGGGGCCGGAGCGGGCAACGCCATGCAAGCGGCGATGAAGAAGAAGCTCGCCAGTGGCAAAGGCCGTGTGTCGACGCAGAACGCCTCCGAATATCCGAGCGGGAGTACGAAGTACATCGCCAGAAAGGTCGCGGCCAGGACCAGCATCTCCAGTACGGCGGGCCGGCGCAGATCACGCGCGTTCGGTATGCCGACTCGCAGAAACAGGCAGATCACCAACAGGGCAAAGAGCATCAGATCCGTGTGCGGCGCGAAGTGAAAGAACTGACTGCCGACGCGCGCGAACTTGCTGGTCCAGGTTCCCCAGAGCCACTCGCTGGTGACAGCGTCGGTCGGCTTGCGGTAATGCGTGGCGACCGCAAAGTGCCAGACCAGCACCGCCAGCACAGGAGCGAACAACGCAACTTCCTTCCGCAGGGTCGTCGTGCGCAGCGACAGCCGCAATAGCGCCGTCACTCCCAGTGCTGCGACCAGGAAGATGACGGGTGAGAGATGCATCAGGTAGTCGAGCACCACCGCGCCGGCATACAGTGCGAAGATCGGGTATGACCAGTTGCGACGCAGCAGCTCCACCAGTCCCAGGGTGGCAATCGACATCGCGACTGAAAGCCGAAAATTCAAGAAGCCCATGAGAAAGAACCAGTCGGTCGCCAGATAGAGCGCCAGCAGCAACATCAGGGCACGGTCGCGGGAGCCAGTGCCGCGCAGGCGCAAATAGAAGAGCGCCGCGCAGGGGAAAGAGAGGAATACCAACAAAGCCCAGGCCGCGCCGCCGCCGCTCGGGCCCAATAGCGCGACCGCTCCTGTCAGGATGAGATCTCCCAACAGGTAGGGAATCCACAGAAGCTGAAACTGATAGATCGAGCCGAAGCGCTCGCCGTGGTGGAAGATCAGATCGCTCATCGCCACGGCGCGCGCCAGGTGGTCGGGGAAGTCCTGTACCGGCAGCGGCGACAGCAACACAAACAGCACACAGTAGGCGGCCGCGAGCACCAGGCCGGCGGACCAGGCAACCTTGGTCGCAGCCGGCGCGCTCAAATGGAGGTTCAGGTTGCGGGCCTTGCCCCGCGGGCGGGGACTCCCCTGTTGAATGCTTCTTGTTGGACTTCGCACATGCCTTTGCCGTGGCGGCGGACGGTCCGCCGTGAGAGGGAGGGCAGGCGGCAGCAACCGGTGTACCCGGATCGCGCGGTCGCGCTTCAGTCGCAGGTGTCAGGATCCATAGGCGCGGTTCTTCCAGCGCGCCCCGCGCCCGAACCAGTAGTTCACCGCGGAGCCGAAGGTCGCTGCCATATAGAAAACGGCGATGAGTGGCAGGGCAAGCGCCCACAAGGGACTCTGGCGGTAGCGCCGCAGCGTCGGCAGGTAGCTCAACATCGCGAGCACAAATGCCGCCAAGCCGGCGGCGCGTGCCCAACCCTGACCGAACAGCGCTTCCCACACGGGCACGAGCCAGACCAGGGTGAGTCCCGCGAGTGTCAGGAGGAGGAGGAGCGCAGAGTAGCGCAGCTGCGTGAATGCAGTGCGGGAGATCATCTGCCACAGATCGCTCCATCCGGGGTAGGGCCGTATGGAGGTGGCGAGGCCTGAGTGACCGAGGTAGATGGCAGTGCCGCGGTCCCGGCCGGAGGTCTTCACCGCTTTCGCCAGGGTGACATCGTCGATCAGAGCGTCCTTGATCGCGGCAATACCGCCGATACGCTCCAGCGCTTCGCGCCGTATCAGGACGGTGCCGCCGGCGGCAGCTGCCACGCCAGAACGCGGGTCATTTACGCGGGCGAACGGATAGAGCATCTGAAAGAAGTAGACGAACGCGGGGACCAACGCGCGCTCCGCAAGGCTGGCGCAGTTCAGCCGCACCATCTCACTCACCATCTCGACGCGTTGTGACGGCTGGGTCAAGCGCGCGACGAGCGATGCCAGGTGCCCCGGGTCGTGCACGATGTCGGCATAGCAATACGCAACGGAACCAAGGCTAACAGGGACATAATAACA
>CAVVXG010000039.1:0-64671 GCA_963752125.1 uncultured Pseudomonadota bacterium | reverse complement strand
ATGATCGGCAGGTCCCCGCCGCCGATACGCAGCGCGGGGCGTGGATCGGAAGTGATACGGGTCCAGCTCTCGCCGCCATCATCGGAGCGGAACACACCAAGTCCCGCCGCGGACGAATACTCGCCCGGCTCGTTGGTGGCGACGACAGCATAAATCCGATCCGGCCGGCTGGCGCAGATCGTCAGGTTGACCTGTGTGGTATTTTCCGGCAGCCCATTGACCAACTTGCGCCACGTGTTACCTCCATCCGTGGACTTGAACAAACCCCCTGCGGTGCCCGCGAACTCGTTGCCATCCTCCCAGGGCCCCAGACGGTCCTGCCACAATGCGGCATACACCACCTGGGGCCGGCTGGGATCGATGGCGACTGCCGACCCACCCGTGTCCTGGTCCTTGAACAGCACCTGCTGCCAGCTCTTGCCGCCGTCGCCAGAGCGGTAGATCCCGCGCTCGGGGTTGGCCCCGTACGGATGCCCCAGCACGGCGGCGAAGAGGCGGTTCGGATCGTGCGGATCAACACTCAGATCGGGTATCTGTTGGCCGTCGCGAAGTCCGAGGTGAGTCCAGGTTCGCCCGGCATCGGAGGAGCGGTAAATTCCATCGCCTACCGACAGGTCGGGACGATGGAGTCCTTCGCCGCTTGCGGCGTAAACGATGTTCGGATCAGAGGGCGCGACCGCAAGCGCGCCAATGGATTGGGTCGGCTGGGCGTCGAAGACCGGATTCCAGGTGCGGCCCGCGTCGTCGGTCTTCCAGACACCGCCATCGACAGCGCCTATGTAGAAGACGCTCGGTTGGGTGGGAACACCGGCTACGGCGCGTGTGCGACCGCCGCGAAACGGGCCGATCATGCGCCACTGTAGTCCACTGGTGACTTGCTCCAGCGCAGCGTGGTCGGCCGGTGCGGGCCTGGAAGGGCTGTTCGCCGCGAGACACGCGGTGCCCAGGCCTGCGGAAACGACAAAAAATGTCAGTGCGCGACAGGATAGGTTCAGCATCTCGATATTTTAAGAATAAAACGTCGCGAGAGGCGAAATACCCACCGGTCACGGCGAGGGTTACGACGGACTGCCTCAATTCCACGACGAGGTGTGGAAGCCACCAAAGCGCACGCGACGGGTATTGACGAATGCGCGTATTGCGGGCAAGGGGCGCGGCATCAATGTCAGTGATTCCAACATGACATCGACGATCGCCAAACTTGCGAGCACCAACCGCCGCCGGCGGTTGAGCTCCATCGCACGCCTTGCGCAAGTGACTTGTCGGCGGCGGCGCAGAACGACGCGAGACACGTTCCGAAGTTGGCCCAGGCTGCGCAGGACGACGATCTGTCGCTCGGTGTGGGTTGACGCGGTCGTCGCCGACGATAAAAACCAGAATTATCAAATAGATATAATGTATATCTGAGGCTGATTCGTCAACTGCCCTCCTGATGGCGAGTGTCCCGTCGTGCGCCCGCCACAGCATGAGTCCTATGTGCGACTGATCTGGTAAAGCGTCGCAATCGGGCGTCAGCGAAGGGCATTTTCCGCAGTCAAGGTGGCCTCAGCTTGACCGCGAGGCTTTTCCGAGCGTTATTCGCGTAAGATCGCACTGCATTTACGCATCCACGGAGCGCGCGATGTCGGAAGAAAGTCCGAACCTCATTCCCCTACGCACGGCGAACTCGCCCAACGCGTTCGACTTGCGTCGGGTGGGCGCGCACCCGGATCACTGGTATGCCGTGGCTTGGTCCGATGAGTTGCAGGTTGGCAAGACCCTGGCACGGCACTTTGCGGGGCAGCCCATCGTGCTCTATCGCGGCCGTACCGGCCGCGTTTTCGCGCTGGAGGATCGCTGCGCGCACCGCCAGGTCCCGTTACATCTGGGTGTCGTCAACGGGGACGAGCTCAAGTGCCACTATCACGGCTGGAGCTACGATTGCAGTGGTAAGTGCGTCGATGTGCCATACCTGGGCAAGGACCGTTTGCCCAACGGCGTGAAGAGCTATCCGGCGCGCGAGCTCGACGGCCTGATTTTCGTTTTCCCGGGTGATCCGGCGCTGGCCGACACCCGGCTGCCGCAAACACTCGGCTCCTCGCAGCGCAAGGACTACAAGACACGCCGCCTCAATCGTGAAGTGGCCTGCCACTACACGTTCATGCACGAGAATCTGTTCGACATGAACCACCAGTTCATGCATCGCAAGAACATGGGCTCTATCAAGGCGCAGTGTCTCGGTCGCCAACATGGCGATGACTGGGCGCAGGTGGAATACAGCTTCAGTCGCACCGGCGGCAAATCGTCCGTCGGCGAGAAGGTCATTGTCGACCTGGTACGCCGGCGCGGGGAGGCCAAGACGGATTTTTCCGACCATATGCGCATCCGCACCGACTATCCGACACAGAGCCTGAAGGTCTGGGTCGGGCGGGACATCAAGACCACTGACGATCCGGTGCTGGATGTCCGGTCGAACTACACACCGCTGGATGCGGAGCAGCGAACCAATCGCACCTACGGCTATCTGTCGGTGAAAAAGCCGCCCGTCCCCGGCCTCATTCATGCCGTATGGCCGTTCGTTACCTGGTTCACCGAACGGATTTTCGCGGAAGACAAGGAAATCGTGGAGTACGAGCAGAAGGCGTATGAGACGCAGGGTGGTGACTGGAACAATGAGGTCTTTCCCCCGATCCGCGACCTGCGAGCCGTACTCGCACGCTGCGGCCTGCCCATGCCTTAGGCGCTGCAGGCGCTTGGGGGAAAGCGGGGAGGCTGCCGCGAAAGCTGTTCGAAGGTTGTCGCCAAAACGCCCCCCGGAATCGCCGCAGTTCGAAGCAATTGCGCGCACGCCACGCCTATCGACCCAGGCGACCTACCTCTTAAGATGTCTTTGGAGAACTACTGTCACACAGTTATCATGTGCGGATGAATGCTCATGGCACAGCCTGTAATGGATGAAGTGTGGGGCGGCCCCAACGAGGCCGCAGCCGATTCCGAGGCGCTGATTCTCGTGGACGAGACCGACCGCGAAGTGGGCCATCTGAGCAAGGCGAAATGTCACGACGGGCAGGGCGTGCTGCATCGGGCATTCTCGCTGCTGATCTTCAACGGCACGGGTGAGCTGCTCTTGCAGCAGCGGTCAACGGACAAGCGCCTGTGGCCGTTGTACTGGTCGAACAGCTGCTGCAGCCATCCGCGCCGCGCGGAAACCATGGAGACCGCCATCCATCGCCGCCTGTATGAGGAGCTTGGCCTGCGCTGTCCGTTGCAGTTCCTGTTCAAGTTCCAGTATCAGGCGCAGTTCGAGTCGGCAGGCTCGGAGCAGGAGTTGTGCTCGGTGTTCATCGGTCGCAGCCGGGACCCGGTGCGCGCCGATCCGAACGAGATCGCAGCGTGGCGCTGGATTGCCCCGGAGGCGTTGCAGGCCGAGCTGGCCGGTAACGGAGCTGAGAAGTACACACCATGGTTCAAGCTGGAGTGGGCACGGATCTGGCGCGATCACCGCGCAGCCGTGCTATCGCTTCAGTAAATGATTGAGCGTCGCCGTTGGGAACTTAGGAGAGAAGTTTGGCCGTTCCGCTGATCCAAGCATATCGTGTTGGGCGTTACATCGCTGGCAAGAAGCTGCGCGGGGTGAAACGCTATCCGCTAGTCCTGATGCTGGAGCCCTTGTTCCAGTGCAACCTTGCCTGCGCGGGCTGCGGCAAGATCGACTATCCGAAGGAGATCCTGCAGAAACGCGTGAGCGTCGAGGACGCATTGCGCGCTGTCGACGACTGCGATGCGCCGATGGTCTCGATCCCCGGCGGGGAGCCGCTCATTCACAAGGACATGCCCAAGATCGTCGAGGGCATCGTGGCACGCAAAAAGTTCGTGTACCTGTGCACGAACGCCATCTTGTTGGCGAAGCACATCGACGAGTACACACCCTCGGTGTATCTGACCTTCTCCATCCACCTCGATGGCAGCCGCGAGCGCCATGACGAGTCGGTGTGTCAGGAAGGGGTGTTCGACAAGGCAGTCGCGGCCATTAAGCTGGCTCGCAGCAAGGGCTTCCGGGTCACGATCAACTGCACGCTGTTCAGTGGCGAAGACCCCGATCATGTCGCCGCCTTCTTCGATGAAGCGATGACCCTCGGTATTGAAGGCATCACTGTCTCGCCGGGCTACAGCTATCACCACGCGCCGCGCCAAGACGTATTCCTCGGCCGCAGCGCCAGCAAGCGCCTGTTTCGCGAGGTGTTCAAACGAGGCCGCAAGAGCTCCAGCGGTTCGCGCGCGCGCTGGGTGTTCAACCATTCGGCGCTGTTTCTCGACTTCCTCGCCGGCAATCAGGCCTATCAGTGCACGCCGTGGAGCAATCCGACGTACAACGTCTTCGGTTGGCAGAAACCCTGCTATCTGTTGACCGACGAGGGCTACGCGACGAGCTTCAAGTCGCTGATGGAAGATACCGCGTGGGAGAATTATGGCGTCGGGCGCAATCCCGCCTGTGACAACTGCATGGCCCATTGCGGCTTCGAGGGCACGGCCGTCGATGACACGTTCTCGCACCCGATCAAGGCTCTCGCGAGCGCGCTGCGCGGTCCGCGATTGAACGGTCCGATGGCGGCTGACCCGCCGATCCTTTACGGTGATCGTGCCCGTCACACCGAGACGGCTGTGCCGGTCGCCGACATCAAGCGCTCGAGCCGTGAGCCCGACGCTCCGTCGAGGTTGTCATGACACAACAGTACAGACTGGCGGCGGAAGCTCGGGCGTGAATAGCGCACTCTCCGCACGACAAGACACTTTGGGCGAGTCGGCGAAGCGCGATGCGTTTCGCGCCCAACTCGAATCCTGGCAGGCGCGCATGGAACGTGCGTTGGCGGCCCGGCTTCCGGAGCCGAATGAGGTTCCGGAACGGCTGCACGAAGCCATGCGCTACAGCGTGTTGGGTGGGGGCAAGCGCATTCGACCCGCGCTGGTCTTCGCCACCGCGCATGCGCTCGGATTGACCGAGGACGAAGTCGAGGCTGCGGCCTGCGCGATCGAGTTGATTCACGTCTACTCGCTGGTGCACGACGATCTGCCGGCGATGGATGACGACGATCTACGCCGGGGGCGGCCGACCTGCCACAAGGCGTACGACGAGGCGACGGGCGTCCTGGTGGGCGACGCCCTGCAGACGCTGGCGTTTCAGGTGTTGACCCGGGATCCGGCGCTGCCGGCATCCGCGGCGATCCGTTTGCGGCTGGTTGAGTTGCTGGCGGAGGCGAGCGGAACGTTCGGCATGGCCGGCGGCCAGGCGATCGACCTGTCGGTGCAGGGCAAGAAGCTCGACCTGGCGCAGGTCGAGGAAATGCACGCGCGCAAGACCGGTGCGCTGATCCGGGTGAGTGTGACGATGGCGGCCGCGTGCTCGCCGTCGCTCGAAGCTCGTTGGCACCACGCATTGTTGGGCTTCGTGAATCCCATCGGGCTGGCGTTTCAGATTCAGGACGATTTGCTGGATGTGCTGGGCGATGTGTCGACGATCGGCAAGGCGACGGGCGCCGACAGCGAGCGTGGCAAGCCGACACATCCGGCGGTCATCGGCATTGAGGCTTCACAGGAACGAGTCCGGTTGCTACATGCGCAGGCGCTCGACTCGCTTGCTCCGTTCGGGATGCGTGCGCAGCTCTTGAGGTCATTGGCTGACTGGCTCCTGGCACGGCGTTATTGAGGCGCCGAGCGGGCGCGCACGTCAGCTCGACTGTTCCCCCTCAAGGCCCGAGGGGGAATACTTAGTCGCCCTCGGTCGACCCGGGACGGCGTAAGCCCGGAACTTATCCACTTCAATTGCATGGTAAAGTTCGCTCCGGCGCAGGCGGCCGACCGCTGTCTTAGGGACGCAACAGGGGGATGTGGTGCGTTGGGGGCAGGGGGGACGTTATTCAGGTGTGGGACGCGCTTCGGTACGTGCAGTGGGCGCGAGGTTTTAGGGCTTTTGGGGCGCGCTTCGTTCGACGCACTAAAGCGCGAGGTTCAGGCTTGTGTCGCGCGCATAGCGCGCTCACAAGCGGCATAGGTGGCTTTAGGTAAATCGTAGATGTCGCGCGACACTGTCCAAATGGATGCGAGCATAGCCGATGAGGACTATCAGAATCGAATCCTGCCGCATGTCTCCCGCACCTTTGCGCTGACTATTCCGCAGCTGCCTCCGGCGCTGCGGACGCCAGTGACTAACGCCTATCTGCTGTGTCGGATCGCCGACACCATCGAGGATGAGACCCCTGCTTCGGCCTCCACGACGCTTGTCCTGCAACAAAGGTTTGTTGCCGTGGTCTGTGAGAGGGAGGACGCGGATGCGCTGGCCCGTGACGTAGCGCCGCAACTGTCCGAGCGGACGCTGCCGGCCGAGCGCGACCTGGTCCTCAATATGAAGCGGGTGGTGGGGATCACTTCGTGCTTGGAGGAGACCCAGCGGGTCGCGATTCAACGCTGCCTCGACATCATGTGCCATGGCATGCATCAGTTTCAGCAAACCGCCAGCCTGCGCGGGCTGGAGCGCTCGACCGATCTCGACGACTACTGTTATTACGTCGCGGGTGTGGTCGGGCAGATGCTGACGGAGCTGTTCTGTGCCTACTCGCCCGAGGCCCGGGCGCGTCGCACGGAGTTACACGACCTCGCGGTGTCGTTCGCACAAGGACTGCAGATGACCAACATCCTCAAGGATGTCTGGGAAGATCACCGCCGGGGCGCCTGTTGGCTGCCGCAGGAGGTATTCACCCGCTATGGCGTCGACCTGTCGCAGGTTGCCCCAGGGAAGGCGGGCTCGGGTTTCGATGCCGGGATGCGCGAGTTAGTCGGCGTGGCGCATGTTCATCTGCGCAATGCGCTAGCCTACACGCTGCTGATTCCACCTAAGGAAACCGGAATCCGGCGTTTTTGCCTGTGGGCTATCGGCCTCGCCGTTCTGACCTTACGCCGTATTGCTGCGACGCCAGGTTTCACCAGCGGCTCGCAGGTGAAGGTGTCGCACGCGGCCGTCGGTCTTACGCAGTTCTCGACCAACGTTGCGATACGCAACAACTGGCTACTGCAAAGACTGTTCAACCTGGCGGCTATCGGGCTGCCGTTGGCCGCGCCGTCGGTGGCGCGCCGCTCGCCTCGACCCGCCCTGCATCTCGCGGGGTCCACCACCGCGGAAAAAAACATCAGCGCCCGGCCCGTGCCGCTGGAGCGCACCGCTCGTCGCTCTGAAGGGAGAACCGGCCTTTGAACCGTCCGTTCCACGCTCGTGAAGCTCTGACCGAAGAAGCCGACGCCGCGGCGCTGCGTCCGCTGAAAGGCGACCGTCGCGCCTGGCGGTCTGCTTTGGATCGCAGCCTCGAAAGCGCCCGCGACGCGTTGTTGAATGCACAGCACAAGGACGGTTACTGGCTGTACGAGCTCGAGGCCGATTGCACGATTCCGGCCGAATACATTTTGATGATGCATTACCTCGATGAGATCGATACCGCTCTCGAGGCAAAGATTGCCGTCTACCTGCGGGCGCGCCAGGCGGACCACGGCGGCTGGCCGCTCTACTACGGTGGCGAGTTCGATATCAGTTGTACGGTCAAAGCGTATTACGCGCTGAAGCTGGCGGGAGACAGTCCCGAGGCACCCCACATGCAACGCGCCCGGGCCGCGATTCTCGAGCGAGGCGGTGCGGCCCGGTCCAATGTCTTCACGCGCATCGCGCTGGCTCTGTTTGCTCAGGTGCCGTGGCGCGCGGTGCCGTACATTCCCGTCGAAATCATGCTGATGCCGCGCTGGTTTCCGTTCAACCTCGAGCGGGTCTCGTATTGGTCGCGCACAGTCATGGTCCCCTTGTTCATTCTGTGCACCTACAAACCGCCGGCGAAGAATCCGCGTAACGTGAACATCCGTGAGCTGTTTACGACGCCACCGGAGGAAGAGCGCCACTACTTCCGTCTTCCCACGACCGGCAACCGGACTCTGGCGCGCGCGTTTTTCCTTCTGGATCGTTGCGTGCGGGTGCTGGATCCCCTCATTCCGAAGGCCATGCGTCAGGCGGCCACGCGCCGCGCCGAGTCCTGGTTTGTCGAGCGCCTGAATGGCGAGGATGGCCTGGGTGCCATTTTCCCGGCCATGGTGAATGCCCTGAAGGCAATGCTGTTTCTGGGCTATCCGAGCGACCACCCTCATGTGGTCACGGCCAAACGGGCGTTGAAAAAGCTTCTTGTCGTCGGCGAAGAGAGCGCCTACTGCCAGCCGTGCGTGTCACCGGTCTGGGACACCGGACTGGCGAGCCTTGCCATGCAGGAAACGGGCAGTCGCGCAGCGGAGGCGTCAGCCGATCTCGCGCTCGATTGGTTGAAGGCGCGACAGCTGCTCGAGCAGCGCGGAGATTGGCAGGTCAAGAGGCCGAATCTGCCCGGCGGCGGCTGGCCGTTTCAGTTCGCGAACGATCACTACCCGGACCTCGATGACACCGCGGTGATCGTGTGGGCCATGCATCGCTCCAGCCACTGCGCGCGCTACCAGCAGTCCCTCACGCGCGCGCTCAACTGGCTGGTCGGCATGCAGAGCGAGAACGGCGGTTTCGCCGCTTTCGATGTCGACAATACGCACTACAACCTCAACTACATTCCGTTCGCGGATCACGGCGCGCTGTTGGATCCACCGACGAGTGATGTGACGGCGCGCGTCGCTACTGTCATGGCGCTCGTGGGCCGGCCACAGGATCGGGATGCTCTGGCGCGCGCCATCGATTTCTTGCGCAAGGAGCAGATGCCGGACGGTTCGTGGTTCGGCCGTTGGGGCACGAACTACATTTACGGCACCTGGTCTGTGTTGATCGCTTTCTCGCATGCGGGCATCGGCCCGAACGATGCGAGCGTGCAGCGCGCCGTAGGGTGGCTGATCGATTGTCAGAATTCGGACGGCGGTTGGGGTGAGAGCAACGACAGCTACGGCTGGCAATCGCGGCCGGCCGAGAAGGCGCCGAGCAACGCGTATCAGACCGCTTGGGCGGTGCTCGGGCTTTTGGCAGCGGGGCAGGTGGCTACGAGCGCGGTGCGTAACGGTGTCGACTACCTGATGCGGATTCAGCAGGAGGACGGCGTGTGGAGCGACCCGACCTTCACCGCGCCCGGATTTCCGCGCGTGTTTTACCTTAGGTATCACGGCTACTGCGCGTACTTCCCGCTTTGGGCCCTGGCGACGTATCGGAATCTCTCCGGCTCCCTTGGGGCGCCTCATTGACACTGAACGTTGTCGGCGTCGTGTGTGCACTGGCGTCTGAAGCGCGCCATCTGGGACCCGCAACGCGCCGACATGAGCCGGTGACGGCGCTGGCCGATGGGACTTTGGTGGCCGTCAGCGGCATGGGCCGCTCGGCTGCGGCGCACGGCGCCCGGGCGCTCATCGATGCGGGGGCCTGTGCTTTGGTGAGTTGGGGTATGGCTGGAGGGCTGGATCCCGCCCTAACTCCAGGGACAGTCTTTCTGCCCAGCGAAATTGTCTCGCTCGATGGCATCGAGGTGGCCACGGCGGCCGCCTGGCGTGCGCGGCTCGGCGCGGCGATAGCCGGGCGGGACACCCAACATGAGGCCGTTAGAACACAGGGCCGGCTTCTGACCAGCGCCAAGGCTGTTGCAAGCGCGTCGGATAAAGCAATGCTGTTTCGCGAAACTCGGGCGGCCGCTGTGGACATGGAAAGTCTGGCTATTGCGCAAGCGGCGCGTGCCCATCAACTACCCTTCATCGCTGTGCGCGTGATTGTCGACAGTGCCCAAGACGCGTTGCCGCGGGCAGTCACAGCCGCCGCGGACGAAGAAGGGCACCTTAAGATGTGGCGGCTCATGGCCGCGCTGGCGCGAACGCCTACAGAGCTGGGAGCTCTCATGCGCCTCGCACACCGCTATCGGGCCGCGAACCGCTCACTGGCTGCCGTCGCCCGAGTGGGATCCCTGGCGCCCTACGCTACGGAGAGAGCTTCATGAGAGCTCTCGTGACAGGCGCGACGGGCTTCGTTGGCGCGGCGGTCGCCCGCGTTTTGCTGCGGGAGGGCTGGGAGGTGCGCGCTCTGGCGCGCAGGGGCTCCGATCGCCGCAACCTGCAGCAGATTGCAGTGGAGGTCGTGGAGGGCGATCTCGCGGATATGAGCTCACTCACGCACGCGGTGGGCGGCTGTAATGCGCTCTTTCATGTTGCGGCCGACTACCGGTTGGGTGCATTCGACCCACAACAACTCTATAAGACCAACGTCGAAGGCACTCGCAACATCCTCAACGCCGCTCGTGAGGCACGGGTGCAGCGCGTGGTTTACACCAGCAGTGTGGCGACCATCGGGATTCCGACCGACGGGACGCCGGGGTCGGAGGACACTCCCTCCACTGTGGCCGACATGATCGGTCACTACAAGCGCTCCAAGTTTCTGGCTGAGGAGGTCGCACGCGAGGTGGCCGCCGCCGGCATGCAAGTGGTCATCGTCAATCCCTCCACGCCGGTCGGACCCGGAGATGTGAAGCCCACTCCCACAGGACAAATGGTTCTTGATGCCGCCGCGGGTCGAATGCCGGCGTACGTCGACACTGGACTCAACATCGTCCATGTCGATGATGTCGCCATGGGCCATCTGCTGGCCTATCAGCGCGGCAGACCCGGTGAGCGTTACATTCTGGGCGGTCAGGATATGACGTTGCGCGAGATCCTCGTGGAAATCTCCGGACTCGTCAGCCGCAAACCGCCGCGCATCCGACTACCAAGCGGCGTAGTGATGCCCATTGCCTACGTCGCCGAAGCGGTGGCCCGTGTGACCGGTCGTCCTACTCGGGTAACGGTGGAAGGCGTGCGGATGGCGCGCAAGCGCATGTTTTTCGCGAGCGCCAAGGCCGCTCGCGAGCTCGGGTACCAGTGGCGGGCGCCGACGCACGCATTCGCCGATGCCATTACCTGGTTCCGCGAGCAAGGGCGATTGAGTCAGCGGCATTTCAGTTTAGTGAACGAAAAAGGGTTAAAATGAAGTGATGCGTGCTTGCACCTGACTGGTTTTTGCATCGCCGTCTCATGCCCGAATCTCATTCTTCGTCCTTCAACGGTGCAGGCGTCCAGCGTCCCTGGGATGCGCGGCTCGCGCGCCGGCTCATCACCCCTTTGAAGGACAGCTGGGTCACTCCGAACTATCTCACTACGGTGCGCCTGTGCGTTGGCTTGGCCGCGGCGGCGGCTTTTCTACCCGGAACCTATGGCTGGTCGAACCTGGCGGCCCTGCTGCTGGTGCTGTCGAATTTCCTGGACCACACCGATGGCGAGCTGGCCCGGCTCAGCGGCAAATCAAGCCGCATCGGTCACATATATGATTTGGCCAGTGACGCCGTGGTCACCATCCTGCTCTTCGTGGCCATGGGCGCGGGGATTGGGGCCAACCGTGGGCTTCTGCTTAGCCTATCGCCTACAGCGCTGGGGACGGCTGCCGGAGTGGCGATCGCACTGATCTTCTGGCTGCGCATGCGGATCGAGGACCTCGGCGGCAAAGCCGCGAGTCGGCAAGCCTCGATGGCGGGCTTCGAGACCGAGGACGTGTTGTACCTGCTTCCGTTGGTGACCCTGTGCAACGGGACCGTGCCGTTCCTGGTCGCGGCTGCGATCGGCGCGCCGCTGTTCGCGGTATGGGTCGTCTTCGACTACCGCCGGCTGGTCCGCCGGGTTCGGCCCACTCCTCAACAGCGTACGCTGGGGGCAGCCTGAGCAGCGTCGCCGAGCGCTTGGGGGCGCTCCCCATTCCGCCCCTACGTCGCCAGTTCGTCGAGCAGGGGGCTTTCATCTATTTGAGCGACTTCCTGCCCCCAGCGGCCACCGCGCAGCTGGTGGAGGCCGTCGCGGCCGTCAAAGAGCACGTCAATCGCAACTACCTTCCCGGTCATAAACAAGGTGGCAGCGTCAGCCGCCACACCTTGGACGAGATGGCCCCTGGCGTGGCGCAGCTATACCGCTCCCCGGCATTGATCGACTGGTTGAGCGAGCTTGCGGGGGAGCGGTTGCAAGTGTCCCCGGCCGACGATCCGCACGCCTATGCCCTATATTTTTATACCCGCCCCGGGGATCACATCGGCTGGCATTACGACACGTCGTACTACGCCGGTCGTCGCTATACCCTGCTCTTCGGGGTAATCGACGAGTCCTCTTGCCGACTCGACTACGAGTTGCATACCCGCGAGGTGGGCAAGGCGGTCGTGCCCGGCTCGGTGCGGATTGCGCCGGGTGGTTTGGTTTTCTTTGACGGTGACAAGCTGCGCCATCGCATCAGTGCGCTGGGCGAAAACGAGATCCGTGTCTCGCTCACCTTCGAGTACGTCACCGATCCGAAGATGCACTTCGGCTGGCGGTTGATTTCCAACTTGAAGGATGCGTTCGGTTATTTCGGCTTCCGCCAGGTGCTCAAGGGGCGTGCTCGATCCGCCAGCCGTGATGTCTCCACGCGGCAGGCAGACGCAGAGTCCGAGCCGCTATGAGCAAGGCGGCGACCTGGCTTCTCACCGCGGGAGCGTTGTTGTTCATTGGTGTTCTGGCCTCACAAGGTCTGCCGGCGGTGCTGTCGGCGCTGGCGGTGGCGGGTTGGGGCCTGCTCGGGGTGGCGTTGTTTCATCTGTTGCCGCTGGTACTCGATGCTGCCGCGATCCGCGTGTTGTTCAGTCCCCGTGCTACGCACACGGGCATGCGCGATGCCACCTTGACTCGTTGGGCCGGCGAGTCGGCCAACAGCTTTCTACCTGCCGGTCAGATCGGCGGCCCGGTACTGATGGCCCGGTATCTCTCCCAACGCGGCATGCCCATGGAGGACGCTGCCGCGGCGATCACGGTGAGCACGACGCTGCAGACGGTGGCGCAGATCCTCTTTGCCCTGCTGGGCGTTGCTCTGCTTGGCGCGCAAGCAGGTCACGTTTCCGAGTACGCTCTGCGGATGTCGGCTCTGGTCGCGAGCGGCTTTCTGGCCGTGCAGATCGGGGGCTTCTATCTGCTGCAACGCCGCGGCTTCTTCAGCAAGCTCATTCGTGCGGCTACCCGATTCGCCGGCAAGCGCGACTGGTCAGGCTGGGTGAGCCGCGCCGAGGCCATCGACCTTGCGGTCCAAGGTATCTACGGCCGCGGCGGCGGCGTAGCGGCGAGTTTCCTTCTGAGTCTGGTGGGCTGGCTCGTCGGCACCGGGGAGGTGTATCTGATACTGGTTTTGCTCGGTCATCCGGTGAGTTGGCTCAACGCCCTGCTGCTGGAGAGTCTCGGGCAGGCCATTCGGGGCGCGGCCTTCGCGGTGCCCGGCGCGTTGGGAGTGCAGGAGGGCGGCTATCTGCTGTTGGCCCCGCTCGCGGGCCTGCCAGCGGACGCCGCGTTGGCCCTGTCACTCGCCAAACGTGCCCGGGAGATTCTATTGGGGCTGCCGGGTTTGTTATATCTTCACTTTTGGGAGCGGAGCGGCGCCGCCACGACGCGTCCGGTACCGCCATAGGCCCACGGGCCTTTTGCAAGGAGTTTCATGCGCGCCATCATTCTTGCCGCCGGCCGCGGCATCCGTTTACGGCAGACCTCCGATGAGGAAAACCCCAAGTGTTTGCTGCGCTTTGACGGCCTGACGCTGCTCGAGCGTCATCTGCGCCTGCTGCGCGCTGCCGGCGTCGAGGAGGTCGTGCTGGCACTGGGTTGGCGCCACGAGTTGGTGGCAGCGCAGCTCGACCGCCTTGACTGGCGACCACGACCCGCAGATCGTTCTGAACGAACGCTTCGAGCTGGGCAGTGTGCTCACCGTTCACACGGTCGCGGAGGCGATGACTCGCGGCGGCGATATTCTGCTCATGGATGCCGATGTGCTTTACCACGAGAGCATCATGGCGACGCTGGTTGCCGGCCGTAAACCGGTGAATCGCCTGCTCATCGACCGTGATTTCGAAGCCGGCGATGAGCCGGTGAAGGTCTGCGTGCGCGCAGGCGTGCCGATTGAGTTGCGCAAGCAGCTTGCGCCGGATCTGAAGTACGACACGATCGGCGAGTCGGTCGGATTCTTCCGCTTCGATGAGCGCGCCGCGCGGCGTCTTGCCGCGATCGTGTCGGACTATGTCGGCAGCGGCCGGGCCAACATGCCGCACGAGGAAGCAGTACGAGACCTGCTGCGTG
Source organism: uncultured Pseudomonadota bacterium (assembly GCA_963752125.1). GTDB lineage: Bacteria > Pseudomonadota > Gammaproteobacteria > Steroidobacterales > Steroidobacteraceae > 13-2-20CM-66-19. The sequence continues at coordinate 50,550 of CAVVXG010000039.1, read as the reverse complement.
AGGGCAGTCAGGCTGTCGAGGTTGCCGATGTGACCGGTGCGCCCTGGATCGAGATCGATTTTCCGGCTGACATCGCCAGGGCGGCACAAGAGGTGCTGCCGCAACTGACGCCGGTGCCAGCCTAAGGCGAGGACCAAAGAAACTCATGAACGCCTCAGTCATTGACTCCGTCCGCCCGCGCGCCGCTACTGCCACCGCGAAGGAAACTACCGGCGCCAGCCGCAGCGCGAAACTGCGCCAGATGCTGCTGAGCGAGCAGCTCGAGTTCCTGATGGAAGCCCACAATGGCCTGTCCGCACGCATCGTTCGTGAGGCCGGTTTCAGCGGGATCTGGGCCTCCGGGCTTGTCGATTTCGGCGCAGTTCGGCGTGCGCGACAACAACGAGGCGAGCTGGACCCAGGTGGTGGACGTGCTGGAGTTCATGGCCGACGCCAGCGACCTGCCCATTCTGCTCGACGGCGATACCGGCTACGGCAACTTCAACAACCTGCGGCGCCTGGTGCGCAAGCTGGAACAGCGCGGCATTGCCGGGGTCTGCATCGAGGACAAGCAGTTCCCCAAGACCAACAGCTTCTTGAACGGCGAGCGCCAGCCGCTTGGCGGACATCGCAAGAGTTCGCGGGCAAGATCGCCGCCGGCAAGGACACCCAGACCGACCCGAATTTCTGCATCGTGGCGCGGGTCGAGGCGCTGATCGCCGGCTGGGGGATGGAGGAGGCGTTGCGTCGTGCGGAGGCGTATCGGCTCGCCGGCGCGGATGCGATTCTCATTCACAGCAAGCTCTCGAAGCCGGATGAGATCGTGAGCTTCGCGCGCGAGTGGGCCGGCCGCCTGCCACTGGTGATCGTGCCGACGCGCTACTACAGCACTCCGACCAACGTGTTCCGGCTCGCCGGCATCAGCATGGTCATCTGGGCGAATCACATGGTGCGTTCGGCCACCAGCGCCATGCAAAGTGTCGCTAAGGAGATCTTCGAGAGCCAGACGCTGGTGAATATCGAGGATCGCATCGTGTCGGTGGAAGAGATTTTCCGCCTGCAGGACGCCGACGAGTATTCGGCGGCGGAGCGGCTCTATCTGTCGAGCGCGACGACCTCGCGCTCCGCTGTGGTATTGGCGGCGAGCCGTGGCAAGGGACTGGAGGCGGTCACCACCGACCGGCCGAAGGTCATGTTACCCATCGCAGGTAAGCCGCTGCTGCGCTGGCTGATCGATGGTTTCAAAAAGGAAAATATCAACGACATTACCGTGGTCGGCGGATATCGCGTCGATGCCATCGATCCGGCCGGTATCCGCCTGGTCGTGAACGAGCGTTACGCGCAGACCGATGAGCTCGCCTCGCTCGCCTGCGCCGTGGACAATCTCGAGTCGGACACGGTCATTGCCTACGGCGATTTGCTGTTTCGCAGTTATGTGTTGCGCGACCTGGTCGAAAGTGAGTCCGAGTTCGCGGTAGTCGTCGACTCCGCCTCCGCCGACCTCAGTAACAGGACTGTGCGCGACTTTGCGTATTGCTCGCACCCCGACGACCGCGGTTTGTTCGGGACGCAGGTCCTTCTCAAACGCGTTGTCAGCCGGGCGGATGTGAAGCAGGACGCGACTGCGGAGGAGGCGCCCAAGGGTAGGCCTGAGCGGAGCCCGGAGGGCGAGGCGCAAGGGCGTTGGATCGGTATGTTGAATGTCAGCCGCCCGGGCCTGGCGAGGCTGAAGCAGGTGTTGGCGGCTTTGCGCGAGCGAGCCGATTTCGACTCCCTCGACATGCCCGCCTTGTTGAACGCGTTGATCGCTGATGGCGCGGCTATCGAAGTGCTGTACGTCCACGGGCATTGGCGTGGCGTGAACGACCTCGAGGAGTTCCGCCGTGCGGTCGATTTCGCGCACGGTCAGACGCCGTTTGGCAGTGCCCCGGATACGGCAAGAGCCGATCGTAACCCGCCCAATCGCAATCCACCCGATCGCAATCCATGATAGAGGCGCGCCACTTCGTGGAGGCCGCACGAGAGCGCGGCTTCGAATGGTACGCGGGCGTTCCCTGCTCGTATCTCACGCCATTCATCAACTACGTGCTGCAGGAGCCGTCGCTGCATTACGTATCAATGGCGAATGAGGGCGATGCCGTGGCGCTGATCGCTGGAATCGCGCTCGCGGGTGCCCGTGGCGGCGAGGGCATGCAGTGTCATGGGCGCGGAATTGCCATGATGCAGAACTCCGGGCTGGGTAACGCGGTCAGTCCTCTAACCTCGCTGACTTGGACGTTCCACTTGCCGCAGCTGTTGATTGTCACCTGGCGGGGCCAGCCAGGGGTGCCGGACGAGCCGCAACACGCATTGATGGGGCCCATCACGCCCGACGATGCTGGACACGATGGAAATTCGCTGGGAGCTGTTCCCGACGCAGCCTGAGCAGATCGGTGCCGGCCTTGGATCGCGCCATTGCGCATATGGATGCGACAGGAAAACCGTATGCTTTGGTGATGCAGAAAGGAAGTGTGAGCTCCTATCCACTCAAGGCCGGCGCGGATGCTATCCGCACTCGTATCCCTAAGGCTCGCGCGGCTATCGATCCGCCCTCAGGTGTGCCGGCGGCGCGAGTTTCGAGACAGGATGTGATGCGGGAAGTGGTGGCGCGAACGCCGTCAGCGACCACAGTCGTACTGGCCTCGACGGGCTTTTGCGGTCGCGAGCTTTATGCCGTGGATGACCGGGCGAACCAGCTGTACATGGTCGGGTCGATGGGTTGCGTCGTGCCCCTTGCGCTGGGAGTCGCGTTGGGACGGCCCGATTTGCGCGTGATTGCGCTCGATGGCGACGGCGCGGCCCTGATGAGACTGGGTGCATTCGCAACCGTCGGGGCGTATGGTCCGCCAAATCTGTGGCACCTGCTGCTGGATAACGGTGCCCACGATTCCACCGGCGGCCAGGCGACTGTCTCACCCAACGTTTCCTTTGCTGAAGTGGCTGCCGCATGTGGTTACGCTTCCGCGCTCGATACCGATGGACTGGAGCGGATCGGGGAGTGGCTGCAGATGCCGGCATCGGATGGGGCACGCTTCGCGCGCCTGCTGACCCGACCCGGCAGTCCCGCCGATCTGCCGCGACCGTCCATCACGCCGGTCGACGTGAAGAGGCGGCTGATGCAACACTTCGGATCCGCCAGCGGAGCCTGCTGATGTTGTTGCTGAATCCTGGACCCGTCACGCTCACCGAGCGTGTCCGCCGCAGTCTGCTGCAACCGGACCTGTGTCATCGCGAGAGCGAGTTCTTCGATCTTCAGGATGAAGCCCGTGAGCGGCTTGCTGGGTGTATACGGCCTCGACCCCACGGAATGGGCCGCAGTGCTCATGACCGGATCAGGTACTGCGGCGGTCGAAAGCATGGTGGCTTCCCTGGTTCCGGAAGGCGGCCGGGTGTTGGTCATCGAAAATGGCGTGTACGGGGAGCGGATGGCGCAGATGTGCGCGCAATATCGCATTCCCCATGAGCGTATTGTCGGCTCCTGGATGAGCGCGCCGGATGTGAAGGCGATCACCGCGCGGCTCGATGCGGCGGCCGGTTCCGGAGAGGCGCCCTTCACGCACCTTGCGATCGTTCACCACGAGACCACGACCGGCAGGCTCAATGACCTGAAGGCCTTGGCAGACCTGTGCCGTACGCGGGACCTTCGTTTGCTGGTGGACGGCGTCAGTAGCTTCGGCGCCGAAGCACTGGACTTCTCGGACGGTCGCCTGTCAGCCGTGGCGGCAACCGCAAACAAGTGTTTGCACGGTGTGCCGGGGGCCGCTTTTGTGATGGTGCGGCGGGCCGCTCTCGCGCAAGCTACGAGCCGGACCTACTATCTGGACCTCGGCCGCCTGGCGAAACTTCAGGAACAGCGCAATACGCCGTTCACGCCAGCAGTGCATGCTTACTATGCTCTCGTCGAAGCTTTGCGCGAGTTCGAAGAGCAAGGAGGACGGCCGGCGCGCTATGGCCGGTACGCCGCGCTCGCGGAGCAGTTGCGTAGGGGGCTTGGCGCATTGGGAATCGAGTCGGTACTGCCGCCGCAGGAGTCGTCGGTGGTGCTACGTGCCTACCGGTTGCCGGCGGGACTTGAGTTACACGCGGCTACACGATGAGCTGAAAGCGAACGGCTTCGTGATCTACGCGGGCCAGGGTGACCTATCGAAGACGCTGTTTCGCGTCTCGACCATGGGCAATCTGACAACGGCAGACATTGAACGACTACTGACGTGCTTCGCGAAGTTGCGCTAAAACTATACAGGGTGAGTATCGTGGCGTTCCTGCTCGCGGCACCGTCCGGGCGGAGTGTCGCGGACGAGCCGCAGGCTCCCGACGCGGGTGGAGGAAACCCCTCGGCCCCGCCGCCGCCCCCTCCTCAATTCGAACACTGGTACGACGTGTCGCGGCTGCCGTTTTTGCCAATTCCTTCGATAGGGTCCGACCCGAATGGCGGAACCACTTTCGGGTTGTTACCCGTGTGGCTGCACACGGACGACAATCGCAACATCACGCGCATCATCGCACCGGACATCACCCGCAGCCCCTTTTTCGGCTGGGGCGCTCATGCCAGGTTGTTCGAGTACCCATCGGAGGATGTGCAGTGGTCGGTGGTGGCCGGCATCAGAGAGCGTGTCGAGCGCGGCGTCGATGCGGAATATCAATTCGGCCGGTTGCGCGAAGGGCCCCTTCACCTCGACTACCGACATCGACTACGATCGCGACGGGACGCCCCGGTTCTTCGGAATCGGCAACAATACGAGATTAAATGAGCAGACCAACTATACGGGACAGACGACGCTCCTCCAGGAGCAGCTGGGTTGGAACCTGACACACAACTGGCAGTTGCTGTACACCATCCGCAAGCGCATCGTGGATGTCATGCCGGGGACCTTGACTAACGAGGCCCCCTCCATTCAGACCCAGTTTCCGCACGTCGCCGGGCTTGGCACCGACCAGTGAGCTGCTCAACCGGTACTCAATGGTTTATGACACGCGCGACGACCTGACAGCTCCGCGGCACGGCATGCGCGTGGTTGTTTATGGAGGGGCCGCCAGCCGTGGCGGCATCTTCAATGACTCGCTGTATACCGAGGCGGGTATCGACGGGCGCGGCTACTGGTCAATCACGCCCGACACGATACTGGCGACGCACGCGTCGTTGCGGTATATGCCCAGCGCGAAACGTCCGCTGCCATTTTGGACTCTGAGCAGCGTCGGCGGTGATGCCAGCGATGTCGGCGGCCAACAAGTGTTGCGCGGCTACGGCGCCGGTCGCTTCGTTGATCGTGACGCATTCTCCGCGAGCGCTGAGGTACGGCGTGTAGTCTGGGGATTCGACGCCGAAGCCACCCACGTTGATCTGGAGGTCGCGCCTTTCGTCGATGTTGGCCACGTATGGGGTCGCACGAGTGTGTTCCCGTTTGAGGATCTACACCCGGTGGGCGGAGTAGGGTTTCGCGCCATTGCACGTCCGTCCGTGGTAGGTTACGTGGATATCGGTTGGGGCCACGAGGGCATGGCTCTTTTCACGGGGTTGAACTATCCGTTCTAAAGCGCGGAGCTTGCAATGACCGACCTGTCCTCGTTTCCCATTACGAAGAAGTGGCCGGCGCAACATCCAGACCGGATTCAGCTCTATTCACTGCCGACGCCCAACGGGATAAAAGTCTCGGTGATGCTGGAGGAGAGCGGGCTGGCGTATGAGCCGCATCGGGTGAGCTTCGACAGCAACGATCAGCTCTCACCGGAATTCCTCTCCCTCAATCCCAACAACAAGATCCCTGCCATCATCGACCCGCAGGGGCCGGACGGAAAGCCGCTGCCGCTGTTCGAATCGGGCGCGATTCTGATTTATCTAGGCGACAAGGCGCGGCGCTTCATCGCCCAAAGCGGTGCCGAGCGCTACGAGACCATACAGTGGCTGATGTTCCAGATGGGCGGCATCGGTCCGATGTTCGGTCAGGTGGGATTCTTCAATAAATTCGCCGGCAAGGACTACGAGGACAAGCGTCCTCGTGATCGTTATGTTGCCGAGGCGGCGCGTCTGCTCGGCGTGCTCGACCGTCGGCTCGCGGGCCGGGAGTGGACGATGGGGGACGACTACACCATCGCCGACATGGCGATCTTCCCCTGGGTGAACACGCTCAACAGCTTTTACGGCGCCGCCGAGCTGGTTGGCATTAAGAATTTCACGCAGGTGTTGCGCGTGCTCGAGGCGTTCCTGGCGCGTCCGGCGGTGATACGCGGTTTGAACATTCCTGAAAGGCCAAAATGATAATGCGCATCCGCACGGGATGGTTCGCTGCGTTGGGGTTGGGATTGTCGGGGTTCGGCGCGGCTGGGGCGGCGACGCCGGGGCCGTTGCCGCCGGCTGACGACCGGGAACTCGCTCGGGCGATCTTCAAGGAACTGGTGGAGATCAAAACCACTCATGACGTCGGGACCTCAGTTGCGGCCCATGCCATCGAACAGCATTTGTTGAGAGCAGGGTTCGCCGCGGAAGATGTGATGTTCGTGGCTCCGGTCGATCATCCCGCCAGCGGCAACGTTGTCGTGCGCTACCGTGGCAAAGGGAAAGGGGGCGTCAAGCCAGCTTTGTTTCTAGGCCATCTCGATGTGGTGGAAGCGAAGGCCGATGACTGGTCGGTCGATCCGTTCAAACTGACCGAGAAGGACGGGTGGTTCTATGGTCGCGGCACCATCGACATGAAGAACGGCGATGCGGCCATGGTCGAGGCGCTCATCCGCCTGAGGCGTGAGAAGTTCAAGCCGGAGCGGGATGTCATCGTCGCATTCACCGCAGATGAGGAGGCGGGAGGCGACGCCAACGGGCCGGCGTTTCTGTTGAAGGAGCATCGTGACCTCATCGCCGCCGATCTGGTGGTCAATCTTGATGGCGGCGGCGGCAACTACAAGAATGGCGAGCGGTTGGATTACGAGCTGGGGACGAGTGAAAAGACCTACGTCACCTACACGTTGCAGAGCACCGGTCCGGGCGGTCATGGCTCGTTGCCAGGGCCCGACAATCCCATCTATCGCCTGGCAGACGCACTGGGGCGCCTTGAGCAGTATCATTTCCCCGTGATGCTGACGGCAACCACGCGAGCCAGTTTCGCGAAGCGGGCGGATCTGGAGCAAGGTCCGCAAAGTGCCGACATGCGGGCGGTTGCGCAGACCCCGCCCGACCTCGCGGCGGCGGACCGTTTGAGTCAGATTGTGAGGTTCAACGCCGAGTTGCGCACCACGTGCGTGGCAACGTTGATTTCCGGCGGACACGCCGAGAACGCCCTGCCGCAGCGGGCGAAAGCCACGGTGCAGTGCCGGATGATGCCAGGTGACAGCGCGGAGAATGTTCAGGCGGCGCTGGTGTCGACCCTGAACGATCCGAAGATCACCGTGACCTTGGATGCAGCGCCGATCGTGAGTCCCGAGTCGCCGCTCACTCCACAGATCATGAAAAAGGCCGAGGATGTGGTGCACTCCATGTGGCCGCGGGTGCCGCTGATTCCGGCCATGGCCACGGGTTTCAGCGATGACCGGCAGACCCGCAACGCGGGCATGCCGAGCTATGACATGAGTGGAGTGTGGATCGACGCGGACGAGAATCGCGCGCATGGGCGCGATGAGCGCATTGGCGTGCGCGAATTCGATGAGAGTGTTGAGTACACTTATCGGCTCATGAAGGTGATGAGCAAGGCTCGGTAGAGCGACGGAAACAGTTCGTCACAGTCTCACCGGCGATTGCCGCGCCGCGATGCCGTGGATGCTTTCAGGTGCCCTTCCTTTCAGGCGTTTGACGCGGCCCGTCGAGCTTGCGGGTACGCTTTATGCGACCATTTGGTTACCCGAGCCAGGCAAAAAGAACCCGGTAACCCGACCTTTCCATGCCCGAAACAATCCAAGGACCGCTGCCAGCTCTGAGCGAGGAGAGCCGGGTGACGACTCCAAGTCCTAGCGCCGCGCGGTCGGAAACACCGGCCCGGCGCCGGCTGGTCATAGTCTTGATGGTCATCCTGGCCTGCGTCGTGGTGGCCATTACGGTCCCGGGATTGCGGTGGCGGGTGCAAGTCGTCTACCTCGTCTTCAATAAGCGCATTGCGGATCTGGAGTTGAGAGACTTGCCTGGTTTGCTGCTGCCCGGGGCTCGGCAGCCGCAGATCACCGCGACTGGTGGCCACGCACAATCCTTATGCGGTGATTCATGTGCCGAGTAACACGCCTGCGGACATCGCGGCCGGTGCAGCATTGTTTCGTGAGCAGTGTGCGAGCTGTCACTCGCCCGACGGCAGCGGTGGCCCGGGAGCTCCCGCTTTGTTCGGCAGAGAGTTCCACCATGGCGATACCGAGTGGGCGGTGTATCGCACTATTCGCGATGGCGTCCCCGGGACGGCCATGGCACCTCATCCCTGGCGACGTGCCGATCTATGGCGGCTGGTCGCTTTTATCCGCTCGCTTGGCGTACCCGCTGATAGTGTCGCGGCTCAGGTGGAGAAAAATTCAAAACTGCGCCAGGTGAATGTGACCTATGCCGACCTCGTCGCCGCGCAGGAGCCGGGTGACGACTGGCTCACGTATGGCGGCGCCTATGGATCGAACCGGCACAGCTCCCTGACCCAGATCAACACGCGCAATGTCGCAACGCTCAGTGTGCGTTGGATGAACCAGCTCGTCGGCGGTCACGACAAGATCGAAAGTACTCCTATAGTTCGCGACGGGATTCTGTACTTCACGGTTCCTCCTGGAAGAGTGCTCGCGATGGATGCGGCGACCGGGCGCCTCCTGTGGGAGCACGTTCATGACTACAAGTTCGTCGGCGGCGGCGAAGGGCCTTTGAATCAGAATCGCGGTGTTGCGTTGCTCGGCGACCGGGTGTTTGTCGGCACGTGGGACTCGAAGCTGACGGCGTTATCCGCCGCTACCGGCAAGGTGCTGTGGGAAGTCACGGTCGCGGAGTATCCCGGCACTTACGTCAGCGGCGCACCGCTCGCTTATCGCGATCTGGTGGTTACCGGGCTGGGGAGTCCGCCGGGGTGGGGCCGTACCTTCATCGTTGCCTACGATGCCGCTACCGGCAAAGAGCGCTGGCGATTCACGACCATTCCGTCTCCGGGCGAGCCCGGAAGTGAGACGTGGTCGGGTGATTCGTGGCGCAAGGGAGGGGCGGGTACGTGGCTCACCGGCTCCTATGACCCGCAATCGGATGTGCTCTATTGGGGCGTAGGCAATCCGCGTCCTGACTTCGATCCAAGTACCCGCAAGGGTGACAATCTCTACTCGGACTCCGTGGTGGCATTGCGCGGCACGACCGGGCATTTGCTGTGGCATTTCCAATTCACGCCGGGCGACACCCACGACTGGGACTCCAACCAGACGCCGCTGATCGCCGATCGCAACACGCCGTTGGGGTTGGAAAAGCGCCTGCTCTGGGCCAATCGCAACGGATTTTATTATGTGCTGGATCGCGACCGCGGCGAGTTTCAGCTCGGCGTGCCCTTCGCGCGTCAGACCTGGGCCAAGGGGCTGGATAGCAAAGGAAGGCCGATACTGGCCGATCAGGACAAGAGCCTGCAGGGCGTTTCCACTTACCCCGGCGCCAAAGGCGCCACCAACTGGTGGTCGCCAAGCTACGATCCGGAGCGCGACCTGGTGTTCGTTCCGGTACTGGAGGAGGGGATGATTTTCTTTCCTTCCGCGCTCACCTTGCCCAGCACCGGAGGGCGCGCCTTCTACACAGCGGTGAAGGCGCTCGAGGCCTCCACCGGCAAAGTGATATGGGAGCATCGGCACGAGCCACGGTCGGAGGACGACAACACCTCCGGCGTGTTGAGCACGCGGGGTGGCGTTGTGTTTGGCGCTGATCACGGCTCGTTCTTCGCGCTCGACTCGGGTACGGGAGCGCAGCTCTGGAGCGTTGAAACCGGGGGTGTTATCTATGGTGCGCCGGTCACGTACACCGTCGACGGGGAACAGTTTGTCACCATGATTACCGGTCGGAATGTCATGACGTTCGCGTTGCCGAAGGCGACCACGCAAGCGGCTCCCGCGCATTGAGGAAAGGCGGGGAGGCGCGTTCAGCGGGACGACGGCGCGCTGAGGGTGCTGCGGCCGCCGATCGCCTCAGCGCCCCCCCAACTTCAGCGAGCCCCCTTCCTCCAAAGAATCACCTCGACTGTCTGTAACAGGATGGCCAGGTAGAACAGCAGGGTCCGGTTCTTGACATAAAAGAGGTCGTACTGCAGCTTCTCGGCCGCATCGGTTTCATTCGAACCGTAGGGGTAACACAGCTGCGCCCACCCGGTGATGCCGGGCTTGATGATGTGGCGCTCGCGGTAGAGCGGAATCTTCGAGTTCAGCTGTGAGACAAACTCGGGTCGCTCGGGGCGCGGGCCAACCAGACTCATCTGCCCGTTGAGCACGTTGAGTATCTGCGGTAACTCATCGATGCGCAGTTTTCGGATCACGCGCCCGACGCATGTCACCCGATCGTCGTTTGCCGCCGCCCAGCGGGCACGGCCATCCCGCTCGGCATCCTCCCGCATGCTGCGGAATTTGAGAATCTGGAACAGCTGGCCGCGCTCACCCACTCGTACTTGCCGGTACAGCACCCGGGCCGCCGGTCCTTCTTCAATCTTGATGGCAATGATCGTGAGCAGCATGAGCGGCCAGGTGAGCGCCAGCAGGGTGAGGCTCGCCAGGACGTCAAACATCCGTTCCAGGCCTGAGTGCAGCGAGTTGCCGCTGAACCCGTCGGAAAAAACCATCCAGTTTGGATGCACCAGGTCAATGCGCACCTGGCCCGTCTCGCGCTCGAGGAATTCGGCCAGATCGGTGGCCTCAATGCCCGCGAGGCGGCATTCCAGGAACGCCTCGAAGGGGAAGTCGCCGTGGGTGTGATCGTCCAGGGCGACCACGATCTCTGTAACGCTCTGCGCCTGGCAGTGTTCCAGGATGCGGGTGCGCAGCTCGATACGGCGTTCTGTGGAGACGGCACTCGGCTCGTCGCTCACCGCGGGGATAAAGCCGACCGTTTGGAATCCGCCCAGGCCGCCCTCGGCCTGTTTCTGCAGGAGACTGGCGGCCCGACGGCCCGCGCCGTATACGATGATGCGCTTCTGGAAGCGGTGCTCGCAGGCGAGCCTGGCGACCAGGAAGCGACAGCCGGCCGACCCGACCATGACCAGAATCAGGCCAAGAATCAGCTCTTCACGGCCCAAGGCGAGTTCGGGAACGAGGGTCGAGACAATACTGATCATGAGCATGCCGCCGAGCGAGCCCACCAGGACGCGTGTCAGTAAGCCGCCGAGTGTCAGGGACTGCCGCTCGTTATAGAGGCCGGTGGCCGCCATCGACAGGCTCAAGACGGGCGCGAACAACAGCGCGTGTGTGAGCACTTCGGTGATGTCATGTTCCGCGAGCGGGCTGGCGCCCGCGAAGCGCGTCAGAGAGATCAGACATAACGCGGTGGCAAAGACCAAGATCTCCAAGGCGGCCAGTACGGCCATCGGACGCTTCCAGTAATTTCGCAACACTTTGCTCGCCATGGCTTCAGCAACCGTCCCTATAAACAACCAAGATGAACATTCATTCCGCAGCTATCCGCGGCAGCGCCCACTCGAGCGGACACGGCGACGCCGCGCCGGTTCGACCTGAAGCGTCGGTGTCAATGTTGGTCCTCTCGAAGTGGCGGCTTGTGCGCTTATTGTTGGCGTGTAGTAAACAGGTTTGTGAGCTGCGTCGCAATCTGTCAGCGGGCGCAGACACCCGGGGACGCGCCGTGATAGGCGGATTTGACAGTAGAAAATCCGGCTGGGAGGTATGTCATGGTCGAATGTCGAGGGTTTTGCCGGGCGGCGAAACAACAACAACGGAGTGTCTCGAAACTACAGCGGGCTCACGGCTCGTCAGGATGGGGCGCGCGCCGCTGGGGCGGCGCGCCGGTGTTGTATCGAGCGAGGCGGACGCGTCGTGCGGGTCGGCGCCGGCCGCGCCGGTGCATGCAGGTCGTGGCTCCAGGGGGGGCGACAACCCGCATGTTGTAGTCGCCCGGTGCAATGGCGACCGGCAGCGTCGCAATCGGCTTCGTCGGCCCACTCCGATGGCTCAGTACTCTTAGCTCGAAGGCATGGCCTTGCGCGGCCGGGAACGCGGTCGCCGCCTGGGGCGAGCCCACCCCCTGCGATCTGCTCGCACGTTGAGGCGTGGGGTTCCCGCGGCGGGCGGCCTTGCTCGCAGCCCGCAAGCGCGGTAGCGTTACTATATGGGCGTTCTTCTGTGGATCATCCTTTTTATCCTGTGCTGGCCGCTGGCGCTCCTGGTCTTGCTGCTGTGGCCCATTGTCTGGCTCATCTCAATACCTTTCCGGCTCGTGGGGATCGGCCTTGAGGCGGTCTTCGAACTATTGCGCGCCATTCTGTTCCTCCCCGCGCGCCTCCTGGGCGGCAGGCGTCCTTACTACTGAGCGCGGCGCCGGCCGGCGTCATGTTGCAGTCGTTCGACGCGTGTTTCCCAAGTCAGACCTTGGCAACACCAACATGCGGCGTATAAGGCGCGGCCTTATGAATTCAAACACCACCCACAACTTGAGATTCGACAGGATGCCTGCCGGGGCTTTTATGGTGCTTGTGCGCCTGAGGTCACGCCTCGCCCGACTTCGAGGCGGTAGCGAGACGGCGTCAGGGCGTATTCGGCGCGAAACGTACGCGTGAAGTTGGACAGGTCTTCAAAGCCGGCCGCCAGGGCAACGTCGGTCACCGGCGTGTCGCTGCGCGCCAAGAGGGTGGCGGCGACACGCAATCGGCTGCGCAACAGATGTTGGTGTGGAGTGAGCCCCGTGGTGGCTCTGAAGACGCGCAGAAAGTGAAAGTCACTCAATCCCGCGAGCTGGGCGAGCTCGCTCAGCGCGCAGGGCTCAGTAAACCGCTGCTCCATGTAGCGCGCGACGGCCGCGACGCGTTGCTCGTCGCGTTTGGAGATCGTCGGGAGCTGGCACTCCCCGCTTGCTCGCAGGGCCGCCGTGGCGAGTTCCATAGCGAGCTCATCGAGCGGCGCGCTTGCGTCGGCCGCAATCGCGGCACGAGCGACGAGAGGCGCGAGGTTACGTACCGGCGGCAGGCTGTTACGGCCAAAGGTGAGGCGGCGCGCGCCTGTGGCTGCGGCGATGTTCTCGAAGCATCCCGGATCGAAATGAAATGACAGACAGCGGTCGCCTTCACCGTGCTCGTGCCCGCAGGTAAAGCACCCTCCGGCGCCTCCCAATAGCAAGGCGCCCGGGGTCAATAAGGCCCGGCCGAAATCATTTCCGTAGGTAAAGGTGCCCGACAGGACGACGGCCACCGAAAACCACTCGTGGCGCTCCTCGAAAGGCCTGTCCCCGGGCCCAGCGCTGCAGACGATATCCCTGACGATCCAGCCGGCTCCACGCGCCACGATACGTGTGGAGGTGGTGCCAGCTACTCCGTGCTCCGCCTTGAGCCGAAGCGCTTTCTGGACAGGATCAGGGGTGCCTGAAGAGCGCAATTTTTGCCGAGCCGGATGGGGAGGGCTGGGGCGACCATATCACGCACCCTGCCGGATCTGAACCGCCGTGCCGCTTCGAACGGAAATCCTCGCCACGGGGGCGGCAGCCACCAGGCGGACACGTTTGACGGAAATTGATTGGCGGTCGGGCGGGAGAGTATTGCGACGCGACCGGCGGGAAACCCTTAGGAAGCCAGCACCATGGAGGTGCGTTTCGCCTGGGAGCCTACGAGCTCGGGGCGGACCGGCCGGAAAAATGGGTCTTTCCCCGGATCACGGCCCGCGCGTTCCTATGGCACGCGTACCTTCTGGATAACGGCGGCGTTACCTGGCGTGAGACTACAGAACTTCAACTTCATTGAACTGCTTGACTATCAGCGGGCGAGTCGGTTGCGCACGATCACGAACAGGTGACTGAGCAACAACGCGGTCGTACCGAAGATTTGCAGGGTGATGATACTCATGTGAATGACTCCTTTAGTAAATCAGCGGGCGTATTCTGCGGGCTTTTTCCGTGCTTTAAAGCACAACGGCGATAGGTTGCGGCTAGCCCGGCAGGGGTATTGAAAAGCGCAAGCTGTGGCCCAACGTAGGGGTGGAGGCTCCTCGCGAGAGCGGCTGCCGGTTATCGCCGCAGGCATCTGAGGGGGTATTGCATCGCAAGGTTGCCCCCGCGCCATTTAACTGAGCGTGGCCGCGTGCCGGCATAGGGCGGCGCCGCGGCTTACGAAAACCAAAACAACCTTTCACCTGAAAGCGGCGTACCGGCTCATAACATGGCGGCGGCCGTCGTCGAGCACACGCTTTCGCGCAATTGTCACAATCCGACTCTAACGTGCCAGGTTGGTGGAGCAATCTAATAACCAACTGAAATTGTGTGAGGAGGATCTTATGGGGATGAAGTGCGCGCGGGCTGTCGCTTTGAGTCTCGCCCTGTGTGGCGCCGCAGCTGCCGTGCAGGCCGACGATGACTCGTTCGGCCACCGGCATCATGTACAACACGTACTGTTGATCAGCGTCGACGGACTGCATGCGCTTGATCTTGCCAATTATATTGCGAGCCACAAGGATTCGACGCTGGCAGCGTTGAGCGCTCGCGGCATCACCTACACCAACAACTCCACGTCCACGCCGTCCGATTCGTTTCCGGGACTTGCGTCGTTGGTCACGGGCGGCTCGCCGGTGACGACGGGGTTGTGGTACGACGATACCTACAACCGCGCGCTGTCGCCGCCGGCGATGACCGATGGATTGGGGAATCCCGGCGGTTCCTGTCCCGGTACTGTTGGCACGAATGTCGCGTGGGACGAGGCCGTCGATATCGACCTGACCAGGCTCGATGGCGGTGGCGGATTGAACCTAAGCTTCCTGGTGCGCGATCCGAAGAACGCCTGCCACACCCTCCTGCCGCATCAGTACCTGCGCGTGAACACCATTTTCGAAGTGGTGCGCGAGCACGGCGGGCGCACTGCCTGGACTGACAAGCATCCCTCGTACGAGTGGACGAACGGTCCCAGCGGCAACGGTGTCGAGGACTTTTACGGTCCCGAGATCAACTCCATCCCCGTGGCGTTGCCGTTTGCCGGCTGCACGCCCGTGCCGTTCGCCGACGCGACGCCGGACGACGGCTGGACCAACAGCTTCGACGACATCAAGTGCTATGACTCCCTGCACGTGCAGGCAGTGCTCAACCAGATCGACGGTTATAACCATGACCGCTCGAAGAAGGTGGGTGTGCCGGCGCTGTTTGGCACGAACTTCCAGGCCGTCAGTGTCGGTGAGAAGCTGGCGGTTGATCCAGTCACGGGCGCCAAGGGCGGCTACAGCGACGTGATCGGCACGCCCGGACAGGGGCTCGCCGGAGAGCTCGACTTCGTCGACGCCTCGCTGGGCAAATTCGTCAGCGAGCTCAAGAGCCAGGCCTCTACGATTCGACGGCGATCATCATCAGCGCCAAGCACGGTCAATCGCCGATCGATGTCACCAAGCGCCGCGGCATCGGCGGCGGCCAGCCGGCTGCGACGATCGGCAGCGCGGATGCCTTCGACATTTCCGATGACGGCTCGCTTGATCTGGCTCACCGACTCGAAGCTGACCCCGTCGGTGGTCGCCAATCTCTCCACCCCGGCGAATCAGGCGGCGCTCGGGATTCAGGAGATCTTCTCCGGAGCTGCGCTGATCAACAAGTTCGACGATCCGACTGTCGATCCGCGCACGCCGGACATCGTGCTGAAAGTCAACACCGGAGTCATCTTTACCGGTGGCACGAAGCTTTCAGAGCACGGCGGATTCAACGAGGACGATGTGCACACGGCGCTGCTGGTAGCCGTGCCGGGCGAGGATGACAGGGCGGCGGGGGCGCACGTTGCGACGGCGACCACGAACCAACAGGTTGCCGCTACTGTCGTGGCGTTGTTGGGTATCGATCCTGAGGAGCTGCAGGCGGTGCGCAAAGAGCGGATTCACACTCTGCCGGCGCCGGCCTCGACGACCTCTGACAAGGATTAGTCGGAAGTACGCGCGCCGGGGCTGTGTGCCAGCAGCCCCGGCCTGCGAGGTCTGTTCAAGGGTCGGCGCCCCTACTCGCGAATAGTCGAAGTTAGTAGATCTCTGGTACCAACATCTCCGCCGGCACTTCCTGGCGCGAGTAGTGTTCGTGCCGTTCACGCTGCGGCAGGACCACTGCAGTCTTGTGCACCTCGGCGTACGGGAACTGCTTCAGCAGGTGATCCATGCAGTTGAGCCGTGCGCGTTTCTTGTCGACCGCGTGCACCACCCACCAGCGCGCCTCGGGAATGTGAGAGCGCTGCAGCATGTCTTCCTTGGCCTTGGTGTAGTCCTCCCAGCGGCGCCGCGACTCGAGGTCCATCGGGCTCAATTTCCACTGTTTGAGCGGATCATTGATGCGGCCTATGAAGCGCAGATGCTGCTCCTCGTCGGTGATGGAGAACCAGTACTTCAGCAGCCGGATACCGGAGCGGACTAACATGCGCTCGAATTCCGGCACCGAACGGTAAAACTCCTCGTACTCCTCGGGGGTACAGAAACCCATCACGTGCTCGACGCCGGCTCTGTTGTACCAACTGCGGTCGAACAGGACGATTTCCCCGGCGGCCGGCAGGTGCGGCACATAACGCTGGAAATACCATTGCGTGCGCTCGCGATCGTTTGGGGCGGGGAGGGCTACGACGCGACAGACACGCGGATTCAGCCGTTGGGTGATGCGCTTGATGGCACCGCCCTTGCCGGCTGCATCGCGGCCTTCGAAGATGATGACCACTTTCTCGCGTGTCGCGACCACCCAGTCCTGCAATTTGACCAATTCGGCCTGCAGCCGGAACAGCTGGCTGAAGTAGTGCGCCCGGTAGCTGCGCTCCGCTTCGCCGTTTTCGCGCGCCGGCGTATCCGGCAGGGGGTGGCGATCCTCGATTTCCATCTCCAGCTCTTCGTCGTAACTGTCCGCCAGATCGCGGGTGATACGGCGCACGAGCTCGTCATGGTCAAGGGGGGGGAAATCGTTCATAGCGGAATACCCATGCACTGATACGGATACGAGATCGTCCAACGGCATCGTGTCAGTTTTGTTTCGCAGGCTATAAGATATTGATTAAACTACAGTAATTGGCTTTGATGGTGTTCCTTGAGTACGATACGCCCATGGCCACTCGCACGACCCAGCTGCGCATCCTGCAAACCGCCCTGGAGCTCTTCAACGAGCATGGGACGGCGGCCATTTCGGCTGCGCGCATCGCGGAACGCTCGGGCATCAGCAAGAGTAACCTCCAA
The DNA here is from genome assembly GCA_963752125.1 of uncultured Pseudomonadota bacterium. Lineage (GTDB taxonomy): Bacteria > Pseudomonadota > Gammaproteobacteria > Steroidobacterales > Steroidobacteraceae > 13-2-20CM-66-19. The sequence continues at coordinate 33,249 of CAVVXG010000039.1, read as the reverse complement.
TACCACTTCCGCAACAAGCGCGACATCATCTGCGCTGTGTTTCAACAGGCCATCCAGGAAATGGATGCAGGCTGGTATCGCGATCACCTCGCCCCGACGCTGGAGCACATGGCGGCGATGTACGTTCGCCAGCTGCAGCTCATCCTGAAATACCGCTTTTTCTATCGGGAAATGGCCGACCTGTTGCGTCAGGATGTACAGCTGCGCGAGCGCTTCGCCGACAACCGCGAGCGTCGCATGCGCGAGCTGGAGAAGTTCATGCTCGCGCTGCAGGGGCATGGGTTGATGCGGTTTCCCCCTGATCCGCGCCGCCTGCGCGCCATTATCGACGTCACCTGGATAGTGAACGAGAATTGGCTGAACTATATGGACTACCACGATCGGGAGATCACGGTGGAGGCCATGCTGGAGGGCTACTCCGAAATCCTCGAGGTTCTGCGGCCCTACCTGTGCGCGGACCTGCAACAGATCACCCAGGAGTCTTACCACACCATCGAACGGTTGGCCGCCCAACAGCAAGCTGAGAGCGACGCGCGGCTCGCCGTGTGAAGCCAAGTGGATTAGGCCGTGGAGCCTAAAGCAGATCTGTACAAGCCTACGCTCGTTCGTCGACATTACGAGGGATATGAGCACTCCCGTTGTTGCGCAGCCGAAACCGTGTCTGGTCACCCTCAAGGGCAACCGGACTTACCTCTGGTGTACTTGTGGTCGCTCCGCAAAACAGCCGTTTTGCGACGGTTCTCATAACGGAACCGACTTCCAGCCTCTGAAGTTCAAGGCCGCCGCGGAGGAGGAGACCCTCTTGTGTGGCTGTAAACACACACGTACGCCGCCCTATTGTGATGGCGCCCATACGAACCTTCCCGGAGGCTCGCCGCTCGATGATCCGCAGAGCGCGGAGAATCGGGACATTCCGCTGGTGACGCAGCGCAGCGGTGCCCGTTCGCTCCTGAACGGCTCGTGCTACGTGATTTCGCCGCGGCTGGCCGAGATGAGCACCCGCGGACACTTGCGCTACTGCTACCTGGTCAACGCCGAGCTCGGCTCGATCTATCAGACCCAGCTTCTTTTGGAAGCGAGCGGTGGCGCATCGCCCGTGTTTAGTCTCGGGGGGCGCGAGGTCATCTTGTTCATCGGCGCCGGCAGGGGTTCTGTTGTCATCTCCGGCCAGACTTTTTCGGTGCAAACCACCGATGGGGTCTATGTCAGAGCGTCCGAGGCGCTGCAACTCGTGCCGGATGCCGGGGAGACGCTGCGGATTTTCGTGCTCGCGTGTCCGCTCGGGGAGATCGGGTGGCTCCATGAGATGCCACAGAACTTCGATACCGGACATGCGCAACGCGTCGTCTCGGTCGACTCGGAGCAACGCACCGAGATGGGGCCGCGATACTTCCAGATTCTGGTCGACAAGCGTATTGGTTCGCGGGTCATTACCCAGTTCATCGGCCACATTCCTCCATCGAAGGCGGCGCCGCACCGTCATCTTTACGAGGAAGCCATCCTCGTTCTGTCGGGTGAAGGCTGCATGTGGACCGAGGACCGCAAGGCTCATGTCGCCGCGGGAGACGTGATCTTTCTGCCGCGCAAACAGCTGCACTCCCTCGAGGCCACCTCCGCCGACGGCATGGACGTCGTCGGCGTGATTTGCCCCGGAGACAATCCCAGCATTAATTACTACGACTAACGAGACTTGGCGCCGCCTCGCGGGGCGATCCCAGCGGCGCGGCGCGGTTTTTTGCGCAAGGGGGTTCCAGTCGTGTCAACCGTATCCAATACCGTGTCGCGCCTCATTTCCGCCTCGCTGCTCGGCTCGCTCGCCGGCATCGCATCACTGGCGTTCCTGCCGCGTGTAGCGGGCGCCGCAAACGAGGCGCCCAGCGCGGATAACGGGGTCGCGCTCGAGGAAGTGACGGTCACCGCGAACAAACTCAACGCGCAGAAGGTGCTGGATACCCCGGCCTCCATCCAGGCGATTTCCGGCGATGCGCTGCAGAACCAGGGTGTCTCCGGCATCATGGATGTGGCCGGACAGATCCCCGGCTTGTCGATCCAGGACCTCGGCCCCGGCGACAAAAAGTACGTCATCCGCGGTATCAACTCGACCGGCTACGCCACGACCGGCGTGTACTACGGCGAGGCGACCATCAGCGGCTCGAACGCCGATGACGGTGGCGGGTTCGAGTCCGATATCCGGCTCTACGATATCGACCGCATTGAAGTGTTGCGCGGCCCGCAAGGCACTTTGTACGGTGCGAGCTCCATGAGCGGCACGATCCGTTTCATTCCGAAGACGCCTGATCTCAACAGTGTGAGCGGTTACGGCACTGTCGAAGGCTCCAAGACGGAGCACACCCAGACAGAGAACTACAACTTCAATGGCGCGGTCAACCTGCCGCTCATCGACGGACTCCTGGGTGTACGGCTCGTCGGATGGAAGCAATACGACGCCGGTTACATCGACCAGACTCGCATCGGCGTGGGTGTCAACGGGCTCACGACCCTGGGGCAACCCGCCACGGTCCTGCCGCTTGGACTCAAGCGGGGCGTGAACGATGACGATGTCGGTGGCGGGCGCGTCATGGTGCGCTACCAACCCTCCGACAAGCTCACCATCGATGCCAACTATACGGCACAGAGTGAAAGCTCCGGCGGCTCTTCACGGTATACGCCTGCTGGCGTTGCGGCGTTCACCGGCGGCTCGATTCCGCCGGCCCAGGGCTGCGATCTGTGCAACACCGATGTCACGCAGAGCTCTTGGAGCGATAACCTGAGGGTGTTCGGCGCCACGGTGACCTACGACACCGGCTTCGGCACCGTGACGGGCACGACGAACCAATACAATCGCAGGACGGGCTTCAACTTCGACTCCACCCCGATCCTTTTGACCATCCCCACTGCGAACGAGGAGGTACCCGGGGAGACTCTGGAGCCGCGCGAGCGCCAGTTGAATTCGAGCGAGATTCGCTACGCCAGCGCCTTCACGGGCCCGATCAACTTCGTGACCGGCGTATACCGCGAGCACGAGCACCAGAAGCTCAACGTACAGGTGCTCGCTACCAACGGGTTGGGTCTTCCCATCGGGCCGTTTTGCACCGACGTGAGTTGCGATGCGGGTGCCTTTCCGGGGGTGGGGACTACGTTCTTCGGACGTGCCGATGAGCGCTGGACTACCTCATACGCCGGATTTGGTGAGGTCACATGGAAGGCGACAGATGCCTTGACCGCCACCGTCGGACTGCGTTACTTCAGCGAGAGTCTGCAAGGCGTACAGATCCAGACGCACCAATTCCACGGCTTCTCGACCACGCCGAATCTCGTGCCGTTTCCAGACCCGGATGAGTCGTTCAACAAACTCACCTGGAAGGCCAACGTCAGCTACAAGTTCAGCGACGCCGTGCTGGCCTATGCGACTGTATCAACCGGCTTTCGTAGCGGTGGCTTGAACGCGGTCAGCCAACCGTTCGAGGCGATTCCCGCAGCTTATGCACCCGACTCGCTCACGAACTTCGAGGTCGGCGCCAAGGGGCGCCTGGCTGAAGGCTTGTTCGATTACCAGGCGGATGCTTTCTTCATCCGCTGGAACAACATCCAGGTTCAAGAGACGACTCCCGACGCGGCATTCGTCTACCAGGGCAATGCCGGCGAGGCCAAGGTGAAGGGCGTGGAGCTCGAGCTCAGCGCACACCCAGTCCAACACCTCACCGCACAGCTGACCGGATCCTGGCAGCAGGCCTATCTGGCAAACGGCGCCAGCGCGCAACAGTATGCTTTCAATCCAACACTCGGTCGCACGGGGGATGCCATCCCGGATGTGCCGCGCTTTCAAGGTAGCCTCGATCTGAATTACACCCGGCCGCTGCTCAATGGCTGGGACGGCGTGGCGGCAACGGATCTCACCTATCGGGGGCGCGAGAATTCCTACTTCGCCTCCAACTCCTTCAATGTGCCGCTGTCCTCCTACACCCTGGTGGGCTTGCGCCTGGGGGTGATCAAGGACCCGTGGACCGTGACCGCTTTCGCGCGCAATCTCACCAACAAGCGAGCGCAGGTGTCGGCGATCAATTCCTCGCAAGATCCCCACGCGCTGCTGACCGTCCAGCCGCGCACCATCGGGCTGAAGGTAACCCGCACCTTCTAAAAGAGCGGTAGAGTCTCGCACCGGCCTCGGTTCTAAAGGAGGGGGTGCGATGAGACTTTCGATCCTCTGTGTCGGCGCATTTTGTTCCCTGACGGCGCTTCACGCTGCCGGCGCGGCGGATGCCGTCCGGGAACCGACGTTGCACGATATCTATACCACGCTTGCCAGCAAGCGGTTCGTGGACCTCACCCATGCCTTCGGACCGGCGACGCCTCACTGGAAGGGCTTCGGTGAGATGAAGATCCGCACGCTCTACACCATCGATAAGGCAGGATTTCAGGTCGATGAGTTTTGTCATGTGGGGCAGTGGGGAACGCATGTCGATCCACCGGCTCACTTCCACGCGGGCCTGAAGACGGTCGATGCGATCGATCCGAAGGACATGCTCATGCCCCTGGTTGTGCTCGACGTCCATCAGAAGGTGGCAAACAATCCCGACTATGTGCTGAGTGTCGATGACGTGAAGGCCTGGGAAAGCCACCATGGCCGCGTTCCAGTGCATGCCTTCGTGGCCATGCGGACCGACTGGTCCAAGAAATGGCCCAGCGATGCAGCCATGCAGAACCGCGATGCGGCGGGCGTGGCTCACTATCCGGGCTGGAGCATGCCGGTGCTGAAACTGTTGTATGAGGACCGTAAGATCGCAGCTTCCGGTCACGAGACCACGGATACGGATCCCGGCGTGGCGACGACCAAAGACGACTACACTCTGGAGTCATACGTGCTGGGAACGAACCACTACCAGATCGAGATGTTGGCCAATCTCGATGCGGTGCCGGAGTCGGGCGCGCTGGTGATGGTGAGCTTTCCGAAGCCCGAGCACGGTTCGGGTTTTCCAGCCCGTGTCGTGGCGATCCTCCCTTAGAAACGACAAGGATCCAAATCATGAGTACTCAAACAGCGGTTCCCCACTATCGTTGGGACGAGATCCCGGCGGAGAAGTTAAAGGGCGGTATCTCTCGCAAGCTGGTGACCGGCGAGCGGATGATGATCGCGCACGTGCACCTCAAGAAAGGCGATGAGGTGCCCAAACACCATCATGAGAATGAGCAGCTCACTTACATACTCAGCGGCGCGCTGCAATTCTGGTTCGGTGACACAGGTGACCAGGAGTTGGTGGTGCGCGCTGGCGAGGTGATCGTGATTCCCTCCAACCTGCCGCACCGCGCGGTGGCGCTCGAGGATACACTCGATGTGGATGTGTTTTGTCCGCCGCGCCAGGACTGGTTAGCCGGCACCGACGCCTACCTGCGGGCCTGAATGAGCGACAACAATGAGTGACTATGACATCGCGCCGGGCGTCGCCGCGGCGCTCGAGAGTTTCCGGTTGCCGCAGCAGCTGGGTTTCGGGCTCGTCAATGCCCCGGTCATGTTCAGCGCGCACTGGCGCGACGGCAGCTGGGGCAGGGGAGAGCTTCTGCCTTACGGAGCTATCGAGGTCTGGCCGGGTTCGCGCGCTTTGCAGTACGCCGAGCTGGTGTTCGAAGGGCTCAAGGCGTACCGGGTGGGCGGTGTACAGCCACCTAACCTGTTTCGCGCCGAGGAGAATTGCCGAAGGTTGGAGCGCTCCGCTGTGCGATTGTCCATGCCGGTGGTGCCGGAGGCATTGTTCTTTCAGGGCATTGAGGCCGTGACACGTGCCTGCAGCGGCGTCATGCCGACGCAGTCGGGCCGATCACTCTACCTGCGGCCGTTCCTGTTCGGGACCGAGAGCGGTTATCTGTTGAGAAACTCCGTCTCGTTCCGCTTCATGGTCATCGCGAATCCGGTGGAGGCCTATGCCTCCGGTCCGATGAATGTTGCTATTGAGCGCGCGGATGTACGTGCCACGGTTGGAGGCATCGGCACGGCCAAGGCGGCCGCGAACTATGCGGCGTCCTTGCGGGCCTCGAGTAGGGCGGTAGCCCGCGGGCGCACCGTCGCCTTGTGGCTCGACGGCGCGGAGCATCGTTATATTCAGGAGCTTTCCGGCATGAATGTCTTCGCCGTGTGGGACGGCGAGTTGCATACCCCGGAGCTCGATGGGGCCATTCTCCCGGGCATTACGCGGGATTCGCTCCTGAGGCTGGCACGAAGCCTCGGCTACCAGGCTCACGAGCGGCGCATGGCCATCGACGAGGTGCTGGCGGGTATCCAGGACGGTCGTTGCAGCGAGCTCTTTGCCTGCGGTACGGCGGCCATTGTCAGTCCGATCGCGGTGCTGGCGGATAGCGATGGGCGTGAGTACGAGCCGCCGCAAACCGGCGTGGTCGCCAAACGCCTGCGCGAAGCCCTGCTGGCTATTCAGGAGCGACGCGCACCGGATCCGTTTGGTTGGACCCGAGAAGTACAACTATGACCCGGGCGATCATGCTCCGTGAGCCGGGTGGTCCGCAGAAGCTGCACTATGAATCGGTGCTCGTCGGAGAGCCAGGCGCCGACGAGTTGTTGGTTCGGCACACGGCCATTGACGTCAACTTTCACGACACTTATGTGCGCTCGGGGCTCTATAAGACCTTCAAGCCGCCCGGTATTCCCGGCCTGGACGCCGCGGGCGTGGTGGAGAAGGTGGGCGCCAACGTCAAAGACTTTGCTGCCGGCGACCGGATCTACTACATCGATGCGGCATATGGCGCGTACTGTGAAAAACGCGTTCTACCCGCGCGCCTTGCGCTGCGACTTCCAGATGACATCACGGACGAAGTTGCTGCCGGGGTAACCCTCAAAGGCATGACCGTCTGTATGCTGGTCCAGCATGTACACATGGTTCGCCCCGGTGAGACGCTGTTGGTTCACGCCGCCGCCGGCGGAGTGGGGCAGCCTCTGGTGCGCTGGGCAAAGCACCTGGGAGCGACAGTGATTGCCACCGTCGGGTCCGATCAAAAAGCCTCCATCGCTCGTGAGTGCGGCGCTGACCATGTGATCCTGTATCGAAGCGAGAACTTTGTGGAGCGCGTCGCGCAGATCACGCAGGGGCGGGGGGTCGAGGTGGCTTACGATTCAGTGGGCGCCGATACCTTTGCGGGATCCATTGATTGCCTCGGCTTTCTGGGGACACTGGTCAACTTCGGACAATCCTCCGGACCGGTGCCGCCCTTCAGCATCTCCACCTTGGCTACACGCTCGAACGGCGTCGTTCGACCCATGTTGTTTCACTACATGCGCGACCGTGCCTCACTCGAGGCAATGGCGCATGCGACATTCGATGCGCTGCGCAAAGGCGTTATCCAGGCGCAGGTCGGTCAGCGGTTCTCATTGGCTCGCGCGGCTGATGCCCATATCGCCCTGGAGTCGCGTGCCACTACCGGTGCTACTGTCCTGGTGCCTTAAGCGCGACGCGAGTGGGCTCGCCTTAACGGGCCCTGAGTTTAGGTGTCGATCGGCACTTGGCGTCCTTCTGTTGCCGTTTGTATCGGCGTGCTGCTACTAGCGCAAGGTGCGTCCGGTGATTTAGGCTACCATCCGCATCAAAGCCCACAACAATCGCCGGGCGGTTCGTAACCGGCCGGCACAAAGGGAATAGAGATGCGAGAATTGCTGCAGCGTTCGGCCGCAATCCCGACGGGACGAAGTGCGCGCCGGCAGCACGGCGCGATCCTGGCCTTGGCTGTTGTAGCCGCGTTTGGGGCCGGTTGCGGCTCCAAGAAGGCCGCACCGCCGCCGCCACCTCCGGTGGCGGTGAAGGTCACCACGCTCACACCGCAAACAGTAGGTTTGACCACTGATCTGCCCGGTCGGACCGTGCCGTATAAAGTGGCGGAGATCCGGCCGCAGGTGAGCGGCGTCATTCAGAAACGCATGTTCATCGAGGGCGGCGACGTCAAGGAAGGGCAGCAGCTCTATCAAATTGACCCGGCGCTGTATCAGGCCGCTTACGAAAGCGCCGCGGCGACCGCGGAGTCGGCCAAGGCTACCGTCGAGCGGTATAAGCCGCTCGTCCAAATCAACGCCGTCAGCAAGCAGGACTACGACAACGCTGTGGCTGCCGCGGCGCAGAACAAAGCCTCTGCCGATACCGCACGCATCAATCTCGTTTACACGCGCCTGCTCTCACCCATATCGGGCCGCGTCGGACGCTCGTCCGTCACCGAGGGCGCGCTGGTCACCGCCAACCAGACGACGGCGCTCGCCACCGTGCAGCAGCTCGATCCGATCTACGTCGACGTGACTCAGCCCAGTGCGGTGCTGCTGCGGCTAAGGCGTGAGCTCGCCGCCGGGGAGCTGGTGCAAACCAGCGGCAACGAGGCCGAGGTGCACCTGATCCTGGAGGATGGCAGCCGTTACAAGTCGCCCGGCAAGCTGCAATTTGCCGAGGTGCAGGTCGATCAGACCTCGGGCTCGGTGACCTTGCGCGCCTTATTTCCAAACCCGGACAAGTTATTGCTGCCGGGGATGTTTGTACAAGAGCGGATCGAAGAGGGCCGTCGCACGGATGCTCTGCTGGTGCCACAGGTGGCCGTAACACATAACCAGCGGGGCGACCCAACCGCGCTGGTCGTCAATGCGGACAATAAAGTCGAGCTACGGACACTGGTGACCGACCGTGCCATTGGCGATAAGTGGGTCGTCACCGGCGGCTTGAAGGCGGGCGAGCGCGTTATTGTGGAGGGTGTGCAGTTCGCTAAACCCGGAGCCACGGTTAAACCCGAGGAGCTGCAGTCGGCAGCTCCAGCAGCCTCTTCTGCTGCGCCCGACGCGTCGCCTGGCGCGGCGGCCGCACCGGCCTCGTAAGGAAACCGCACGTGGTCAATTTCTTCATCGACCGGCCGATCTTTGCCTGGGTGATTGCCATCGTGATCATGATGGCCGGCGGACTGGCCGTGACCACGCTGCCCATCGCGCAATATCCGAGCATCGCGCCGCCGGCGATCTCCATCGGGGTGACCTATCCCGGCGCCTCCGCCGAGACGGTGCAGAACACCGTGACGCAGGTCATCGAGCAGCAGATGAGCGGGCTCGATCACCTGCTGTACTTCACTTCCGAAAGCGATAAAGACGGGAGCATGACCATCACGCTGTACTTCGAGCAGGGTACCAATCCCGACATCGCGCAGGTGCAGGTGCAGAACAAGCTGCAACTGGCGGTGCCGCTGCTGCCGACTGGAAGTGCAGCAGCAGGGTCTGCGCGTCGCCAAGGCGACCACGTAACTTCCTCGTGGTGGTCGGCTTCGTCTCCACCGACGGCAGCATGACGGCGCCGGACATTGGCGACTACATCGCCTCGCACGTCCAGGATCCGATCAGCCGCACCGCCGGGGTGGGCGACTATCAATTGTTCGGCTCCCAGTATGCGATGCGCATCTGGCTGGATCCGGCCAAGCTCAACAACTTCGGACTCACCACGGATGATGTCGCCAGCGCCCTGCAGGCCCAGAACGTCCAGGTGGCCGCCGGTGAGCTGGGGGGCTTGCCGTCGGTCAAGGGCCAGCGGCTCAATGCCACCATCATCGGGCCGCAATGGCTGCAAAAGCCCGAGCAGTTCGAGCAGATCCTGTTGCGGGTCAACACCAACGGGTCGCGAGTCCTGTTGCGTGACGTCGCACGGGTCGAGCTCGGCGCTGAAAACTACAGCGTCAGCACCAAATACAACGGCCTGCCGGCCACGGGACTCGCCATCAAGCTCGCCCCCGGGGCGAATGCGCTCGAGACCCGCAAGGCGATCACCGCCACGCTCGAGCGGCTCGAGCCGTTCTTTCCGCCGGGGCTGAAAGCGGTCTATCCCTTCGACACCACGCCGTTCGTGAAGATCTCGATCGAGGAGGTGGTAAAGACCCTCTTCGAGGCGATCGTGCTGGTGTTCCTCGTCATGTATCTGTTCCTGCAGAACTTCCGCGCGACCCTGATCCCCACCATCGCGGTTCCGGTGGTGCTGCTGGGGACCTTCGCTATCCTGGCTGTTGCCGGATTCTCGATCAACACGCTGACCATGTTCGGCATGGTGCTGGCGATCGGCCTGCTGGTCGACGATGCCATCGTCGTGGTCGAGAACGTCGAGCGCGTGATGGAGGAGGAACGAGCTCTCGCCCGAGGAGGCGGCGCGCAAATCGATGAGCCAGATCACCGGCGCCCTGGTCGGCATCGCGCTGGTGCTGTCGGCGGTGTTCCTGCCGATGGCCTTCTTCGGCGGCTCGACGGGCGTCATCTACCGGCAGTTCTCCATCACCATCGTCTCGGCCATGGCGTTGTCGGTGATGGTCGCGCTGATCCTGACGCCGGCGCTGTGCGCCACGCTGCTCAAGCCGCCCGAACCGGAGCGCGCCGAGTTGAAGCATCACGGCGGCTTTTTCGGCTGGTTCAACCGCAACTTTCGAGGATGAACCACGGCTACGCGCGCAGCGTCGGCCACGTCACGCGGCGCACCGGCCGCTACCTGTTGGTCTACGTTGTGATCGCCGTGCCTGATGGGCGTGTTGTTCGTGCGGATTCCGAAGTCCTTCCTGCCGGACGAGGACCAGGGCGTATTGTTCGTGCAGGTAGTCGCCCCGCCGGGTACGCCCGTGGAGGTCACCGAGCAGGCGCTCGACCAGGTGCGCGACCACTTTCTGAAGGAGAGATGGCGGTGAACTCGGTGTTCACCGTCAGCGGCTTCAGCTTCGGCGGGCACGGCCAGAGCGCCGGACTGGCATTCGTGAGCCTGAAAGGCTGGGGTCGCGCGAACGGGGTAAGGGCGACAATACCGTGACTGCGATTGCCGCGCGCGCCAACAAGTACTTCTCCACCATCCGCGGCGCGCAGGTGGTGGTCGTTCGCGCCACCGCCGGTGCTCGAGCTCGGCAACGCCACCGGCTTCGACTTCGAGCTCATCGATCGGGCCTCGGTCGGGCACGCAGGCGCTGATGCAGGCGCGCGGCCAGTTGCTTGAGCTTGCGTCGAAGGACCCGGCCATCGGCATGCTGCGGCCCAACGGACTGGACGATGAGCCGCAGTATCAACTCGACATCGACTGGGAGAAGGCGAGCGCGCTGGGCCTGTCGATCGCCACCATCAGCAACTACGCTGGCCGCCGGCTGGGGCTCCTCGTACATCAACCAGTTCCTCGACCGCGGCCGAGTGAAGAAGGTGTTCATCCAGGGCGACGCTGAACACCCGCATGCTGCCGCAGGACCTCGACCGCTGGTACGTGCGCAACACGCGCCGGACAGATGATCCCTTTCTCGACCTTCGCCACCGCGCACTGGGTCTACGGCTCGCCGAAACTGGAGCGCTACAACGGCTCGGCGTCGCTGGAATTCCTCGGGCGCTCCCGGCGCCGGCAAGAGCAGCGGGGATGCCTTGCAGGCGATGGAGAAGCTCGCCGCGAAGATGCCCAAGGGCATCGGCTACGACTGGACCGGGCTGTCCTACGAGGAGCGCCTGTCGGGATCACAGGCGCCGGCTGTTGTACGCCATCTCGCTGGCCATCGTGTTCCTGTGCCTCGCGGCACTGTACGAGAGTTGGTCGATTCCGGTGGCCGTGATGCTGGTCGTGCCGCTGGGCATCATCGGTACGGTGCTGGCGACTCTGTTGCGCGGCTTGAGCAACGATGTGTTCTTCCAGGTCGGATTGCTCACGACAGTGGGCCTGGCATCGAAAAACGCGATTCTGATCGTCGAGTTCGCCAAGGAGAATCATGATCGAGGCATGGAGCTGATCGAGGCGACGGTCACGGCCGCCCGGCAGCGCCTGCGGCCCATCCTGATGACCTCCCTGGCCTTCATTCTGGGTGTGTTGCCGCTTGCCATCGCCACAGGCGCCGGCGCCGGCGGGCGCACCGCGATCGGCACGGGCGTCATTGGCGGAATGGTGACGGCCACGGTGCTGGCGGTATTCCTGGTGCCGGTGTTCTTTGTCTCAGTTCGCTCGACGCTCAAGACAAAGAGTCAGGCACCCGAGCGGCCTGCCAGCGACGGGGCTTCCGCATGAGAACAGCCGGCAGCGCCTTCATAGCAACTCTCTTGGTGGCGCTGGCAGCGTGCACCATGGAGCCGCACTACAATCGGCCGGCAGCTCCGGTATCTCCAACATGGACCGGCAACAGTGGCTCAAAGGATGCGCCGGCGGTCGCCGACATCGGCTGGCATCAGTTCTTTCCCGATCCGACACTACAGCGCCTGATTGCGCTCGCGCTGGCGAACAACCGCGATCTGCGTGTCGCGGTTTTGAATGTCCGGGCGGCGCAAGCCCAGTATCGCATTCAACGGGCGGATCTCTTTCCGACCGTCGCCGCCACCGGCCTGGAGCAAATCGAGGAATACCCCGCCGGTGTGATCGCTACAGGCTCACCGGGCGGTTCAGGGGGCGCCGCCGCCTCTGGAACTAACGGGGCAACCTTCCGCTTCTTCGAGGTAGGCGTCGGATTCACCTCCTACGAGCTCGACGTGTTCGGTAAGGTCCGCAGTCTGAATCATGCCGCCCTCGAGCAGTATTTCGGCACCGAGGAGACGCGGCGCAGCGCGCAACTCACCCTCGTTGCGGAGGTCGCCAGCGCCTATCTGGCGATCCTGGCCGACGAGACGATCCTGAAGGTCACCCGGGAAACGCTCGACGCTCAAACGCAGTCGTACACCCTGATTAAAAAGAGCCTGGAAGCCGGTACCACCACGGAGCTCGCGTTGCGGCAGGCGGCGACTACTGTTGATACGGCGCGCGCGAATCTTGCCGCCTACACGAGGCAGTCGGCGCAGGACCGCAATGCCCTGATGCTCCTGCTCGGCGCATCGATTCCGCAGGACATACGGTTCAGCTCCGACCTGGATGCGCAAACACTGTCCGCGGATCTGCCAGTTGGAATCCCTTCCGAGGTCCTCGCGCGGCGGCCCGACGTGTTGGCCGCGGAGCACCAGTTGGTTGCTGCCAATGCGGATATCGGTGCCGCGCGAGCTGCATTTTTTCCGAGCATCACGCTGACAGGCAACTACGGAACAGCGAGCACACGCTTGTCTGGCCTGTTCAAGTCCGGCTCGACAGCCTGGACGTTTTCTCCGCAGATCAGCGTGCCCATTTTTGCCGGCGGCGCCAACGTCGCCAATCTTGATCTGAGCAAGGTGGAAAAGAACGTCTACATCGCCCAGTACGAAAAGGCGCTGCAAAGTGCTTTTCGTGAGGTCGACGATGCGCTGGCTGCGCGCCAGACCCTGGATGACCAGTTAGCTGCGCAGCGCTCGGTCCTGGATGACACCGCCGCTTCGTACCACCTTGCCGAGGTCAGGTTCCGCAGCGGCGTCGATAGTTTTCTTCCCGTGCTGGATGCGCAGCGCTCGCTGTATTCCGCACAGCAGGCTGTGGTGAGCCTGGAACTGCTGCGGCTCCAGAATATGGCAACCCTTTACAAGGCACTTGGCGGTGGCATGAGGGAAGATTCGGGTTCAAAGTGATCGGGTGGTCGTTGTGTGTCTGGGAAGCTCGGCGCAGATCGGGCTTGGGATACGGGGTGCAGATGACATGGTGACACTGACGGTGGAGAACGGGGGGCCACTGGCTCCCATGGGACGCGGCGTCGCGGCCGTCCGTGAGCTGGGGCTGCGCATTGTCAGTGCGGCCCTGCAGATTCTCGCAACCGTCGCTGTAGTCCAAGTGCTCGCTCCCCCTGTTGCCGGAATTTATTTCCGGGGCGCCATCATCGCCTACGGGTTGGCGGCCTTGTTGCGGGGCAAGTACGACCTCTTCGCCGCGCAACACTTCGTGGATTTAGGCAAGTCCGATCTGCAACTGCATGCGCGCGCGATAGTGCGGGGTTTAGGGATTCGGGTATTGATCCGCAGCGCTGTCGCTTGCGCTGTGCTGTTGGTTTTCACCACCGACCTGGACGTGATGGACGTCTACCTGCGCCCCTATCTGCAGACGTATCTGCCGTTCGTGCTGGCGGTTCCTTTCGCGACACTGGCTTTGTTTCTTGCAAGCACCCTGCGGGCTGTCGATCACACGATCGGCAGTGTCATGGTCTCCAGCTACAGCATCAACGTGCTGATTATCGTGGCGGCTAGCGTCACCGCCGCCGTCAGGCCGGAAATGCCGCTGTTTGTAGTGTCGTGGGGTTTTTTCTTGGGTTGTGTGCTCGCGGCTGCCGTGGGTGTCCTGCTCACACGACATGTGTTCGGGCCTGCAGCGAAGCGCACCTCGGAACCGAAGTTGAATTCCGCGGAGTGGCAAGAGATCTACGCCTCCACCGCCCGTAACGGTACAGCCGGGGTCGCACTCGCCGCGCTGCAATGGGGCCCTGCCTGCGTGCTGGCGGTGTTCGGCACGGCCATCGAGATCGCCGAGTATGCTGTGGCGATTCGAACCGCGCAGATCATTGACTTCCTCATTCCGGCGGTGGTCTTCGTTCCGCGCAGTGCGCGGATTCAGTCCCGCCTGTGTCAGGCGATGCACAGCGCGCGCGGCAAGCTGGCGGTCGACCTTTCCGTGTCACTCGCAACGACAAGCATCTGCGTCCTGGCTGTGGGAATCCTCACGCCGCTATTGTTTGTGAATTGGTACGGAGCGGCGTACCAGGAGATCACCCCACTGTTCGTCTTGTTGTTTCTGATGCAATGGGTGGTTGGAGTCTGTCGACCCGCGTTGCGTCAGCTTGCCGCGGATTGGGATCTGCGGCGCGTCAACCGCATCATGTTCGTCAGTATGCTCGGCGCTATCCTCGTCAGCCTCGCAGGCGTCAACGAATTCGGCCCACTGGCCGCCGCCGTCGGCAGCCTGGTGGGCGCGGTGCTGCTGAATGGCCAGGCACTCGAGTCCGCGTTTAAACACGTCGGCTCTAGAACCTCAAGCCAGCTCTGATCGGTAGGAAGTCCGATGACCCGTTTTTGGGATTGAGCCGCATATAACGCGCTTCGACGAAGAAGGATGTCCGCGGACCCATCGCAAACTCCAGGCCGAGTCCGGCATTCTTGGCGAACTGCCAGTCGGTCGTGTTGCGGGCCACGAGGCTGTTGACGCCATAGTACCCCGGTCCGCAACCCCACCAGAAGCAGATGAACCCGGGGTAGATATTCGTCTGCCGGTATGTGAACTGCTGCTTATACCAACCACCTCCCGCCAACAGGTAGGCCCTCACGTTCGGCGAGACGGTGAGTAGATCAAGCTCCAGGTCGACGTCACCTCCCCACAGCTTTTCTGTGCCGCTGTCGACGCGGGTACCGTAGGAAGCAGCCGCCTGATTCAACAACGTCGGGCGGGCATTAAACTCGTTGTAGGTTCCGTCGATGCGTATGCCGAGGGGCAACTGTGAGGTGGGGTACCAGGAGAGCCCGGCGCCTGCGTTCCAACCATTGTCCAGTAGTGTTTCGTTCGATCGTTCGGTGAGCGTGCCGCCGCCGTCGATATGGAAGCGGAACGGGTGATATTCGAACAGGGTCTTGGGTTCAGGGTACTTCGATTCGGAATACACCCACACCGGACGCGCGGGGGGTGCGGCCGGAGGCGGTGTGGTCTGCGGCGTCGGAGCGGCCTGCGGGACGGGCGCTACAGCTGGGGCTGGGGCGTACTGGTAGCGGTACTGCTGCGGCGCCGGACTTTGCGGCGCCGGATTGTATTGATATCGCGGTGGCGGCGGCGACTGCGGCGCCTGGGTTGCCGGCTGCTGCGCTTGCGGCGGCGGTGCCGTCGGTGTTTGGGCCGGAGCAGGCGGTGGTGACGGAGTCGGGGGTGCGCTCTGCTGTGGTGCGGGTACCGTTTGCTCTGGGGGAACGTTCTGCGCGGTGGCAGTCACAGTCGCAGCGAGCAGGCATAGCGCGACTGACGTCCGAACATCCTTCTTCATGACGATCCCTCCGGTGCGGGAAGGTGAGGCACTTCACGCCAGCAATGCATGTACCTGTGGGAAACTCGAAACAACTCGCAACACGTTTCCGCAACACCGCTGTTCCTGTGTTGCGCGCGGTTCACACATCGCCGGTGACTAATTTCTCGAAAACGCCGCCGCGCCGTGCGGGTTGACGCGAATCCGCGCGAGCCGCGGTCATCTAGGTGTTCCGTAACTGTGGACTGCGTCACAAGTCGCTCACCGCAGACCCACCCGCAGGCCTTTATTCATACGACCTTTGGCCGATACGGTGCAGCAAAACGCACTTTTGGTTGGCGTACATCGTTAATGTATGCCTTGACACGTTCGCTATTGGGGTTATTCGTGGGGAGCTATTGATGCCTTTCTGGACGAGCAAGAGCACAAGAACACAGGAGCTGGAACAGCTCAGAGAGGAACTGAACGCCATCCGTGAGCGAGTTGAGCTGCTGGATACCTCGTGCGGTGTGGGCCTCTGGCAGGCGGTGCTGCACAATGCGGACGCCTTCGATTCAAAGAGTGCCTGGACGTGGTCACCGGAGTTCCGGCGCCTGCTCGGCTACTCCAGCGAAGCGGATTTCCCCAACGTCTGCCAGACCTGGTCGGACAAGCTCCATCCGGAGGATGTCGCGCCGACTTTTGCAGCATTCAATGCCCACTTGAAAGACAGAAGCGGCGCCACGCGTTATGACGTGACGTACCGGTTGATGACCAAGTTGGGTGGCTATCGGTGGTTCCGGGCAACGGGCGGCTGCCGTTATTCCGCCGATGGCCGTACGATTCGCGCCTGCGGCTCGCTCTCAGATGTTCATGAACAAAAAACCATGAGCCTCAACGCTGCGCAGAGTGCCGCTGAGGATAAGGCTACGACTGCGGCTCTCGGAGCCGGGCTCAAAGCGTTGGCTAATGGTGATCTCGCGTTCCGGATCACTGAAAAATTTCCAGTGAAGTACGAAGCCCTCAAGGTGAGCTTCAACGAGTCAACGGAGAGCCTGGCGCGCGCCCTGCGCACGTTCAAGGAGGCTGCTGTTGAAGTCAACCACGGCGCCGGCGAGATCGAGGAGGGAAACCGCAATCTCAGTCAACGTACCGAGCAGCAGGCTTCCAGCCTCGAGGAAACAGCCTCCTCGATGGATCAGATGACCGGCACCGTGCGTCAGAACGCCGGGAACGCCGACCAGGCGAACCAACTCGCGCTGGCCGCGCGTGGCCAGGCGGATACCGGCGTTGCAGTGGTCGCCACCGCCATCAAGGCCATGAGCGAGATCAACGACTCGTCGAAGAAAATCGGTGACATTATCGGTGTCGTCGAGGAAATCGCGTTCCAGACCAACCTGCTGGCGCTCAATGCCGCAGTGGAGGCCGCGCGCGCCGGGGACCAGGGGCGAGGCTTCGCCGTCGTTGCCGGCGAAGTGCGCAGTCTGGCGGGTCGCAGCGCGGTGGCGGCGCGCGAGATCAAGGGACTCATCCGCGACAGCATGCAGAAAGTCGAAGAGGGATCTTCTTTGGTGACCGAGTCCGGACAGACGCTCGAGCGCATCGTCACCTCGGTAAAGAAGGTGAGCGACATCATCGCCGAGCTCGCCGCCGGCAGTCAGGAGCAACTCTCGGGCATCGAGCAGGTGAACCGCGCGGTCATGCAACTCGATCAAATGACTCAACAGAACGCCGCGCTGGTGGAACAGGCCTCGGCGTCCAGCAAGTCCATGGCCGGCCGCTCGCAAGCCATGTCGGACATGCTGGCCCGCTACCGGTTGGAGCAGGGTGATCACAGCGGTCAACTCGGCGTACAGCCTGCGGGTGGGTCACAGGCGGTTGGGACTATGACAAACCGGCGGCGCCAAGTCGCCTGACCGTCAGTTCCGCCCACGCGATGCGCCGCTTGATGCTGCGGCGCATCGGTGCAGCGCGCGATGATGCAGCGCGCAAAATAATAATCCCCGCGCTCATCTATGGAGCCAGGCGGGGCAAACCCACCGCGCTACGAAATTATACAGTGTCCATGAGGCCTTCCGCCGTTGGCCCCGCGCAGGGTGCACCGCGGTAAACTCAAGGGCCTTGAGCTCGCAATGCCGCGCGCTTTGCGAGGCGTCCCCTCTCGAGCCGCTTGACTTCAGCGTGCATCGCGTTCGGCGATGCGGGCTCATTCCCCCGATACAACACTCCATGTTGGTGCATCAGATCAATCTAGCACTCCTTAACAGTACGTTGTGCAACGCGATGTTTGTTGCGCACGGGCTGACATCCGTGCAAGCTTCGCTTCGGGGGTAGAATGAACAATAACTTGAATGGAGCGGTTGAGAGAATTCACTCGGCCGTTGTGGAGGTGTTGGGTGGAGTGCTCGTCGATCTGGCGTGGTCGGGCGATGGAGCGGCTCTTGCCGACTGGCGGCAACGGTGTGCGGCGTTCGGGAGAGTTGCTCCCGATCCAATAGCTTCGGCACCGTGGCTAATGACTCATGAATTTCTCTGCCATGCATACCAGGAGCCGGCGGAGCCTGCCATGACTCCCGAGCCGCCTTGGGGGTGCCGGTCCGATTGTCCTTTTTTCGAGGGATGGATGGACGAAGTGGCGTTCGGGCTTTTCAGCGCTTACGTTGTGCCCGCGTGGAGCGAACGAACCGAAATAGCGCAGGCGGCGGATGATCTGCGCAAGAGCCGCTACTCGGCGGCGCAGTCGGGGGAGCGAGGTTCCATCGCCCGGCAGTGGTCGCTCGGCCGCGAGGCGGCCAGTGTGCTGTTGCGCTTCTTCGAGGGCTGCGCAACGTACGATCGCGAGGAAGCGCGCAAACGTGCCGCGCTTGCACAACTCACCGGGTTGTCTTTCCGGATCCAGGGTGCGACAGCCTCACCGCCTGGTTTGCGCAGAATCGTCAACAGCTGCCTGCTTGCCGGGCAATGTTCGCTCAGCTTCATGCGCGCTCCTGAACGTGGCGAGCTGTTGCGCCTGCTGACGCAGCCCATTGTCGACATCAACGAATGGATCAACCGACTAGAGTCCCTGTGGCGCCACTTTCCCATTTGAACCGGGCCCATTTGAACTGGGGCCATTTGAACCAGGCCCGTCTGAACCATGAGCCGCGATGGCTCCGGAGGGTTCCATGACCTTGCTGAATATTGACGACCGGACGCGGATATTGCACGGGGCCTTGCAGTTGCCAACGTTTACCGTCGATCTGCTTGCCGATCTGACGAGTCTCAACAAGAGCACCGTGCAGCTAACGGTAAATCGGTCGCGAGACTTGCTCGAGGAAGTGGTGCCCCTCGAGGGGACGCGGCCGGAGGGAGATGGTGCGCGTTACCGCATGCGTGAGTCGGCGCGCGCAAAAGTGGCGCGTGAAGTGGTTGAGGTGGCTGAGAGGCATCGTGGCTTAATCCGGGCTTCCGCGAGGGAGGCTGCTCACACCGCCGCCGTCGCGCTCGACGCTGTGGAGGCTTCGATTGAGCTTGGCAAATTGCCGGGGCACCATCATGGCGAGAACTGGGAGCAGCGCGGCCGCGACCAGTTGAATTTGTCGCGGCGTCTGCTGGTGCTGGTGTACGAACCGCAGCATCGATCGCCCTTGCAGAGGCGCCTGGTGCAGCTTGCCGGTCGACTGGAAGGTACGGAAGTGTCCTCGATAGAGGAATCGCCCATCATTCCGTCAATGCGCACGTCTTCCGGTGATACCTCGCAAGATCCCCTGAGATCCAAGCCGCCGCGGACGATCTGGAAGTATCCCAACAGGCGACTGTATGACGCTGCGGAGCGGCGCTATATCACGCTCACGGACATCTGCAGGTTCGTGAAGGACAGTGTCAATTTTGTGGTGATCGACCGAAAAGGTCGTGTCGATATCACGCGAGCCATTCTGTTGCACATTATCGCAGAGCAGGAGCAGTCGGGCGTGCCGGTGATGACCCGGGACTTCCTGGCGGAGGTGATCCGCTTCTACGGGACGTTGAATTCGGCAATGGTGGGCGGCTTCCTGGAGCAGACCCTCAAGTGGTTTGAGCCGCCGTCTCCGGGACCCTCGCACGATGCGGCGAGCGGGTGAGGTTAGGGCCTGCCGCGGTCGCGGACTTTGGAAAACCAGCTGGAGGGGCCTCCGGCGCGGACCAGCTGGAAGCGACTGATGCGGTTCGCGGTGTCGCGTTCGAACAGGACGCGCCTGAAAGGCTCATCCTTTACGAAGAACATATCGTCGTGGAGACGCAGCAGCGGCCATGGGGGGCGACGGCCGCGATGCAGGGACAGCAGACCACCAGCTATCGAGATCGTGGCTCCGGTGTATGTTCCGAGGTAGTCGGCCAGCGGCGGGGCTATCCGCGAGCGTGTGCTCGCCGCGCGCAGGGCTTCCAAGGTCCACGAAGCTTCCAGTAAGTTCGGATTGTCCGGGGCGCCTTGGACGAGTGTTTTCCTTGTCAACACCCTCTCCAGCGCCAGAAGTTCGGCGGTCGGCAGGGCGTCCTGTGCTGCGACCTCGACGTCCGGTTTGACCCCGGCACCTTCCCAGTTAGTGCCCGTTATGGGGTTGATTGCTGTCGAGGTCGAAACGAAAACAAAGAAGCCATCGCCGACAGGAAAGTCGCCGCCGGGATTGGAGGCGCCAGCGCTCGACTCGCCCACCACCGCCGCGCGTTTGGCGGCCTGGAGTGTGTAGGCGGTTGATTCCGCGGCCGAGGCGGTGCGGCCGCTGATGAGAATGTATAGCGGGACATCGAGCCGTGGGTTGGGATAGGGAGCCTTCGGTCGTTCGCTTGCGACGGCCTCGCGGCCTTTGAAGGTGTTATAGATGCTCGCGCCCGCCGGCGTGAAGGCGCTGATCACATATCCAGCCATGTTTGGAGAGCCGCCGCCGTTGTTTCTCAGATCGAGGATGACCGCGTCTGCGCCCGAAACCAACGCCATCGCGGCGTCGGCCGCGGCGCGTGCCGGGTCGTTCTGGTTGCTGAAGGACAAGTCGGCGAAGGTGCTCATGTCGATGTAGCCGATCGCGCCCGGTAGCATTTCCACTCGCTGGAAGCCGTAGGCGCTGCGACGGGCATCGGGCGCAAGTCCTGCTGTCCCATCTGCGGGCGAGCCCCGACCGCTTGCGCGAGCGGTTCCGATGGCCTTAGCGTCCGTTAGCGGTGCGGACCAGGTCACCAGAAAATGGTGATCGTTGGATTGCAGCCGGTCGGTCAGGATCGCCGCGAGATCCCTTGGATTAGTCAGCGCATCGAAGCGGTGTGTGTGGGCCGCCGTTCGCAGGTCAGCGGCGATTGCGTGCGCCTTTCCGGCATCGAAATAGTTGTTTTCAATGATTGTGGCGACCTGATCGGCGATGTCGCGTGGCGATTCGCCGGCTGCCACCGGCAGCGATGTTCCCGCAAGCATCCATGACAAGCCAACGCAGCAGCCTACCCTCGTGAGAGCTTTGGGGCGGCGGCTGACGTTGCCTTTCAATGCGCCTTTCATCGCCACAGGATAACCCGCCGCGCGGAGCGGGGGCTGCGGGTGCGACCTCGGCCGCCGGACAGGCTAGATGGTGCTGCTCGCGGCGGCCGGGTCGGATACGGGTTTCTTAGCGGGCGGGCTTCCAGGCAAATCCGTCACCCGCCGCCTCGATGTGTCCCACCCCCGGGAACGGGAAGTGAGGCGAAAACACCAATTCCTGATCGGACGCTAACTGCTTGAGTGTGGTCGAGCGGGTAGTTCTCGAGACCGCGTCGTCGTTGTCGAACCCCATCGGCCACTGTGGCCGCGCGAGGGAAATGATGGAGCTGTGCGCGAGGTCGCCGATGTCGAGCAAGCGCTCGCCGTCGGAGGCGATCTCATAGCCCACATGCCCGGGCGTGTGGCCTTTGAGCGCAACGGAGGTCACGCCAGGGGCGATCTGAGCGCCGGGCTCGAACGTATGAACCTGCTTGGAAATAGCCTTCACCAGATCCTGCGAACCTTTGGTTTGCAGCCAGGACCATTCGGCGCTCGACATCCGGATCGTCGCTTTGGGAAACGCAAGGTGGCCGCGGTCGTCGAGCAATCCTCCGACGTGGTCTCCGTGGGAGTGCGTGATCAACACGTCGGTGATGGCAGCCGGTTGGACTCCGGCCTCATGCAGACTTCCCAGCAAGCCCCCATGCGCAGTGGGCCCAAGGCCCGTGTCAATGAGCAGCAGCCGATGTCCGGTACGGACGAGCAGGGCGCTTACGCTGAGTGTGATTCGGTCCGTCGGCGCACCGGCCGCGCGTAGCACGTCGCTCGTTTTGGCCGGATCGGTTCCAACACCGAAAGTCTTGCCGTCATTGGGGATGACGAACTGTGCGTCATGCAGGGAGGTGAGTTTCAGCTTTCCGACACTGAATGAGTGCGCTGCCGGCGTGGCGCCCTTCGGACCAAAAGTATCCGCTGCGCTCACTCCCGCAGACAGGCACAAGCTGATGAGCGCCACAATCCATGTTGTTCCCCGCATCGCCGACTCCGTGATTGGAAAGTGCGCGATTATGATGCCTTTGTGCCCCGGGATGAACAGGGTTTGAACGAGGGGAACGCCTGCGCGGTCGATGAAAGTGGTTGTAGTCCACAGTCTTGTTGCAACGGGCTCGATGGCGCTTACCAAAGATGCCAGTCCGACTGAGACTCGAAGTCTGCACCTGGCCGAGGCGCTCCCGTAGGTGCCGGGCCGGCCGGTAGTTAACGGTTCTGCAGTAATCGCGGTAATGCGAACCACGGGAGCACGCTGCTTTCGAAACGAGTCATGGCGCAGATCCGGTCGCCTCTCAGAGTGAGAACGTGGAGGCACATCTCTGGGCTCACGCCGTTGTCGCCACGCAGGTAAGCGCCGAAAGCGGGTTGACCGTTGGCGCGTGTACCCAAGAGCTCGAACCTTCGGCCGGCGTCGAAGATGCCGGCAACGAAGCGCGCCACGAGGTCCCGACCCATGTACTCGAAGGGCATCGGCGGCATTGAGATGAAGACATCGTCCGTCAGAAGAGCGACCAGTGCGTCGAGATCGGCGCAGGCCCAGGCACGTGCGAACTTCGCCGCAACGGCGCTCTCCGCGGATGAGCGCGCCGGCGGAGGTGGTTCGCGAGGTGCGGTCGGCGGCCGTTGCGCCTGTAGGCCAGCACGCGCGCGTTTGAGAGCACTGTTGACTGAGTCGACGCTCGATGCCAACATTGTGGCTACCTCGGTAGCCTGGAATCCGAGCACATCGCGCAAGATGAGGGCGGCGAGCTGCCGAGGTGGCAGGAGTTGGAGGGCTTTCACAAAAGCCAGCGAGATGGATTCGGTTTGCTCGTAGCGGGCCTCCGGACCAAGCGGTGCGTCGATCACACCTTCCAGGAGAGCATCAGGAAATGGCTCGAGCCAGACGACCTCGCCGAGTTGACTTGGTGTCGGGGGCTCGACATTCGGCACGTCCCACTGTTTGGCGGGTCGACGGCTGGCCGAGCGAAGCGCGTTGAGGCACCGATTGGTGGCAATCCGGTAGAGCCAAGTCCTCAGTGAGGCGCGTGCCTCAAACTCTCCGATGGCTTGCCAGGCAGCCAACATGGTGTCTTGGAGGGCGTCCTCAGCGTCTTGCAAAGAGCCGAGCATACGGTAGCAATGGACGCGCAGCTCACGGCGGTGCGGCTCGGTAAGGTATTGGAACGCCTCGCCATCGCCCGCCTGGGCCCTTGAGATCAGATCGGCTGTCATGGGCTCCATCTTGGCATAGTTCTTCCGGGTTCCAGCCGGGTCACCGCCCAGTTTGTCCCTCAGCCGGTGTCTATCCGGGCGTACGAACCACCAGAGAGTTGCGCAACGAAGTGGAGCACGAGCGCGTGTGCGAAGCGGCTATTGACGGTGATACTGCCTTTGCCCGGCTGAGGATCGTTCTATGCACTAACCAGAACTACAGCGCACATCCAAACCGAAACCGGTGTACCGATGCGGTGCGTTTAGTGATTGCCTGTGAGCGCAGGGGGCCGCCGATGCCGCCAATGCCGCCGACAGGGCCGACGGCGGGGCTAGGTACGTACCGAGCGCCCCGCCTGCCGGCATATCTTCCCGCGCTAAGAGCGACCTGTGCCGCGCCGGGCGGCCTCGATCGCAGCGATGTCGATCTTTCTCATTGCCATCATCGCCTCGAACGCCCGCTTGGCGGCCGCGCGATCCTGACTGGTCGTCGCTTCCATAAGCGCCCGCGGGGTGATTTGCCACGACAAGCCCCAGCGGTCCTTGCACCACCCGCACTGGCTTTCGGTTCCCCCGTTATTCACGATCGCATTCCAGTAACGATCGGTCTCAGCTTGATCCTCGGTGAGTACCTGAAACGAGAAGGCTTCGCTGTGTTTGAAGGCCGAGCCGCCGTTGAGGCCGAGGCAGGGTATTCCCAGCACCGTAAACTCGACCATCAGCGCTTGTCCTTGCTTGCCATCCGGGTAATCCCCGGGGGCGTAATGAACCGCGGTGACGGCGCTGTTCGGAAAAGTCTGGGCGTAGAACTTGGCGGCTTCTTCCGCCGTGCCGTTGTACCAAAGGCAAATCACATTTTTGGCCATCGTCTGTCTCTCCTGATTCATCAGTCGGTGAAACTGTCGTAGTAAAGACGAAGCGGCCCGAAGGGATCCGACAGTCCGTTCAAAAGAACTTACGGTCGCGCCTGCAAAGGAGGTCCAGGCAGGAGTGGCGCTGCTGGTCCTAAGCCTCGGCCGGGCTTTTTCCGAACTCGAATGTGTTTTTGGCGCATTCGCGCCTCCAGGAGTTGCCAAGATCGCGCTGAAAGCCCGCACAGCGGCGGCGCGGGTGTGATCAATCGGATTGCAGTGGTTCGCCATGTCAGCTTGAGTTTTCGTCGTTCGCTTCCCTGTGTGACCGAGATGCGCAAGCGCAGTGTTTACCGTGTAGTTTGATATGGCGCCTTCCAACGTGAGCAGGGACGGGGTACTCGCCGCAGCTGCCTGGCGCTGGTCCGCGATGTCGTCACCGTTTGCATGGAGCTCAGCCACGGTAATTCCAGGGGAGTAGGCGGTCGACAAGGAACCCGCGGCCTCGCTCCTTTCTAACGTCAGCAAAACTTACGTCTTCGGGTACAAGCCGGAGTTTCGGAAAAACGCCCGGCATGGCGGAGGCGGCTTGTTTTCGGCTTGCCGATGGCGTTCGCCGTAACGAGGCGGCTCCGGTCGAGCCCGCCCGGAGAAAAACCGTTCCCGATCGCCTTGCGGGAAGATGGACGAGGCAAGATATCTTGCGACTCTCGATCGCCTTTCCAACACGAAAAAGGGAGACTCTATGAGAACCAGGACTTGGACGAGGATGATCTGTTCCGTGGCGGCGCTGGCTTGCGTCGGACTTGCCAATGCACAATCGTTCCCCCGAGCGAATCGCATCCCGCCGCGTGGACCGCGGCCCGCGGTCGCGGCAGTGCCTGCTACTTCCGCGAGCTCTTCGACTGCGTCGCCATGGGAAGCAGTCAACAACAAGCCTCCGTTTACATCAAACAGTTGTAATGGTGGTTTTCCAGGAGCGTCTGACCCACTCCTGCTGACAGATGGCACGGTCATCGTGCAGGACGCAGGTTGCTCGGATTGGTTGCGTTTGACACCGGACAAGACCGGCAGCTACGCCAATGGAACATGGACGCAGATCGCTTCGCTGCCGCCGGGTTACGCTCCGCTCTATCACTCCTCCGCCGTTCTGCCCGACGGACGGGTGATCATCATGGGCGGGGAATATAACTTCGTTCCAGGGTATTTCTTCTTCATCCCTCGCGGCCGCCCAAGGCGCGATCTACGATCCGATCACCGACGTCTGGACGTCGGTGGCGCCGCCGCCGTTCTTCACCCCACTCAGATTCCGCCTTTCCCTCTCGATGCAGACGATCGGCGATGCCTCAGAGCGTCGTCCTGCCGAACGGCGTCTACATGCAGTCGGATTGCTGCACCAAGCAGTCCAGCGCTGCTTGATGCCAAGACCCTGACCTGGACGCCGACCGGCGCCGGGAAGTTTGACGACAATGACGAGGAGGGATGGAACCTATTGCCGAACGGCGAGGTGCTGACTGTCGATGCCTACGTGCCGGTCAACTTCCCGTATATTCCGACAGGCACCAACTCGGAGCTCTACGACTACCGAACCGGGACGTGGCGCAGCGCCGGCAGCACGATCGTGCAGCTCTGGGATTCGGGGCTTTACGTGCGGCGAGCTCAACGCTCCTGCACCGACCCCCACCTTCGAGGTCGGCCCGGCGGTGCTGCGGGCGGATGGAACGGTCTTTTACTGCGGTTCGAATACCTGTGCCGGTGGCAGCGGCGACCACAGCGATCTACGATTCCTACACGGGACACTGGCACGCGGGCCCGATGTTTCCGGAAATCGACGGCATGACGCGACATCAACATTGCCGATGGTCCAGCCTCGTGGGAGCCGAACGACAAGGTGCTCATGATGGCGAGCCCCGAGCGATCGGCAATCCGCCTTCATTCTTCTTCGAATGGGACGGAAGGCAATCTGAACCAGGTCCTGGGCCCGCCGAACGCACCTGTGGATGGGTCCTTCGTGCGGCAACATGCTCGTGCTGCCGACCGGACAGATTCTCTTGACGGATTTTCAGGGACATCGAGCTCTATAATCCAACTATCAAGCCGCAGGATCGAGAGTTTCAGCGCAAGATCGCGCCGGTGATTCTCTTCACGCCCCTGGCGCTGGCCCGAGGTGGGTCCTATCAAGATCGATGGAATCCGCTTCAATGGTGTCACCCAGGGGGCTGCCTACGGCGATGACGTGCAGGCGGCGACGAACTTCCCCTTGGTGCGGATTACGAACTTGATGACGTCCCATGTCTTCTACAGCCGCACGCATGATCACAGCAGCATGGCGGTGGCGTCGGATGCAGATAGTGTCGACGCATTTCGACGTGCCCGCCACACAGGAGCGCGGGCCTAGCCTTCTGCAGGTAGTTGCGAACGGCGTCGCGTCGGAGCCGGCCTTGGTATTGGTGTATTAGCACTACACGCGAGTAGGCGCGGGCGGGAGTTGAGAGCTCCCGTCCGCTCGCTAACAACCGGAAACTCACCGTCCCACGTAACCTCAAACACCTGTGACCGTTTAGATGCGAAGTTGGACGCTTTCGATTCATCGACACCAATCACCGAAAGCAAAAATGTTTCGAGGTTCATAGATGATTGTGAGTAGCGGGGACCCGGAACCCCGGCCTCTACCGTACGGCGGGAAACACTGCATCTTCCAGGACCGGGGTCCAATTTACCCCAAGCGCCCCGCTTTGATTTCCTTGCACGAAGACGGTTGAAACCGAGGCAACTGCAACGCGAAAGCGCAAGAACATGGCCAAATCGATGCTCAGGTAGTGGCACAGCAAGAGGCGTACTATGTCGGAATGGGTGACTACAGCAAGGGGTGCACCCGACGCATCTTGAGCCTCCGAAACGGCGTCAAGCGCGCGATTGCGCGCCGCTTCAAAGGTCTCGCCTCCGGGTATCTTCGCCGTTGAAGGATCGGCAATAAATGCACAGTAGTCCTCGCGCTTGGCCAGGTCTGCGTACGTCATTCCTT
The DNA here is from genome assembly GCA_963752125.1 of uncultured Pseudomonadota bacterium. Classification (GTDB taxonomy): domain Bacteria; phylum Pseudomonadota; class Gammaproteobacteria; order Steroidobacterales; family Steroidobacteraceae; genus 13-2-20CM-66-19. The sequence continues at coordinate 5,855 of CAVVXG010000039.1, read as the reverse complement.
CCCACTCTCCGACTCGCAAATCCGTCAGCCGTGGATCCGGTGTAACCTGCCTCTGACTCGCTTCGCCCAACAGGCTGGCAGTCTGCAACGCCCGCTTCAGCGGCGAGGAGATGATACGCGCAAACGGGATGCGCACCAGCGCCTGCGCCAAGGCCCGCGCCTGTGCAATCCCAGCATCATCCAGGGGAATGTCATTCTGGCCGAGTACACGGGACTCGCCATGCCAGTGAGTGATAGCGTGCCGGATAAGAAAAATCTTGGTTTCCATACCTTTCTGTATTTTTTTCGTGGGGGCCAACAGCCGGATTGTGCTAACGATGATATCAGCAATCACAGGCTGCGATTTGTCGGGGCAATCGTGGCTGCCTGGAAACATGAATAGCTTACACGGTCCAGTAGTATGGATGAACCAGTCTTGCAACTCCGATTCAGGGAAAGCGTCACACGGGGTACTGGACTAGACTTGGCGGATCAACAGCGATAAGGCGGACGCCCCTGCGGGGGACGAGTCCATTCACCTGGTGACGATCGACTGGACGCGCGCTCCATGTGTTGAGTGTGTCTCAGTCAGAGACGGGGTGAGCGCGCGATTGACACTCGCGTACCGCAATCACTTCCGGTTGTGGTTTCGCGGCCTGCAGTCGTTTTTCATACCGTTGCCAGCCGCGGCGGCTTCGCAGCTCAAATCCCGCCAGCAACAGTAAACTGCGTCTGCTTTGCAACCCGGTCCTTCGCCATCTCAAGATCGAAGTGCGCCTGCAGATTGATCCAATACCCATCGCTGGTGCCGAAATAGGCCGATAACAGCACCGCCATCTCCGCCGAAATTGCACGCTTCTCCCGCACGATGTCATTCACCCTCGGCAATGGCACGTGGAGGGATTTCGCAAGCGCGTAAGCCGTAATCCCTACTGGCTCCATAAATTCTTCCCGAAGAATCTTTCCGGGGTGCGTGAGCTTGATTTTCTTGGCCGCCATGACTGGTACTCCGTCTCTGTGATAGTCCGTGATCTCGACATCCAGGGCGTGGCCACCGAACCAGGCGAAGCAGATCCGCCACTGCTTATTGATGCGGATGCTGTAGTCGCCTTTGCGGTCACCCTTGAGCATCTCGAGCTGATTGGACGCCGGGACCGATAGATCCTTCAAGTCGTCGGCAGCGTGCAATTGCTGCAGCTTCATCACTGCTCGCTCTTGGATGTCCTTCGGTAGCTTTTTGGTTACCATTGTTTGCTGCTAGGTGTTTCGCGCGGGTTGGGGTATCGGCGTGGGGCGGGATGATGCGCCGAGTGCGCGGCGCGATCAAGGGGTGTTTGTTTGTATGTTGGTGTCCTTCCTCATCCGCAGTGAATCAATGTGATCTGCCCACATTCGCATCATTTTTCGATGTTCCGCTAGACGTTGCGCTTTGTTATAAGCAGCACGAATCTTGTTTCTTTCCGTGTGAGTCAACTGCAATTTGATGAGATCCGGGTGAACCCGCTACTCATTGGGCAACGTACTCGCCATGCTTCGAAACCCGTGCCCCGTCATCTGATCCTTCGTATAACGGAGGCGGCGAAGCGCGGTATTTACCGTGTTATTCGACACGGATCTTTCCAACGTGAGAAGGGATGGGAAGAGATACTGGCTGCGGGCCAATACCCCGCTCCAAGGGACGGGCGCCGGTCCGCTCGGCACACAAAGCTCGTCCACAACATCGTTCTTTCCATGCCGTCTCCAACGCCACCGGAAAAATTTCTCGCAGCCGCGCGCAAATTTGCTCGCGAGAAGTTCGCGCTTCGGCACCGGTACGCGATGGTTTTGCATACTGACCAGCATCATCCCCACGTTCACATGGTCGTCAAAGCCGAGAGCGAGGACGGCCGCCGGCTACACATCGACAAGATCATGCTGCGGGATTGGCGTGAGGACTTCGCACGGCTCATGCGCGAGCAAGGAATCGCTGTAAACGCCACATCGCGTGTCGTACGCTGTCGGAACAAGGGGAAAGGGCCCGACCCAATCCACAGAGCCCAACGACACGGCGCATCCAGCGTCGTCCGCCAGCGTGTCGCCGAAGTCGTCGCCAACCTTGCAAGCACCGGGTCCTTCTCCGATCCATCACGCGCCAGATTGCTCGAAACACGCAGGACAGTTCTCCACGCATGGTTCAACGTTGCCGACTCCCTCGACATCCAGGGCGAAGCCACTCTGGCGGGCGACGTACGTCAGTTTGCACGTCGTCTGCCCCACGTATTAACTGACTCCGAACAGATCGCATCGGCACTCCTGGGACGCTCTCCCAGAGTATCCAAGAAGGACCTAACGCGCGACGACGCTCGGTGTCGGGCCACGCACCTCATACGGTAGTGCACACGTCTACAACAGAGTGTGTGCACAGACGTCATTAGATACGCAGTGTCGGACGCCCCACGATCGCAGGGCTTGACCGCTTACCACGACTTCAAACATACCAACAAATTGTGGTATATATTGGAAGTCAACCTCAAGGAAGTCGCGCCTACGAGTCGCGGCGATAACATCCCTGACGCCAGCACCAAATCGACAGGGCTGCCAATGAACGAGGAGTTCCAGTTTGCGACCGAAGAACCCAGGGAATATGCCCAAGGAGAAAGAGTGCCACGAAACCCCGTTCTGGCTGCTTCCTGGCGCGCGGCCACTGTGCCAGTTCGTCCGATATCACAAAAGTGTGATACCATCGCAATATTCTAAATCACAAATTTGTGATATGGTCTAGCAGCAATGGCGCGTGAAATCGTCTGGTGCGGAGCCTCTTGTGAGGATCTCGCCGAGATGCCGACGGGGGTTCAAAAGCAGTTTCACACCAAGCTTCGTTACCTTGCGAATGACGCGCCTGTAAGCGGACTCAAGTCGTGGAGTGGCATAGGCCCCGCCGGCAAAGAGCTGGCGTCTGGTGGATACCGGCTGGTATTCACTACCGAATTCTTGGAAGCCATATACGCCCTTCATGCGTTTAAGAAAGATAGTAGTAAGGGCCGAAAGACACGCGGGCGACATAGCGACATCGTGGAGCGACGGTATAAGGAACTCTGCCAGGAGTACTCCCTGCGCTCTCGTAAGCAGTAGAGGAGTCGAGGAGCGGTCATGAGCCAGAATACTTTCCTAGAAACGGGCTTCAGCGAAGAGGATGCAACGGTCTACGCTCTTGAAGCCGACTGTGCCGCCGCTGTCGTGAAGTTCATACATCAGGGTTTTCCCGGAAACCAAAAAGCGGCGGCAAAGCATCTGGGCTTACATCAGAGTGAAGTCAGTGCCCTCCTTGCGGGAAATCTCTCGCGATTCTCCCTTTCGAAATTGATTCGAATAGCGCGACGAGCCGGGCTTAGGCTCTTTCTCGATATGGGCGACAACGCAAGCCGAGCCGCGGCATCAACGCTTTTGCCAACCATTGTTGAAAGCACGATGAACGTGGGGACTGCTAGCGTCACCGTAGATGTATCGGCCGAGAGGGTTCCTGGCCTAGCCCCGGCCGCTAGCAACTCGCAGACGACGGCCAAGAAGGCAGTTCTGAGGCACTAATCTATGGCTCGTCTCATGTTTGCAGTCATTGCCGAAAGAGTGTCGGCCGACAGATTCAGCAACGCCCTCGACATTCACAATGTCATCGAGCAGATTCAAGTGCCTGCGCCGCCTCCTGATCTAGTTGCAAAGGTAAGGGCGAAGAAGCAGCATTTGGCAGGGCTAGCACGACTTACCCTTCTGTTGCACTGGCGGCGCTCAAAGGTGGCGAAACCGGAGGGCACTCTCAATCAGCGAGTTCAGTTGGTGGCCCCGAATGGCGCCATTTTGTCCTCCTCCGAGCAACAATTTTCGCTACGGGAGGGGAATTACGTACGAAATTTGGTGATCTTCGAGGTCCTGCCGATCGCGGGAGAGGGGACTTATACGGCGCGCATTTCGCTCAAGTCCGGCAAACGTTGGAACGACGTCGGCGAGACGTCGTTCGAGTTGGTCTACGCGAAGGCAGCCCCACCCGATGCAAAATTGCGACTCCAATGACATGAGCCGTAACCCGTTCCTCGACCTTGGATTCGCGCCCGAAGAAGCGACCGCACTGCACATCCGCGCTCAAGTTGCCGCAGCACTCGAACATCACATCCATCGAAAAGGCTGGAGCCAAATCGAAGCCGCTCGGGCGCTGGAGGTGCCACAGCCAACTGTCAGCAAGATCGTCAACGGCAATATCGAGAAGCTCTCGATTGAATTCCTTATCAAGCTGATGGTCCGCGCCGATCTGCCTGTGAAGTTATCGGGCGGTCGCGCGGTATCAGCCCGACGCCGTGCTCATCACGCGGCCGCGACAGCATAATCACAATGACTTCGGGGTCTTGCTGCCGTGGAACGTGAAGGCGGCACCGTTAACCACCAAGGACTAAACCCATCATGTTCAATCTACGCTGGTTCGGCCCGAAAACCGGGCTCAGGCATCGGGCCTCGTTCATGGCAGGCCTGGGTTGTCATCGCGGTCTACATCGCCACTGTCATGGTACTGCATGTCGTCGCTCTGCCGCCTGAGGTCAGATATCAGTATTGGGGCATCGCAACTTTAGCTCTGATCGCCGTTGCTCTCCTCACTTACAAAACAGACTGACACGCGCAATACCAGTCCGCCGCGCTGTGGCGGTGGGAAGTTGCTGCTGGGCCGGCAGAGGACCCCGCTGTCCGATTTCTAGTCGCACCTTGCGGCGAGACATGCGTCTCCAAAGGTCGTTTGTCCCGGTCGTTTTCGCGCCAAACGTGGTCGAGACCATCGATCACTACCACAAATTTCTTGCCCTCTGCCTGTGGCCTTTTGCGCACGCGGCTATCCAATCACGCAAATTCTCTGGCGTAGCTTTAAGCGACTCCACATGTGAGACATGAGTGGCCTCCATTTGAGCCATTAGTTAGTTTGATACGGATAGAAGAGAGAATCGATCGATAGGACCGTTCAGCTCGAGGAAATAGTGGTGCCGCACATAAGGCTGTTTGATTTCGTCCAGTTTTGTACAGCTAACTGCAATTCGATCACATCAGGCGGAAACCCTTGCTCGTTGAGCAGAGTGCTAGCCATGCTGCGGAAGCCGTGCCCGGTCATCTGCTCCTTCGTATACCCGAGACGACGCAGTGCGGTATTCACCGTGTTGTTTGATATCGGGTGCTCTAATGTGAGCAATGAAGGAAATACGTACTGACCCCAGCCAGTGAGGGCGTGCAGCTCCCGCAAGACTGCAATAGCCTGACGGGCAAGCGGCACGATGTGCAGCTCGCCCATCTTCATGCGCTCGCGAGGGATGCGCCATTCGGCGCCGTCGAGGTCGAATTCAGCACCGACCTGGGCGCCGACGTAGCTCTCCTGGGGCGAACGAAGACGAGGGGCGCCAGTTTGAGGGCAGCGGCGGTAATGGGCTGACCTTCGTAGCCATCGATGGCACGGTGGAGGGCGCCACCTCCGCCGGATCGGTGAGCGCGGCGTGATTCCGGCGCCGACGACGGGGACGAGCGCGCCTCGTAGATCTGCGGGCGCTGATATCCCGCTCAGCGCGCCCGGTGGCGATGGGGTAGCGGAATATCTGGCCGCACTTCCGCTTCGCGTGGTGTGCGGTTTCATGGTGTCCGCGTGACTCGATTTTACGGAGAGCCGCGAGCAGTTCGGGAGGAGTTACCTCGCGAATCGGCCGCTTGCCGATATGGGGAAGAGCATCTCCAGTAGCCATTGCGCTTTTTGCTGGGTGACTGCGGCGGTGGTCTTGGTCCGCATGGTCAGCCCACTTGCGAGCGATGGCCTCGAACGTTTCGGCCTTCGCATCCTGAATCACTTTGCGGTGAACGCTCGGGTCTACGCCGTCTGC
>CAVVXG010000038.1:0-42416 GCA_963752125.1 uncultured Pseudomonadota bacterium | reverse complement strand
CAAGAGGTTGCCGGGGATATTTCGAGCACTGCAAAGAGCGCATGTCCGTCCATTCCGTCTTAACCGGTCCCCGGCCGTCGCCGGGCCAAATCCGCGGCGACAAGTCGCAGACTACGAAGCGCGCGGCTTTCGCGAACGAGCTTCCGGAAGGAACGTTCGCCGCAACGAATGTCGCTCGGGAAGCGGACGCTGAGGTTGCGAACGCTTCCACAGCGAGCAGCGGCCCTGCCGAAGCCGGCCGGTTCCAAAGTACATTGGAAGACGCGCTGCGACGCAGCGGAGCGACCTCGCGGAAATCCGCGGACGCGACTTCGGCTTCGCCGGAGGTCAGTCGTCCCCCGGAATCGCGCTTTATCAGCGCGTCAGCCAATACGGCGATAACGAGTCTTCAACTTCCGCGCTGCTCGAAAGTTGGAACAACATCATGCATAGCGGGCCAGATTCGGTCGCCGCCGCGGCGGCGCTCGCGAAAGCGCTCTCGCAAAGCGGGGCGCCTGGATCCGGATCGGGCATCGTAGACCTCACAGCGTGAGATGCCGCGCCCACACAGCTTCTAGTGACTTCGGCTCACGCTCTCGACAAACGCAATCGTCTCTTTGACCGCGGAAGTCTGCCAGCGTGCCACGGGCGCGAACGACGCGACCGTAGCCCCGTGCCCCCGATGCGGGTAGAGATGCAACTGCACCTGCAAGTGATCGCGCACCATGGCATCGCGCAACTGAATGGCTTCTTGCGGAAGAACTTCCTTGTCATCTTCGCCATGAAGCAACAACGTCGGTGGCGCATGCGCATCGACGAACCGAATGGGTTGCCAGTCGTTCTCGGTATAGGGCGGTGGAAAAGTAGCACGCTCCTCAGCTGTTCCCGGGACTAGAGCATACGTGCCCGAAAGACCCACCAACCCGACGATGTCGCGTGGATCCGCGCCGAACGCCTGCAGAAATACGTGGTTGAAGGCTAAGAACGCCGCTGTGTGACCGCCGGCGGAGTGTCCCATGAGTACGATGTGTCGGGGATCGCCACCGAACTCCCGCACGTGCCGCTCTACCCACGCCACCGCCCGCGCGCCATCCTCATCAAATGCCGGAAAGTGCACCTGTGGGTAGAGTCGGTAGTCAGGAATAACCGCGACGACCCCGTGCTCGGCCAGAGTCGTCCCGACAAAGCGATATTGCGACTTATTGCCCTTCACCCAGGAGCCGCCATACCAAAAAACAACAACGGGCCGCTCGCTCGCGGCACGCGGAGAATAGATATCGAGGCGCTGCCGCGGGCCGTCCCCATAGGGCAAGTCAGCATGCCGGTCAATACGATCGAATTCGGTCGGCGCGTTCGCCGCCAGGAATCCGGCGCTCGCACAGCCCTGCAGGAGCACGGCGAGCGCTATGACAGCAAATCGAGTCATCTGGGCACTATGCCACGACCCCGGCAAGCGGCGTATAGTCACGGCTCATGGAAAAAATCTTCATCTCCGCTGACTCTTTACTCCATGACTCCATGGAGCTCGCCCGCCTCATCGTGTGCAGCGGCCTGCGCCCCACCTTCCTGGTGGGCATGTGGCGCGGCGGCGCACCCATCGGCATCGCCGTCCAGGAGGTCCTCGAGTATCACGGTATCCATACCGACCATATCCCGATTCGCACCTCCTCGTACACCGGCATCGATACCCAGAACAAAACCGTGCGAGTCCACGCCACCGACTACCTGGTCTCGCGACTGTCCTACGAGGACGAACTGCTGATTGTGGACGACGTCTTTGACTCCGGCCGCAGCTTGGAAGCGGTGCTGTCGGAGCTGACACGTCGCTGCCGTCGCAACCTGCCCAATAAAATCCGCATCGCCACGGTTTACTACAAGCCCGCGCGCAATCGCAGCACGCTGGTGCCCGACTACTACGTGCACGCGACTGACAACTGGCTGGTATTCCCGCACGAGATCCAGGGTCTTACCCGCGAGGAGATCCTGAAATACAAGCCCGTCCGCGAAGACTTCTTCGACGCGATCAAGCCGGCTGAGGCCGTCACGCAAGGTAAATAAACCGCGCGATGCATAGCGCGGCGAGCAGGTAGACCAGCCAGTCACTGCGACTTGCCTGCCCGCGCACGATTTTCAGAATCGCATAGCTGGTGATGCCGAAAGCAAGCCCGTTGGCGATCGAGTAACTCAACGGGATCATGATCACGGTCAGAAAGGCCGGAATGGCCGAGCCGGGATCACTCCATTCGACTTCGGTCAGCGCCCCCATCATCAACGCGCCCACCAGAATCAGCGCCGGGGCGGTGGCCAGGGTCGGGATGGCTTGTACGATCGGGGCGAAGAACAACGTACACAGGAAAAGAATGCCGACCACGACGCTGGTGAGCCCGGTACGCCCGCCCACCGCAACACCAGATGCGCTTTCGATGTAGCTGGTCACCGGACTGGTGCCCGCCAGGGCGCCCACCAACATCGAAATCGAGTCGGACAGGAGGATGCGATTCATGCGCGGCACCGAGCCATCCTGCGTGACCAGCCCCGCCCGCTTGGTCACCGCCACCAGGGTTCCGATGTTGTCGAACATATCGACGAACAGGAACACAAAGACGATTTCCACCAGTGACAGGCCGATCCCGCCCTTCAGGCTCAAAGCGGCCGGAATATCGAGCTTGAAAGCCGTGGAGCCGAGATCGGCGAGGCTGTAGGCCGCGGGCGCAAAGTGCGACAACCCCGACACCCAGGCCAGGGCGGCCGTCAGGAGAATGCCGATCAACATCGCCGCCTTCACCCCTTTCGCCTGAAGCGAGGCGATCACCAACAGCCCCAGTATGGAGAGCGCCGTCGTAGGCGCGGTGACCCGTCCGAGCCCCACCACCGTCCCCTGCGTCGCGACAATGATGCCCGCGTCCCTGAGGCCGATGAAAGCGATGAACAACCCAATACCGCCTCCGACGGCGGCAAACAGCGATTTGGGCAACGCCCTGATGATCAGGCTCCGTATGCCCGCCACGGTCAACAGCAAAAAGGCGATGCCGGAAAGAAAGACGCAACCGAGGGCGGTCTGCCAGGGCAGGCCCATGCCTTTCACAACCGTGTACGTGAAATAGGCGTTGAGACCCATTCCTGGCGCCAGAGCGAGCGGATAGTTGGACAGCAAGCCCATCAGAATCGAAGCGAATCCCGCCGACAGGCAGGTTGCCACGGCGACCCCGGCCACCGGCAGGCCGGCGGCACCCAGTATCAAAGGGTTAACCACCACGATATATGCCATCGTCAGAAACGTGGTCACGCCCGCGAAAACTTCGGTGCGTACGGTCGTCCCGTGACCTTGCAGATCGAACAGCCGCTGCAGCACCGGAAACCGGGTTTCTTGTTGTAATTGTGCGGTTTTCAGCATGAGTGCGACTCTCTCGAGGCTCAGGACATCACAACATCAGCCAGGCGGAAGCCGGCTATCAGATCGATCTGTACCAGGGCGGCGGCGCGCTCTGTGTCTGCGTCGTTGCTCAATCGAGTGGTGAGCGTCGCTAGAATGGACTCAGGGGTGTGCCCGCGCACCGCGAGAATGAAGGGGAAAGAGAACTTCTGCACATACGCGGCGTTGAGTTTCATCAGTTCCGCGAATTCCTCATCCGTACAGGCATCCAGGCCGGCCCGCTGCTGCTCTTGCGCCGAGGCGGCCGTGAGTTGCGCTCGATTGCGCCCACGCGCGCCCAACTGCGGATGCGCGCGAATCAACGCCAGTTGCTCGGCCGGTGATGCATCCCTCACCGCGGCACACATGGACTCGAGCAACTCCGCCTTCGACCTGAAGGGCCGCCCTGCCGCGGCGCGCTCCGCCACCCACGGCGAGTGCTCAAAGATCGCGCCAAGGATCGCGACGAACTCCCGGACGGGCGCCGTGTTGAGCTGTTCGAGTGTAGTCATGGACTTCCACCTACCGCGCCGTGCCCGATCCACATCAAGACCTTGGTCCGCTCCTCGTCCGTCATGCCCGTCAGGTTACCTAGAGGCATGGTGCGAAGCGACACCTGCTTTTGAATCTCCGGCAAATGCGCGCGCAACTCATCGAAAGTCTGGAGCGCGATGCCATTGGGCGGCGCGGTGAACCCGGCCTGCGTTGGGCTCTTGCTGTGACAGGGAACACAGCGCTGCTGGACAATGGCTTGCACCTGCGCGGCGTCCACGGTTGGCGGGAACGGCCCGGAACTGCCGGGCGGGGCTACGCCATTGCCTTGCGCCGGCGGCCCTCCAACTGCGCCACTGAGCGTCTCTACACTCGGGCCGCCCGTAGGCGCAAGCGACACGATCAGAACCAACAACGTCAGCACACCTGCCGCGGCCGGCAACGCGGCGATCACGCCCTGCCGGCCCGCCGGTTTGTGCCTCGCCACGAACCACCCACGAATACAAGCGCCCGCAAAGCTCATCGCAATCAGGACGAGCCAGTTGTAACGCGCCCCGTAGGTCATGGCGTAGTGGTTGCTGATCATCACGAACAGCACCGGCAGCGTGAAATACGTGTTGTGAACGGAACGCTGCTTGCCCCGCAAGCCCGGCGCGGCATCCGGCTCGCGCCCCTCGAGCTTGGCGCGAACCAGCTCGCGCTGCCCTGGAATGATCACGAACAGCACGTTCGCCACCATGATCGTGCCGAGCGCAGCGCCGAACACCATGAATGCGCCGCGCCCGCTGAAGATCTGGCACAGCCCCCAGGCCTGCAACGCCGTCACAACCGCCACAGCTACCGCGAGCGCGCGCGGCCGGCCGGCCAACGGCGAGCGGCACAATCCGTCGTAGACCAGCCAGCTCGCCACGATCGCCGCAGCGGCAATTGCGATCGCCACCCGGCTTGGACAAGGCCATGACGGCAGGATCGATGAGGTACGCCTCGGCCCGCAGAAAATACAACAGACACAACAGCGCGAACCCCGAGAGCCAGGTGGTGTAGGCTTCCCAGTAGAACCAGTGCAAGGTTGGCGGCAGCACTTCCGGCGCGACACGGTACTTGCGTGAGCGGTAGAACCCGCCGCCATGCACCGCCCACAACTCGCCCGCCACGCGCGGGTCGGCCGGCTCCCGCTCGCCCAGCGGCTCGAGCGAGTTGTCGAGCCAGACGAAGTAGAACGACGAGCCGATCCACGCGATACCCGCGATGATATGCAGCCAGCGGACCAGCAGCCCGCACCAGTCCAGTAGATAGGCCGTCACGAGTTGCGCACCGGAGTGTTTGACTGCTCCAGCGCAGTAGTCGTCCCACAAGTCGCGCAGTTCTGCGCACCACATCCGACATCCGCACGCACGGTATCTGCATGCACGGCACCTGCGTGCGCGACATCTGCTCGCTCGGCACCCACACGCGGCGGCCGCTGCGACTCAACCGCACGATCCGATCGCCCGACAGGCTGCGAGCGCTGCAACTCAAGCGTACTCCCCAGCTCTTTACTGGCCGCCGGCTCCTGCGTCCCAGCCGAAATCTGCTGCATCACCTGCGCGGCCACGGCGACCGCGATGGCCGCCGGCCACTTGCTCTCAATTCCGCCAATTCCGATCGGGCACACCAGCTTCGCGATGTCGCTCACGCCTACACCCTCGCGCCGCAACCGCGAGCGGAATCGTGCCGCCTTACTGTCCGAGCCAATCAACCCCAGCCAGCGGAAATCGTTGCGCTCGAGGAGCGCCTGGCACAACGCGTAATCCAACGGATGACTGTGCGTCATCACCAGAAAATAAGCCCCCGCCGGCGCCTCCGGGACCGTCGCCACCGCATCCGGCTCGCACCGGATCCGCACACCCTCGGCAACATTGGCGGGAAACAACCCCGCGCGGGAATCGATCCAGGTCAACCGCAAGGGTAAATCCGCCAAAATCCGCGCTACTGCCTGCCCCACGTGACCGGCTCCATAAAGCCAGAGCGCGGGAAGCTGGTCGTCAAGCCGTTCGAGAAAGGTAACCTCTCCCGCGGCGCCCGTTAGGACCCGGGGATGAGTCCGGGGATACGACGCCCTCAATAACTCGTCCACCGCCACCCCATCCTCGCCTACCCCGGACACTACACGACGCTCAACCGCAGCTGATGACGCTCTCACCGTGCTACTTAACACGGCGTTGCCGCGCGCGCCGGCGTGTCGCGCCGCACGAAGAAACGCCACATCGTCGCGAGTAAAACGCTCGAGCCAGACAGCTACAACACCACCGCAACACTGCCCCAGGTCGGCGCCCAGCACCAGCCTATTGAGGCGGGCACCGCCGATCACATCATCGAACAACTCGCGAGCGGCGGCGATGGCCTCCCATTCAAGCCTTCCACCGCCAATCGTTCCCTCGAGCGCCCCACCGCGAGTTGCGAGCATGAACGCTCCCGGCTCACGCGGCACTGAGCCGCGCGCGTCCGCAACAACGATGCGCACCACCGCGGTTTCACATTGCAGAACCTGCAAAACGGCCACCACCCAGTTGCGCGGAAGCTTGCTCATACGCCGGCCTCCGCACTCAACGCCGCCACGCGGCTGGCAACACTCGTCGTGTGCAGACTCTCCAGACAACGCAGCACCGACTCCGGAGTCGCGGGCGCAACCAGATCCGGCAGTGCGCGCTCCGGCCCGCAGCTCGCAACGGCGTCGCGAATCGCCAGCAAGGTCGAAATGGCCAACATCAAGGGCGGCTCACCGACCGCCTTGGAGCGATAGATGGTGTCCTCCTGGTTGGGGCGCCCCGCCAATATCTGTATATGCGCCTGCTCCGGCCAATCGCGGGCCGTCGGGATCTTGTAGGTCGAAGGCGCATGGGTCCGCAGCTCACCCTTGGCGTCCCACCACAGCTCCTCCGCGGTAAGCCAGCCCACACCTTGCAGAAAGCCGCCCTCGATCTGGCCCATGTCGATGGCGCTATTCAACGGACGCCCCGCGTCGTGCAGAATGTCGACCCGCAGCAGCTGGGTCTCTCCGCGTCAGTGTGTCGACAGCAACTTCACTGACGGCCGCGCCGTAGGCGAAGTAAAAGAACGGCCTGCCTTTGAGAGTGCTCTTGTCGTATTCGATCTTGGGCGTGCGGTAGTAGCCGGTCGATGACAGAGAGATGCGCGCGCGGTACGCCTGTTGCACCAGCTCCGCGAACGTAAGTTGCGTTGAGCCGGCAAATACCTGCCCGTCCCGAAACTCACCTCATCCTCGCGCCACGCGGAAGGTCTCGCAGGCAAACTGAGTCAGTCGCTCCGCGGATCGTCTGCGCGGCCGCCTGTGCCGCCTTGCCGTTGAGGTCCGAGCCCGCCGAAGCCGCGGTCGCCGACGTGTTGGGAACTTTCGAGGTATCGGTCGCGGACACCCGGATTGCGCTGAGCGGCAGACCGAGCTCGTGGGCCACCACCTGCGCCACCTTGGTGAACAGCCCCTGCCCCATCTCCGTCCCGCCGTGATTGAGCAGCACGGTCCCGTCGGTGTAGACATGGAGCAGCGCGCCGGCCTGGTTGAACATTGTCGCGGTAAACGAGATGCCGAATTTGACCGGTGTCAGGGCAATCCCGCGCCTGATGAGCGGCTGCGTTGCGTTCCAACCCGCGATCGCGCTCGCGGCGCTCGCGGTAGTGGCTGGTCGCGGCGAGCCGCTCGACGATCAGAGGCGTCAGGTTGTCCTCGACCTTCTGGCCGTAGTGCGTCAGGTTGCGCTCGGTTCCGCCCCGTAGAAATTGCGGCGCCGGACGGCGAGCGGGTCCAGCCCCAACGAGCGCGCGATCGAATCGACGATCTGCTCGATGACCACCATGCCCTGAGGGCCGCCGAAGCCGCGAAAAGCGGTATTGGACACGGTATGCGTCTTGCACCGGTGCGAGACGATCTCGACGTTCTCCAGGAAATAGGCGTTGTCGAGATGCATCACCGCGCGGTCGTTCACCGGCCCGGACAGATCGGCCGAGTACCCGCAGCGCGATGCCAACATCACGGTCAGTGCCAGAATGCGGCCGTCCGCGTCGAATCCCACCTCGTAATCGGCGAGGAAGTCATGCCGCTTGCCGGTCATCAGCATGTCGGTATCGCGATCCAGGCGCAGTTTGACCGGCCGCCCTGTCTTGTGCGCCAGCACTGCCGCGGCGGCGGCAATCAACGCCGGTTGCGTCTCCTTGCCGCCAAATCCGCCGCCCATGCGCCGGCACTGCACGGTGACCTGGTTCGCGCGCCTCGCCAACGCGTGCGCCACGATCTGCTGCACTTCGGAAGGGTGTTGAGTCGAGCTATGCACCAGCATCCCGCCATCTTCCTGAGGGATGGCGATGGCGATCTGGCCCTCGAGATAGAAATGGTCCTGACCTCCCATCTGGACCGTGCCCTTCAATCTGTGCGGCGCTTGAGCCAGAACCTCGTGTGGCCGACCACGTACCAGACGCTGAGTGGGTAGCACGCAAGCGTCGGCAGCCAAAGCGGCCCGTATGTCCAGTATGGCCGGCAGAGGCTCGTAGTCGACAAGGCCGCGACGCGCCGCCTTTCTGGCAGTCGCGTAGTCGTTTGCAGCCACGGCAAACAGCGGCGCGCCGACATATTCGACCAGGCCGGGCGCAAAAATCGGATCATCGTGAACGGCGCTGCCGTAGTTGTTCTCACCCGGGACGTCGGCCGCCGCGGCGACGGCCACTACGCCAGGAAGGGCCAGCACGGGCGCGAGATCCATTGAGCAAATACGCCCGTGGGCGATCGGACTGAGCCCAAACGCGGCATGCAGGGCGTTGGCGGGGAGGGGAATATCGTCCGTATATACCGCTCTTCCGCTGACGTGGAGATGGGCACTCTCGTGAGGGACCGCGGTAGACATGACGTCAGTCCGGGCCGCGCAAGGCCGATACCGCGGTCATTTCTGTCGTTCGCGTCGGGCCGGTAGAGCCACCGTGCGACCCACCATGCTCGAGATAGAAACGGCGCAACAGATTACCGGCCGCGCGCAGGCGATAGGCGCTGCTCGCGCGCATGTCAGTCAAGGGCTTGAAATCTTCCGCAAGCTTTCTCGCGGCCGCATCGACAGCGGCCTGAGTCCACGTCGAACCAACCAGCGCCCTCTCGGTTGCCACTGCACGGGCCGCCACGGCAGCCAGCCCGCCAAACGCGATCCGCGCTGCCACAACAAGCCCCGCTTCAACCCGCACTGCCATTGCCACGGCAACAGCGGAGATATCCTGGTCGATGCGCTTGGACACCTTGTAGGCCGCGATCCAACCAGAACGCGCTTGCGGCGACACCGGCACTCGGACCGACACAACGAATTCGCCTGGCTCGAGGGCAGTGCGCTGATAGCCGAGGTAAAAACGCTCCAGCGGGAGGCGGCGCGTGCGCATGCCGCGGCGCAACACCAGCTCCGCATCCAGCGCAATCAAGACCGGCAGCGAATCGCCGATCGGCGAGCCATTGGCAAGATTTCCGCACAGCGTGCCGGAATTGCACACCGGCGGCGACGCGAAACGCTGCGCCATCTCGGCAAGCGGTGGAAACTCGGCGACCAACGCAGGCCAGCCGTCGCTCAGCGGGACAGCCGCGCCGATTTCCAGAATGTCGCCGTCGCGGCGGATGTGGTTGAGCTCCGCAACCGCCCCGATGTAGACGATGTCGGGCAATTCGCGCAGCTGTTTGGTTACCCAAAGTCCCACATCGGTGCCCCCCGCCAACACCAGCGCGCCAGGATTCTTCTCCAGCTCCGCCGCCAGCTCATCGACTGTCCGCGGCGCAAAAAATCCCGGCATCCGCAACGCCCCCGAGCGCTGCAGCTCGCGCAGTTGCGCGATCCGGGAAGCCAACATCGGGGTATCGCGGCTCCAGTGCGGCGCAGGAGGATACTGACCCATGCGCAGACCCGCCGCGATGATCGGCCGATAGCCGGTACAGCGGCACAGGTTGCCGGACAGGGCATTGAGCACCTGCTCACGGGTCGGCGCCGCATCGTGCAGGTACAGCGCAAACAGCGACATCACGAAGCCCGGCGTGCAGAAGCCGCATTGCGAGGCGTGCTGATCCACCATCGCCTGCTGCACCGGGTGCAGGCTGCCGTCGGCCGCCTGCAGACTCTCGACGGTCACGAGCTCTTGCCCATCGATGGTCGGGCAGGAAGCGGATGCAGGAATTGACCGCGCGGTACTCGACCCGGCTGCCATCGGCGGCCGGCTCGCCCAACACGACCGTGCAGGCGCCACAATCGCCTTCGGCGCAGCCTTCCTTGGTGCCGTCCGGTGCAGCACCTCGCGCAGATACTCGAGTACCGTGGTGGTGCGCGACACGTTTTCGGCGCAGACTGTGCGACCATCGAGGAGGAAGCGGACAGCGTTCACGCTAGCCTCCCCGGTACACCGAATAGCTCCACGGCGCGATCAACAATGGCACGTGGTAGTGCTGGTCCGGATCGGCTATGCCGATACGGATCACGGCCTCCTCGATGAACGGCGGCTCCGCCAGGGCAACACCCCGGGCGCGGAAATAGCTTGCGATGTGAAATGTCAGTGTATAGCGACCGGCGCGGAACGCGGCGCCGGCGAGCAGTGGGGCCGCCACCCTGCCGTCTTTTCCGGTGGTCACCGTTGTGATGAGGGGTCACGTCGGCATGCAAACCGTGGAGGTCGATCCGCAGGCTGGCGGCCGGCAGACCCGCACTGATGTCGAGAACGTGCGTTGTCAGTTGACCCATTGCCCCGATCCTAACTACAATGGCACGACCGTTGCAAACGTCCCTAGGAATGATGCAGACGGGGTGTATTTGTGCGTGTCGAGAGGAGGCCCCTGGCCCATGAATGTCGCGACATTTCTACAGGGTATCCCGAAGGCGGAGTTACACCTGCATATCGAGGGTACTCTGGAGCCCGAGCTTGCGTTCCGGCTCGCGAAGAAGCACAACGTCGCCTTACCCTACGCCAGCGTTGAGGCACTGCGGGCGGCGTACAGTTTTTCGGACTTACAGTCCTTTCTGGACCTCTATTACGCCGGCGCCAGCGTATTGCGCGACGCTGAGGACTTTCACACCCTCACGGCGGCCTACCTGCGCAAGGCTCACCAGCAGGGCGTGGTTCATGTTGAGATTTTTTTCGACCCCCAGACTCACACGGAACGGGGAATCCCCTTTTCCACGGTACTCGAGGGCATCGTGGGGGCGCTGCGCCAGGGGCGGGAACAGCTGGGCATCACGTACCGCCTCATCCTGTGTTTCTTGCGCCACCTGAGCGCCGCTGACGCGATGCGGACTCTGGAGGAGGCGCTGCCCTACAAGACGGCGCTCAGCGCCGTGGGACTGGATTCATCCGAAAGAGGTCACCCGCCCGCGAAATTCGCCGCCGTCTTTAACGCGCCCGGCATGAAGGGCTGCTCACCGTCGCGCACGCCGGCGAAGAGGGCCCTCCGCAATACATCTACGAGGCACTCGATATCCTGAAAGTCCGCCGCATCGACCATGGGGTACGCAGCGAAGAGGACCCGAAGCTGCTCGATCGTTTGGTGCGGGAGCGCATGCCTCTGACGGTCTGCCCGCTCTCCAATGTCAAATTGAAGGTATTCGACCGCATCGAGAGCCATAACCTCAAGCGCCTGCTGGAGCGCGGAGTGTGCGTCACGGTCAATTCCGACGACCCGGCGTACTTCGGCGGCTATCTGCTGGAGAATTTCCTCGCGCTCGAGCAGGGACTCGGCCTGACCCGGCCGAGCTGACGGCCTCGCGCGTAATTCGTTTGAAGCCTCATTCCTGGAAGAGGCCGCCAAACAGCGCTGGCAGAGCGCCATCGATGCTTATGTGCGTAATGCAGCGAGAGAATGCTTAAGCCGTGTGCACGCGGCGGTTGGCGACCCATACCTCGCGGATGTTGGTGCGATTGGCGAGATAGATGATCTTTTGCAGGATGTCTGCGGGAGCCTCGTCAGGATCGATACGCAGGTTGCTCCCCGGAGCCGTCCGGGTCGAGCAGCAGCAGCATCGAACTGAAACCCCTCCCGGAATACCCCGACAGGCAAATCGAGCGCGCATGCCGCCACCGGCCGTTGCCAGCCAGAAGGCTGTAAGAGCATCGATCCGCGAGTCTGGACGCCGTCGCTGGCTGCGTTCCAAAGCCGGATCGACGCCGGATTCCAGAGTACGCGAGCCTACCACGGCGTATCGTGCGTTATCGAGAATCGACGGGCTGGAGCCGCCGGCGATATCCGAGCCCAGCCCGACACGGACCCCTTGCTCCAGAATTTTTCTGAGGGGAAACACGGCGTCGGAAAAGTAAACATTCGACAGGGGGCAATGTGCTATCGCGGCACCGCGTGCGCGGATCAGGGCTATATCGCCGTCACCGACGAAATTCCCATGAGCGAGAATCGTACGCGCGGATAACAATCCGAAACCATCGAGAGCGGCGGCGTCGGTCCTACCGCACCGATCCAGCACGAAGCGATGCTGCCAATCACTTTCCGAGCAATGGGTCTGGACATGACAACCGCTCTCCCGCGCCAGAGCGCCCAAACCGGCTAGCAAGTCGTCCGAGCACGCCGGGATGAATCGGGGTGTGATGACCGGCTTGACCAACTCCGTCTCGTTTCCCGGCATCGAGCGCACATACTGGATTAACGCGCGCGTCTCGCCCACAGCACGCGTAGCTGATGCGTCCCTATAGTAGGGTGGACACAGCTGCGCATCATCCATAGCGACCCGCCCGACCAGAGCGCGCTGCGACCTTCTCAAACACACCTCGGCGAGGATCCGGGTGGCTTGGCTGTGGATAGTCGCGAAATACACCGCCGTTGTCGTACCGTTCGCCAGCAGGCCCTCCACCAGAGACTCGTAGACAGTTTTCGCAAAAGCCGTGTCGGCGTAGCGGGATTCGAGCGGGAAGGTGTAGGCCTGCAGCCATTCCTCGAGAGGCAGATCGAGCGCCTTCCCGAGCTGCGGCCATTGCGGCGCGTGGATGTGCAGATCGACTAGGCCGGGGAGCAGGTACTGATGCGGCTGGAGCGTGACCAGGCTTGCCGCCGCCGCGAACCGGCGCACCTCTACCGCAGCCTGCGCCGACTCGCGGCGATGAACCGCTTTGATCGTCCCATCGCCGCCCACCACGATGAGCGCATCGCGCAATACCTCCAGCTGCCCGCGGACAGGCGTATGCAGCGCCGTGCCCCAAAAGGCTCTGTCGGCGGCGGTTGAAGGCAACATCACCTCACTCCGTTACTGTTCTACAGCATAGCGCAGCTGCGCGCTAAGACCCGCGCCCTCCACCGGGCAAAGCCCGGACGAAATTGAATTTGCCCAACTATCACTCCGTTGGCTACAGTCCCTAGGGATGAACACTAGGGCCCGCCGCTGCTGGTGCTTGTCGTGATCGGGCTTGCCTCCGGCCTTGCTTGCGCGGCCGCTAGAGCGCGCGAGCCTTCCTCAAAATCTGGCTCTGAACTGCGCGCCGAAGATTCTTGGGTCGTTGATGAAGCCGGTCAGATTGTCGAAGTCGATTCCACCGATGGCGCGGATCTGGTTCGCGCAATTGCGGCAGAACGCGGCGACGTCGTACTTGTCGCCGCCCCAGGTGTATCCCAACCGCAGCCCCACTTGGGTCAGTGGCTGAGCCAGGAACTCCTTGGAAGTGTACAGGAACAGATTCATCGCACTGCGCGTGGAGATATCGGTGTAGCCGTAGACAGTGCCGGTGGTGAGCGGATAGTCATACCTCAACCCGAGATCACCCACCCACCTGGCTGCTTGCGGCAAAGAATTTCCGTTGATCTCGGCTAGACCGGTCTTGGGGTCGATGGGGTTGGTTACCGTACATGAGAAGCACGGCGCCACCTCCAGTGTCGGGTCTTCGATCCGCGTATCGTTATAGCTACCGCTCAAGTTGACTGTCATGTTGACCATGGGATGCAACTCCAGCTCCAGCTCCGAGCCCTTGCCGAGCGTCTTTTGCGCGTTGATCAGCTGAATGGAGTTCGCCTCCCCTCCCACCGCGGTAAGCTGCTGATCCTTGACATCGTAAAAGTAGGCGTCCCACGAGAGACGCGCCTTATGATCCCAAAGCTCCGCCTTCAGGCCGGCCTCGTATGAAATGATCTTTTCCGAGCGTGCCACCTGTCACCGGCAATCCGGCGCTCGGGGGACCGAAGCTCGGCGCGCGGAATCCAGTCGCGACACGCGCGTACACGTTGATGTCCGAGGTCACGGAATAAGTGCCGCTGACGTCCCAGCTCACGTTGGAGGCGCTCGCGGAGTCAGCAAGCGGCGCGGTAGGTGGTGGAACGGTATTGGCGTAAAGGGTCACGAACTCCTTGTGATCCTCCGTCAAGCGCACGCCGGCCGTCGCTTTGAACGCATCGACGGGTTTGTAATCCACCGAACCGAAAATCGCCTCGGCATCGTTTCTCTGCCGGGACACGGTCGTATCCTGGAACGACCACAGCTGCACATTGGGACAGTTGTTGGTCGTGGCGCCCGGAGTGCAGTAGTCGTCGTCCGCGCCTTCCACATTCTCGTAGAACAGGAAGACGCCGCCCTGCGCCTGAAGCGGACCCGTCGTAGTTGGTCAGCACGCGGAACTCCTGCGTCAGCTGCTCGTGATGCAGCAGGCCCGCGGAGGTTTCGACCGCAAACGGAATGGAACCGGGACCGGTCGGAACGGTGCAATTGGGCTGGCAGAACACGTTGCCGGGACCGTAGCCGCCGTCGATGTCGCCCAAGGCGAGATACTTCTGCACCGTCTCATAGCCGGAGATCGACTGCAGCGTCACGCCGGCCAGCGTCCATGCGAGGTGCACGGTTGACGCCGACCGTCCCCAAGGTCGAGCTGTTCGGCCCATCGGCGTAGTACTACGATTCGGATTGAATCCCGGGATGAGCTTGTTGCTGCCCGGCTCCATGATGTTGGCACGGAAGACCGTCGAGGAGCCGTTCAGGCTGCGGCCATGAACGTTGAGCAGGGCGCTGAAGGTATCGCTCGGCTTGATGCAGCAGTTGCAGGCGCCCGGCCCAATCGTCATAACCGCCCAGATGCGTCTGATTGATCGGATCGTTGATCCAGTTGTCGCGATGTTGGATCTGGGTCGAGACGCGAAAAGCCAGCACATCGTTGATCGGGAGATTCACCACACCCTGGACCACCGCCGTAGTTGAACGTGCCGTCCGACATCGAGACATAGCCCGATGTCACGCCCAGCTCCGGCCTGGCGGACTCCAGTTTCACCACGCCCGCCGGCGAATTGCGGCCGAACAGCGTGCCCTGCGGCCCGCGCAACACCTCGACGTCCGCCTGTCGAAAATCGGGAAGCCCTTCAGGGCCGGGTTTTCCTGCACGATATCGTCGTAGTACAACCCGACCGGCTGCGAGGCGAAATCGTGGAAATCGGTGTTGCCGTAGCCGCGGATATACAAGCGCGGAAACGCGCGGCCGTTGGACGATTCGATGTTGAGGCTGGGCACCCTGAAAGCGAGCTGCTTGATGTCATCGCCCGCGTTGCCCATGGAAGTGATCAGGTTGTTGTCCACGACCGAGATCGAGACCGGCACGTCCTTCTCATTCTCCGCACGGTGAGTGGCGGTGACGACCACCTCGGCAATGGAATCCGACTCCGCGGCCCCGGCCTCATTCTCGGCGGCGGCACCGGCTGCCCATGCCGCCGGCAACGGCAGACTCAGCAGGCACGACAAAACCAACGTTCGACCTATCTCCCCAGAGCTCTTCATTGTTTGCTCCCTTGGATTCTTGCAGGCTCGTCTTGTGTGGCTCACGTCATACAGACAGTAGACCTCGCGGGACGGCAGGATGCAAGAACCGGGCGCTAGCCCGGTCTACGATGTTGCGCAAATGAGACATGCCGGAGCTGGCCCGATCGTGCCATTGCGGGAGTTGCGACGCCGGTTTTTGGCGGCGCAGCATCAGCTCACGTAGCTAACAGCCCCGCGAGCTCACCCGTACTGTCCCCGAAAGCGCGAGTCGGAATGCCCGCGGCATTCAGCAACGCCACGTGCAGGTTGGCGATCGGCGTCCTGTCCGGATAGCGCAGATGTTGATTACCCCGCAACTTGCCACAACCTCCACCGATCACCGCAAGCGGTAACCGGTGGTGGTCGTGCAGGTTGCCGTCACTCATATTGCTGCCGTACAGAATGATCGAGTGGTCGAGGATCGAGCCGTCGCCGTCCGGCATTTCCGCCAGCTTCGCGACGAAGCGTGCCAATAGTTGTGTATGAAAGGCCTGCGCCGCCGCCAGCTGCCCCAGCTTCGCGGGGTCGTTCCGGTGGTGCGACAAAGCGTGAAAGGTGTTCCCGATCCCCATGAAGCCGTAGCGCTGCTCGCTGACCTCGGCGGCCATCATGCAGGTCGCTACACGTGTCAGGTTCGTCTGATAAGCCAAAGCCAACAGATCAAACATGAGCCGCACACGCTCGCCGAACGGCCCCGGATCTCCCGCGGGCATCTGAGCAGGCTGCGGGCTCGCGGCAGCCGCCGCAGCGTGCTTCCGGACGCGACGCTCGATCTCGCGCACGCCATTGAGATAGTCGTCCAAGTGAGCACGATCCCCGGCTCCCAAGGCTCGGCTGAGATCGGCGGCATCGTGGCGCACCAGATCGACGACGCTCCGATTTTCCGTGTGGGAAGCGGTAGCCGTTGTGCCGAGTCCGAAGATCTGTTGAAACAGCCTGCACGGATCGTGCTCCATCGGAAGCGGCGTGGAGGGTGTGCGGAAGGAGAGAGTTCGGGCATAGCCGCAACCGTAAAGGCGATCGCTGGAGCCCTCCCCGCCCTGCTCCTCTGTCGCCACCTGGATCGAAGCCAGTCGCGTACCCTGGCTGATCTTCTGAGCCGCGACCTGATCGACCGTGACGCCGCAGTACGGATAGTGACCGATTCGTGGCGGCACGCAGCTCAGCCAGGTGGCCGGCGTGATGGCATGTACCGGGGTGGCCACCGCGGACTTGTTTTCCATACCGCTGATCACCGTCAGCTGCTTCTGAAACGGCGCCAGCGGCGCGAGGATCGGCGGCAGATCGAAATCGGCGCCCACCTTGCGCGGCGTCCACTTGTCCATCACCGCGCCGTGCGGAAAGTACACGAAGGTCATGGATGGCTTCGGGGCCGCCGCGGTTTTCGCAAGGGCCGTCGCGGCTGGAATCATTGCGTCCAGCAAAGGCAAACCAACAGTGGCGCCCAGTGCCTTCAACACCGCGCGGCGCGGCAAGTGCATCCTGGTAATGAACATCGCTTTCGACCGCGATCAGCGACTAAACGCCCAGCTCAGCATTCGCCCATCACGGTATGGCATCACGCCATGAAACGGTCGCGAATCGGCATCGAACACCAACGGCAGAAAATGCCGGTCTCCCTCCCACAACGGCAACGAGGGCACCCTGTCGATTTCCACCCATTCGAGAGCCCCTTCCGGATTGCGCTCAAGCGGCGTTCCACTGAAACGCGTCACTATGAAGAGAAACCCGAACCAGTCCTCGCCTCGCTTGCCGAACCCCGGCCAGCTGATGGTGCCACGCAGACTGAGCTCGAGGCACTCGACACCCGCTTCCTCGAGAATCTCGCGCCGCATGCCCGCCGCGGCATCCTCGTGCGACTCGAGCTTGCCGCCCAGACCGTTGTACTTGCCTAGATGATGGTCATCTTCACGAGCATTGCGGTGGATCATCAGCACCCGCCGACGATCGGGCGCTAGAACATACCCCAAGGTCGCGAGAATCGGTGTGTAAGGCACGCTGCGGCTCTCCGGAACACTGCACCAAGCTCACGTATTTTGCGAGCAAAGTACCCGGTAGATCCAGCGCGGCGACGCTAGATAGCCGCCTCAGTAGCGAAATTGGAGTCCGCATCGGCCTTGCTGTCGTCCAACGTACGCCGCAGCATCTCCAGATGCGAGCGCTGCGCGGGCGACAGTCCCTCCTGCTCCACGTTCAGCCTGCTCAATAGCGAGTGGAAATTGTCCCGGTTCCCCAGCGCCTCGTGATGGTAGATCTCCAACAGCTTCAGTTGGAGATCTACCCGATCCGGCTCGATATCGAGTGTATGCTCGAGCGCCTTGACGACATCGCCGTTCGTCTCGGCACGCTCAGGGCCGCGGCCCATTGTCAGGGAGTCCAACGTCCGCTGTATCGCTAGCGTGTGCTGCGCGTCCGATGGCTGCCGCACCTCCAGAGTCTGCTGCATCTCGAGGGACTCCAGCGTCTGTTGTATCTCGAGCGAGTCCAGCGTCTGGTGCAGCTCCAGAGTCTTCTCGTCGTCCACGACGACCGAGGGCCTCTCCTGAGTCTGGGTTGTTTCAACGTGGTTCTTCTCGTCCTTCACGAACGGCAGCGAGCCGGTAGCCGACAGAATGTCTTGCTCCAATAGCGCTGTTTGGGTCCGCCAGGACTCCACTCCGTCCGCATCGCTGTCCGCATCGCTGTCGGCAGCGTCCCGCGCGGCCGCAGCTTTCGCAGAGCTGGCTGCGTTGCCGCCTTCCGAGTGCTCCTCCACCTGATAGCTCGAGGGCTGCGCCATCTGATAGGTTTTCTTCGGCTCATCCTTTCGAAGTGGCGAGTACCGCTCTTCGACGCTAACGCCTCGATCTTCCTGCGCCTTGCGCCTTCGCGCGAGCCACAAGCTCACCGCTGCCAAAGCTGCCGTCAAACCAAGCCCCGAGACGACCCAGTAGAAGAAGCCGGGCCGCCGCCAGAACGAGGTGGGCTCCTTGACATCGCCAGCGTCAACGTCGGAGTCCGCCGGCACGGCCTGCGTGACCGGCTGTGATTGGGCCACAGCGGGGCCGCGAGCTGGAGATTGCGCGGTCGTCGAGGGAGGCACGACATCATGTACGGCTGCGGGCGCCGTCGCGACCGCCTGTTCCACCGGCCGCGCCGCCGATGCCTCGCCTGCAGGTGTTCCACTGGCAACCGCGCGCGTCAGTTTGGCTATTTCAGCATCCTGCGCGGCGATGGTGGTTTGCATCTGAGCCAACATCTGCTGCAACATTGCAAGCTGCCGCTCGAGTTGGTCCTTGGCGGATCCCTGCGCCGACGTTGGAGTTGCACTCGACGATGACGTCGCGTTCGGCCCAGATGCCACACCCGACGCTGACGCCACACTGGATGTTGCCGTCGCGCTCGGCGCTGGCACCGCACCAGGCGCATGCTTCCGAGACCGTGCGTGTTTCGCGGCGCGCGCAGAATGGCGCCGACCTGAATGACGTTTCGTATGCGCAGCTTTGGGAGCGACCGCGGCGGAGCCTGCCTTCGCCGGTTGTGGAGCTGTGACAGCGGCGACCGGGACGTCATGGCTCATATTGGATGCCGCGACCTGCTGCGGCGGGCTCACGGTCTCCTCGGGATCGAGCAACACCGCGTAGCTGCGAACTACGTGCGCCGTCGGATCCGACACCTCGATGGGCAAATCAAACAGCGGCTCGGTGAATACCGAGCTCGATTTCACCTGAATGAAGTGCCGGTGATCGGCGTCCTCGATGGGGCTCAAGGTCACCGACCCGAGCAACTCCGGGTGCGCCGCATCCCCGCTCGACAGCAATTGGGACGCGATGCTCGCACGAATCAGACGCCATTCCTCGTCGCTGACACCAACGATCTCGATGCGCGCGCGCAAGGCCTGGTTGAGGCGGGAGTCGATCTGGATGTCCCCGAGCCCAAGCGCTGCGGAAACCACGGGGTAGAGCCCCGCGCCGGTCCCCGACAACAAGGTCAACAGCCACTTCGCCTTTATGGATTTCATAGTTTTGTGCCCCGCGGCGCCCCGTAATCGCATTAGGCCGCGACTTTGGATGGTGCCTGATCCAGCAAGTGGAATATGTTCACCTGGTCACAGACTTCCGTCGCAAGCCCCCGGCTGTGCAGTTGCGGTCGCCGTGGGAGCACCGGACTGCGCCCGGCCGAGTGGGCAGCCGGTCACGCTTCGGGCACAATCGAAACCGATGGGAGGCTCGAGACAGGTTTCTGCACTGTCCGCGGGAATTCTGCCCGCGGCGTGGCTGTTTTTTCTGAGCGTCGCCCCGCAAGAGTCCAATGCCGCGGCCGACCCGTGGCGAGTCCGGGTTTCCCCTGGCCTGCAGGCGGTCTACGACGCCCGAATCGACGCCCAAGACAGAGTCGAAGCAGACGTCCACTACGACTGCTCATCGAAGGCGCCGACCGCCGCTCTCGTCGCGGCGGGACTGTCAGTAAATGGCTCTGCACACCTGCCGCCCTTGTCATCACCCAATCGATCACGCTCTACCCAGGAGCCAACACGATCTATGTCGGCACGCCGGATGCCTCGCTGGCGGGCAAGTTCTTGAAACTCTGGGTGGGCGGCGACGGCCTGACCGCGCTTTCCCTATCCACGGCAGGCAGTTTCGTCACTCCACAATCCTTTGCCGCTGGTGCGATCACCGTCGGAGCCGTCAACGGGTCCGACGGCATCGGCAACAACATCGAGTCCTTCAGCAGTCGCGGCCCGATCACAGTCGCCTTCCCGGTCCCAGCCAAGATCCAAGCACCCCTATTGGTGGCGCCAGACGGAATTTACGTCGACGCCGCGGGCACCTACTTCGCGTCCATGCTCTTTCCGGATGGCAATTTCTACGGAACCTCCGCCGCCGCTCCCAACGCGGCCGCGGTCGCCGCGCTCATTCGCGGAGCCTTTCCGAACCTGACAGTAAGTCAATTGCTGGCGGCGCTGGAGAAGGGCGCGGCACAACTCGGCTCGAGCGTACCCGACAGCACCTTCGGGTACGGGCGCGTCGACGCGACAGGCGCGCTCGCCACATTGCCCGGACCTTCGATCACCGCACTCCAGGACGTGTCCATCGACGCCAGCTCCTCGACAACGTCCACAGCCCAACCCTTCACGATCAATGCCACCGGAACTGTTCACTTCTCCGTGCAGAGTACCAACAACACGTTGGTCCCCGCGTCGCTCGCGGCTTCCGGATCACCAGGTGTAACAATTTCCCCTGCCGATTGCGGCTCGAGCACACTCACCTGCTCGTTGACTGTTACGGCCGCGCAGTATCAGGGAGGAACGACCACTCTCACGGTTTCCGCAGTTGACGGCGCCGGGCGAGCAGCGCCCGCGACGCTGCACGTCACGGTCACCAACCCGCAAGCCGCTCCACCGCCAGTGGTGGTGAGCGCGCCCAAAGGCGGCGGCGGGGCGTTGGGCGTTGGGGAGCTTGTTATAACGGCGGGGCTGGCTCTGTCGCGCCTACGTCGAGTGTCACGACGCGAAAACCGACGACTGGGCGCCTTCGGCGGGGCAAAGAGCGACCCCGTTTTTCGCGCTACTTGACAAGCCCGGTACCCTATGTAGACTTACAACCATGGGTAAGCAAGATCGTGATGTACGGATGTCCCTCCAGACGTTGCGGGTGCTGGAGGCCTTCCTCGAGAATCCGACCGATGAGCTTTCGGGCGCGGATGTACAAAAACGCAGCAGCCTGGCGTCCGGAACGCTCTATCCAATCCTCCTCCGACTCGAGTCGGCCGGATGGTTCATCAGCCGCTGGGAGGCGGTCGATCCCGCCAGCGTCGGCCGCCCGCGCCGGCGCCTCTACCGGCTGACACCGACCGGGCTGGCGCGCGCGAGCGAGGTATTCGCAAGCTTCGGCAAGGGGGTCACAGCATGAACGAGTTTGCTCTGCGCCTGATTCAACATGCCGCCCGCAACGCGCCGCCATCGCTGTCCGAGCGCTTGGAAGAGGAATGGCTCGCAGACCTGTCCGAGCGACAGGGCACGATGTCACGCACGCTGTTTGGCCTCGGATGTTGCTGGGCGACGAAAGTAATCGCTCGAGAGCACTACTTACTCAATATCGCGGCCGCGACTGCGACCGCAGGGAGCACCGCCATGACGGCCTATGCACAACATGACTCAACCTTCTTCTCGCGCCGCACGACCGCTTTCGTCGTCATCGTCGCTCTGCACGTCGCGGTGATTTACGCGTTCGCGACTGGGCTAGCGCACGGGTTCATCGCGGCGATTCCGCAGCCGACGCAAGTCACCTTCTTGCAAGACACTCCACGTAAGGTGCCGCCACCGCCACCGACGAACCCGGACCTGAAGGATCCGCCCAAGGTGACGATTGTTATACCGGAATTTAAATTCGGCGAGCCGCCCGATACAGGTGAGACGATCCAAAACGTGGCGGTCGACCCTGGCCTGCCTACGACTGCGTCCGCGCCGCCCCAAGTTGAGACACCTGTGAAGCGGGTGTTAGGCGGCCCCGGCAAGGGATTTCCGAACTCGGCAGACTACTATCCCGCTGCCTCGCGACGTCTGGGCGAAACAGGCAGCGCTACCATCGAGGTCTGCGCCGACAACCAGGGCAGGCTCACGGCGGACCCAGCTGTTATCCAGTCCTCAGGCATCACACGCATCGACGATGGCGCCCTGAAACTTGCGAAGGCCGGGTCCGGCCACTATCGCGCGACAACGCAGAACGGTGTGGCAATAAACTCTTGCTACCCGATCCGGATCACTTTCGACCTCCGCGACTGACCCCCACTGCGGCGCCCGCGATCCCGCGGGCGCCCTGGCGCTAAGCAGCCTCCCGCGGCTCCCCGTCCCCGCGACTCCTCTCAAAGCCGCTGAAAACAGCCCGCGAGAATACCCACCGCGGCACGAATTTGCCCTGGCGTCACGCTGGCGTATCCGAGCAGCAGTCCTGGGCTCCGTGGGGGCACGTGATAGTACTGGTCGACTCGTTGCACACCGACACTCCGCTCGGCCGCACGCGCCACCAACACATCGAGTTGCTCCGAAGTCAGCGACGGGAACCGCAGGACCAGGTGCATCCCACCCTCGTGGGGACCCATCTCCACATGACGGCCCATAGCCTCGCCAACCTCGTCGACTAGCACCCGCCTGCGTCGTAATACCTCACGAACCGAGCGCCGCAGCTGGCGCTCATAGAGCCCGCTATGGATGAAGTGAGCCAGCGCTACCTGGTCCAGGAACGGCGTGCCCAGGTCCTCGAGACGCTTCGCGCGTTGGAAGTCGCGGCGCAGCGCCTTGGGACACACGATATAGCCGATGCGCAGCGCGGGGAACAATGACTTCGAGAAACTTCCGACGTAAATGACTCGATCTGTAAGATCCAAGGAGCGCAGAGTCGCGACCGGCCGCGATCCGTCGTGAAACTCGGAGTCGTAGTCGTCCTCGAGTATCCAGGCATTCGCGCTCGCTGCCCACCGCAACAGTTCCAGCCGCCGCGCCAGCGGCATCACCACCCCTGATGGGAACTGGTGGGATGGGGTGACCAGAACCAGGCGAGCAGAACTCGACGCCGGAACATCGCCGATGCGTAGACCCTCATGATCGACAGGGACAAACATGACGCGGGCGCCATGGGCCGTCAGCGCATGAACCGCCAGTTCATAGAAGGGGTCTTCAACCGCGACCGTGTCCCCCTCATTGAGCAAAACTCTGGCGGCAAGCGAGATCGCCTGCTGGGTGCCGGACACAATGACCACATCGTCAGGCTCACAGAGCACGCCGCGCCGGCGGCTGAGGTAGTCAGCGACGGCTGCTCGTAACGGCGGGTGCCCTACAGGCGGCCCGTATCCAGGGCCGGTTCGGCGCGCGGCGGCACTCACCTTGCGAGTCCATGACAGATAGATCCGCGGATTGACGAACGGCGCGCCGTACTGAAGGTTGTAGCGCATCTGTGTGAGATGTCCCGCCAACGTGATGGGCGGCAAAGCGCGCAGCCGTTCCGCATAGCGTGTCGGTGGAGGGACGGAGGGTCGTCTTTGATCGCCAGGTACGGACTGCCGCGGAACCGAAACGACTGTTCCAACACCAACACGAGGCGTCACCAACCCTTCAGTGGCAAGCAGCTCGTATGCTTCGACGACCGACTTACGCGCGACGCCGAGCCGCAACGCCAGTGTCCGCGTCGACGGCAACCGCGCATTCCCGGCAAGCTGACCGTCCAGGATCGAGCCCTTGATCGCGCGCGCAATTTGCTCGTAGAGCGTTCCCCGACCGTCGAGACTGAGATTCATGTCCTCGCCGTAATGGTCCCCAAATCCGGCACCCGAATGGCGCTTGAGGATACCACGTCGGATTCCTATCGTGCGCCGATCCGCCTGGCCGCACGCCCAATTCCATCTGTGATGCCAGACGCAGCACCGAGGTGTTGTTGTGCCTGAGCTGTACGAGCCGCGAGGAAGTCAACCAACTGGTGCGCAAGGCGGTCGCGGCCGGGGGCAACACCTACAACGAGCCCCAGGACCACGAATTCATGTACGGCCACGGCTTCCAGGATCCCGACGGTCACATCTGGGAGTTAATTCCCTGGACGGGAAACACCTGATCCGCACGCGGCGGGCTCGGCGATCGCAAGCAAGCTCGCACTACTATTCTCAGCTGTAACGGCAGTGGCCAGCGACAACCTTGCCGGGTCGAAGGGTTTGGTGACGAGTAGGAAACGATACTCGCAGGCCACCCTGCCCCACTCGACCGAACCCGGTGGACGGTTGCCGTACCACAATTGATCCGGCGCATAGGGACGATGGCGATAGCGCAAATACTTCTGTGGATTCCCGGTGTCCCCCGTCTGCAAATAAGGAACGATGGCGTCGCGGTCGATCGAGGCGAACGCAAACATATGCAGGTAGGGCACGACTGTGTCTTATTGCGCTGCAGCGATTCTGGGAGGGAGTCGAACAATTTGCAATAAGTTCTGCGACAAATGGTAGAACAGCGGTAACGTAAAATCACATCAGGACAAAGGTGACCTCAAGAGGCAGCAGCACGACCATGCCGGCAAATCTCAAGATAGCGACCGCACAGTTCGAGAATCGCGGCGGTGACAAGGAATTCAACCTGGCCAGGATCGACGGCTCTGCGCACGGGCCGCGCAGTCGGGAACGGACGTCGTCGCCTTTCACGAATGCTCCGTTACCGGCTACACTTTCGCGCGCAGACTCTCGAAGGACAGTTGTGGGACCTGGCCGAAATCATTCCCGCGGGCCGAGCACCCGCGGCCCTGGTCGAATCGCCGCCGCCACGGATTACCTGCTGGCAGGCCTGTTCGAGCAGCGGCGCGGATGGCGAGGTCTACAAGGCGCAGATCTGTGTCGACAAGGATGGACTCAAAGCCAAAGCACCGCAAGATCCATCCGTTCATCAACCCGCATATCAAGCCGGGCAACGGCTACACGGTGTTCGAGCTGCAGGGCTGGAAGTGCGGGATTCTGACTTGTTACGACAACAACGTCATTGAGAACGTT
The DNA here is from genome assembly GCA_963752125.1 of uncultured Pseudomonadota bacterium. Classification (GTDB taxonomy): domain Bacteria; phylum Pseudomonadota; class Gammaproteobacteria; order Steroidobacterales; family Steroidobacteraceae; genus 13-2-20CM-66-19. The sequence goes on along the minus strand of CAVVXG010000038.1, from coordinate 17,258 downwards.
CGCGCGACGGCGCTGTTGGGAGCAGAAATCATTTTCATGCCGCATGTCACGATGTGCACGCCCTCGACACGTCCCGGCGCGGGCTTCGTCGACCCCCTCCTGTGGGCGAATCGGGAAATCGATCCGACCTCGCTGCGCGCTGAATTCGACGGCCTCAAAGGCCGGGCCTGGCTGATGAAGTGGCTACCGGCACGGGCTTATGACAACGGCTTATACGTTGTGTTTCTCCAACCCCATCGGCATGGACGACGACCAGCTGAAGAACGGCTGCTCGATGGTGATTGATCCCTTCGGCGATATTCTGGCCGAATGCCGCACGCTTCGACGAACGACATTGCCGTAGCGACCTGCACTCACGAGAAGCTCGCCAGGTCCGGTGGACACCGCTACATCCAAGCTCGCAAACCCGAGCTCTACCGCCACATCCTGAGCGCCGAGCACCATTCGGAGCAGAAAGTGGTGTGGATGCCCTGACCCTCCAATCCGGAAAGCCCGCGCGCCTCATCGATCGGCGGCCGCGCCTGGCCTCACGAACTCCAGTGCCGCATCGCTTAGCCACGCCTGGAGGTAATCTGCGTAGCTCAGGGACACAAGACACTCGAAAGTCGACGGCCCCAAACACCGAATGACGGCCGGCAGCCCTGCAACCAAGGTCCGCGGCGCGCGACCACTTTGCAGAGCGTCCGAGTAAACATCCAGCGCGCATGCCTTGGAGAGGAGGCTATGTGCATCTGGACCTTCAATCCGGATGCGCGCGTACGCCGCCGACAGGTCTGTAGCACGAAAGGAGCCGCCCTGCAGTTGCTCCTCAAGCGCCGCCATCAGCGGCACATCCAGCGAGACTTCCGAGCTCGACAACACCAGCCATTCGGTTGGCCCGACACAGATCACGTCCGCCCGTCCACTGGCGACAGCGCCGGCTTGCAAAGGCCATGTGACGCCGAGGAGCTGCGCGGCCCGCTCCGGCGCCGCACATTGCCGTTCCCAGCTCTGCACCCGAATCATGGTGGCGGAATCGGTGAGCCGGCTAAGCATTCATGCGTGCTCCGCTCAAGTCATAGAAGGAGGGACTGACCACACGTGCCGTCGTCACCACCCGTGCGTCATCGTAAACCGAGACAACCTGGTCCATCCGACTGCGTCCGGCGCGCAACATCGCCAATGCGACAGGCTTGTCGTCGGTACTGAGTCTGCCCGCCGAGGTCACCCAACCGTCGGTCGCTTGATCGCCCGCCGGCAATCGAAGATGACTGCCGACCGGGATGGCGACCCCTTCCCCACTCAGCCCCACCAGTTGCAGCCGATCCGACCGCACGTTGTCGGCCAGGCTGAGCGAACGCTTGCCGATGTAGTGACGTTGCTTGTTGGCGGCGGGCTTGCCGAAGCCAACATCATCCGGTACGGTCGTGCCGTCGGTATCCGAGCCTATGTGTAGAAAGCCTTTTTCCATGCGCAAATGCAACAGGGCTTCGATTCCATATGGGGCGATGCCGAATGTGCGCCCGGCCTCGAGCAGCGCCGACCACAGCTGTGGGCCCTTATGCGAGGGCACATTGATCTCGTAACTCAGCTCGCCGCTGAAGCTCACGCGGAACAGGCGCGCCTCGGTTCCCAACAGGCGCGTCGTGCGGAACGAGAGGTGCGGAAATTGCTCATTGGAGAGGTCGCAGGCAGGCTCGAGCCGCTCGAGAACCTGGCGCGCGTGTTGGCCGGTCAAAGCCACGGTCGCCCATTGCTCGGTCACGGGCGATATCACGACCCGGGCCCCGGGCCATTCGCATTGCAGCCACTCCTCGAGCCACTGCGCGACGCGGCCCGCAGCGCCGCTGGTCGTGGTCATCAACAGGCGATCGTCATCCAACAGCGAGACGGTCCCGTCATCGAATATCACGCCCGTCTCGCGCAACATGATCCCGTAGCGAACCCGGTTCGCCCGCAAGGTCATCATGTTCTGAATGTAAAAGCGGTCGACAAAATCGAGCGCATCCGGCCCGACGAGCTCGATCTTGCCCAGCGGCGAGGCGTCGAAAATTCCGACGCCGTTGCGAACAAGCCGCACTTCGCGATGTATGGCGTCCTCGCGTGTTTCGCCTTGGCGGTGAAAGGCGGCGGCGCGCTTCCAGGAGCCATAATCATCAAACACAGCGCCGGCCTCGAGCTGCAACGCGTGCAGTGGCGTCTGACGGCTGGGCGCGTAGAAATTCCCCACGCCACGCCCGGCAATCGCTCCCAGAGTCACCGGGACAAACGGCGGCCTGAACGTGGTATGCGCCAACTGCGACGGTTGCATACCGCGGATTTTCCCGATCGCCTCGGTGGCCGGAGCCTGCCCGACCTTGCCCTGATCAATCGACATGCCGAGCGTGGTATAGCGCTTTATGTGCTCGACCGCGGTGAAGTTCTCTCGCACCGAGAGCTCGAGATCCGAGACTGTTACGTCATGGCGCAAGTCAACCCACTGCCGTGCCGTGTTGCCGACCGGGCTGAGGCGGATGCCGGGCCGATGGGTAGCCGCCGCAGCGGCGGCATTCGCCGCGGCCGCCCGCCCGACGATTTCGATGGAGGGGTGTGCCGTGACGGGTTGGAAAGTCTTGCTCGCCTCGGAAAAAGCCAACTTGCCGCCGGCCTGCGCAAACAGATGCAAGGTCGGGCTCCAGCCACCGGAGACGAGGAGCGCATCGCAGGCCAGAGTGTTGAGCTTTTGCACCTGGCCGCGTCCATCCAACGTCCCTAGCGACACGCTCCGCAACGCGGAAAACCCGCTGGTATCAACCGGCATGGACGAGAAATAGACCGGCACACGCGCGGCTTTCAGATCGGCAACGAGTTGTGCGGAGGCCGACTCGCGCGTATCGGCCAAAGCGGTGACATTCACGCCCGCCTCGGACAACTTCAGCGCAACGCAGTAGGCAGAGTCATTGTTGGTAGCAACAACGACCCGGCGACCGGGCGCGACGGCGTGGCGCTCCAGATAGGTTCGCGCGGCGCCCGCCAGCATGATTCCCGGGCGATCGTTGTTCACAAAGATGAGCGGCTGCTCGATGGCGCCCGTGGCCAGAATGACCTTGCCGGCGCGCACCAGCCAGAGGCGCTCGCGTGGTACCGCCTCGGAGGATCGCAAAGGGGCTAATGCCCCCTGCGCCTGCACTAGTGCGACCAGATCATGGTCGTAGTAAGCGACCGCCATTGTCCGGGTCAGCACGGCCGTTTGCCGCAGGGACTGCAGCTCGAAGCTCCCGACGCCCAACTCCGGCTTCTGCTCCACCAACAGCACGCGGCTTCCCGAGCTCGCGGCTCGAGCTGCCGCTGCAACCCCGGAAGCGCCTCCACCTATCACAAGAACATCGCAGTGGGCATGATGAGTGTCGTACCGGTCGGGATCCGGGCCGGTCGGCGCCTGACCCAAGCCCGCGAGCGCGCGGATGGTGGATTCGTAAGTCCGCCAGCTCGGCCACTTGAACGTCTTGTTGTAAAAGCCGGCCGCGAACACCGGGTGCACCAGATCGATGACCCGCAACAAATCGTTGGTGACGCTTGGCCAACCGATCCGCGAGGACACCTCGAGCCCCGGACGCAAAGGCACGAGCGGAGCGCGGGCGCCCGGTAGCGTGTGCACGCCCAAATGCAGCTGCACGATGGCGTTGGGTTCTTCAAATCCGGCACTAAAGACGCCGCGTGGCCGGTGAAATTTGAAGCTCCGCGAAACAGTGCGCACCCCATTGGCCAGGAGAGCCGATGCGACGGTGTCCCCCTCGACACCCCGCAACCGCGCGCCGTCAAAGGAAAAATCCACGGGCGCCGCGCCATGTGGGATCGACAAGCGATAGGGACCAGGCGCGCTCACGATCCACTGTCTCCCATGGGATAAACCTGCCGAATCTCGTGCGTCACCGTGTCACGCAGGACGTTGAACCAGCGGCCGCAGCCGGCGGCATGTAACCAACGCTCCCGATACGGACCTTTGGGGTTTGCGCGGAAGTAGAGATAGTGACTCCACTCCTGATCCGTCGCGGTCAGCTCCGGACGAGTCACATGCGCGGGCCCACCATAATGAAACTCGATTTCATCACGATGGCCACAATAAGGACACGGAATGTGCAGCATGTCAGGATGTCAGTGTGCTACGCCGGCTGCCGCGCCCTCATCGACGAGGGCGCCACGCTCAAAGCGCGCCAGGTCGAAGCTGGTGATGAGCGGATGTGGCTTGTCATGTACGGCTGTGTACGCCATGGTGTCTCCACCGGCGGGAATCGCTTTGTATCCTCCTGTTCCCCAACCGCAGTTGATATAAAGTCCACGCACCGGTGTGAGCCCCATGATCGGGCTCGTGTCGGGACTGATATCGACCGCGCCCGCCCACTGGCGCATCAGCTTGAGGCGACTGAACGAAGGAAAGAGCTCCAGCGCCGCGGCGATAATGCCGCGCGCGACGTGGAAGCTGCCTCGCTGGCGATAGGATGTAAAGACGTCCGCCCCGCCTCCAAAAACGATCTCGCCGCGATCACTCTGACTGACGTATGCATGTATTGAGCCGGAGATCACGACCGGATCGAGCACGGGCTCGATCGGCTCCGTCACCATCGCCTGCAACGTCATAGTCGTTATCGGCAGATCGAAGCCGGCCAGTCGAGCCAGAACCGAGCAGTGATTCGATACCGACATCACCACTCGATCACAGCTCACGCTACCCTGAGAAGTCTCGACCCCCGTGATGCGGTCACCTGTCTTACGAAAACCTGTGAGCTCACAGTTCTGGATGATGTCCGCACCATGAGCACTCGCGCCTCGGGCAAACCCCCAGACTGTGGCGTCATGTCGTGAGATGCCTGCCCGGGGTTGCAACAGTCCACCGACAATCGGGAAACGCGGTCGCGGATTGAGAATGGGCACTCGTCGCCGAATCTCCGCCTCGCTCAGAATCTGCGCGTCGACGCCGTTCATCCGGATCGCATTCGCCCAGCGACGCGACGCCTCGAGCTCGTGAAGTGAGTGGGCAAGCGCGATCAGCCCATCCTGACGCAGCATGACATTGAAATTCAGCTCGCGTCCCAGACCTTCGTAAAGTCTCAGGGAGTGGTCGAAAAAACTCGAGCTCACCGGATAAAAGTAATTCGAGCGAGTGACTTGGGTATTGCGCCCGGAGTTACCCTGCCCCACATGCCCCCGCTCCAACACTGCGACCTTACGCACACCGTGTTTGCGAGCGAGGTAGTAGGCCGTGGCAAGTCCGTGACCGCCGCCACCAACGACCACAACATCATAGGACCCCTTAAGATCCGGGGAGCGCCATGCCGGCCCCCAGCCGCGATTACGACGCAGGGCGTGGCCCAATACCTTCACGAGCGAATAGCGCTGCATGGATCGAACTTATATTCCATACACTAGTGTCTGGTCAACTCACTGTACAATCTCCCCATGAAAACCCGCTCCAGCACACGCGCGCCGCGCCGCACCGCGACGCGCTCCACAGGCACCCGCCACAAGCGCGAGCCCCTCGGCCGCCAGGCTTGGCTCGACGCTGCCCGCAAGGCACTGATCGAGGAAGGCACCGCCGGCATCGAGATCAACAAGCTCGCCAAACGACTGCGCTCGAGTCGCGGCGGGTTCTACTGGTTCTTCACCAGCCGCCAGCAGCTATTGGATGAGTTAGTCGCCTTTTGGGCCGAAACCAGCACGGCTCCGTTCGAAAAGGTCTTGCAAACACCAGAACGCAACGGCAGGGACGAATACATGGCAGTAACCAACCTCTGGTTGGACGAGCGCGACTATGACCCCAAGTGGGATGGCGCCGTGCGCGATTGGGCGCGCACTTCACAGGCAATCCGCAAAATCGTCGCCGCCGTGGACGCGAGGCGCATCGCCGTCCTGGAGCAAATCTTCAACGACATGGGTTATCGCGGCACCGAAGCGCACATCCGCGCGCGGATTACGTACTACCATCAGGTCGGCTATTACGCCATGGGCGTACAGGAATCGCGGCAACAGCGGCGCGACTTGTTACCCTACTACATGAAGGTGTTGACCGGATCCGACGGCAGCAGCGGCTAGTAGGTTCGTCAACCGTGAGCCGTGACTCGCCGCCGAGCCTTGAGCAGAACATCGACCGGTTCCGGTCTGTCATCCCAGTAGTCCAGCCTGATGCGGCCGTCAGGCAATCGACTGATCATCGCGGGAGCGGAACTGAAAGTGCAGTACCAGCCGGAAGGGAGCACAACGGCGTTGCGCGGCCGCCCGAGGCTGCGATCGAATATCAGCTCGTCCCTCTCCAACTTATAGCTTATGGGCGCCGTATACGTTTCCGCGATTCGCAGCCGTAAGGTCTGACCCCTCACTACAGATGGGAACGGGATCGCCACCACGCGCGCATCGGGCGGCACGGTATCGCCGACGTTCAGCTTCAATGCGGCGAGTTGTTTCCCGCTGACTTCCTTTGCACTCAACGCCTCACCTGTATCGAGCACGACGGCAGAGGGATTACTCGCAACGCTTCCAGTTCGAACCACGTTTGCATAGCCGTTTACACCGGCACGCGTTTCCGTGTAATCGTGGTAAAGCATGAAGGCGTGCGTTTGGGGTTGCTGCAGGAAATAAACGATTTCGCGATCCTCGTGAGCTCGCTCGGATAGACGCTCCTCTTCGGTTTCACCTGGGAACGGCGCTTCCCAACTGCGTTTATCCGTAGGCGGATACGGGATTGCGGCTGGGCCAGTCTGTGCATCCTTCACGGCTCTAAGCGCAAGCGGCGCCTCACCCGACTCCGCATGTAGAAAGCTGATGGAAATTCGCCCGTCATTTTCCGTCGTGACTTGGGACGGTACGCTCAATTCGACGACTTCGTATCCGGGCGGCAGTGTCACCTTGTTTCGCTTGATACCGAGCGGACGACTGAAGACGATGGCGTCGCCGTCGATGTGATAGCTGCTGGCATCCTTATACGTCTTCTTGATAATCAAGCGGGCCTGTCCCCCCTCAGGCACCGGGCGTTCCAAGGTGACTTTGATGTAGTCGGTGGCGGCGTCCGCATCCGGCAGTAACGGATCGTTGCGGGCTTCCTTGCCACTCACTATCCCGAAGCGTAGCGCCTTGCCCTGCCTGGCATCGATCACGCTCTCGTCGCTCGCGAGACTGCCTTTGCGGATCGGGTTGTAGTAGTACCTGGCACCGGCGGTAGTCGCGGTGACCTCGTAGCTGATGCGGAAACTCGCCGTCTCCGGGGACAACAACTCGTAGCGGGTATATTCATCCGCCTCGGTCTGCTGGGTCGGCCGCGGAAAGTACAGTCCGTCACCCGGGGCCTGAGACGGGTCAGGCCCCGCGATCGCGACCCCGACGATCTGGAGACACAACGCGCTTGCGCAAGACAACAGGCGGCTCACGATCCTTCCTCCGCCGGGAACGGCAGGCAACCTGCCCGGGTAGGGGTATCCTAGCCGGAAGTCGTCGCCGCGGTCACCAGCGATTGCGGCTTGACGAAGATCAGCTGCCGCGCGGGATTTTCCACCATGATCTTGTGGATGTCCGCATCCGACAGGCCCATCTTGCGCAATGCCGGCAGGAAGTAGTCATCGATGTAGGTATATCCCAGGCCGCCGTATTTTTTCAGCTGCAGCTTGGTGCACACGTCCTGAGCCAACACGATCTGCCCCGCATAACCTTCCTTCACCAGCTGCATGAGCCCGCGAGCCACTTTGAGATCGTCGCTCGGCCCGAGGGTACCACCCGGGCTGCCGAGGGCGCCGAGAAAATCAAACTCGATGGTCACCCCGCGCGCCAGCACCCGGCGCGCGAGCGGCAGATCGATCGCGAGCGAGTTACTGTGCCCCATCACCACGCGCTTGAGATCCACGCCTTCCGCGGCCACGATGTCCAATATGGTGAACTTCTCTTCGCGATAGCCGCCGATATGGAACGTCATCGGCGCACCGGTCAGCCGCGCCGCACGGGCACTCGCGCGCGTGCTCTTGAGCTCGTTCGGCGTGAGCGGATTGCCGTTGATGCCGATTTCCCCGATGATGCCTGAGCGGATATTGGTGCCGTCGACCCCCGAGACGATGTCCCGCACGATGATGTTGGTCATCTCCTCGACGCTGAGCTGGTCCATGTTGAGGGGGTGGTAGCGCTTCTGATACCAGCCGGACCCCATGACGATGTTCAGCCCGGTGGCGTAACTCGTCTTGTACAGGGCCTTGGGATCACGCCCGAGGCGAATGTTTGATACATCCACCACCGTACCGCCACCGCCGCGCTTGAAGTCCAGCAACTCCGCGACGGCGGTATCGAAATCACCCAGAAAGTCGTTATCGGGGTTCCAAACACCGGAACGCACTGCCGAGAGATTGGCGAGCGTGAGCTTTTGGCGCGCGACTTCCTCCTCGGTGGCGTGATTGCGCGTGTCGGGAACGGCGAGCTGAAAGTTCACGAAGATATGCTCGTGCATCAGTGTCTCGCCGAGCTCGGCCGGCGAGACGGGTCCATGAACGGTCAGTACCTTGCCGGAGATGTCAGGAATGGCGGGCAGCGGCTGTGCGGGCGCCTGCGCGCACACGCCGGCGGCCGCGAGAATTCCGGCAAGCGCCAGGGCGGTGACTGGTCTGGAATACGTCATGACAGGCTCTCCCGCTATTTCCTGACGGATGTTGGCTTGACGAAGGTCAGCAGCCGCTTGGGGTTTTCAACGACCATCTGATTGATCTGTTCGTCGGTGGCGCCCAGACGTCGCAAGTAAGGGATGAACTGTTCGGCAATGAACGAATAGCCGTTGCCGCCGTAGGCCTTGAGCTTGGTCTTCAGGCAGACATCCTGCGACAGCAGGATCTGCTTGGCGTACCCCTGATGCAGCAACTCGATGATCGCCACGGCCACATCATGATCGGGAACTTCCGAGAGGATGTGCGGCGCCTCGCCCAGCAGATCGAATTGCAGATACGCGCCCTGTTGCAGCACGTATTTCATCAGCTGCATGTTGTCCGCGATGGGGTTGGAGTGGCCCATGGCGACCCGGGTCAGATCGGCGCCGGCCTCCTTGAGAATCTTCAGAGTGGCGATCTGTTCGTGATACCCCCTGGACATGTGAATGGAGATGGCTGCGCCACTTTGCAGGCTGGCGCGCGCCGCGGCGGCGAGGATCTTGCGCTCATAGGGCCGATCGGCAATCTTCACGCCGATCTCGCCGATAATACCGGCGCGGATACCGGTGTCGTTCGCACCGATGGTAATGTCTTTGACCATCTCGTCGGCTAGGCTCGCAACTGAGCGATTGTCCAGAACATCGCCTACGTAGCCATGCTCATACCACCCAGTTCCCATGATGATGTTGAGCCCGGTAGCATCCGCCACGCGCTTGAGCTCGATCGGATTGGGGCGGATGCCAAGGGTGGTGACGTCGACGATCGACCGGCCGCCATTCCACTTGTAGTCGAGGACCTCCTTGATCGTGGTCGCCTCATCGTCCAACACGCGGTTGTCGCGGTTCTCCTTGCCCATGGTCGCCGCCCCGAGCCGCTCGATCGTCAACGGCGCCTCGTAATAGGCGATCTCCTCAGGGGTGGATGGCTTGACTTCCCCGACCTCGCGCCACCCCTCGGGAGTATCCACGAGCGGCTGAAAATTCATGAACAAGTGCTCATGGGGCAACGTCATTCCCAGCGCTCCGGGATCGATGGGACCCTTGACGGTCATTACCTTCCCTACGAGGGAGTCGGCAGCGCGTGCAGTTGACATGCCAACAACCAGAGGCGCGCCCCCCATGCAGAGGCTCACAGTGGACAAGAGAGCTGCTACCGGACGATGGCGCGGGCAACGCGATCGGGTCATTGTGATTCCCCCTGTATTGTAAGCAAGCCAAGTAGGCTAGCGGGGCACACTGTAGCAGCGCGTCATCCCGGGGGCTGAGCCCCACGCGATACACTTTCGGCATCAGGAAAATGCCCTTTCGGCATTATGGAGAAGTCGATGTCAACGACTGTGGTTTTGAGCGGCGGCGGACCGCTCGCGGTTGCCTGGGAATGCGGGCTGGCCGCCGGTCTTGCGCAAGCCGGCGCGGCGTTCACCGCGGTAGATTTGATCCTTGGCACCTCCGCGGGAGCGATCGTCGGCGCACAGTTAGCGGCAGGGCGCGACCCGGCGGCCATGGCGGATATGATCATTGCCGAAAGCAACGGGGTTCCGCCACCCGGCGCCATGCTGCAGTACCCGATTGCGGCGCTCATGAAGCTACCGGACTTGTTCGCTTTGTCACACAGCGGCGAAGCCGGCCGCCGGGAAGTTGGTTCCTATGCACTTGCGGCCGCGACGAGCGAGAGCGAGGTCGCCTATGTTGACCGGATGAGGCTGAGCATCGGCACTGACGCTTGGCCGGCGCAACCTCTCGGAGTTGTAGCTGTGGATGTCGAGGACGGGACACCGCGAGTATTGCGGCGCGAATCCGGCTCGAGCGTCGCTGCCGCCGTCGCGGCAAGTTGCTGCCTCCCCGGATTGTCCCCACCGGTCACGATCTCCGGGCGGCGCTACATGGATGGTGGATTGCAATCCACCGCAAACGCCGATCTGGCTGCCGGCGCCCAATCGATTCTCATCGTTTGCTTCCACCCTCCGGGACCACCGGGTGAACGGATCAGGGCCCGGACGGGCGCACAGGTGGAAGCGCTCAAGAAAGCAGGCGCTCGTGTTTGTGTCATTTACCCCGACGAAGCCTGCCAGGCGGCGATTGGCGCACGCCCCATGGACGTTACCCGCCGCCCCGAGGTCGCCCGCGCAGGGTTGGCGCAAGGAGCCGCCGCCACCGAAGCGATTGCTACTCTCTCAGCGGCGGCGACCTCCTAAGACTGCGCCCGTCACGCACTCACGTGTGCGCGTCAATGAACGCCTGCAACTGTCCTTGGCTCAAACTCCCGACATGGGTGGCCACCGGTTGCCCGTCCTTGAACAACATCAAGGTCGGAATTCCGCGCACGAAGTAACGAGTCGCGGTGCCGGGGTTCTCGTCCACGTTGAGCTTCGCGACCGTCAGGCGGTCCGCGTACTGTTTGGCGGTTTCCTCCACGATGGGGCCGATCATCTTGCAGGGCCCGCACCACTCGGCCCAATAATCGACCAGCACTGGCTTCAATGACCCCAGCACCTCGGTCGAAAAGCTCTGGTCGGTCACGGTCTTTGTCTCACTCATTGCGCCTCCTTCAGGGGGTGGTTTCGGTGAGCCAATGTATTATTCGGATAAATTAGAATAAACTGCCATTTATGAATTTATTATTCACACCCATGAATAATAAGAATGGATAAATTTCAGGCTATGACCCTTTTCGTCCGCGTTGTCGAGACGGGAGGGATCACGCGCGCCGCCGAAAGCCTGGGCATCCCGAACGCGACGGCCACGACCCTGATTCAGAAGCTAGAGGCTTCCCTCGGAGTGAAGCTGCTGAATCGCACCACCCGACGGGTCAGCGTCACAGCGGATGGCGCCGCCTACTACAGCCGCGCGGCCGCGATTCTCGCGGAAGTCCGAGAAGTTGAAGAAGGTCTGTCACAACATTCATCTTCCCCGCGAGGACGTGTGCGCGTCGATGTACCGACACTCATCGCCCGCGCGGTGATCGTTCCGGCGTTACCAGACTTCTTCGCCCAGTACCCGGATATCGAGCTGGCGCTCGCGTGCAACGAGCGGCATTTCGACCTGGTCGCGGAAGGGATCGACTGCGCGCTGTGGATCGGAGAAATCGACGACGAGAGCCTGGTCGCGCGCCGTGTTGGTTTTCTCTACTTCGCCACCTGCGCCGCGCCCGCCTACATCGGCGCACACGGCCTGCCGGACCATCCACGCGACCTCGCTCAACATCGCTGCATCAATCACTTTGCACCGCGCACGGGCGGGACGGTGGAGTGGGTCTTTTCCAAGGCAAGCGAGCGCGTGCAGGCGGTATTTCCAGGCCATCTGGCGCTCGAGGATGAGAACAGCTACGTCACCGCGGCCGAAGCGGGGCTCGGGATCGCGCAAATGCCAGCATTCGTGGTCAAGGAGGCGATGGAGCGGGGAGCGCTCGACCTGGTGCTTGGAGACTGGTTTCCCGAGCCCGCGCCGCTGCACGTGGTCTATCCGCAGAGTCGTCATCTCTCGCGAAGGGTGCGGGTGTTTGTCGATTGGCTAGCGGCCTTGATCACGGATCACGACGGCATCCAGTTACGCTCCACGCTACCGGAAGCTTGAGCTCAAACCCTGCGGCCGCCCCCATTGGGCAGCCCATCGATTAGGCTAGAATAAACGCCCCAGGCTCTCATTGTCGCGAAGCAACATCCAATGAACCTTACCGAGTTGTTCCGCTTCGAGACCGAATTGGTTGCCGTACCGGCGGGCCAACCGCTATTTTGCGCCGGCGACTCTGGCAACCTCATGTACGTCCTGATGAAAGGCACAGCGGCGGTCACCATCGGGACCATTACCGTCGAACAGGCCGAACCGGGCGCCATCTTCGGCGAGCACGCCCTGATAGAAAACTTGCCCCGCAGCGCCACCGTCACCGCGGTGACGGATTGTCAGTTCCTCCCTATCGACGCCAAGCGCTTCCAATTTCTGGTGCAGCAAACTCCCAACTTCTCGCTGCACGTCATGAAAGTCATGGCGGACAGGTTGCGACGCACGGGACTGATGCTGCGCGAAGCGCGGGCCGACGGGCATACGTAGCCCCCCGCGCTCGAGCAATCCCGTCGTAACGACGCCCGGGGCGCGCATCCGCGCAACGCCGCGCCATCGCCTCGATTTCGTTCACCAAGTCCAGCTGGACTGACGTCCAATACCACACGGGCCTGCGACGCTCTGAAGCGCCACCCCTCACCCGGACCCGCGTCCCTTGGCCAGCGGGCGCGGCGACCGGAAGCCAATTTGCGATTTAATGAACATGTTACGCTTTTCCGCGCACGACGGATGATCTATTCTGCAACGCACCCGGGGACGCATGTCACGGGGCAAAAAACCGACAACCACGGAGAGCAACATGGGCACTCGACTCACGATTCTACTGGTCGCCCTGGCGGCGGCCGGCTCCGCGGCGGCAGCCGCGCCAGCGGCCACCGCCGGCATCAACGGGGACTGGAAAATTGACGGCACGATCAATGGCATGACCATCGACATCACCTGCACACTCAAACAGGCCGATACGAATGTGACAGGGAGCTGTCGCGGTAAGGACATCACCGGCGACTTGCCAGTGAAGGGCAACGCCAGTGGCAAGACTGTCGACTGGAGCTATGACATCAACTTCCAAGGCCAACAGCTCACCGTGGCATACCACGGCACGCTGGAGTCCGCCGCGCAGATGAAAGGCACGATCGGCGTGATGGGAACGGACTCGGGCACCTTCACAGGAAAGAAGCTGTAGTCCGCCGGCAGGGAGCGCCCGCGCGCTCCCTGCCGCGAGCTTCTAGAAGCGCTCCACCGCGTACCCGCCCCAGCGGATGCGGGTTATCACCCAGCCGGTCACCGCTCCAACGAGGGCGCTCACCGGTACCACACCAACATGCCACAAGAGAACGTGAAGCGCCTCGAAGTTATCGCAACGTAACACGACCGCAGCGAATCCGGCCAAGCCGGCAAGCGTTCCCCACACGATCCCCGTGGCAACAACGTTCACGACAAAACCACGCCGCAGCAACAGCCAGCCCAGAATGGCGACGGGAACGGCATGCAGCAAACCGATGCGCAGGCAAATGACACCCGCGGTGGCGTAAGGCTCGATTCGATATGGGTGAACCAACAGCGTAAACAACACCAGTAACGTGAGGCTTACGATCGTCAGCAGAGTGCCCGCGGTAAAATGATGCCGGCTACCTGGAGTGAGAAAGCTGACCAGCTCCCGAGCTATCACCCAGGTCAGGAGTCCAAGGATCGGGAAGACGAGAAAGCGCTCCGACACCGTCAGCTTGTCCAGCCCATAAGTCGCACCTCGAGCTGCGGCGACGGCGACCGCGACACAAATCAGCACCAAACCGCTCGCGAGCAGCCAGCTTGGGGCCACAGGCCTGACGGGGCGCAAGGTCGGCTTCAGGGAGTCCGCGATCCGTCCGAGCAATACCGCATTCGGCGCACGGGGAACGCGCGCCACCCTAGCGAGCATCTCATCGACCTCCGCATCCTTCACGGCAGCTGCTCCTCAGTTGCGTCCCCGACTCGGCGGCGGAACGCGCTGTTCGCCGCGTAAGTGTCAAAGGCTGGTGAACATCGTAACCTGCCGCCGGCCGGCGTCGAATACCCCGTATTCACGCGCTGTACATGCAGGACTACGGGGGTGCCGGTCGGCTTCCGTCTGTTCGCAACAAACCCAGCCGCGGTTACCGCCTTGATCGTTCAAAATGGCGTCATCCATCTTGACGGCTTTCCTGCCGCTCAAAACCCCGATGGCGAGCTCAGACGATATTGGACCAAACGGGACACGGCAGCCGACAAACGCTGGGCTGACGAAGTGCGAGCCGCCGGGTTTCCAAGTGCCGCGAGCTGGAAAGGCGACGCGAGCCTGAGCCCCGACATCGCACTGCTGGAGATCCAGTCGGAACATAGACCGGGAGTGCCCGAGGCCCGGACAGATCTGTGGTTCGACTACGGAACAAATCTCGCCTTCTACCCCAAATGGCAGCAGGCCTTACGCCGCTCGGACGCGCCGGTGTTGGTCCTGTGGGGAGACCAGGATGACTTCTTCACCACTCCCGGTGCACTTGCCTATCTGCGCGACGCTCGCCACGCTGAAGTTCATATCCTGGATGCGGGACACTTTGCCACACCGCAGAAGCCCGGCGAGATTGCGCGGCTGTTGCAGGCATTTTTACACGAGCACCGCATCACTCAGGCAACCCTCAATGGGCCTGGCGCGCTTCGCGAACAACCTCCGCCACCGCATTAACAACCACTTCGGGACGATCCAGCTGAACGTAGTGGCCGGAATTTTCAACCCGCCGGTGTATGCCACGCGATGACAATCCCGCTAACTGCTGGTGCAGGTGCATGAAGAGTTGGTCCACCGCCTGTGCCTGCGCCGCGGAAACCCCCGGCACCGGGCCGGAATCCGCGGCAGTCAGGACAATCAAAGGGATACTCCCATACGAGCGGCGAGCCTTGGCGAGGTCCGCGCTGTCCGGACCCTCCATGTTGTCGATCTCGGAAACATACGTGACCCGGAAAGCAGCGGATAGCCTTCTGCGAGTCAGTATCTGGAATAGTGAATCGCTGAAAGTCGGATCACGCCTGTTGCCGAAAGTACACCTCCTGAAAAGAGGCGAGTCGACCGTGAGCGCCCCGGACTGCGCCAGACGAGCGCATTCGTGACTGTCCCCGTCGGACTTACGAATCAACGCCGCCCACTGCGGGCTGATGGCCGCAGTACGCGTATCCTGGTATTCGACGGACGGGTCGACGAGAACCATTCCCACGACGTTGCTCAAGTAGTGGTCGGTGTACAGGCGCACGAAGTAGCTGCCCAACGAATGCCCGACCAACACATAAGGTGGCTCGAGTTGGGCTGCCTGAAGCAGCGCCACGAAATCGTCCACTACCGCTTTGGCCGTACGTGGCAACGGCCCGGAATCACTGAACCCCATACCTGCGCGGTCGTAAGCACAGACGCGCGTCAGATTCGCCATTCTCCCTTGCACCCGCCGCCAATCGAGGCTCGAGCCGCCTGCACCCGCCTCCAGGATCACTGTCGGCGTCCCCGACCCCTGGCAGTAGAGATTCATTCGGCGAGCGTCCGGGAGTCGGACCAGTTGTTGCGGGCGAGCATACAGGTCGAGCGCCGGGTCAATCGACGGCGCCGCAAAGACGCTCGAGCAGAAGGCCAGCAGCGCGCCGCAGCGCAAGCCCGCGACGAAACTAGAACGTGACATCGAGGCTCAATCCAACTGTGCGCGGCATCACGATCGCATTCAGGTCCGGCTCGCCCGAAATACTGGTCAAGTAGGCATACTTGTTAGTCGCATTGCGTACGAACAGGCGCCCTGACCATCCGCCCCGGCTGACACCCGCGGCGAGATCGAGGGTGTTGTACGAGCTGAGCTGAAAGTTGGGCGTACCCACCTCTACGCTTCCCGGAAACAAGGTGTTTCGGCCTCCTACCAGGCGCCACACAGCATTGAATTGACCCGTGAAATCGCGCACCAGGAGATGCTCGTAGGACGCGATCAGCGAGCCACTGAACTTTGGCGTGCCAGGTAGTGGATCGCCCTGCTTACCTCCAAGCCCGGTGGCATCCTTCGTCAACCGGGCATCGGCGTAGGCCGCGTTGACACCTATGCTCAACCCACGCACCGGCCGCACCGCCGTCGTAAGCTCCGTCCCTCTGCTGATGGCCGCACCCGCATTGGAGATGTAGAACAAATTCAGCGGAGTGGCCGCCGTGACCTGAGTATCCTTCCAATCGATGTAGTATTGAGTCAGATCGACCAGGAGCTTGCGATCGAGCCACTCCGACTTGATACCGATTTCATAGTTCGTGGTCGTATCGGCGCTAAAAGTGGGCGGCACACCCTGGGCGAGTTGATTCGCGCCGCCCGGCCGATAGCCGGTTGCAACCCGGGCGTACAGCATCTGATCGGGGGAGAAGTGATAACTGGAGCTGACCGAGTAAGTGACCTTGCTCTGTGCGACCTGCGGGAACGCCGTCACCACCGGATCGGTGGACGTTGCACCGAACTGTGAGCCGAATGCGGTCTCGCGAACGCTCTGCACATTGTGACTATCACGTAGGCCGGCGCTCAAGTCCCAGCGGTCCGTCACTTTCCATGTCGCATTGGCGAATCCCGCGACTTCCCGAAACCGGCTCGGCTCGGCAATACTGAGTAACGGATCGAGCGCCGGATCCGGTTGGTTGGTCCCCGGAATCAGTGCCGAACCCAGGCTGCTTTGATGAGCGTCTTCGTTGGTGAAGAACGCACCCACCAGCCATTGCAGACTACGCTGCCCCGAGGAGGCCAGCCGGATCTCCTGAGTGAATTTCTTGACGTCAGCGCGGTTGGGAAATCCGCATAGTCGCCGAAAATCGGAAAAGAGATCGATGATCCGTCAGCCAGGGAGAAAGTCGTCATGCGCGAGTAGCCCGACACGGAGGTCACGTTTGCCCAACCCAATCGCCCCAGCCCGCCGTACAGCTCTGCAGATCGTCGGCATCGGGCTCGGGGTCGGCGTCGGCGTAACGGCCGGCAATGGGCTGTCCCGTCGCCTGATCCACCGAGACATAGCCCGCGCCGTTGAACGGTGAGCGGTTCAACATGGCGCTGAGCTCGAC
>CAVVXG010000037.1:0-78073 GCA_963752125.1 uncultured Pseudomonadota bacterium | reverse complement strand
TTGACAGCACGGAGGTGTTGGTGCTCAATGCCCCGGATGCCGGCGCGGGCCCATACATGGGGATGGAGATGGGGCTCCTCTCGATGGCGTGGCTGCTCGTCGCCGACACCTGGTGGCAGGCCAACAAGGCGGCCCGCAAGCTGCAAATCAAGTGGGACAAGGGCCCACACGCGGAGCACAGCAGTGCAAATTATGCGCGGCCAGGCGGAGGAGCTGTCGAAGCAGGAGCCCCTGAAAGTCGTGCGCAGTGACGGCGACCACAAGCAGCCCTTCGCGAATGCGGCCACCCGGGTCGAAGCCATCGTACTTCTATCCGGTCATATCGCATTCGCCCTTGGAGCCGATGAACTGCACGGCGGCTTTCCGCGACGGCAAGGTGGAGATCTGGGCGCCGACACAGAATCCCGGTCCCGGACGCGCCCTGGTTGCCAAGGCGCTCGGCATCGCGCCCGATGCTGTCACCATCCACGTGACACGCTGCGGCGGCGGCTCGGTCGCCGGCTGGCCGGGGACTTCATGGTGCAGAGCGCGGCAATTGCCAAGATGGCGGGTGCGCCCGTGAAGTTGCTCTGGGATCGCCGCCAGGATCTGCAACACGACATGTATCGTCCGGCCGGCTATCATCACTTCAGCGCCGGCGTCGATGCGCGCGGCAAGTTGGTGACTCTGCGGGACCACTTCGTCACTTTCGGTGTCGGCGACAAATTCAATCAGAGCGCGACGTTCTCGGCCACCGAATATCCCGCGCGCCTGATACCCAATATCGAGCTGGCAATGTCCTCCATGCCGTTCTCGCAGGCTACGGGGCCGATGCGCGCTCCCGGAAGCAATGGACTCGCGTACGCCTTCCAGAGCTTCCTGGATGAAGTCGCATTCGCCGCCAAGCGTGATCCGGTGGATTTCAACCTCGAGATCCTCGGCGAGCCTCGAGCCATTCCTACGCCGGCCGGACCGAACGGGCCGCTGCCGCCCTACGACACGGGTCGTATGCGAAGCGTGATCGAGGCGGTCCGCGAGAAGTCAGGTTGGAAGCAGGCAGGGCTACACGCGTTGGCCCGCCAAGGCGGTCACGACGGGGCCGGCTCTGCAGCTGCGCGCACCGGCATGGGCTTTGCGTGTTATTACTGTCATCAAGGCTATTTCGCCGAGGTCGTGAAAGCGACAGTAGATGCCCAGGGGGCGGTGAAGGTCGACAAGATCTGGGTGGCCGCTGACGTCGGCAGTCCGATCGTCAATCCCAGCGGTGCCGTGAATCAGGTGCAAGGCGCTGTGCTGGATGGTATTGGACAGGCGTTGGGGCTCGCCATCAACATCGAGAACGGCCAGGCGACCGCGACCAACTTCCACGAGTTCCCGCTGCTGAGGATGTATCAGGCGGCGCCGGTGGAAGTGCACTTCCTGCCAACGAACTTCCCGCCGACCGGGTTGGGTGAGCCCGCGCTGCCGCCGGTGCTTCCCGCACTGGTGAACGCAGTATTCGCTGCGACGGGGCAGCGGGTGCGCAAGCTGCCGATCAAGGGTGCTGAGCTCAAGACCGCGTAGCCGGGCGCGCACCACCGGTTACCCGGTCCGGGGCCGCCGGGACCTCTTGTTTT
Organism: uncultured Pseudomonadota bacterium; assembly: GCA_963752125.1. Classification (GTDB taxonomy): domain Bacteria; phylum Pseudomonadota; class Gammaproteobacteria; order Steroidobacterales; family Steroidobacteraceae; genus 13-2-20CM-66-19. The sequence continues at coordinate 76,478 of CAVVXG010000037.1, read as the reverse complement.
GTGCACTGCACAATAGCTCCGGATGCGCGCAAGTCGGGTTGCGCAGGGAGCTTACGCGCTGCTGCGCGTCTTGGGCCAAGGGCCCCGGGCTAAAATCGCTTTTACGCACCTTTCAGAGCGTTTCCCCAGTATATGATGCGTTTTGGGGTGCATCTGCCGGCTTGTGCGGCCCGGAGGAAACTGAAGTGACGAGAGTCCTGGTCGTAGAGGACGATGCTCAGACCGCTGCGGAGATCGCCGCGGCGCTGGGAGACCATGGCTTCGAGGTCGAGTGCGCTTACACCGGACAGGACGCTCTGGACCGCGCGGTGGCAGATCGGTATTCGGCTATCGTGCTGGACCGAATGCTGCCCGGTGGAATTGACGGGTTGACCGTTCTGTCCACCTTACGAGGCCTCAGTGTGGATGCTCCTGTGCTGATCCTCAGCGCGTTGTCCGCCGTTGATGAGCGTGTTCGGGGCTTGCGGGCGGGCGGCGATGATTATTTGACCAAACCCTTTGAGTCCCTGGAGCTGACGGCCAGGATCGAGGTGCTGCTCCGGCGCCGCAGCGTGCCGGATCGTGAGACGATGCTTCGGGTCGGTGATCTCGAAGTAGATCTGCTCAAGCGTGAGGTGAAACGCGGTGGCAAGCTCGTCGATCTGCTGCCGCGCGAATACCGTCTGCTCGAATACCTGATGCGCCATCCCGGGCAGGTGATCACCCGGACCATGTTGTTCGAAGAGGTCTGGTCGTATCGCTATGACCAGCGAACCAACGTCATTGACGTTCACATGGGTAAGCTGCGCCGCAAACTCGATGAAGGCGGGCTGGCGTCGATGATCCACACGGTGCGCGGCTCCGGGTACATTCTGCGTGCGCCTGACTGACCTGCCTCGTACGACGAGCTTCCGCTTGTCGGTGCTGTTTCTGGCACTGTTCGGTGTCTCCTCGGCGGTGTTCTTCGGGTTTACCTACTGGCAGGCAACGTCTTATCTCAATAGCTCGGTGGATCACTGGATCGCACGCGATTCGGCAGCCTATCTGCCGGCTCCGGGGGAGATCGTGCAGCGCCTGCAGCTGCATGCGGAGCGTGATCCGGATGCCTGGCGGCCGTTCGGGCTGTTCGATGCCTCGGGCCGTTTCATTGCCGGGAATTTGAAGTCCCTGCCGGAGAAGCCGACCTCGGTTGGGCACTACTTCGAGTACAAGCTGCCGCGTAATGGCAAGGATGCACCGTTCCGCGGTGTCGGCTATCGGATGCCCAACAACGACATCCTGATCCTCAGTTACAACGTCAACGAGATCTACGGCTTCAAACACCTACTGTTCGATGCCATGGCGTGGGGCGGCATCATGGTGTTTGGCGTCGGCATCGCCGGTGCGATTATCACCGGCCTGGGTGCGGTCCGTCAGATCAACGGCATCACAGGGGCCGTCGAACGGATCGTCACCGGCAATCTCGCCGAGCGCTTGCCCACGCGGCGCGGCGCCGGTGATCTGGATCGCCTGGTGTATCTGGTGAATGGGATGTTGGACGATATCGAGCGCTTGATGCGGGAGGTGAAGGGTGTCACTGATGACATCGCGCATGACTTGCGTACGCCGCTGACACGCCTGCTGGGCGGGTTGGAGCGAGCGCGACGTCGTACGACCTCCGCTGACGAATATGCGCGCGCGGTTGATGCAGCGATCGCGGAAACCAAGGCGGTTCTGGGAACATTCAGCGCGCTGCTGCGGATCGCGGAGGTCGAGGATGGCGCACGGCGCGCGGGCTTCATGCGAATCGATCTCGGGCAGATCGCCGCCGACGTCGTCGAGTTTCATGCACCCGTAGCGGAGGAGCGCGGCGTGTCGCTCTCGTTCGATACCGATGCACCTTCGCTGACCCAGATGTCGGGTGACCCGAGCTTGATGTTCGAGGCGGTCAGTAATCTGGTCGACAACGCCATCAAATTCAGCCCGATGGGCGGTTGTGTTGCTGTGCGGACTTTCTGTTACAAGGGGCGCATAGGGGTGGCGGTGTCCGATAACGGGCCGGGAATTCCTGCCGATGAGCGTGAGGCGGTGCTACGACGCTTTCATCGTTTGGAAAAGAGCCGCCACACGCCGGGCAGTGGACTTGGGTTGAGCCTGGTGGCGGCGGTTGCGAAGCTGCACGGGTTGAGCTTGACCATTGATTCGTCGTACCCGGGATCTTGTGTGACGTTGGAGCGGGAGCAGCTCGGCCAAGTGCCTGCGCTTGCACCTCCTGCGCCCGAGACGCGCGAGCGGGTCGAGGCGGAGCCGCGCACCTTGTCCCCGGGTGTGCAATGAATCGCAATGATGGTGCGCACGGGGTGCGTGTTCTCCACGCGGGTGTCCTGGCTGCGCTGGCGTCAGCACTGTTGTTCGGTGTTACCACCCCCATTGCCAAGCAATTGCTCGCCGGCACATCCCCGCTCCTGATCGCCGGTCTGCTGTATCTCGGCAGTGGCGTCGGCGTGAGCATCCTGCGTCTGGTGCAGGATCGGGGCTGGTCGGCGACGGGTCTCGTGGGGCGTGATTGGATTTGGTTGGCACTCTCCACGCTCGTGGGCGGAGTCATCGCACCCGCTCTGCTGATGACAGGACTGGCGCATGCGGACGCCGCCTCGGCGTCCCTGCTGTTGAATCTGGAAGTTGTGTTTACTGCGGCTCTGGCGTGGGTGGTTTTCAACGAGCCGGCCGGGACGCGGGTCGTGATCGGACTGGGCGCCATTTTTGCCGGCGGCCTCATTCTCGTGTGGCCGGCGCGCTTCTCGTCGCCTGGCGACCTGTCGGCGTTGTTAGCCATTGTCGCCGCTTGTTTATGCTGGGCACTCGACAACAACCTCACGCGCAAGATATCGGCGAGCGATGCGCGGGTGCTGGCGGCGCTCAAGGGACTCACTGCCGGTGTGACGAACACTCTGTTTGCGCTTTCCCTTGGTGCATCGCTCCCCCCGGTATCGCGGGGATTGCAGATCCTGGGAATCGGCTTCATGGGTTATGGGTTGAGCCTGGTGTTGTTCATCGTAGCGTTGCGACAGCTGGGGACCGCGCGGACGGGGGCCTATTTTGCCACGGCACCCTTTATCGGCGCCGTGGCCGCAATGCTGCTGTATGGGCAACCTTCGGAGAGTGCGTTCTGGCTGGCCGCATTCTGCATGGGCGTTGGAGTGTGGTTGCATGTCACCGAACATCACGAGCACGATCACGTTCACGAGCCCTTGTTGCATTCGCACGCCCACAGGCATGATACGCATCATCAGCACCAGCACGAATTTGAGTGGGATGGTGTTGAGCCCCACACTCACGAGCACGAGCATGGATGGCTACGCCACCGGCATGCGCATTTTCCTGATATCCATCACCGGCACGGACATGGTTGAGCGGACTTAAGAGTTAAACCCGCCCTTTCCGTTAGAGTCGCGCAATCATCCGACCGGGGTTGAAAATACCGTGGGGATCAAAGCGGTCTTTCAGTTTGCGATGGATAGCGGCCACGGCCGGTTGCAGCGGGTGGAAGCGACCGTTCGCGGGCGTGGGGCCTCGCCAGCAAAGCGCGGTGCCGCCAGCGGCTGCCGCGACTGCCCGGATGTTGAGGTTGGCGATCTCGGCGCCGGCCTTGGTCATGTCGTCGGTCTCGTCAGCGTACCAACGTACGGCGCCTCCCCAGTCGATCAACGGCTCGCCCGGCAGATCCAGGGGCGCAGTCGTGTCCGGTACTGACAGGCGCCACAGTCTGGCGCTTTTCAACATAGGATGCGCGCAGTGACGCAGCGCGTTCCACCACGTCCTCGCCGTTGCGGAGTCGACAGGTTCGCCGCCAAGTCTCTCTTGGGCCGCACGCACAGCAGCGGTAGCTCCTGAAAGCCTTACCCAGGCGACACCCGCGCACCACGCGGCCGCCGATAGCGGTAGCGGTTGCCCTCCCCAGCGGTTGAAGCTCTCGATGGCTTCACGCGCGGGCATCTCGAACCGGAGTGTTTCCTCCGCGCGCGGTTGTGGGAGTACTTTGAGGGAAACCTCCGTGATGACGCCGAGTATGCCGAGCGAGCCGCACAACAGCCGTGACACGTCGAAGCCGGCGACATTCTTCATCACTTGTCCGCCGAAACGCAGAGTGTTGCCGTGCGCGTCCAGGAGCGTCGCTCCCAACACGAAGTCCCTTGTGGCACCTGCGTACATGCGTCGCGGCCCTGACAGCCCTGCTGCGAACACGCCACCGATGGTGGGATCAGCTGCGAACGCAGGCGGTTCGAACGCAAGAAACTGGCCACGGTCCGCCAGCGCTGCCTCGATTTCGGACAGCGGCGTGCCGCAACGGGCCGTGATAACCAGCTCGGAGGGCTCGTAGTCAACGATGCCGCGGTAAGGGCGGACATCGAGAGCCTCGGCTTGTGGGGAATCACCCGGTTCCGCTGCGCTCGTGGCTTGCGTGGCGTCTTCGCCGTAAAAGTCTTTTGTTCCGGCGCCGCGAAGGCGCAGAGGGCGTCGTCGTTGGTGAGCGGCGATGACTCGCTCACGCAGCTCGGCGAGCGCGGCGTCTGCTGAGTTGCTCATGAGCTAGAAGCGCGGCAGCTCGGGGTGGGGCAAGGCGCCGCCTCGCACGTGCATCTTCCCGTACTCGGCGCAGCGCGCGAGGGTCGGGATCGCCTTGCCCGGGTTGAGGAGTCCCAGCGCATCGAAAGCTGCCTTGACGCTGAAGAACATATCGCGTTCGGCATCCGAGAATTGCACGCACATGGAGTTGATTTTCTCGATGCCGACGCCGTGCTCGCCGGTGATGGTGCCTCCGAGCCGCACGCACAGCTCGAGGATTTCCGCGCCGAACCGGTCCGCGCGCTCCCATTCACCGGGTGAGTTGGCATCGAACAGAATCAACGGATGCAGGTTGCCATCGCCGGCATGAAACACATTCATGCACTTGAGCGCGTGCCGCGCTTCCATGTCCTCGATGGCCTTCAGCATCGGGCCCAGGTTCTTGCGTGGGATGGTGCCATCCATGCAGTAGTAGTCCGGCGAAACGCGCCCTGCGGCGGGAAAGGCATTCTTGCGTCCGGACCAGAAGCGCAGGCGTTCGGCCTCGGTGTTGGATATCACCATTGCCGTGGCTCCTGCGGTTTGCAGCACGCCTTCGATCTCCGCGATCTGTTCCTGGACTTCCTCAGGGGTGCCGTCCGCTTCGGCCAGCAGGATCGCTTCGGCTGACAGGTCGTAACCCGCTTTGACGAAAGGCTCGACGGCGACCGTCGCCTTGCGATCCATCATCTCCAGACCGGCAGGAATGATACCGGCAGCGATGATTGCGGCGACAGCGTTGCCGGCGTCGCATACGTCTGAAAATGAGGCCATCACGACGCGCGCCAGTTGCGGTCGCGGGATCAGCTTCACCAGCACCTCCGTGACGACCACGAGCAGCCCTTCGGAGCCGATGACCAGCGCAAGAAGGTCGAGCCCGGGGTGATCCGGCGCGGCCCCGCCGAGCTCGATCAAGTCCCCGTCGACGGTGAAACCACGGATCCCCAGCACGTTGTGGAAGGTCAGGCCGTATTTCAGGCAGTGCACGCCACCTGAGTTCTCCGCGACGTTGCCCCCGATGGAGCAGGCAATTTGTGAAGATGGGTCGGGGGCGTAGTAGAGACCATGGGGTGCCGCCGCTTCCGACACCTTGAGGTTGCGAACGCCAGGTTGCAGGCGTGCGGTGCGCGCCGTCGGGCTGATCTCCAAAATCTGGTTCAGCCGGGCCAGCGACAACAGTACTCCAGCCTCGTGTGGCGTGGCGCCTCCTGAGAGCCCGGTGCCGGCGCCGCGAGCGACGACCGGTACCTCGAGGCGGCGGCAGGTGAGGAGCACCCGCCGAACTTCGTCTTCCGTTCTGGGCAGGACGACCAGCATGGGCATTTGCCGGAACACACTCAGTCCGTCGCACTCGTAGGGACGCAACTCCTCATCGCGCGATAGCACGCACTCAGCGGGGAGCAGGTGTCGTAAGGCTGCAGCAACCTCGGCTTGTCTCATCCCGTCATCGTAGCGCGAACGCCGACCCTTGCGCCCCAGCAGCTTGGCCTTTTCCTTGCTACTGTGCGCGACGCTTATGGATAACGAACGGAAATTTATGCGCATGCGAGTGGCGTGGCGCGGTGTGTTGTGGGCCTTCCTGGCGGGCACGCTGCTCGTCTCCGCGTCGGCGGCGGCCTTGCCGGATGGGGGGGAATCCCCGGCCCCCGTTGCGAAAGACGCCTCATCTACACCTGCGGCGGCACAGTCGGTTCTGCCCATCACCGCCGATCAGGTCGCGGCGCATCTGGGCGAGACAGTCGACTGGTTCCATCACCTGGCCTCAGTAGAGCAGTTGCAGGTCGCCACCGCTGATGCGGCTACTCGAGACAAGTTGCATCAGCAGGCGCTGACCGCTGTCGAGCTTGCATTCCAGTTCGGTAAGGCTTGCGCGGCGTTGTTGGATGAGCAGTCGCGGCAGCAGGCCGCCAGCGCCGCTGCGACGAGCGCCAGCGCTCCCAAAGGGGAGACGTCTCCTGCGGCCGCCACGTCGTCGAAGAGCACACAGCCGTCGAAGGGATTCGCTGGGCGCCTCGATCAGGCGGCCTCGGATCTACAGGGGCGCGTTGACACGCTCCAATCACAAATCGATTCCCTCAAGGAGCAGATTGCCCGTGCCCGCGGCAAGGAGCGCGACACGCTGCTTGCGCAACAAGGACAGGTGAGCGCGGCCCTGGGCCTCGCTCGCGAGGTGCAGCAAACCGTTCAGGACATGGAGGACTTCGAGGCCAGCTCGATCGCTGGCGACAACGGCAACCTGAGCCCCCTCGACGGCCAGATCGCCGACATGGAGCGCTCGGTACCCGAGGCGCAGATGAATGCGAGAGGGACGGTGCGTGGCTCCGTAGGGCGCGCGGGTGGAGGGGGCGCCGGCGCGGGAAACGTGGGTAGCGGCGGGTCCGGTGGCGGCGAATCGAGTGGCCGCGGACAGGGCACCAGCAGTGGCGTGAGCGGTGGCGGATCGAACAGCGGCGGTGGATCGGGAGGTGGCGGTGGTAACGGGCCGCTCGGGCTGGTCGCGCCGGGTGCCGCCAGCTCCGGCGCACACCCTGAGGCCAACACCTTCCGCGCCGATTCAGCGGGCGTCCTTGCGCTGATCTCTCAATGGTTTTCGCTGCGTGACATGCGGCGGCAGCTTGCCGACTTCATCAAGGAGAGCTCCGATCTGCAGGAGGAGGTGGAGAAGGTCCGCGCCACGCTGACGAGCGAAGTGCGCACCGTCGTGGGCAGTGGCCTTGCCATCAGCACATCGACAGACCCGGCCGAATTGCTCGCCCAACGCCAAGGGCTGGAGGCGGGCCGGGTGCGCTTCAAACAACTTGCGAAGGTGTTGGTGCCGCTCGGGGAGCAGGCGCTGGCGGTGGAGAGTGCCGCCGGCACGCTCGATGACTGGCAGACCGACCTGGATACCCGGATGGGGACGGTCGCGCGCTACCTCCTGTTGCGCATCGGAATCGTGGTCGGATGGATTGCGCTGGTGCTCATCATCTCCGACATTTGGCGGCGGGCGACCTTCCGCTACCTCCACGATCTGCGCCGGCGCCGGCAATTCCTGGTGCTGCGTCGCGTGGTCGTCGGCGTGGCCCTGACGGTCATTATCGTTTTCGGCATGGTGTCGGAAATCGGCTCCATCGCCACTTATATCGGGTTCGTCACCGCCGGTATCGCCGTCGCCCTGCAAAACGTGATTCTGGCGGTCGTGGCGTATTTCTTCCTGATTGGCCGCTATGGCGTGCGCGTTGGCGACCGCATCACGCTGTCGGGTGTTACAGGCCGTGTCGTCGATATCGGCCTGGTGCGCATCTATCTGATGGAACTCTCTGGGCCGGATCTGCACGCCACGGGTCGTATGGTCGTGTTGTCGAACGCCGTGTTGTTCCAGCCGACGGCGCTGTTCAAGCAGATTCCCGGCGCGGACTACGTCTGGCACACCGTGACTTTGACGATTGCGGCGACCGCCGATGTGCTGGAGGCGCACAAGCGGTTGAAGGCGGCCTCCGATGAGGTCTACGAGAAATACCGCCCCGCCATCGAGCGCCAGCATGCGGTGGTGCAGCGATTCATCGACTTTGACGCTTCGAGCCCGCAGCCGGAGGTGCGCGTGCGGTTGACTGAGAACGGACTGGAGTGCTCGGTGCGCTATCCGGTGGAATTGGAGAACGCGGCCGTGATCGATCAACAAATGTTGAAGGCGCTGCGCGACGCGCTGGAGCACGATCAGCAGTTCAAGCTGGTATCCGCCGGCGCGGTGGTGCTCAGGTCATCGGACAGCTGAGCCGGTCGAGGGACGCCTGCAAGGGGGGGGGCACGGCCGATGGCGCTCCTGCGCAAGTCCATGCCGCAAACAGACAGGCCGAGGTCGCGGACTATCATCATACTCGCGGGATAGGGGCCAGCCAGGCCCCCCCATGGCCAATCCGGCAGGTTCAGGAGCATCCCAATGGACGAGCAGCAGGGTCAACCCTCGCGATCCCGACGTCCGAGTGGTCGTGACGCCAAAAGAGCGGCGCGAACCGCGCGGAGTCACTCGTTCGTTCCGTTCATAACCCGGAAGATCCCGTACTACGAGGTGCTTGGCGAGGAGGGCCTGGCGCTGCTTGAGAGCAACGCGGACACCATCCTCCAGGAAATCGGCATCGACTTCAGGGATGACCCCGAGGCGCTGCAACTCTTCAAGCAGGCCGGCGCCGACGTCAATGAGGAGCGGGTACGCTTTCCGCGGGGCATGTGCCGCAGCATCGTGCAGAAGTCGGCACCGAGAGAATTTACGCAGTACGCGCGCAACCCGGCGCGCAATGTCGTGATCGGTGCTGCCAACACGGTATTCGCGCCAGCCTATGGCTCGCCGTTCGTACGTAACCTCGATGAGGGACGGCGCTATGCCAAAATCGAGGACTTCCGCAATTTCGTGAAGCTCGCCTATATGGCGAACTCGCTGCATCACTCCGGTGGCACGATCTGCGAGCCGGTCGACCTTCCGGTCAACAAGCGCCACTTCGACATGGTGTACAGCCATATGAAGTACAGCGACAAGCCGTACATGGGCTCGGTCACCCACCCCGACCGCGCGCAGGATACGGTCGAGATGACCAAGATCCTGTTCGGTGACGACTTTCTCGATCCGCTCACCGGAAAGCCCAAAACCTTCGTCATCAGCCTGATCAACGCCAACTCGCCGATGACGTTCGATGCCACCATGTTGGGCGCTCTCAAGACCTACGCTCGCGCCAATCAGGCGACGATCGTCACGCCTTTCATCCTTGCCGGCGCAATGTCTCCGGTCACCGTGGCCGGGACAGTGGCGCAGACACTCGCCGAGGCGCTCGCGGGAATGACACTGGCGCAGCTGGTCAACCCTGGCGCACCGGTCGTTCTGGGCAGTTTCGCATCCTCTTTATCGATGCAGTCCGGAGCGCCGACCTTCGGCTCACCCGAGCCGGCGCTCGTGCTGTACGTCATGGCGGCCCTGGCACGCCGGCTGGGCGTACCGTTTCGCTCCGGCGGCAGTTTGTGCGCATCCAAGATCGCGGACGCGCAGGCGGCCTTTGAGTCGGCCAACACACTGCTGCCTACTTGCCTTGCTGGTGTGAACTTCGTGCTGCATACGACCGGGTGGCTCGAGGGTGGCCTTTCCATGGGCTATGAGAAGTTCGTGATGGATGCGGATCAGGCTGGGATGATGCACACGCTGCTGGCAGGCGTGGACCTGAGTGAGAACGGCCAGGCAATGGATGCCATCCGCGAGGTGGGCCCGGGTAAGCATTTCCTCGGCTGCAGCCACACACAGGCCAACTTCGAGACCGCGTTTTACCGCTCCCCCTTGGCGGACAACAACAGCTTCGAGCAATGGGAAGCTGAAGGCGCCGCCGACATGAACCAGCGGGCCAACAAGCTTTGGAAAAGGCAGCTCGCCGAGTACGAAGCCCCGCCCCTCGACGCCGCGGTCGACGAGGCGCTGTTGGACTATATGAACCGTCGCAAGGCCTCGTTTCCCGATTCGAATGTGTGACCACGGAGGCAGCCACTTTCGATACTCTTCGCAGCGTCATTCTCAGTCGCTACAGCGAGCGGACTGAACTCGTTCAGAGACGTTTTCCGGACGATCCGGCGGGGGAGGGTGCTTTTGCCTGCGCCTTGGAGCTTTTCTTGCGGCTCATTCCCAATCTTGACGCCTCACTCGATGGTTGGAGGATGTGTCGGTTAGTGGGTGAGACCGCTACATCATTGCGAGCCGTTGGCATCATGTATGTGCTTCCAGCTGGCGAGTTGCCCGTGGAGGTCATGCTATCAACGGACCTCCCGGTATCCGATATTCGGTGCGGATAGGCGTAAGCGATTCTCAATGGGAAGCCCTATCCGATGCGAAGCGCTGGAGCGCCGTCTACCTCTACGCCAGCGGAGAGCGCGATGAGGGATGGACTTGGGGGGCGCCAATTTCGGGATGTCACAAGTCAGCATAGGGCAGGCGGCAGGTACAGGTGTTTTCAGCTCGGTCTAATCAGCGTCCGAGTCGTGCGAAGCCATAGTTCGTAAGGGTGTAACTCGTGGGGTGTCCCGCGGGTTGGGCCCGTACGGTGCCCGCTCGTTCGAGCACGGCCATGTAGCGCTCAACGTGGCGCTGACCCAGATGCGCGGCATCAACGATCTCATTGATGGCCAGCGCGTGATCGGGCGTACGCGCTGCAGCCAGGATGCTTAGAATCCTGAATACCACCGTGGTCTCGCTTTCCGGCACGCAGGGCCTCCTAACAACAGATAGTCCTTACAGACTAGGCCAGCAGGTGCAAGCGCGCGGTGAGTTTTCTCATTGGTGACGGCTCCAGCTCCTGATTGAGCCCCAGGCGCGGCGACGGCCGCGGCGGGCGTTGGTCCCTGGTGCCGCAGCCTCTGGCGCCCGGCAGATTGACGGCCTCGCGGCTTGTGAACGTGAATCAGCCCGCCCGTCCGCGACTGAAATTTCAGCTCTTTCAATGGGGTAGTACAAGAGAAGAACCCAGGGTGACAGCCTCGATTGAATCTTAGCTGTCTCGGGTATATATTCCGGTGTATCGGAATATATATTGGAGTACCCACCAATGTTCGCAGCGAGCGAGATGCTAAAGACGACGGAGGCAGCCGTCGTCTCGCGTGTGGCGCTGCGCGACGTCAATAGGGTCATTGATGAGGGAATTCTGCCTGAGGGATTTGTCACAAATGACGACGGGCGGCACGTGCTTGCCGCCGCGTGCACCCTGATCTCCTTCTATTTCGAGAGCGCTGGGGCACTTACTTCGGAGGAACGGCTTTTTGCCATTCGTGTCACCGTGCCGCGTCTGCGCAGGTCGATTTCGTTCGCGTTGCCGGCACTGTTGAAGGAGGACTGGATTGTGAGGCACGAGTTCCTGACTATTGATCTCGCGCCCTTCGTGAAAGGTGCGGCTGAGAGATTCAGGCGACTGATTGCTGCGCGGAATCTGGTGGAGGTCTCGCGCGAAATACTCGGTGGTACATTGGTGATTCGTGGTACTCGAGTGCCCGTCTATGATGTCGCCGCTTCTGCGACCGCGGGTATTCCGATTGAGCGGATCCTCTCGGCGTACCCGAGCCTCGATTCGGAAGAAGTTGAGTTAGCGAGGATCTTCGCAGAGGCCTACCCGCCACGAGGACGTCCGCGCTCTCGGGCGGAACTGCCGAAAGGGGCTGTTATCGTTTCTGATCGTCGTGTCTCCCGACGCAAGAAAGCAACGTGAAATTCCTGATCGACGAATGTCTCAGCCCTGAGCTTGTGAAGCTGGCGCACGAGAAGGGCTACTGGGAGTCGACTCACATCGTATGGAGGAAACGGGATGCAGCAGCAAGCGAGCGTGCCTGGGAGTGGCAACACGATTGTGCAGGTCGTGGGCGATGGCAACGTCGTCAATGCGACCGGTGCGCCGCACCTTACGCTCACACGCTTCCTTGCCCGACGCCAGATCCGTCAGGATCTTGATCGCCTTTCTCCGTACACCCGCTCCGCGCCCCTGTTCGGGCGCGACACAGAATTGGCTGGCCTGCATGCCTTCTTGCGAGAGCCTCGCGCCCTGTCGGTGCGGGTTCTAACCGGCGGGGGTGGCAGCGGCAAGACGCGCTTGGCGCTCGAGCTGACTGAGCAGGCCACCGAATTGGGCTGGAGTGCGGGCTTCGTCACGCGACACGAGCTGGGTCGCTTCTTCGCGCAACAAAACCTCAGCGCTTGGGGCTGGCAACATCCCACGCTGATCGTCGTGGACTACGCATCAGAACATGCGGAGCTGCTCGGCCGCTGGTTAGGGGAGCTGGCAGATCGCGCGCAGCCGCCCGACCATCCGCTGCGCATGCTGCTATTGGAGCGCGACGCCAGCGTGGATACGGGGTGGTGGGCAGTAGTGTTTCGCTCAGGGGGCCACGGAGCCACGGTCAAGCGGGCACTGCTGGATCCCGCCGAGCCTGTACGGATCCGACCCCTGGTGCAAGTGGAGGATCGTTTGGCGTTGCTACAAGCGATGCTGGAAGCCAGGCCCGACATCAGCTTGCCGCTGCGAGACGAGGCGTTTCGCACGACGCTGATGCAGCTGGACTGGGGAGGGGATCCGCTGTTTCTAATGATGGCGGCGATGGCCATGAGCCAGGTAGGTCACGCACGAGCGCTAGCGCTTGGACGCACCGATCTGGCAGATTCGTTGGCCGAGCGCGAGGCTGAGCGCATTGGGAACCTGGCCCGGGCGCGTCACCTCAGCGCGGAGCTGGCGACTCACTTGGCGGCTTGCGTGACGTTGGCACAGGGCATGAGCCGCGACGACTTTGATTGTTTCGCGGCCGCAGAGAAGGACGCCATTCACCGACCCAGTGGGGGCGATGTGGCGGAACTGGCCGCTATGCTGCAGGAGGCACTGCCGCGGGGTTCCGGGATTGCACCCGTGCTTCCGGATTTGATCGGTGAGGCGCTGATTGTACGCACGCTGCCGGGTGACGGAGGCGCCAGGGCAGTCTTGCGCTGCTATGCGAAGTTCGGCCATGCGGTAGCCACAACCGTCATCCGGTGTGCGCAAGACTTTGCGCCAGGGGCGTCTACGCCGCTGCAGTGGTTGGAGGTAATCAAGGCGGCTGTCGGCGATGACGAAGCCGCAATAGCTGCACTTGATGCTAGCTTGCCGATTGAAAGCGTAGTGCTGCGTGACTTCAACCTGAAGGTCGCGCAGCGGTTGCAAGAACTGCGTACGGCGCGCGAGGGTGTATCGGCGAGCGAGCTTGCTGCCGCGCTCAGCGGTCTTTCTACCGCACAGTCGTTGGCCGGTAAGGCCGAGGATGCGTTGCGATCTGGGCGACAAGCGTTCGATCTGTATCGCGAGCTGGTTGCACAGGACCCCGGCGTGTTCCGGCCCGACTTGGCAGGCTCGATCCATAACCTGGCCAACATGCTCAGCGACCTGGATCAGCGCGAGCCCGCCTTGCAGGTCGCACAGGGAGCGGTCGATCTGTATCGCGATCTGGCCGCACGGCGCCCCGAGGTGTTCCGGCCCGATCTGGCCATGTCTCTCAACAGCCTGGCCAACAGGCTCAGCGACCTCGGCCAGTGCGAGCCCGCCTTGCAGGTGGCGCAGGAGGCGGTCGATATTCGCCGTGAGTTAGCCGCACAGCGCCCCGACGTATTCCGACCCGACCTGGCCAGGTCGCTCAACAACCTGGCCAACAGGCTCAGCGATCTGGGCCAGCGCGAGCCCGCCTTGCAGGCGGCACAGGAAGCGGTCGATCTGTATCGCGAGCTGGTCCCACAGCGCCCCGACGTGTTCCGGCCTAACCTGGCCACCTCGCTCAGCAACCTGGCCAACAGGCTTAGCGATCTGGGCCAGCGCGAGCCTGCCTTGCAGGCGGCGCAGGAGGCGGTCGACCTGTATCGCGAGCTGGTCCCACAGCGCCCCGAGGTGTTCCGGCCCGATCTGGCCATGTCTCTCAACAACCTGGGCAACAGGCTCAGCGACCTCGGCCAGCGCGAGCCCGCCTTGCAGGCGGCGCAGGAGGCGGTCGATCTGTATCGCGAGCTGGTCCCGCAGCGCTTCGACGTGTTCCGACCCGACCTGGCCACCACGCTCAACAACCTGGCCAACAGGCTTAGCGACCTGGGCCAGTGCGAGCCAGCCTTGCAGGCGGCGCGGGAGGCAGTCGATATTCGCCGCGAGCTGGCTGCGCAGCGTCCGGACGTGTTCCGGCCCAACCTGGCCACCTCGCTCATCGTCCTTGCCCACAGGCTCGGTGACCTGGATCAGCGCGAGGCCGCCTTACACGCCGCTCAGGAGGCGATCGATCTGTATCGCGAGCTGGCCGCACAGCGCCCCGAGGTGTTCAGGCGCAATTTGGCCACTTCGCTTATCGTGCTGGCGCTTCAAACGAGAGAAGTGAGTGACAGCGAAAGCGCCTTACCTTTTGCTCGGGAAGCCGTGGCAACTTTGCTCCCCGAATTTGAGCGTCGCCCGAACGTGCATTTGGGACTTATGTCGGCGATGGTGCGCGATTACGTTGAACTATGTGGGTCCGCTAACCAGCAGCCAGACCAGAATCTGCTCAAGCCCTTGCTTCCCTACTTCACCGACAAGGAGTGAACGATGCTTGATCCCGCAACGCTTGCTGCCCTCGCTTCTTCGAGCGTGGCGGCGATCGTTCCGCTATTGCAAAAGGCAGTCGAGAAAGGAGCCGAGGAGATAGGTAAGTCTGCTGCCAGTGGGCTACTCGCCAAACTGAAAGGACGGCTGTCCGGCGGTGGCGCTAAAGAAGCGCTGGAAGACTTAGCAAGCGCGCCAGCCGACTCCGCGGCGCAGGGTGCGTTCAACATGCGATTGCGGAAGGCCCTTGCCGCGGATCCTGACCTTGTGGACTTCCTGAAGCAGTGGATCGAGGAATCAAGATCCACAGCCGGCATCAGCCAGACGGCGAACGTGCCCGGCGTTCACAACAAGGTGACGCAGATCGCCGGTTCGGGAAATCAGGTCGGGTGATTGCCGCCCGTCTCGGCGGAAGCCGTGTCAGGCGCGGCGGCGGCCGCCGCGAGAGTTCGCCCGTGGCGCGGCCGCTTTCGGTGCTGGCAGTTTGACGGCCTTGCGAAGGTGGACATAAGTCGCCGTCGAGTGCGGGATACCCATCGCCTCGACAAAGTGCTGTTGGAACCGTGGCTCAATAGCGGTCTCGATCTTCTCGACCTTGCGCACGAGTTCCTCGATCGTATGCCGCGAGCCCTTGTCGAGGAGGGCAATGCGCGCGCCCGTGCCGGCGGCGTTTCCGGCCGAAGCGACCTGCGCCAGGTCACAGTCGGGAATCATCCCGAGCAACATTGCGTACTTCACATCGATATGACTGCCGAATGCCCCCGCGAGTCGTATGCGGTCGACATGGTCGACACCAAGATGGTCCATAGAGTAACTTGATACCAGCGTACAAGGCCGCCTTCGCCAGCTGGATCGCCCTTACGTCGTTCTGAGTGACCATTAATGTCACCGTCCCACGATGTACGACATAACCGAAGGTGCGCCCGGTAGGCACGATGCGGTCGCTGCGTGCGATGAGTTGCCCATCGACTACGCCGTCCTGGTTGATGATGCCGGCCAGGTACATCTCGGCGATCACTTCGATGATGCCCGACCCGCAGACTCCTGTGACGCCACTGCGGGATATCGCTTTCTGCAAAACCAGTCTCGTCCGACCAGAGGTCCGAGCCAATCACCTTGAAGCGGGTTTCCAGCGTATCCGGATCGATGCGCACGCGCTCGATCGCGCCGGGTGCGGCTCGTTGGCCGCAGCTGATCTGGGCGCCTTCGAAGGCCGGACCAGTCGGGCTCGAGCACGCCAGCATGCGGTGGTTGTTGCCCAATACGATTTCCGCATTGGTTCCGACATCGACGAGTAAGGTGAGCTCGGCGCCCAGGTCGGGTCGTTCCGCCAGGACCATACCGGCGGCGTCAGCGCCTACGTGTCCGGCAATACAGGGCAGTACATAAACGCGTGCGTTGGGATGCAGATTGAGCCCAATTTCGGTGGCGGTCGATCTCGACCGCATCATCGGTGCTCAGCGCAAAGGGTGCGCCGCCGAGCTCCACCGGGTCGATCCCCAATAGCAAGTGATGCATGATCGGGTTGCCGACGAGCGTCATCTCGAGAATATCTTGTGGTGATGCCTGCGACTTGGCGCGCTACGTCAGCGGCCAGAGTGTTGATTGCGTCCCGGACCGCGTCGGTCATTTGCTGCGCGCCACCGGGGTGCATCATGGAGTATGACACGCGGCTCATCAGATCTTCGCCGAAGCGGATCTGCGGGTTCATGGCGCCGCTGGAGGCGATGAGCTTCGCCGGACTCGAAATCGCAAAGGTGCGCGGCGATGGTGGTCGAGCCTATATCCACCGCCAGCCCGAGTGCGCGCTCGTAAAAACCGGGCCAGACGCGATGATGCGCGACGCCCGCATGCACGGCTACCGTCACTTTCCACTCGCCCTTGCGCAATACAACCTGAAGAGCGCGTAACACCTCGATATCGCAAGTCAAATCATTGAGCTGCCATTCGGTCCGCAGCGCTTTCATCAAGCGTTGCAGATCACCTGATGGATCGTGCATATCGGGCTGCTGCACTTCGATGTAATGCAGATGCACGACGGGATCCAGGGTGATGATGCGGGCGTCCGCCTGCTTGCGCACCACTTGGCGGTGCACTTGGCTGCTCGAAGGTACGTCAACGACCAAGTTGCCTTGCACACAGGCTGAACAGGACAGCCGGTGGCCACTTGCAAGGCCGCGCCGGTCGGCATAGCTCTGCTCAGACGCGCTTACGGGCGAAAGGTTCGCCGAACTGGAGCTGACACCATGTTTGGCGAATTCGCCCTCCATGATCAACACCTGGCATCGGCCGCAGATGGCACGTCCGCCGCAGACGGAATCGATATCGACACCTAATGTGCGGGCCGCCTGTAGGAGGGGCGTGCCAAGTGTAAAGCGCCCACGCTTTCCCGAGGGCGTGAATACGACCAGTGCATCCTCGTCGGCCATGTCGCTCTCAGGCCCCCGGTGGCGTCGCGCGCCTGCGATGACCGCCTTCGCGGCGGCCGCGCGCGGCGCCTTCGGTGGCGGGTGCGACGCCGCCGCCAGCCTGCATAGCCGGCGCCTCGCGGAATCGGCGGATCCAGCGCGCACAGTCAGGATCGTGCCCCATCATCACATCTGCTGCCATACAGGCTTTGACGATCTCCAGGTGCAGCGGGTTCATAATCGCGGACGTCATTCCGGAGCAGATCGCCATGGTCAGGAAGGTGGCACTGACGGCCTCCCGGGCGGGCAAGCCGAAGCTTACGTTGGATGCGCCGCAGGTGGTGTTGACCTTCAGCTCGCTCTTCAGCCGGCGCAGCAGATGCATGACCTGCACCCCGGCCCTGTTGATGGCTCCGATGGGCATGACCAGCGGATCGACCACTACGTCGCTGGCGGGAATCCCGTGGTCGGCCGCCCGATGTACGATCTTCTTCGCGACCTCGAAGCGAACGTCCGGATCCTCGGAGATCCCGGTCTCGTCATTCGAAATAGCCACAACAGCCGCGCCGTACTTTTTCACCAGAGGCAGGACACTTTCCAGCCGCTCCTCTTCGCCGGTTACGGAGTTGACCAGCGCTTTGCCCTTGTAGACCGACAGTCCCGCCTCCAGCGCGGCGACGATCGAGGAGTCGATCGATAGAGGAACATCGGTGATCGACTGCACCAACTGCACGGCCCTGGCCAGAATAGCGGGCTCATCGGCCAGCGGAATGCCCGCGTTGACGTCGAGCATCTGTGCGCCGGCTGCGATCTGCGCCCGCGCGTCGGCCTCGACGCGGCTGAAGTCTCCGGCGGCCATTTCCGCGGCGAGGATCTTGCGGCCGGTGGGATTGATGCGCTCCCCGATCATGACAAAGGGACGCTCGAAGCCAATGACGACTTCGCGGGTTGCGGAACTGACGACGGTGTCGGTCATGAGCCTTTCCTGTTTTAACTGGGCCTGTTTGAACTAGCCCTGTTTGAATTCGGTTCGCTGTCACGGCCCGGGTACCAGGGGATGCGTCCCCCGAGGACGCCGGAACGCTCGATGATGTCGGCGACGCTCTCTTCCTGACGGTAGGCCATTACGTGAACGCCGCACACGCCGTGGATGGCGCGGATTTCCTGGATGAGATCGATGCAAAGATTGCGGCCCTCGCGGACCGGGTCGGCCGCGCCCGCCATCCGTGCGATGACGCTGTCCGGGATATGTATTCCGGGCACGTGCGTACGCATCCATTCGCCGGCCTTGGCGGAGCGCAACGGTCCGACGCCGACCAGAATGAACACCTTGTCGAGGAGCCCAAGATTCTCCACGTGCCGCATGAAGGTCTTCAACATCGGGATGTCGTAACAGTACTGTGTTTGGATGAATTGAGCGCCGGCGTCCACTTTCTTGGCCAGTCGCCGGGCACGCCAATCAATCGGCGGTATGAACGGATTCTCCGCGGCACCCAACAGTACGCGCGGCGCGTAGGTTATCTTACGCCCGCTCAGGAACCGATGCTCATCGCGTAGGGTGCGTCCGGTCGTGAGCAGGGACATCGAGTCGAGATCGAAAACAGGAAGGGCCTGTGGATGGTCGCCGGCGCTGACATCGTCACCGGTCAGACACAGGATGTTGCACACACCCATGGCCGCGCCACCCAGAATGTCACCCTGAATGGCTATGCGGTTTTTGTCGCGACAGGAGACTTGCATCACCGGCGCGTAGCCGACTCGGGTGAGCAGGGCACAAACAGCGAGGCTCGACATGTGGCAGTTGGCGCCGCTGCCGTCGGTGGCGTTGATGGCATCCACATAACCATGGAAGATGCGTGCCCGCTGATACACCTCTTCGGGATCCGCGGAGTCCGGCGGAGCCAACTCGGTGGTCACGGCAAACTGTCCGGCCCGCAATACCCGCTCGAGCCGTCCCGGCGAGGTATGACCGGCGAGTATGGGCAGCGGGTAACCCGGAACCGGCTCGTCCTCGAAATTCACCCGCGCTCTCCGGTGCGCTCGCGCACCACTCGCAGCCAGGAAGATCGGCCCTGCAGGCGTCGATCGATCGCGAGCTGTACCCGGCTCAGCGCCTCCGGACCGTCCGGGATGCGCTGGCTGCCCGCGACAGCTTGCACCCAGACACACTTCATTTCCGGGCGCACCTCGCAGTTGCCGTTTGCACGTACGCCGCCACAGGGGCCATTGCGAAGGTTTTTGGGACAGTTCATCGGGCAGGACATCCCCGTTGAGCTGAGGATGCATTGACCGCACATCTTGCAATCGAACAGAACCCCTTTGACCGAGCGCTCGATCGCAGCGACGGGACGCTCGAGCCGTTGGTAACCCAACAGCTTCCATAGCGGATGCAACGCCACCAAAACGGCTTCGAAGCCGCGGTAGAACGCGTTGAGGCCGCGGGCGTGTCGCACGGACCACAACCTTACCGAGTACATCACGTACCTGCCGGCGCTGGGGATCCATTCGCGCTCGCGTCCAGTCCCTTCGAACGGATCAGGCGCTCGAGGTCCTCGTCGGTGTACCGTGCCTCGAGTCTGGCGGCCTCCGCGGCAACTGCGGCGTGGATGTCGTCGCTGCAGGGGCGCGGATCGCTACGCTTCCAGTCTGCGAGGTAGGCGTCAGAACTCCCTTTTCCGGCGCGCATGGCGGCTCGGTCAACCGCCTCTTGAAAGCGCGACGACAATTGCGCCTTGGCCGTCTCCCGGCCCCGCTTGACGATCACCTGCGCCGGAATGTCACGCCACGAGATGATGATCAGGCTTGCCATGGCACTTGATCCTTCAGCCAGCCAGGAGCCTGTCTGACCAATGATCGCCGTAGCGAGGACGACCCCCAGCGAGCAGATTTCGGCGATCGTTTCCCGCGCATAGTCAACCCTATGTAAGGGAAACGATCGCCGAAAGATGCCGCTGCGGGTCGTCCGCAGTAGGCGCATCATTGGTCAGACAGGCTCCTAGTGCGGCCAGGCGTACGCCAATCTCGCCGTAGCCCGTGTAGCGATGCTCGAGCTCAAATCCCATTCGATGTGCGATTTGCTGTGCGCGCTCGATCGCCGCCGGCGCGCGCGTCTGCTGCAGATACACCAACTTGCGGTAGTGTCGGAAGTATTCACTCGTGAGCTCGGGGTGACGATCCAACCCCAGACCGCGAATGACCAGGCGGTCAAAATGGCGGAGGAGGAAGTCAGTCAGGTAGAACGTGCCGGGTTCTGCGTCGCACAGCGCTGCAAAGTTGCGCGCGCCGGCCAGAAATTCGTAGCAATGGGCGCCGGGGATGCGCTCCACGCCTTCTTTGGCGAGCACGGCGTCGAGTTGTCCGGCCGTCCCACATTCGCCATAGGCCACGAAGATGGTGCGGTAACGGTCACGATGCGCGCGGATTTCATCCTGCACCGCGGGTGCTATCCGCTCCGGGCGGTTGTGCAGCTGCGCGGGCAGGCAGCGAACATCGAGCAGCGTCCAGTTGTTCATGCAGCGCAGCGTAGCGATCTCACGGGCGAGCGCTCCGCAGGCGATTACGAGAACGCCGCGACGGGTTTCCATGAGCATTCCCTCAGCTTGCCTTCAGGACGCGCGCGCGGCGCGGCGCGCGGCTAACAGGCTCTTCGCCGTCTCCACCGCGATGGCCGCGTCGCGGCAATAGGCATCCGCTCCCACAGCCTTGCCGAATTCCTCGTTCAATGGCGCGCCGCCAACCAACACAATGAAGTCGTTGCGGATGCCTGTCTCGCGCATTTTGTCGATGACGACCTTCATATAAGGCATGGTGGTGGTGAGGAGGGCCGACATGCCAAGAATGTCCGGCTTGTGCTTCTCAAGAGCGGCCAGGTATTTCTCGACTGGATTGTTGATCCCCAGGTCGATGACCTCGAAACCGGCACCCTCGAGCATCATTGAGACCAGGTTTTTGCCTATGTCGTGAATGTCGCCTTTGACTGTGCCGATGACGACCTTACCGATCGGCTCGACTCCCGTCTCAGCCAGCAGCGGGCGCAGGATCTCCATACCGCCTTTCATGGAGTTGGCGGCGAGCAACACTTCGGGCACGAACAGGATGCCATCGCGGAAGTCGATGCCGACGATGCGCATGCCTTCGACGAGCGCCTCGTTCAGGACCCTTTCGGCATTCCAGCCGCGCTCGAGGAAAATGTGAGTGGCCTCTTCGACTTCGCTCTTCAAGCCGTTGTACAGGTCATCGTGGATCTGTTCGGTGAGCTCCTGGTCGTTCAGGTCGCGGAGGTTGAACTCGGCCTGTTCTTCTGCCATGCGCGCTCCTGGTTGATTGGCGAAAGTGGTCCGCGGCCCGAAATGGGCCAGCCCATTCGCAGATATCGCGTTGCTCACGCGGGCAAAAAGCGTGGTTTTTGCCCGCTGCGCCGTTTTCCGATGTTAAGCGAGGCTTGGCGGTTACGGTCGCCGCTTCGCGACCACCACCTGTCCGCGCGCGACACGGGTGGCGCAATTATGTAAGCCGGGGTAGGGGGTTATGGCACGGCCGGAGTGGCGGCGGGCGCTTTAGCTTGGCGGGTGTGGCGCTCGGCGCTCGGGGGATAGCCAAACTGGGCGTGGTAGCACTTGGAAAAATGCGTCGTCGAGCGGAAGCCGCATGCGGTGGTGATGTCGATGATGGGCATCGAGGTGTGCAACAGCAGCTCGCGGGCGCGGCGCAGGCGCAACTGCAGGTAGTAGCGCTTCGGTACGCAGTTGAGGTGGCGCTTGAAGAGTCGCTCGATCTGGCGGCGCGACAGGTCGGTGGCGGCGGCGATCTCATCGAGTGATAGGGGCCGCTCGATGTTTTGCTCCATCAGTTGCGCTGCGTGGATCAACGTTTCATGGCCGGCGCCCACTTGCGCGCGTAGCGGAACGTACTGCCGGTCGCGGTCGTTGCGGATCCGATCGACAATGAATTGCTCGGAAATCAGCTGCGCGATCCGTGCCCCCAGCCTTGCTTTGACCAGATGCAACATCAGGTCCAGAGGGGCGATTCCACCGGAGCAGGTGAAGCGGTCGCGGTCGATGGTGAAGACCTGGTTGCTCAACAGGATCCGGGGGAATTCCTCACGCAGCGCCGACAGATTCTCCCAGTGAATAGTCGCGCGATACTTATCGAGCAGGCCCGCCTTGGCGAGCGCATAGCCACCAGTGCACAGCGCGCCCAATGGGATGCGACGCTCCGCAAAGCGGCGCAGCGAAGACAAGACTTTGGGCGATACCGCGGCGCGCACATCCATGCCGCCGCACACAAAGAGAATATCGACAAATCCGATTTGTTCGATGCATAAGGTCGGGGCGAGCTGCATGCCGTTGCTCGCGGATACCGAATTACCGTCGATACTGACGATCGACCAGTCGTAGACGGTCTGTTCCGTGACCATGTTGGCCATTCGCAAGGCTTCCACGGCGCTCGACAGAGCGATCATGGAATAACGCGGCAGGGTCAGGAACGCGAACTTGCTCTTGGGCAATTCCACCTGCCCGATATTACCGAGCTACGCTCGTAAGTCCAAATTCTCTGGGTCATACGGCGATTCCCGCAATACCGTGGCCTTCTTGCGCTCGCCCAGGATCTCGATCTCGAGCTGCGTCCCTACGGCAGCCAGGTCGGCTTTAACGTAACCAATCGCCAGGCTCTTGTGCAGGCAGTGTCCGTAATAGCCGGACGTTGCCCGGCCCACGATACGGCCGCCACTGTCGAAGAGTGGCTCATTACCTAACGGGTCCGCGTCTGTGACTGCGTGCACTTCCAAGGTGATGAAGCGATTGGGCACGCCGTTCGCGAGCTGCTTTTCGAGGGCCTCTTTGCCGATGAACGGTCCCTTCTTCAGCCGTACGAAACGATCGAGGCTCGCCTCGAATGGCGTGTAGTCGGGAGTCATGTCGCTGCCCCACATGCGGTATGACTTTTCCATGCGCAGCGACTCCATGGCGCGCATGCCGACCATGCCGATGCCATACTCCTTCCCCGCGGCGAATAGGGCATCGAACAGGTGGTGCGCGTACTCAATGGGAAAATGCAGCTCCCAACCCAGAGCCCCGACGAAATTCACACGTAGCGCGTACACATCAACAGCCAGTCCGACCTCGATTGTCTGACTTGTCAGCCACGGAAACGACTCGTTGTCGAGGGGGGTGTCGGTCAACTTCGCGAGCACTTCGCGCGATTTCGGGCCGCCCAGGACGAAGCAGCCGCGCGAAGTCGTGATGTTGCGTAGGCAGACCGAGCCGTCGCGCGGCAGAGCTTTGTGCAGATAGTCGCCGTCGTAACGCTCGGCAGCTCCGGCACTGACGACGTAAAACTGCTCGTCGGCGATCTTGGTGATGGTGAATTCGGAGCGGATTCCGCCGTGGCGCGGTCAAAGCGTGGCACAGCGCCATGCGACCGATGCGAGTTGGTACCTTGTTGGCCACCAGGTTATCGAGCCACGCTTCCGCGCCCGGGCCGCTGACCTCATGCTTGGTGAACGGGCTTAAGTCGATGATACCGACGCGTTCGCGCATGAGCCGGCACTCGTTGCCGACATGCTCGAAATAGTTGGTGCGACGGAAGCTCCATTGATCCTTGCGCTCCACTCCCGGCGGGGCAAACCAGTTGGCGCGCTCCCAGCCATAGCGCTGCCCCCAGACCGCGCCGAGCCGGTCGATCCTGTCGTACACCGGACTTGTCTTCGCGGGGCGGGCGTCGGGGCGCTCCTCGTCCGGAAAGTGGATGACGAATACGTTGCGGTACGTTTCCTCGTTTTTTTGGACGATGTAGCGTTTGCTTGTGTAGGGGCCGAAACGGCGCGGGTCCACCGCCAGCATGTCGATGCCGGGCTCGCCTTCAACCAGCCACTGCGCCAGCTGCCAACCCGAGCCGCCGGCGGCGGTGATCCCGAAGCTATGCCCCTCGTTGAGCCACAGGTTGCGGACGCCCCATGCCGGACCGACCAGCGGGCTGCCGTCGGGAGTGTAGGAGATCGGACCGTTGACGATGTCCTTGATGCCGCAGTTCTCCAGCGCAGGTACCCGCCGCTGCGCGGCTTCCACATGCGGCAGCAGGCGCTCCAGGTCGCCGGGAAACAGGTTCTGCCCGAACCAATCGGGCACGCCGTCGGCGAAGCGGGCCGGCGCACCTTTCTCGTAAGGCCCGAGAATCCAACCCATGTCGCTCCTCGCGCAAGTAGTAGGATTTGTCGGACTCGCGCAGAACGGCAAGCTCGCGACCGCCGCCCGCTCGATAAGCTTTCAGCTCGGGGGACTCGTCGTACACGATGTACTGATGCTCGACCGGAATGGCGGGGACATTGAGGCCGAACAGTCGGCCGGTCTGGCGCGCGTAGTTGCCAGTCGCACAGACGATATGTTGGGCGACAATGTCGCCTTTGTTGGTATGCACTCGCCACTCGCCGGAAGGCGTCCGTTCCACGCTCGTGGCCTCCGTGTGCTCATAGATTTCCGCTCCGGCACCGCGGGCCCCTTTGCGCAATGCCATGGTCAGATCGGCCGGTGCTATGTGCCCGTCGTCCGGGTGATAGAGGGCGCCGATGATCGCAGGGGTGTCCGCGTCGCCACCGAGCTTAACGAGCGGCCATAGCTCCTTGACCTGCGCCGGTGTGATCACCTCAAACGGCACACCGATGGTGTTGGCTGTGCCGCAGTATTTCAGGTATTCGTCCATGCGTTCGCGGCAGGTAGCCAGGCGCAAGTTTCCCGTGACGTGAAAGCTCACATCCTGGCCAGTTTCCTGCGGCAGTCGCTTGTAGAGATCCACGGAGTACTTGTGTAGTTGCCCTACGGTGTAGCTCATGTTGAACAACGGCAGCAGTCCGGCGGCGTGCCAGGTGGAGCCTGCTGTGAGCTCGGTGCGCTCGATCAGCGCTACATCGGTCCAGCCTTTCTTCGTCAGATGGTAGAGCGTGCTGACGCCGACAACACCACCGCCGATGACCAGGACTCGAACATGCGATTTCATTGGGAGAACTCCTCAGGAGACGAGCTCGCGCGCGACCTCGGCGAGAAAGCCCGACACGTAGGGCGCGAACGACCGCCAAACCTCAATATGGAACACGTTCTCGGCCGTGCGCCAAAGAACTATTTCAGCCTTCGCCAACACTGTGCGCGTACACATGCCGACGGGGAATGCGCGCAGGTCAAGGTCCAGCGGGCAGCCGGCGTTCAATAGGTCGGTAGCGTGCGGGCCGCTGACTTGAAGCGCGATCTGGCGGTGACTGACTTCGACCAGTGAGTGCGGGAGGTCGCGCAACGCCGCGTGGACGGCTGCGGCGATGTCGGCGCCATCAGGGCCGAGCAGCAATTGCTCGTCGGGGCCGAGCCAGAGGGCGGACAGCGCGTGGCCCGGCCGCGTGAGTGCCGATTCTGCGGGCGTCGCCGCAGCTGCGCTGTTGGTGGCCGCGCGGCACGCCGTCTGTGAAATTGTCAGGCCGAGCGCGTTGCCGGCGGCTGACATGACCTGCGGATCGCCGCGCAGGATGTAGCGCGTGGCCGGCGACGCCATTTGTACGTATGGGGTTGCGGTAATTTGCGGGCTCGTCCGGGCGGCTTGTCCGCGTCCAATCGCGATTGGGTCGGTGGCAGTATGGCTGGCAGCGGTCCGGCCGGCATCGGTCTGGCGGCCGCCGGTGCGATTGCCGTCGGACGACGAGGCATCTGAGACGCTAGCCATTCAAGCGCGCTCCTGCCGGGTCGTAGAACACGGGGGGTGTGACTTTTGCCTGCGCGTCATCGCCGTCGAGCGTCGGTACGTACAGCGTTTCTCCCATACGGGCGCGTCCTGCGCTTAGCAGCGCCAGCGCGATCGAGCGGCCGAGAACGGCGCTGTGATAGGACGACGTGACATGGCCAATCGGGCGAACAGGGGCGCGCTGCCCTGGCTCCAGCAGGATCTGCGAGCCTTCCTCGAGCACCGTGTGGGGGTCGGAGGTCAACAGCCCGACGAGTTGTTTGCGGTCGGTGGCGCTCATGGCCGGTCGCTGCAGGGAGCGCTTGCCGACAAAGTCAGGTTTGGTCTTGCCGATAGCCCAGCTGAGTCCGACATCGTCCGGCGTCACGGTGCCGTCTGTTTCCTGGCCTACGATGATGTAACCCTTCTCGGCGCGAAGCACGTGCATGGCTTGCGTCCCGTAGGGTGTGATGTCGTAGTTTTTGCCGGCGGCGTAGATGGCTTCCCATACGGCGAGGCCGAAATCGGCCGGCACGTTAACCTCGAAACCGAGCTCGCCGGTGAAGCTTACGCGGAACAACAGCATTGGCACTTGGCAGATGCGGCCGCGCGCGACGCTCATGTGGGGCATTGCCGCCGCCGAGATGTCCACGCCTTCCACCAGCCCTTCAAGAACACGCCGCGAGTTGGGCCCTTGCACCGCGATCACCGCCCACTGCTCGGTGGTCGATGTGAGCCAGACATTGAGGTCGGACCATTCCGTCTGGAGGTAATCCTCCATCAATCCCAGTACGCGTGCGGCGCCGCCCGTGGTCGTTGTTACATGGAACCGATCTTCCGCCGTGCGTGCGACGACACCGTCGTCGTAAACGAAACCGTCGTCGCGAAGAAGCACTCCATAGCGGGAGCGGCCGACGGCAAGGGTGGTCCAGCCGTTGACGTACATGCGATTCATAAATGTGACGGCATCTTTGCCGACGACTTCGATCTTGCCCAGTGTTGAGCCATCGAAGACTCCACAGCTTTGGCGTGTCGCGAGGCATTCGCGCCCCACGGCGGCGTGCATGTCCTCGCCGCGGCGCGGGAAGTATCGAGCACGCTTCCAGAGACCTACATCCTCGAACACCGCTCCATTGCGAACGGCCCAGTCGTGAGTCGGCGTGCGCCGGACGGGGTCGAACAGCGGGCCGCGGGAGATACCCGCGAAGCTGGCAAAGGTGATTGGCGTGTAGGGCATGCGGAAGGTGGTGAGTCCCACCTCCGGGATGGTTTTGCCGAGCTCGCCGGAGACGAAGCCCAGGGCGTTCAAGTTGGAGGTTTTGCCTTGGTCAGTCGCCATACCGGTGGTGGTGTAGCGTTTGATGTGCTCGACCGACCGGAATCCCTCGCGAGTGGCGAGCGCAAGGTCCTTTGTCGTGACGTCGTTTTGCCAGTCGACGAACGCCATCGAGCCGGTGGCGCCGCCAGGTTGGGGGAGGGCGCCGACGAACGACCCGATCGGCGGGTCCGGAGGCGCAGCATCGCCAGCGACACCCGCTCGGGCGGAAGTATGCTCCACGTGCTCCGACGCGTCGGCAACGGCAGTGTTGCTGGACGCGTGTGTGCCGAACATGGGGATGCCGCAGCTAGTTGTGGAGGTTCGGGCATCAGGTGACGATGCGCCTGCGATATCCGCGCCAGCGATTGCTGCAAAGGCGCAGGCGGGTAACGAAATCGTTGCGATGGCCGCGTCGGCCGCGGCGGTGGTGCCGGCGAAGGTGCCATCTGCGAGCACGCCTGCGAGAGAGAAGATGCCGCGGCAGGCACCGGCGGATCGCAGGCGCTCCGCGGCAGCGCCCGGAACGAACGAAAGCGTTTTGGCATCCCAAACCAACTTGCCACGAGATTGCGAAAACAGATGTACGGTTGGTGTGAATCCGCCCGACATGAGTACCAGGTCGCAGGGCATGGTCTGCGTGCCCTCGGTGACCCTACCGTGGTTATCGAGACGCGCGAGCTCCACAGTTCCAACGCGCAGTCGTCCGGTGGTGCCGACGACGGTTGTTTGCATTTGCACAGGCAAACCCGCGCGGCGAGCAGCGCTAACTAAGGGGCCATCGGTGTGATTGCGTATATCCGCGATCACGGCGATGTACACGCCCGCGGCATGCAGGTCCAACGCGGCGCGATAGGCCTCATCGCAGCCGGTGACAACTACGGCCCGCGAGCCGGGGATAGCGCCGTAGCGGTTTACGTAAGTCCGGGCCGCGCCGGCCAGCATGATGCCGGGCCGGTCGTTGCCCGGGAATACGAGAGGGCGCTCGATCGCGCCGGTCGCGAGCACAACCTCCTTTGCACGCACCTGCCACTGGCGCTCGCGTGGAGAGTCGGAGTGGGGTTGCGCCTGATGGTCGGTGAGGCGTTGATTGAGCCCCACCATGTTGTGGGGGAAGTAACCAAACGCTGTTGTGCGGGGTAGAACGGTTACGCGAGAGTTCCGGGTCAATGTGTCGATCGCACGCGCCAGCCACTTGGAGGCCGGCACGTGTTGGATCATGAGCGCGGAAGTGTCGCTGGTGGGCTCCGAGAGCAGCGATCCGCCGAGATCCGGTTGCTCGTCACAAATGATAACGCGAGCGCCAGAGGACGCTGCCGCCAACGCAGCACAGAGCCCTGCCGGGCCGGCGCCAACCACGAGGACGTCACAGTGAGCGAAGCGATTCGTGTAACGGTCGGGGTCAGCCAGGGTGGGGGACTCACCCAGGCCAGCAGCGGCTCGGATCCGCGGCTCATAGAGCGATTTCCAGGCGCCGCGCGGCCACATGAAGGTCTTGTAGTAGAAACCCGCGGGAATGAACGGCGCTATCAGGTCGTTAAGGGCGCCGAAGTCCAAGGAGAGGCTCGGCCAGCGATTCTGACTGCGAGCCTCAAGACCGTCATAGATCTCGACCTGCGTTGCGCGCACATTGGGTGTGTAACGCGCGTCATCGCGGCGGACGGCCACCAACGCGTTAGGCTCCTCGGAGCCCGCCGCCAGGATGCCGCGAGGACGGTGATACTTGAATGAGCGCCCCACGAGATGGATGCCGTTGCGCAAAAGTGCGGAGGCTAACGTGTCGCCCGCGAAGCCCGTCAGGGACCGTCCGTCAAACGTAAATTGGATCGGGCGAGACCGATCGACACGACCGCCCGCTTCAGCCGGACCGACCGCCGAGTCATCCGAGTCGTGCTTCACGAGCGTCCCTTTGACCTGTCAGCGCCCGCCGCCCCAACAGCCTCCTTCGCGCCGCTGTTGTCAGCGGCGCCCGACGGTTTCACGTGAGTCGAGCGGCCAGCCGTGTCCGCAAATGTTGAAGCTTGGTCGCCGCCGGCGAGATCGCCGGTACCGTGGCCAAGTGCTGCGCCCGTGGACGTACCAATCGCGGCAGCGCCCACAGTGTTTGCGGCGCCCGCACCCCCGCCTGCGCTCGGAATCCCGGGACCATTGCGCTCCGCCACCCGCTCGCCCACCTTGTACGTCGCCAGAAAGTGGTCCGTCGTGGTATCCCGCAACGCGTTGAAATACCGCCCGCACCCATGCACATGGCGCCACCGCTCAGCGTGCACTCCCTTGATGTTGTCCCGCATGTAAAGAAAGTCCGTCCATTCTTGCGCAGACAGATCGGCGGGATTGTGCGCGCGCGCGATGTGCGCCTGGCCGCCGTGGCTGAATTCCAGCTCGGGGCGCGCACCGCAGTAAGGGCAATCGATGAGCAGCATGTCGTGAGGCTCAGTGGGCGACCGCGGCAGCAGCGGCTTCGTCGATGAGGTGGCCGTCGCGGAAGCGCTCGATCGTGAAAGGCGCGTTGATCGGGTGCGGCTCATCGCGCGCGATGGTGTGAGCAAACACATGCGCCGAGCCTGGTGTAGCCTTGAATCCGCCGGTGCCCCAGCCGCAATTCACGTACAAACCCGGAACGGGCGTCTTCGCAATAATGGGCGAGCGGTCCGGGGTGACATCCACAATGCCGCCCCAGTTGCGCAACATGCGCAGTCGCCGAAACATGGGAAACAACTCGCAGATCGCCTCGAGCGCGTGATTGTCGATATGAAGCCCGCCGCGCTGGGTGTAAGAGGTGTAAGCATCGGTGCCCGCCCCGATGACCAGCTCGCCTTTGTCGGATTGGCTGATGTAGGCGTGGATGGTGTTCGACATCACCACACAGGGGAAAATGGGTTTGACCGGCTCAGAGACGAGGGCCTGCAAGGGGAAACTTTCCAGCGGCAGCCGTAGGCCGACCATTTTCATGACCACGCTGGTGTTGCCTGCCGCCGATACACCGATCTTCGGCGTGCGGATCAGTCCGCGAGTCGTTTCGACAGCCTCCAGGGCTCCATTCGGGTCGCGGCGGACTCCTGTAACCTCGCAGTTCTCAATGATATCGACGCCGAGAGCGTCGGCCGCTCGTGCAAAACCCCAGGCGACTGCATCGTGTCGTGCGGTGCCACCGCGCCTCTGTAAGGCGGCGCCCATCACCGGATAGCGGATGTCGTCAATATTCAGGACTGGGCAGAATGCCTTCGCCTCCGCCGCTGTCAGCCATTCGTTATCCACGCCGGCGGCTCGGTTCGCGTGTACGTGGCGTTTCGATGTGTGGACATCATGGACCGTATGCGCGAGCATCATGACACCACGCTGCGAAAACATGACGTTGTAGTTGAGCTCTTGGGAGAGCGTTTCCCACAACTTCAATGCGTGGTCATACAGGGCGGCGCTCTCGGCAAACAGGTAGTTGGAGCGGATGATGGTGGTGTTGCGACCGGTATTGCCGCCGCCGATCCAGCCTTTTTCCAGTACGGCGACGTTCCTGATGCCGTGCTCCTTCGCGAGGTAGTATGCCGCGCCGAGTCCATGGCCACCGCCTCCGACAATGACCGCGTCATAGCCTGATTTGGGCTCCGCTGCGCGCCACTGTGGCTTCCAGCCGCGCTGGCCCAGGAGGCCGCGTCGCAAGAGCGATAACGCCGAAAAGGGTTGCATTGCGGGAGGCCCTGGATCGCTTCGAAAGCGTCGCCATCATGCCGGCGACGCTTCAGATCCGACGAGCATACGCCCGCCGAGTCACTTGAATAAGTGCGACATCGAGAACAAGTGCGACATGGGCGCAGCGCTTGGTGGATTTGGAGTTAGCGGTGTGCAGCCGCGATTGGCACTGCTGATTGCAGTCCAGTCGCGAAAGGAGTCACATACGGCGAGCGACTGCTCCTCATTCACCACAGGAGAGTGCCATGCGATTTCTGCTACATATCTCGCTACCCGTCGAAATGTTCAATCAAGCCGTGCGTGATGGAACTGCCGGAGAGAAAATGCAGCGGATTCTCGAGGAAACGAAGCCCGAGGCGGCCTACTTCTGCTCCAAGGACGGTAAGCGGGGTGGGTTCCTGGTCGTGGATGTGTCAGATCCGTCCGAAATGCCTCGACTCGCCGAGCCGTGGTTCCTGCTGTTCAATGCATCGGTGGAGTTCCTGCCGACCATGGTGCCGCAGGACCTGCAGCGCGCTGGTCTCGACAAGCTCGGCAAGCGGTGGAGTGAGTGACCCCCTATGGCTGCAAAGAGCAAGCGAACACTCCGTGCTACAGCTGGCGACGTAACCCCGCCGGGCGGCGAGGCGTGGGAAGAATCTGGCATGTACCTCCGAGCATCGCGATATCGCGAGGACTTGGTGGAGGAGGCGCGCACCTTGCGCCGCGCTGGAAAAATCCGCGCGGCCAAAGGAGCTGAGGGGCGAGTTCAACAGGTGGAACGGCTTCTCGGCGCGCTTGAAGGGGAGAGGCCCGCAACCCCGGCGCCCGCGGGCAGCCAGCACTCGAAGGGCGGAGCCCTCGGGTAAAATCGTCGGACCGGCCGGCGCGGCAGTCAGTGCGGATCCGGCGCCCCTTTTATCGCTGTGCGCGGGTTGATGTGCCGTACAAACTCCGCCACATAGTCGTTGGCCGGCCGATGCACAATGTCATGCGCCGAACCCGTTTGCACGATCCGCCCGCCCTCGAGAATTGAAATCCGATCCCCGAGCTTCAACGCCTCATCGAGATCGTGGCTCACGAACAAGATGGTCTTCTTGACCCGCTCCTGCAGCGCCAGCAACTCGTCCTGTAGCTTGCGGCGGATGAGCGGATCGAGTGCGGAGAAGGGCTCGTCCATCAACAGAATGTCGGCGTCCGTCGCAAAGGCGCGCGCTAGCCCGACACGCTGTTGCATCCCGCCGGAGAGCTCACTGCAATACCGGTTACCCCACTGCGTGAGCCCCACGAGCTCGAGCTGCTCGTCAATGATCTTGCGACGCTTGTCGGCCGGGTCGCCGCGCAGCTCGAGTCCGAAGCCTATATTGTCCCGAACAGTTCTCCAGGGAAGCAGGCCGAACTGTTGAAACACCATCGCGATCCGCAGCCGCCGCACCCGACGCAGTGTCGCGGCATCGCACTTGGCAATGTCGACGACGTTCGTTCCATCACTTACCAGCACTTGCCCGCGAGTGATGGGATTGAGCCCGTTCGCCGCGCGCAGCAGAGTGGATTTGCCAGACCCCGAGAGGCCCATCAGGACCGAGATCTGTCCGCGCTCAACTGCCAATGAAGCGTTCGCGACACCGATGACGACACCGGTCTTTTCGTTGATTTCGGTTCGAGTGCCCCCCGCGTCCAGCGCCACGAGTGCCTGGTGGATGGACCCGTTCGGGCGGCGACCCTTGGCGCCGAAGACGATATCGACATTGCGGAATTCAAGCGCGGTGCTCATGTGCCCCCCTCTTTATCGGCTGGGCGGCTGATTCTGTCGAGCATGATCGCAAGCAGAACAATGACGAAGCCCGCCTCGAAACCCATGCCCACCTGTACCGTGTTCAGCGCGCGGACCACCGGTACCCCCAGACCGCCTGCGCCGACGAGCGCCGCGATGACCACCATCGACAGACTCAACATGATGCATTGAGTGATGCCCGCGACGATGGTGGGGGCCGCGCTCGGAAGCTCGACTTTCCACAGCATCTGCAGGCGCGTGGCACCGAAGGCTTCGCCCGCCTCGAGCAGATGTTTCGGGACGGAGCTGATCCCCAGTTGGGTGAGCCGGATCGGGGCCGGCAGCGCGAAAATAACGGTGGAAATCAGTCCCGGGACCACACCCAGGCCGAACAGCACCAGAGTTGGAATCAGGTATACGAAGGTGGGCAGGGTTTGCATGAGATCGAGCACCGGCCGCAGCACCGAGTAGACCCTGGGGCGGTGAGCCGCCGCGATGCCCAAGGGTACGCCGAGCAGCGTGGAAACCAACGCCGCGGCGATCACCAGCGACAAGGTTTCCATGGTCGGGATCCAGTAACCCTGGTTCATGATAAACAGCAGCGCCAGGACCACGAACGCCACCAGGGCGAGCGAACGGCGCAGGATCCAGGTGAGTCCTGCGATCGCCAGAATCAGCAGCCAGGACGGAATGGCGACCAACAGAAACGTCAGCCCGTTCACGCTGCCCCGCACCAGAGCGGAAACCCCGTCGAACAACACCCGGCCGTGTGCCTTGACATACTCGATGAGCTGCGCCACCGAGTCACCGACCGGGATTTTGTGATCGCCGATCCAGTGCTCGAAGCTCCAGCCGCTGTTGCTCTTAACGATGCGGATGGCATCCAGGGCAGGGCGGCCATCGTAGGTGTAAACCCCGGCCAGCCAGCTCGCGACTACACGAGGGTTGGCCCGTAACCAGGCGGTGGCTGCAACTTCAGGCGTCTGATGCTGATCGAGAATCGCCCCCATGAGCTGACTTTCGCCACGCAGGGTGAATTTGAGGTTGCGCAGCAACCGGCCGACGTTCGGGCAGTCGTTGGAATAGCCGGCTCGCGTGTTCGTGTAGATGGTGGCGCCGCCGAAGTTAGGTCCGAACACCGTATCGCCTCCGCTGAGGTAGCGGATAGCAAAGCGCATGTTCATGGGGTGAGGGTCCCACGCGAGGAATACGAGCGGCGACTGAGTACGCCCCGCGCGCTCCACTTCCGCCAACATGCCTTGCTCGCTCGACTCGATGAGCTTGAACTTCCCCAGACCGAACTGATTCTGCTTCAGCATGCCGAGCACCAGCCGGTCACCGTCATTGCCCGGTTCCAAGCCGTAAATCGAGTCTTTCAGCTGCGGACCAAAGCGTTGGATGTCCGCGAAGTCATGTAGGCCCAGGGCATAGGTGTATGCAGGAACGGCCAGGGTGTACTTGGCGCCGCTCAAGTTGGCGCCGATCACATCGACCGAGTGGTCTGCCAGGTAGGCTTTGATGTCGCCTTCCTGGGTCGGCATCCAGTTGCCGAGAAAGACGTCGATGTCCTTGTTCTTCATGGAGGCGAACGTCACGGGTACCGAGAGCACGGTAGCCTGCGCCTGATAGCCCAGATCGTGCAGTACGACGCTCAAGAGGGCCGTAGTCGCGGTGACGTCGGTCCAGCCGACATCGGACAACCGCACCGTTTGGCAGGCGGGGCCGTCCAACCCGTTGGCTGGTGCCGCCCCAACTGGGCTCGCCAGCCATGCGCAGCCCAGCAATGCGAGCAGTCCGCAGAGGCGAATCGGGTGTCCGCCGGGAGGACGCCCGATTCTGCGTTCTTCTAGGATCGACCCCTCAGGCGCCATACGCGCTCCAGTCGCCGTAGTTGATGCCGGACTTGACCCACCCGCGCCGCGACCTCATCATCTCCCGTGTCTTGAATAGCCGTTTAACGGAGCGTCTGTCAAGCGCCTGTGGGGCGGGGCAAATGTCTGATACGACAAGAAGTATCGGCTGACTGGCGCTGCACCATGCCAGCCTCGGGAAGGCTTCGTCCGGCGCCCTGCGGAGCACCACGTTGAATAGACAATCAATTCCTCGCGGAAGCCTGACGCGGGCTGCGGGCGCAGGCCCGCGCGATGAGGTGGAAGAGGCGCGCACGCGCCAACTCATCGAGGTCACGATTGACAGCCTCGCTGAAGTGGGCTTCGTTGGCAGCACTCTGTCACAGATCGCCAGCCGCGCGGGAGTTTCGCCCGGGTTGGTGGCTCATTACTTCGGCGACAAGGACGGCTTGCTGGAGGCGACCTTTCGGACGCTCTCGCGGCGCATCCACGAACGCATGCAAGTGCGCTCCGTGGCGGCACGCACGCCTCGCGGCCGTATCCAGGCAGTCATTGATGCCAACCTCGCGTCCGAGGAGTTCGACAAGCGCACCGGAACTGCCTGGCTCGCGTTCTGGGGGCAGGTGTTGCATATACAGGGTTTGAAACGTGTGCAAACGGCGTATCAGCGCCGCATGCTGTCCAATCTCGTACATGCGTTGAAGAAGTTGGTCGCCGCGACCGAGGCGCAAAGCTTGGCGGCCATGATCGCCGCCATGATCGATGGTGTTTGGCTGCGGGCCGCGCTGTCGGATTGGCAGGAGGCGGACAGTGAGAGCGCCCGTGCGCTGCTCACCGCATTCGTCAGCGGCAGGCTCAAAGAGAGCGCGCGGCAGGAGCCCGTGCAGGCGCTCACGGACAGCGGCGCCCCGGAATCGTCCCAGCCAAAGCCGTCACACATCCCACCGCAACGCAAATCGGACACCTTCACTACAATCAACCCGGCAACCGGCGAGGTGTTGGCGCATCTGGAGATTGCCGGACACGCGGCCATCGATGCCGCGGTCGCCCGGGCCAAAGCGGCGCAAAAAAAGTGGGCCGCCATGAGCGGGACGGAGCGCGGCAGGATTCTGCGCCGGGCGGCGGACTTGTTGCGCGCTCGTAACAAGGAGTTGGCTGAACTGGAGACCCGCAACACGGGTAAACCGATTCAGGAAACCAGTGTCGTCGATGTCATCTCCGGCGCCGATTGCCTCGAATATTTCGCCGGGGTCGCGCCGACGATCGCAGGCGAGCACCTTGATCTGGGCTCGCAAGCATTCGGTTATACCCGGCGTGAGCCGTTAGGCGTTGTCGCTGGCATCGGCGCCTGGAACTATCCGCTGCAGATTGCCTGTTGGAAGACCGCACCCGCACTGGCTTGTGGCAATGCGATGATCTTCAAGCCCGCGGACCTGACACCCTTGACAGCCATCCGTCTGCGCGAGGTACTGGATGAGGCTGGCTTGCCGGACGGTGTGTTCCAGGTGGTGCAAGGGCTTGCCGATACCGGGCGCTTGCTGACCCAACATCCTGGAGTCGACAAGGTGTCTCTCACCGGGTCGGTCCCTACCGGTAAAGCTGTCATGGCTGCCGCCGCGCAGTCTCTCAAACACGTGACGCTCGAGCTCGGCGGCAAGTCGCCTCTGATCGTGTTCGATGACGCTCATATCGAGAATGCTGTTTCCGGCGCATTGCTCGGGAACTTCTACTCTGGGGGGGAGGTGTGCTCGAACGGTACGCGGGTGTTCGTGCACCGCCGCATCAAGGCGCGGTTCGTGGAGAGGTTGCTCGCTCGCGTGAGCGCCATGCGCATAGGTGATCCGCTCGATCCCAAGACCCAGGTCGGTACGCTCATTTCTCAGGCGCACCTCGATAAAGTGCTCGGCTACATCGCCCGCGGGCGCGCCGAGGGCGCCATGGTGTTGATCGGCGGAAATCGGGTCAGCACCTCCGACCTGGCGAATGGTTTCTTCGTCGCGCCGACCGTGTTCGATGAGTGTCACGATGAGATGGCCATCGTGCGCGAGGAGATCTTTGGCCCGGTGATGACCTTGCTGGATTTCCAGGACGAGAGCGAAGTGATCGCCCGCGCGAACGCGACCGATTTTGGCTTGTCCGCAGCTGTGTTCACCAACGATTTGACCCGGGCGCACAGGGTGATCGCCCGCCTCGAGGCCGGCACCTGTTGGATCAACCACTACAACGTTACGCCAATCGAGCTGCCGTTCGGGGGTGTGAAGCTGTCGGGCCTGGGGAGGGAGAATGGTCGCGCGGCGATCGAGCATTACACACAACTGAAGAGTGTCTACGTTGCGATGGGCGACGTGGATGCGCCGTATTGAATGACGGATTGACCTTTGACGGACGAGACTTTCGACTATGTGATTGTCGGCGCGGGCTCCGCGGGCTGCGTGCTGGCCGACCGTCTGACCGAGGACGGCAAACATTCGGTGCTGCTGCTCGAATCCGGTGGCTCGGATCGCTCGATCTATGTGCAGATGCCGACCGCACTGTCGATCCCGATGAATATGCCCAAGTACACCTGGCCGTACCGCAGCGAGCCGGAGCCGAATCTTGGTGGGCGGCGTATTTTCACGCCGCGCGGTAGGGTGTTGGGCGGCTCATCGTCTATCAATGGCCTCGTGTATGTGCGAGGTAACGCGATGGATTTCGAGCATTGGGAGTCGCAAGGCGCGTTCGGTTGGGGCTATCGACACGTCCTGCCTTACTTCAAGCGTGCCGAGCGGCGAGCCGGCGGCGGCGATGAGTATCGTGGTGCTGACGGCAAGCTCGCTACCCAACATGGTCTGCTCACCAATCCGCTCCATGAGGCCTGGCTGCAAGCCGGACGCCAGGCGGGATATCCGCTGACGGCCGACATGAACGGCTTTCAACAAGAAGGCGTGGGGCGTATGGACATGACAGTGGGTAGCGGTCGCCGCTGCAGCGCCGCTAACGCCTACCTGCGCCCCGCGATGCAGCGAAGTAATCTTACTGTCCGCGCGCATTCACTCGCGACACGCATTCTTTTCGAGCGCCGCCGTGCCGTTGGCGTTCGTTATCGACGCGGCGATGGGAATCATGTCGCGCGCGCACGGCGCGAGGTGCTGCTGAGCGGCG
Organism: uncultured Pseudomonadota bacterium; assembly: GCA_963752125.1. GTDB lineage: Bacteria > Pseudomonadota > Gammaproteobacteria > Steroidobacterales > Steroidobacteraceae > 13-2-20CM-66-19. The sequence goes on along the minus strand of CAVVXG010000037.1, from coordinate 38,988 downwards.
GCCCGATCAACTCGCCGCAACTGCTGAAGCTCTCGGGGGTAGGGCCGGCGGCTGAGCTTGCCGACCACGGTATTGCGCTGATCCACGAGCTACCCGGTGTCGGCGCGAACCTGCAGGACCATCTGGAGTTTTACTTTCAGATCGCCAGCAAGGAGCCTGTCACGCTGTACTCGCACATGACGCCACTGCGCAAGGCGTTGATCGGGGTGCGTTGGATTCTGGCCAAGGACGGCTTGGGTGCGAGCAACCACTTCGAGACCGGCGGCTTCATCCGCAGCCGTGCCGGCATTCGCTATCCGGACATCCAATTCCACTTCCTGCCCATGGCCGTAAGCTACGATGGCACCTCTTTGGCGCGCGAGCACGGCTTTCAGGCGCACGTGGGACCGATGCGCTCAAAGAGCAGGGGGTGGGTGCGGTTGGCCTCCAACAACCCGCTGGATCATCCTAGAATCTTTTTCAACTACATGTCCCACCCGGATGACTGGGTGGAGATGCGAGCATGCGTACGGCTGACGCGGGAAATCTTCGGCCAACCGGCCTTCGAGCGTTTCCGCGCGCGGGAAATCCAACCTGGCGCCGCCGTACAGACGGACGAGCAGATCGATGCGTTCATCCGCAAGCATGTGGAGACCGCGTATCACCCATCATGTACTTGCAAGATGGGAGGCAACGACGATCCTGCCGCGGTGGTCGATTCGCAAACCCGGGTGCGCGGGCTCGAGGCGTTGCGCGTGGTCGATTCCTCGATCATGCCCTCCATCACCAACGGCAACCTCAACGCGCCGACCATCATGATCGCGGAGAAAGCCGCTGACCATATCCTCGGCAAGTCTGCGCTACCGCAGTCCCCGGTCTCCTACTATGTCGCTCCAAACTGGGAAACCTCGCAGCGCTAGCGGCCGATCAGCGGTGAGTCGGCGATCACCACGTCATCGATATTCAGCGCGGTGTTCTGCGTGAAGCCACTGTTCGACCAGCCCAGGAAGTAAGCCTGGTCGATGTAGTTCTTGTCCGTGCCGCCCCAGGACGGCAGGTTCGTGATGTTCACCACCTGCTGTCCGTTCTTCCAGAGCTTCATGACACCGTCGTTTGATGTGGCGCTGGTCGGCACCTTCACCTGCGCGATGAGGGCCATCCAAGTGCCCTTGTCGGCATCGGTGATGAAGTTGCGATACACGAGTTGCACTGGGCCTTCGTGACCGCCATTGAAGTGGTGTACTTCGATGTCCGAGCCGCCCTTGCCGTTCGGCTGGAGCGAGAAGTTCACCTGAAACCCCGTGTCGGCCTTCTGGTAAGGTCCCTGGTACACCGCCAGGAACTTATTGTTCGAGGGGGCGTGAACGCGATGGGAGTAGTTCGCAGGGATATACAGCTTGTACCCAAACCAATATTCCGGCTTCTTCGGCATCGAGATGCGCTGCTCGGCCCACGAGCTGTTGCCGAGCGGAACGGCGGCGAAGTTGAACTGAAGAGAATACTTGCCGCTCGATGCGACGCTGCTCGAGACCTCAACGCTCGCGGAGTCGATCCAGGCGACTCCATTCTGGGAGGCGCGCGAAAGCGTGCCGCTTTCGAATCCATCCGTGAACAGCGTGGCGGCGTTCGATAGGTTCATACCGAATGCGGCGGCAAACGCGAGCGAGGCGAGGTTTGGGCAGCGGCGCGCACGGGAACTCGAAAGATACTTCATTTTGATTTTCTCCAATGGTAGTGTTCAGGATAGGACTATCAAAAATCTGCAGGGAGAATGCCGTGACTACATTGGCTCGGGTGAGTCTCATTGTTGTGGCCTGCGTTGCCTTTCACGCCTGTTCCTCGGCTCGCCCAGTGCCGGCTGCCACCTCCGCCGCGCCGCAAAGGATCGTGCTGGAGGACAAAACGCTGACGAATGAGGAGGTGCAGCAAGTGCTCGCACAGGGTTATAAGCCGGTCGGTCGCAACGGCAAAGTCTACTACTGCCGTCGCGAGCAGGTAACGGGAACGAACGTCCCATCGACGATGTGCATGACAGCGGACACATTGAAGCAGCTTCAAGAGCGTGAAAAGTCGGGCACGGATGCGTTGGCCGATATGGAGCACGGGTCGAGTGTGCTGCGGACTCCGCTTTGCAGGGGGAGCAGCTCGTCGTGCTAGAGCCTGTTCGGGAGGCCTGAAGGTCGTCAGTCCCGATAGCGCGTCACGGCATCCCCCAGCGCTTCCCGTAGCGGGCCCAGCCAGGCCTCGTAGTGGCGCCACTGCTCGAGGCCCTCCCGATAGATCGGCATCCGCACCTGTTCGGAGCTTGCGGTGCGTACGCTACGCTCGGTCTTATGGAACTCAACGCAACTGGCCTCGAACTCCAGGCCGCAAAAAGCTAGCAGGCGCCGCACGGTGCCCTCCAGATCGTCCACCACATCCTCATGTTGGACTCGCAGGACGCGCCCCGGCAGAACCGTGTCCCAATGGCGCATGAGCTCCAGGTAAGTGCGGTAGTACCGCGCGATATCCTGCATGTTGTAGGCGAATTCCTGCCCCCGGGCAAACAGCTGCTTGAAGTTCCCGAAGCAGCACGCCATGGGCTCGCGGCGCGCGTCGATGATCCGGGCGTTGGGTAGGATCAGCTGCACGAGCCCGATGTGGCGGAAGTTGTTCGGCATCTTGTCGATGAACCGTGCCTTGCCCGTTCGGTAGATGCGTGTCTCGCTCAGGTATTTCTCGCCCAAGCGGCGCAATTCGTCCGCGCTCAACTGCGCCAGCACAGCGGGGTAGTGCGGTGCTGTGTTCAGGTCAGAGTGGTCGCGGCCCTGCAGCTCAGCGACGATGCGCGGGAGATCGGCCAGCTCCTGCGTTCCCTCCACGGCCGAGTGTGATGCCAGGATCTGCTCGATCAGGGTCGATCCGGAGCGCGGCAGGCCGACGATAAAGATTGGATCAGGGGCCGGGGAGCCACTTCCCGGGTGGCGCGCAAACAGCCCGGCTGTACAGACTTCAATCTGCAACCGGGTGTTGAGTTCCACGGTTGCGGGCTTGTAGTGGCTCTCGGCATGCTTTAGCGCATTTCCTTGCAGATAGTACTCAAAGGACAGGGAATACTCCCGCCGATCCTCGAGCGCCTTGCCTAATGCAAAGCACAGGTGATACCGATCGACTGTCGCGGTCGACGCTGCCCTCTCCACAGCGCGCATTTGCTCCAACTCCGCGGCCTCGAACCGATAGGTCTTGAGGTTTGCCAGGCTCCAGTAGGCGTCCCCGTAGCCGGGGCGTGTGGCGGCGGCCCGGCGATACTCGCAGATGGCATCCTCGCGCCTCCCAAGCGTCTTCAACGAATGAGCGATCGACAGATGCAGCTGCGCCGGCTGCGCCGCGCCGTTCAACAAGCCCCGGTACAGCTCGATTGCCTCCTCGTGGTGCCCGAGACCCACGCAGGTTAGTGCAAATAGCGTGCGATAGTCGCGGTTGGAGGGGTCGGCGCTAAGCAATGCCCGCAATTGCTCGCGTGCCCGCTCGTGCATGTGGCGTTTGACCAGCACCTGCGCATAGTCGAAGCGCGCGAGATGGTAGTCTGGCGCCAGCTCAAGCACGCCCTCGAGCAACAGTTGCGCATCGTCGAGGACTTCCCGCTCGATACCGATGCGTGCGAGCAGGCGCATGGCCTCGATGTGATGGCCGTGTTTGAGCAGGAATTCGCGGACGATCTGTTCGGCCTCAGCCCACTCGCCGTCGCAAAAGAGGACCGTCGCGGTCACCACCTCGCAGGGCAGCGCCTTGAATGTTGCGACGTGCGCGGCGGCTGCGGCGGCGTTCTGGGCCTGGCGCGTCATGCGGAACAAGCCTTCGAGCATGCTCCAACTTGCCGGCAGGGCCGGGTTGATTTGCACCGCATGCAGGAAGGCTTCGATGGCTTGGGGCGCTTGCTTCAGCGCGACGTAGCACTGGCCGCGCTCCTGGTACAGGCGGCTGAAACGCGGGTGCAGATGTTCGAGGCTGGCCAAAGTGACAAGGGCTGCTGGAATATCGCCCAGCATCCGTTGGGAATGGGCGCGCAGGTAGAGGACGTCACGGTTCTGCGGCACCGTGACGAGCAGGGCATCGGCGGCGCTCAGGGCTTCACGGAAGCGCCGCTGCTGGCCCAAGTCCTGTATTCGCCGAACTTCGCGCTCGACAACGGAAGGAGGGATCATCCCTCAAAATTTATACCCGAACTGCGCTCCAAGCACGCGCGGCCGCAGTGGCGTCTGCGCGACGATGAACTGATCGGTGCTCACGAACATGCTGGCGTTCGAGTTGCTCAGGTTCTCGCCGAACAGGTTTACGTACCACGCGTCCTTGGACACCCCGATGGAGGCGTCGTAGGTGGTGTAAGCGGGGTTCTCGAAGCGCAGGCGGCCGGTCGATGACGGAGCCGGCATCGGCAAGGGTCGGGTTCGATCCGGCCTGGGTGAACGAATGGCCGGTGTGGGTGCTGCCGATCTGGATGATAGGGGACGTAGCCTGCAATATTCCACTCGTAGCGGGCCCGGAGGCTGAACTGAATCGGTGGCGCATTGGCGCTCGGTGAGCCGATCGGGCCGAACGGGTTGGTGATCGGCGCGCAACTCACGCCGCCGGCCAGGCAGACTCTGCGTGATCGGCTTGCCGTAGTTGGCGCTCCCCGGATTGTTGTCGATCAGCGCCGGCGAGTTGGTCTGCCGGCTCTGATTCCAGGAGGCCGCGCCCTGCAGCGGTGAGGCCGCCGCATCACCCGGGCAACCAACGAGGTCTCGATGCCCTTGATGACGAAGTTCTGGCCGTTGGTGTTGTAGAAGATGTTGCCGACCACGCCCGGGTCGAAGAACGCGACCTGCACGTTGTCCCAGTTCTCCTGATAGAGCGCGCCGTTCCACTGCAGGCGGTGGTCGAAGAATTCGGTCTTCCAGCCGATCTCGTTGTTGGTGAGCTTGTCCGACTGGTATGAGCTTGGGATCGACGTACTGATACTGCCCGTCCGGTCCGTAGGCGTGCGGCGGCGCCGCCGTTCTGGTTGAAGCCGCCGGGCCGGAAACCCTGCGAGAAGGTGTAGTACACCATCAGGTCGGGTGTGACGTGCCAGGTGAGGTTGCCGCGGCTCTTGAACCCGGACTCGGTGTCGCGCAGGTTTTGCGTGTTGAGGTTGTAGTTGGTCGCCCAGGCAGCCGCCGGGCGGGACACCCTGCTCGAAGCAGTCGAAGCTGCCGCTGACGCTGCCGGCCGAGGAGTTCTGGAAGCGGAAATGCCGCGTGCCGAGCGTGAGCGTCAGGACCTTCGGGATCAGGTCGAAGTCCACCGAGGCGAAGAACGCCGTCTGCTTCGTGTCGCGCATCGTGTCCTGATAGAACGAGAGGTTGTCAGCCTGGACGCCAGGATTGGCAACGCTTGCCCCGGGGGCGGTGCCGATGTTGGCGAAACAGCCGGCCTGCCCATCTGCCGTGCAGGAGGGTACGGTCTTGTAGTTCCAGCCGGTCTGATCGTACAGGGTGTTCTTCTCCCAGAACGCACCGGCAATGGCGCGGATGCGCCACTCATCCGGGGTGCTCAGGCGGAGCTCGTGCTGTTGGTGGGCGTTGCGCTCGACCGAGCGCCAGGTGGCGCTCGGGGAGAAACAGGTCGGGGTGAGGGTCTTGTCGCCACCGGAGCCCGGGCCGTAGCACTGGTAATAGTCGGCATACACGCCGCGCGCGTAGTTCGTGTAGTCACCGACTTGCTCGACGTTACGCACCAGGTAGCCGCCGGTATAGACCGCTTTCAGCAGTCCCAGCTTGCCGTTCACCGTCCAGGCGGTGCTCTCGAACTTGTCCTTGTCGTAGGAGGGATTGAACAGCGTGACTTCCAGCGGGCTACAGCGCGGTGCCGTCGGAGGCGTTGGGCTGCTGATAGAACACCCCTTGGGAGTCCATGTTCTGGTAGGACTGGGTGATCAGCACGTCCCAGTCGTCGTTGATCTTGTACAGCCCTTCCAGCGCGTCCGCCCTTGTAGGTCACGGGGTTGATGGCGTTGCCGACCACGTTCGAGTTGCTGACGGACGGGCTGCCGGGAGGCACGCAGAAGCCGGCATTGGGTTGGCCGTCCGGGCATGCTCCATCGACGGCCGGATAGTTCGGCGTAGTGAATGCCGATGTCGGTGTTCTTGCGGGCGAAAGTCGCTGGTACGTTGTCGATATAACCGCCGCGGGAGTCATTGTAGATCACGCCGCGGACCGCGAAAGTGCCCTCGATCAGCGGTAGATTCAGCACCGCGGTCAGCGCGGTGTTCGCGTCGCCGTGGGCGGTGATGCCGTATCCGGCCTTGACGCTGCCTTCGGTCGTATCGAGCTTCGGCTCGTTGGTGATGTAGCGGATCACGCCCGCTTCGGCGCCGGCGCCGTATAGCGTGCCCTGCGGTCCTTCCAGCACCTCGATGCGATCCAGGTCGGCGGCGTAGATATCGAGGTTGCGATTGGGCAACTGCCCGGACTGATTGTCGAGGTAGATGGCAACGTTTGGCCACAAACCGGTCGAGCCGCTGCCCTGGCTCGGCTGCGAGCCGGCGCTCAGGCCGCGCATGAAGACCTCGTTCTGGCCCGGCCCGTTGTTGGCCGTGGTGACGTTCGGCAGGTACTTGATGTAGTCGTCGAGCGTCGTGACGTTGAGTTGCTGCAGCGTTTCGGCGGTGAAGGCCTGCATGGAGATCGGGACGTTCTGCATGCTCTCGTTGCGGCGCTGCGCGGTAACCGTGACCTCGGTGATTCCCCCGGTGCCGGGTTCGGCGGCTGCGCTGGAGTTATCGGCGACCTGGGCGCCGGCGGAGCCGGCGAACGATACACCGCCGAGGATGGCCGCCACCGCAATGGATACCTTCGAGTTCATGAACGACTCCCCAGTTCGCCATCGAGACCTTCAGGTCAACAGCAACGATAACGACGTGTCCGAGTCATCGATTGAACGAACACGTCATCCGTTTGTTATGGTTCCGTCTACTCGAAGACGCGCGCGCGGGCGGCGTCGCCGTTCAAAGCCTTGTTCGGTTGCAGCCGGCGGGTGGAGGGGGAGAGGCCGTAGGCGTCCTTGAATTGCCGCGAGAAGTGCGCGCAGTCGGCAAAACCCGCCTCGATCGCGATCTCTGTTACCGAACGGTCGGTGTTCTCGATGAGCCAGTTGGCATAGCGCATGCGCAACTGGCGATACAGCGATGCAGGCCCGAGGCCAACATGCTCGTGGCACAGGCGCTCCAGCTGGCGCACCGACATGCCGAGCTCTTGCGCGACCGCCGCAATGGCGATGGGACGCGTGAGGTTTTGTTCCATCAACAGCAGCGCGCGCCGCACGCGCGGCTCGCTCACCGATTCCGATAGCGGCGGATGCGGTTGTGCATCGCTTCCGGAGCGCGGTTTGTCAAACAGCAACACCTGACTTGCTTTCTGGGCGAGCGCCGAACCCAAGTGGCGCTCGATCAGGTGGGTCGCAAGCGCCGCAGCTCCCGCGCCACCGGCGCAGGTGATGCGCGGACCGTCCGCAAGAAACAGCCGGTCGGCGACCACATCGTGATCCGGAAAGGCCTCCAGGAAGTCCTGGTAGTGATACCAGCTCACGCAGGAGCGCCGGCCGCGCATCAGTCCTGCCCTGCACAGAATGAAACTTCCGGTGCAGATGCCGATGAGCGGGACACTCGTCTGGGCGACCTCGCGAAGGTAGCGTGTCGTGGCCTCATCAATTTGCGGGCCGGCGTGCAGCAGTCCGCCGATGACGATCACGTAGTCGAGCGACTCGGGAAGCAGAAACCGGCTCGTGGGTTCGATCAATACGCCGCAGCTTGCGGGAACGGACTCCTGGCGGTTCGACATGATGGACCATTGCACGTGCAGGGGTCGGCTCCGGTCGCCTTCGTCCGCCGCCAGGCGCAGATGATCGATGAATACGGCGAAAGCGGAGAGAGTGAAGTGCTCCGCCAGAATGACGCCCACACGCAACGGATCACGTGCCACGCGTGTGCTTGAGGTTGCTTTCAGACCGCCGCCAGACAGGGGCATTGAACAGCCACTCAATGTTTTGGGCCACCGTACCTGGCTATATTCCATCAAGCCCCGGCGTGATGCAATGGTTAACTTTCAGTATGTATTTTATGTTTATAAATCAATATGATATTTGCTATATATGTAGTTGATTCTAGAGTAGTAATGTCTCGAACGGCATTGAATGACTATTCAGAGTTGGCTAGTCAGAGGTGTTACGCGGCAATTGCGTGCCAGCCGCGGGTGGGGCAGCGCTTCGAGCGTTAGGCGGACGCCACAACTGCCGTGCGCGCAGCGACGACGGCAGCTCAATGAGCTGCCGGTCGGTCGTGCGGCGTTTGAGTTGAAAGTCGGAGTCGGCCTGGAGTCAGCGTAGGACTGCCAACCGTGCGAGATTCGCCTGCACAGTGCGGTCATGAACCGCACTGTGTGCATACCATCGCCGTGCAGCTTCCACCAGAATGCTGCAGGTCGTGATAGCGCTGTTGCCTTCGGGGGCGAAGTTGGGCTTGCGGCCGGAGCTGAAGCCACGCGGTGGCGTGCGTGCGTGGCGCCGTAGGCGCAGGCGTTTCAGGGCGAGAGAGGGGACCGTCGCGGTTTCGTCGCGCGAGGTGCGCGCAAGGACCGTCGCGCTGACCCTTTCATAGTCCGCGCCGCTGGCGTTGCGATCGGGTTCACCAGGATGAATCCACTGATCGCACCAATCCTTGAGCCGGTCCGCGCAGCCGGTGAGTTGCGGGTCGCTCAACGCTACCGCGATCTGGGGTAGATCGAGCGCCTCACGCAAGGCAGCTTCCCAGCGATGCTCATCGAGCAGTTGTTCGATATCCACCAGATAGCTGGCGAACATGCGGGAGCTCGAGGGAGCGACTCGGAGAGTAGTATCAAGGGCTCCGGGGCCAGGGGCTCCGGGGCCCGACCTCGTGCGCTCACGGGTCCGCTCGTCTTGCATGCAAATTCTCCTGATTGAGGCAGGCCTCAGCCTGCTCTTCATCGACCGGGTTGCGCGTTCAGCGTCAGGTCCCGTGCTCGCCTGCCGCGCTATTGCCAGAGGCGCCGTCGAGTGTCGTGATCTCTTCCGCGTTCGCCGCAGGCGTCACTGCAACGCTGCCGGTCGTTTCGGTCTCCCTTGCAACGCGCGCTGGTGTTGGTTTCCTGGCAATACCAACTGCAGCTGCCCCGGGTTTCGCGGCCGAGCGCTTCACACGAGGGCCCTTTGCCCGACGTGCGCTAGCGCGCGCTTGCGTTTCCGTTGTGTTAGTTCTGGCAGGGCGGCTCTTGCTGGCCGGCTCGGCTGCTTTGCGCTTGCCGGCGCCTGGCTTACGCGCGGCTTTCTTTGCCGCTTTGCGAACAGCTGCCTGCGGGGTCTTGGCCGGCTTGTCTTTTTTCTTCTTTTCGGTCGCCTGCGCGCTGCCCGCTTTGGTCCGAGGCTGAGCGGCGCGTCGCTCTTGCTTCCACGCTTTGCGCGCCGCGGTAGCTTGTTTGCGCGCGCGTCGCGCCTCGCGCTTGGCTTCCTTCAAGCGTTTGCGGGCGCGCTTCAACTCCTCCTTGGCAATGCGCACACGCTGTTTGGCCACATCGGCCTGCAACCGGGTGCGCTCCACAGGCTCCGCCTGAGCGGCCTTGCTTTTTTCAGAATCCTCAGCTGGATTTTCGCTGCCTGTCTTCTTCATTCCGCGGGCCTGCGAACTGAGCGAAGGGCGCAAGTCTCACATACCTGCGGCGGAGTTTCCACCACCAAGACGTAATCCTCCACGCCACCTATGCCGCCCGTGAGCGCGCAAAGCGCGCGCAACAGGCCGAACCTTGCAGCGGTAAGCGTCAAACCCGGCGCGCGCGGTGTGCTGGATCTTGCAGCGGTAAGCGTCAAACCCGGCGTGCGCGGTGAGCTGGATCTTGCAGCGGTTAAGCGTCAAACCCGGCGTGCGCGGTGAGCTGGATCTTGCAGCGGTTAAGCGTCAAACCTAGCGCGCGGTGAGCTGGATCTTGTAGCAGCGGGCGCCAAAGCGGCCCTTTTACTTATCCACAGAGTTTGTGCATAACCCTGTGGGCGGAACGCTGCTACCGTGCGTAAAGCGTAGTCGCGGCAAGGGGTTGCGTCGGTGTGAGTGAGTTTTAGCCAGGTGGATCGTCAGTGAGCATGGTGGCCGTCACGCGGTTGCGGCCGCCGTGTTTGCTCTCATAGAGCGCAGCGTCGGCGACCTTCAGCATGTGTTCGGGAATCTTGCGCTCACCGGGTGGCACCCGATTGAGTCCGCAAAGACCGAAGCTCGCGCTAACGTCTACTTTACGGCCGAGGATGTCGAAAGGCTTGTTGGCGATACCCGCGCGCAGGCGGCGCGCTGCATCGAGCGCTTTGTCGTACTCGGTCTCCGGTAACACGATGGCGAATTCCTCGCCGCCGATGCGTGCCACCCAGTCGACACCGCGGCGCAGGAATTGCTGCAACCGGGTGCCGAATTGCACCAGCACCTGGTCGCCGCCTGCGTGGCCGAGCGTGTCGTTGACATTCTTGAAGAAATCGATGTCGCACAGAATGAGCGACAAGGAGCGGCCATAGCGCGCGGCGCGCTCGACTTCGCGTGGGAAGTGTTTGCTGAAGAAGCGGCGGCTGGCGACGCGTGTCAGATCGTCGGTAGTGGAGAGCTTGCGATTCTCAATGAGCGCGATACGTAGAACGGCTTCGAGCTCCGCGATGCGGCGCGCCGCACCGACACGTGCGCGCAGCTCATTCTCCGGCGACCTGCGGCCGATGCAGTCATCGGCGCCCGCGATCAGTCCGACCTCCCGTTCACCGCCCTCGTCGAGCTCGGAGAGGTACAGAATGAAGGGCGCTCGATCCGCTTGTGCCGAGCGCAGACTGCGAATGAGCTCCAGGCTGTCGGTGAGCACCACCGGCCGGAATTCGCTTCGGAATAGACCCAGGGCCTCGGCATCGTCGGCAGCAACCTCGAAATCGAGCATGTCCGGAGCCACGCGACTTTGGATGTGGCTGCACAGCCCAGGGTCGCTGACGGCGAGCAGGGCCCGTGGCGGCGGGAGGCAGCGCAGCATCACCGCTATGGTCGATGATGTGTCGTCCTGAATAGCCGGCGGCTGTTGGGCGCGCCGCTCGAGCACGCGCCGGATGACGGTGGTTTGGCCGCCTGCCCGCATTGATCGATCAACCCCGCTGCTTTTTTGCCGTCGTCAGTTGCGTGACATTACAGTGAGTCTACGGCGCAGCCTGTGATCCTTCGACCAACGGCTGAAAAAACGCGCTTCACTGCACACCGCAGTGTGACGCAGCTCGCGGTGCTGGGCTTTGGCCGGGGGCTAGTTCGCGAACCGTGACCAGCTCGATCCCAGGTGGGGGTAGGGTCTCGCTCAAGTGCACCGCAGCACCGGGCGCAATCACAGTACTGACCCGCTTAAAATCATCGTGATCGGTGATGCGGCAGCGTTCCAGGACGTAGGCGCGGTCCGCGGGGAGGTGCTCAATGGTGAGCTCGAAGCCAGCGTTGTCCCGATAGACGACATCGCGGCGCGATAACAGCCCGACGTCAAAAGTGTTCGGCACATGCAGGACATCACCGCCCGCACGGTGGCCGAGGAATTGGGCCGGAATCTGGTAGTTACTGATCAGAACCCGCACCACCCGCCCATCGTCGGAGCGTCCCGCCTCTACAGCGAATCCGTCCAGATCTGCCCCTGTCACCTCTATCCGATGCGGAGTGCTCTTCATCTGCCCGAGCGCGATCAGCGCTTGGCCGGTTTTGTCAGGGGTGGCGCCATCGGGTCCAAACACGTTATCCGCGCGATAGAGCGTGGCGGCGTCGATCGGTGCATCCTCCATGTAGATGAGGGCGCTCGTAATGAAGCTGGCGCGAACCAGGGGCGCCGGCGGCTGGTCCGAGAGCCCATAGTTCCATTCGGTGAGGAATGACTGTGTCGAGCGCAGGCCGTGGCTGTCCAGTCGTGCGCGCAAGTCTTGCGCAATACGATTGAAATCGCGGGGATCGTTCGAATCGGTCGCATACCAATGCCAGGAGTAGAAATCCAGGGGCGCGTGAGCGGCGTGCACCTGCCGCATGAAGTCGTCGCGATAGGGCGTATCGTCGTTAGGTCTCGCTATCGCAGGTCCCCCGACGAGGGCCCGCGGGTCGGCCCATTTCACCGCCTTGGCGATCTTCCGGTACAGGTCGAAATAGTGTTGTTCGGTACCCGCCCAAAACAGCTTGCCCAGATCCGGTTCGTTCCAGAACTCCCAATAGCGGATGCCGTAGTGGTAGCCGTTGGCCCAACCGCGGTTGTAATGCAGGACGATGTGCTTCGCGATGGCCGCATAGCGGTCGAAGTCCGGGGGTGGCGTCGGATCGGCGCCTTCGCTACGGCCCAGGCGGAACAGCACTTGGGCGCCGATTTTTTCGATCGAGGTGATGAGCCGGTCGGTGGGACCGAAGCGATAGCTCGCGGGATTTTCCGGGTCGGCTTTCGGATCGGGAAATATTGTGAGCACATCGCGCTTGGAGGAGATCAATGCACCCCCAGGGGCCTGAGCGGTTTCGAACCTCGCATCAATGTCGGCAGGGCCGTATCCGTCGTGAGTGCGTACCAGATCGATACGCGCCAGTCGGTAGCCCACGGAGGCGTCGATGTCATCGCGCATGTTCCAGCCGCCGAATTTGAAGTTCGGAGGCTTGTGTGCGCCAGGCCCGGGTGCGCCATCGACGCCCTGCAGCGAACGCCGGGTGCCGGCGCTAAGGTTCGCGTCCACCGTTATTTTTCTTAAACCGGATTGTCTTAAACTAGATCCGTTCTCGATGGGCGCTGTGGCGATGGCCACGGCCACCGTCAGGGCCAGAGCCAAAATGAGCAAGAGACGTGACACGCGAAGACTCCGACGCGAATGGGAATGAAACCTTCAGCCAGGCAACGCAAATTATGAGCCGGACCAGCAGCCGTCTGCCGACGCTCTACATTCCCCACGGCGGCGGCCCGTGCTTCTTCATGGATCCGCCGCAGGGCTTGCCGCGCGATCTGTGGGATCGCATGGGGGCGTATCTGCGCGGTATCGACGCATCAATCGGTGCGCGGCCGCAAAGCGTGCTGGTCGTTTCGGGGCACTGGGAGACTGATCGGCCGACCGTCAATACGGCGCCGCGACCGCCGTTGCTGTTCGACTATTACGGGTTTCCGGAGCACACGTATCGGCTGACGTATCCGGTGCCGGGCTCGCCGGCTCTCGCACATCGTGTGCGGCAGCTCCTGGCCGCGGCGGAAATTCCAGCGGACGAAGAGCCCGAGCGCGGTCTTGATCACGGTGTCTTCATCCCATTCAAGCTCATCTATCCGCACGCTGACATTCCCATGGTGCAGATGTCGCTGAACCGCAATCTGGACGCTGCCACTCACCTGCGCATCGGTCACGCTCTGACGCCATTGCGCGATGAGGGGGTGCTGATTGTTGGTAGTGGTATGAGCTATCACAATCTCCGCGACTTCTACAGCGACGATCCGCGTGTCGTGCGCACCGCGCAGGATTTTGACACCTGGCTCACCGATGCGGTGACCGAATCGGACAGCGGTGCGCGCGAGCATAAGCTGATGGCCTGGCTGCAAGCACCGGGTGCTCGGGCCGCTCATCCGCGGCCAGAGCACCTGATACCGCTGATGGTCGCCGCGGGTGCCGCAGGCCAGGACCGCGGTCGCCGCACCTATAACGAGCCGCTGCTCGGCAAACCGATTTCGGCCTTTCAGTTCGGTTAGATGTTGTTGGATCTTGGTATCATCGCGTGATGGAAGCCCCAGCCGTCACCCGTTACCGCCGCCCGTTTCTCGCGCCTGTCTGGCTGAGCCTGCTCGCGATCGTGTTTGTGCTCTGCGTGGCCTTCGTCGTCTACCGCTCGGCCTCGACAACCGTCGTTGTCCTGGTGCAGCCGGCGGAAAAGGAAGCCGGCACGATCGATGATCCGCCGCTATTGCCGGACGGGGAGCAGCGGGCGCAAGTACTGGCACAGATGCTGGGCGAGAAGACCGGAGTAGGGCGCTTGGATGCCATCTTCGTCAGTGATCAGCGCCGGGCGCAGCAGATTATCGCACCGCTCGCGGAGCGTCTCGGGATGCGGCCGACGGTGGTGCCGGGCAACGACATCGGGGGTATGGCCGCGCAAATTACCAGAGCTCATGACGGTGGCCGGGTGCTGTTCATTGGCAGCGGCGGCAATATTCCGCAACTCGTGCAGGAGCTCAGTGGCATTGACGTCGGTGTCCCCGCTGGGGATTCCCTCGCTAGCCGCACGGTCGCCGCGGGCGACCGTGAGCACGACACGTTGTATGTGGTCAGCATCCCAACGTTCAGCCGGGCGAATATCGTGCGCCTGAAGTATTGAGGAGCCACCCCGAGGGCATCGACGCGGACTGGTTAATGTGTTAACAATCGCTCCCTCGAGCCAGGAGCGAGTCCCATTATGCATGCCCCCTCCGCAGCAGCCCGGCAGCCCCGCCAACCGAGCACTGTTCGCACAGCTGTGCTGGACCTGCTCGACTCTCTCGGCATTCGCACGGTGTTCGGTAATCCCGGGTCGACCGAGCTGCTCATGTTCCGGGAGTTTCCAGAATCCTTTCGCTACATTCTGGGACTGCAGGAGTCGCTCGCTGTCGGTATGGCGGATGGATACGCGCAAGCCACGCGTAATGCCGCGATCGTCAATCTTCATTCGGCCGTCGGTGTCGGTCACGCGCTCGGTAATATCTTTACCGCCTACAAGAACCAGACTCCGCTCATCATCACTGCCGGACAACAGGCACGCTCCATCCTGCCCTTTGAGCCGTTTCTGTTCTCGGCCCAGGCAACCGAGCTGCCTAAGCCTTATGTGAAGTGGAGTTGCGAGCCGGCGCGCGCTGAAGATGTTCCTGGGGCGATTGCCCGCGCTTACTACATCGCAATGCAGCCCCCCCGCGGGCCGGCGTTCGTGTCCATTCCGGTGGATGACTGGGATCGACCGTGTGAACCCATCGAGCCGCGCGTGGTGAGTACCGCAGTGCGTGGCGATCCCGCAGTTCTCGATACCATGGCTCGCATGCTGCGCGAGGCGCAGCGCCCGGCGCTCGTGGTGGGAGCTTCGGTCGCCCGGGACGATGCCTGGGATGAAGTGATTGCCCTGGCGGAGTTGCACCAGGCCAGTGTCTGGGTGAGCCCGATGTCGGGACGCAACAGCTTTCCGGAAGCCCACCGCCTGTTTGCCGGATTCCTGGCGGCCGATCGCGCCAAAATCGTGGCGAGCCTGACAGGTCACGATCTCATCCTGGTGTTGGGTGCACCGGCGTTCACGTATCACGTGGAGGGGTTCGGGCCGCACATACCGCCCGGAGCGAAGCTCTGTCAGATTGTCGACGACCCCTCGATCGCAAGCTGGACGCCTGTGGGTATCGCGGCGTTTTCCAGTTTGAAGCCCGCCATCCGTGAACTGCTGGATGCACCGCCGCCATCCCCGCGTCCAGCGCCTGCGGCTCGCGCCGCAATCCCGCGACTTTCTGGCGATGTGCTCACCGACCGGTATCTTCTGCAGCAACTGGCGGCGATCCGCCCCGACGACAGCATCATTGTCGAGGAGGCGCCGAGTAGCCGCGGACCCATGCATGACTATCTGCCGATACTGGAGCGCGATACGTTTTACACGTGCGCGAGCGGAGGTCTGGGGCACGGGCTGCCGGCCGCGATCGGTGTGGCGCTCGGCCGCCCGGGGAAGAAAGTCATCGCACTGCTGGGCGATGGCTCGAGCATGTATGCCATTCAGGGCCTGTGGACCGCCGCGCAACTGAAATTGCCCATCACATTCGTCATCATCAACAACCGGCGTTACGAGGCCCTGCACGAATTCGGCCGCCACTTCGCGCTCGATCGACTGGTCGGAACCGACTTGCACGGCATCGATTTCTGCGGCATCGCACGCAGCCAGGGCTGCCGTGCCATCCGCGTCGAGCGCTGCGATGCACTGGATGAGGCGCTGCGCACAGGCTGCGCCGCCACAGAGCCCCTGCTGATCGAAGTGTTGGTGGCGCCGAAGCACTAGGGCGCCGCCGCGGGCAGACTTTGCTTGCCGCCAAAAGAATGTTAACGTATTAACTACTTTTCCGCGGCGCGCCTTTTGCCGCAGCGGGAGACTTGAGGGGAAGCGAGTGCCGCACTTCGTCGTCGAATACACCGATAACGTCGCTCAGTGCGATATTCCCGCGCTGTTGGCCAAGGCAAGCGCGATCCTTGCGGCACAGAATGGCGTTTTTCCACTCGGGGGTATTCGCGCCCGAGCCATTGCGGCACGCCACTACTGCATTTCCAACGGCCACGGTGGGGACGCATTCGTGCATGCAACTTTGAAAATCGGCTTCGGACGCAGTGCGGAAGCGAAAAAAAAGGTGTGCGATGAGCTGTTCGACTTGCTGCGGCAGCATTTTCAGGCGGCCGCCGCGGGACCTGACGTAACTGTCTCGATGGAGATCTACGAGTTCGACGAGGGCGGCACGTACAAACTCAACAACGTACACGCGCGTTTCCGTCCGCCTGCCGCGGACCCGAAAGCGCGATCGATCTGACATGCAACTCACACGCAGCGATCTGATTCTCGAGCGCGCCTTGATCGGCGGCCAGTGGGTGGCGGAGGGCACGGGACGGGCTTTCGCCGTCACCAACCCGGCCACCGGGGCAACTCTGGCAACGGTGCCGGACTGCGGCGCCAGCGAGGCACGGGCCGCCGTGGACCGGGCGCAGCGCGCATTTCCCGAGTGGCGCGCCGCCACGGGTAAGGATCGTGCACGTCTCCTCAACCGCTGGTTCCACGTTTTGCTCGCGCATCGCGACGACCTCGCCCGGCTCATATCGCTGGAGCAGGGCAAGCCGCTGCGCGAAGCACAGGGCGAGGTCGAATACGGAGCCGCCTATGTCGAATGGTTTGCAGAAGAGGCGAAGCGGGTGTACGGCGACATCATTCCGGCAACGGTGCGGGGGCGCCGGGTGTTGGTGGCGAAAGAGCCCGTTGGTGTGGTCGCCGCGATTACGCCCTGGAACTTTCCCATCGCCATGTTGGCTCGCAAGATTGCTCCAGCCCTGGCGGTCGGGTGCACCGTCGTCGCCAAGCCGGCGGAAGATACTCCACTGAGTGCGTTGGCGCTGGGCAAGCTCGCGCAAGAAGCCGGCATCCCGCCCGGTGTCATCAACATCGTCACCGCATCGCGCAACCGCGCAGCCGAGCTCGCCGGCGCGTGGCTGGAGGACGGCCGTGTCCGCAAGGTGACGTTCACCGGTTCCACCCAGGTGGGCAAGCTGCTCGCCAATGGCGCCACCGACACACTCAAGCGTGTCTCCCTCGAGTTAGGTGGCAATGCTCCTTTCATCGTATTCGACGATGCCGATCTGGACGCCGCCGTGGCGGGTGCGATCGCGTCCAAGTTCCGCAACACGGGCCAGACCTGTGTGTGCGCGAACCGGATTCTGGTGCAGTCGGGCGTCTATTCGGCCTTTGCCGCCAAGCTTGCGACGGCGGTCAAAGCCATGCGCGTCGGACCGGCGGCGAGCGGTGATACCGACCAGGGACCGCTCATCAACGCTCGCGCCTTGGAGAAGGTCGAAGACCACATCCGTGATGCCGTCGCACATGGGGCGAAGGTGCTGGTCGGCGGAAGCAGGCACGACTTGGGTGGCACATTCTTCCAGCCGACCGTCCTGACCGAGGTGACGCCTGCGATGCGGCTGGCGAGCGAGGAGACCTTTGGACCGGTGGCACCGCTGTTTCGCTTCGAGACGGAGGCGCAAGCCATCGCTTTGGCCAACTCCACGCCGTTCGGCCTGGCGGCCTATTTTTACTCGCGCGATCTTGCGCGCGTGTGGCGGGTTGCAGATGCCCTCGAGGTCGGTATCGTGGGCATCAACGAGGGGATCATCTCCACCGAGGTCGCTCCCTTCGGCGGTATCAAGGAGTCCGGCTATGGGCGCGAAGGCTCCCACTACGGCGTGGATGACTATATCAACATCAAATATCTGTGCATGGGCGGCCTGACCCCCTGATTGCACCAGACGAGGGCGGAAATGCGCGACGGGAATGACAAGCAATCGAACGCGGAGCAGCGCAGGCCGAACGCGCAGCAGATCGAGGAGGCGGCGCTGCGGATCCATGAGGCGGAGCGCACTCATGTGCAGATCCGGCAGCTCTCCTTGGAGTATCCGGGAATCACCATCGAGGACGCCTACGCGATCCAACGAGCCTGGGTGCGGATCAAGCTCGCCGAGGGGCGCGTGCTCAAGGGGCGCAAGATCGGCCTCACTTCGCGCGCGATGCAGCAGGCATCGCAGATCGAGGAGCCTGATTATGGTGATCTGCTGGATGACATGTTCTTCCGCGACGGCTCGGATATTCCGATGTCGCGTTTTGTGGTGCCGCGAGTCGAGGTGGAGCTCGCGTTCATCATGGGCAAGCCGCTGCGCGGCCCAAATTGCACCATCTTCGATGCGCTCGATGCGACGGAGTATGTGATTCCGGCCATCGAGATCATTGATGCTCGCATCGAGCAGTTCGATCGCGACAGCAAGCGTCCGCGCAAAGTGATGGACACCATATCCGACAACGCCGCCAATGCCGGGGTGGTGATGGGCGGTCGGCCCATCAAGCCGCTCGAGCTTGATCTGCGCTGGGTATCGGCACTGTTGTACCGCAACGGTGTCATCGAGGAGTCCGGTGTCGCCGCCGCGGTGCTCAACCATCCGGCCAATGGTGTCGCCTGGCTGGCCAACAAGCTTGCGCCGTACAATGTGACACTCGAGCCCGGGCAGGTGATCCTTGGTGGCTCCTTCACCCGGCCGACGCATGCGCGCGCGGGTGACAGCTTCCACGTGGACTACGGTCCGTTGGGCTCCATCGCCTGCCGCTTCGTTTAGAGGTAGTCCGTCGTGGAAATGCCCGTCAACCGCTTCAAACAGGCACTGCGCGAGGGTCCGGCGCAAATCGGACTTTGGGTGGCGCTGGCCGACGGCTACGGTGTGGAGGTTTGCGCCACCGCCGGCTTCGATTGGATGTTGCTCGATGCGGAGCACGCGCCGAACGACACCCGCAGCCTCCTTGCCCAGTTGCAGACTCTTGCCGCCTATCCGGTGCAGCCGGTGATCCGGCCGCCGCTGGGCGATGTCGTGCTCATCAAGCAGATGTTGGATATTGGCGCGCAGACGCTGCTCATTCCGCTGGTCGAAACCGAGGAGCAGGCGCGTAATCTGGTTCGGGCGATGCGCTATCCCCCGGACGGCATTCGTGGAGTGGGAAGCGCACTGGCGCGCGCAGCCCGTTGGAATGCTATTCCGGACTACCTGCAACGCGCCGACGAGCAGGTCTGTCTGTTGGTGCAGGTCGAGACGCGCCGCGGTGTGGAGAATCTCGACGCCATCGCCCGCGTCGACGGTGTCGATGGCGTATTCATCGGTCCGGCCGATCTGGCGGCCGCCCTGGGACACCGGGGTAATCCGGGGCATGCTGAAGTGCAGCAGGTGATCGAGGCCGGCATCGGTCGCATTCGCGCGGCCGGCAAGGCCGCGGGAATTCTCAGTGCGGATGAGGCGCTGGCGCGGCGCTATCTGCAGCTCGGATGCCGTTTCGTCGCGGTTGGCTCTGATGTAACGCTGTTGATGCGTTCAGCTCAGGCGCTGGCTGCCAAATTTAAACAGGGGGGGGCGCCGGCAACGGGCTCGCCCGGGACAGGCTCGGTATACTGATGAGGAAAAGACAGATGCGCTGCTTACCGATCGTTTCGTGTTTGTTGTTGGCCGCCGTCGGGACGGCGCAGGCGGCCGTGCCTGTCGCCTCGCCCGCCGAGGTGGCGCAGTTCAAGGCGCTGGAAGTGAAATTGTGGGAGGCCTGGAATGCGCACCTGCGTCCGGCGGATGCGGCGCCCTTTTACTCGAAGGACCCGCACAACATCTACTTCGACCTGTCGCCGTTGAAGTTCACCGGCTGGGCGGAATACGAGCGCGTCGCATCCCAGGCGCTGGCCGGCGGCGGACATGCGCAGACTAAGATCAATGATGATTTCACCGTGATCAAGAGCGGCAAAGTCGTCATTACCGCCTTCACCTTTCATGCCGACTTCACGGGCAACGATAACGTGAAGGGCGGTTTTGACGGGCGTGAGACCGATGTGTGGACACAAGAAGGGGGCAAGTGGGTTATCATCCATCAGCACATGTCCACCGTCATGGGTCCGCCGCCCTCACCGCCATCTTCGGCGGGCGCCGCCCGGTAGGTGGCAGGACCCCATAACCGGAGCTGACACTATGTTCGAAGTCGCAAGCTCTCTGCCCCCGGCGCGATCGATGGAGCGGCTGAAGTTTGCGACTTTGAAATGGCTGTGCGGTGCAGCAAGAACCCCGGCCGGCGTGTTTTATCTCGTCGGCCGTGATTTTCGCCAGTCACAATTCCTGACCTACAATGTGGACCTGTCCTTTCACCACCCGCTACGTGAAGGACCTCCACCTGCTCGATCCATTGCACCCCCGGCACTTCCTCGCGCCGGAAGAGCGCATCGTGACACTGAGCGACGCACTGCCCACGTGCTCGCGCACCCAGAACGAGTATTTCCGGTCATTCATTGCCCCGCAGAGCATCCACGAGGTCATCGAGATCTTCCTGCGTCACGAGGGGCGGATCGTGGCCGGCGTCTCCTTGTTGAAGTACGGCCTGGGTGCGCCACTGACCGGCGAGGACATCCGCCTGCTGCGCACGGTGCATCCCCTCATCGAGGATTACCTGGGCTCCGTGATCTCCTTCGCGGACGGCGCGGAGCGCGAGGCTCCGGGGGAGCGGTATGCGCTCACCGATCGCGAGCGCGTCATGGTGGCGCTGGTGGAGGACGGTTTGTCCAACAAGCAGATCGCTCGCCGCCTCGGCATCAGCGTTTCGACCGTCAAGACCCATATCCGCAGCATCCTGAGCAAGACTCAAACGACCTCGCGCGCCACCTTGCTGGCCAAGCTGTTCCGACACTGACGCTGTTCCCGCAGGCACCTCTCCTCCCAAGGGTGGGTACTCGGCCCCCGCGGTGGGCATTACGCTCCCCGGCACTGTTAGGGACGGAGAAGTGTTTTGGTGAACCGAGGCTCGAATTGGCTGCAAGTTGGAGAGCTGACTGATGGTTTTGGCGGCCACGAGCTGCAGATTTCGGCGGCTTTGGCTGGATCTCGGCATCTGCTCACGTTCGATGATGGCAGTCAGACTGAGCTAGCGTTCCTCGCTGCGGGCGAGCTTTCCTGCACGCCACGCGGGCCTGATGGAGCGGCGGCGTTCCTCGGCAACGGCACTGTCGCATGTGCGGTCACGAGCCTGCGTCCCGAGGTGTTCTTCGTCGACTTCCTGCCGGGCGCGCAACGTCGCAACTCCGTTTCGCTGGTGCTCGATGTGGCGACAGGTGTTGTCAGCGCGGTGTTGGGTTCACTGCCGACGCAGGAAGAAACTCAGCGCTCGCTTTTCTCTCGGGCCGTCGCCGCGGAGGAGCTGACACCCGTCGTAGCGCGCGTGCACGCAGCGTCTCTTACCGCAGAGCGCCCAGGGCCAGGGCGACGGCACGAGCCGACCACGGATCTCGTCGGCCGCCGCATCATGTACGACTATGGCTCACGTGACATGTACGAGCACGTGTACCTCAACGAGCGCTTCTACACGTGGCATTGCCTGCGTGGTCCGGAGAAGGGGCTTGCCGATACCGACCGGTGCTACTACCATAAGGTGGGCGAGGAGCTGTATCTGTTCGTCTGGCTGGAGAAGATCGTGCCGACGCTGGGCACTGTGCTGGTGGACACAAGGGCCTTGCGCACCACTGGAAAGATCTTCGGGTATCGCACCAGTGATTTTGGTGAAGTGAGCAATGCGCGCGTTGGCGCCCGTGCCAAGCTGCTCAACGTGACTACATATCGCTGAGGTGGCCCGCCCGAGGAGCAGCGCCAGGCGGTACCAGGGCTCGCGCACGTAGAACATTAACGTGTTAAGATGATCGCGTGGCAAAGCCGCTGCACACCGGTCAGCCGGCTCCTGCGGATGCAGAAGCCGTGCATCAACGCCTGAGCAGCCGCCGATTCCTCGGCGGTGCGACTTCGGGCGCGCTCACTGTGGGCCGTAGCGCGCCCGTCACACTGTCGCATTTCCGCAGCACTCGCGCCGCACCCCAGGCTATCCGTATCCGCTCGACGGAGGACGCCGATGCCATTGCTTGAAGTGTCTTCGGTCGACGCTTACTACGGCAATTTGCAGGCACTCAGTGGTGTTTCGCTGCAGCTGGAGGCCGGGGAGATCGTCGCCTTGGTCGGCGCCGCCGGCGCGGGCAAGTCGACTCTACTGCAGTCCATCGTTGGCCGGGTTCCGTGCCGCAGCGGGACCATCCGCTTGCGCGCGCAAGCGCTCGGGCTGCGACGGGCGGAACAGATCAAGCGACTCGGCATCGCGTTGGTGCCCCAGGGACGCGGACTGTTTCCGTCACTGACGGTTGCAGAGAATTTGCTGATGGGAGAGGTTACCGGACGCTGCGGTCCGTGGAGTCTCGCCAAGGTCTACGAGCTCTTTCCGGATTTGCAGCGCTTGCGCGAGACGGTGGCGACGCGTCTGTCAGGTGGGCAACTGCGGATGGTGGCCATCGGTCGCGCGCTCATGGCGAATCCGCAGGTTTTGCTCTGCGATGAAATCTCGCCCGGCTTGGCACCGGATATCGTGTCGCAAGTGTGCGCAGCACTCGCAACGATCCGGGCGCAAGGGATGGCCGTGCTCGTCGTGGAGGAGGACGTGGTCTGCGCGCGCCGCGCCGCCGACAGGCTCCACTGCATGTTGAAGGGGCGTGTCACGCTTTCCGGTGCGGTCGCTGAGTTGAGCCGGGACCAGATCTCCCGCGCCTGCTTCGGTCATTGAGGGGGTATTTCCGTGCCCCCGCACGGAATTCAAAAGGTTGGGGAACACAAGCTATGCACAAACAAACCGCGTTCTTTCACGATGAGCGCTGTCTCTGGCACTCCGGCGGCATGCATGCCCTGATGATGCCAATAGGCGGCTGGATCCAGCCGCCCTCAGGCGCCGGTCACGCCGAGTCTCCGGACAGCAAGCGACGTTTCAAGTCGTTGCTGGATGTGACCGGACTGAGCGAGCGACTGGCGGTACGCAGCGCGCCGCTGGCGACGGAGGAGGACCTGCTGCGGGTTCATCCGCAAAGCTACTTAAAGCGGTTCAAGGAAGTCAGCGACGCCGGCGGCGGTGACCTGGGCAAGCTTGCGCCATTTGGCCGTGGCGGTTACGAGATCGCGAAGTTGTCGACCGGCCTCGTCAAGGGTGCGGTCGACAGCGTACTGCGGGGCGAGTACGGCAATGCCTACGCGCTATCGCGTCCCCCCGGCCATCATTGTTTGCCGGACCAGCCGATGGGCTTCTGCTTGTTCGCGAACATTCCGGTCGCCATCGAAGCGGCTCGCGCGGCACACCAGATCGAGCGGGTCGCGGTCATCGATTGGGACGTCCACCACGGCAACGGCACGCAGTCGATTTTCTACGAGCGTCCCGACGTATTGACGATTTCCGTTCACCAGGACAGGTGCTTTCCGTTCGGCTACAGCGGCGATGATGAGCTCGGCAAGGGCGCCGGCAGCGGCTACAACTACAACATCCCGTTGCAGCCCGGTGGCGGACATGAAAGTTACATCTATGCCTTCGAGCGCATTGTCGTGCCGCTCCTTGACCGCTATCGGCCGCAGCTGATCATCGTCGCCAGTGGGCTCGACGCCAATGCCGTGGACCCGTTGGCGCGCATGCAGGCACACAGCGAGACCTTCCGCGCATTGACGCGGATGATGATGGAAGTCGCGGACCGGCATTGCCAGGGTAGGGTTGTTGCGGCGCACGAGGGCGGCTATGCGGAGGCCTACGTGCCGTTTTGCGGCTACGCGATCGTGGAGCAGTTTGCGGGCGAGTCGCTCGGGGTGGAGGATCCCTTCCTGGAGATTTTCAAGCCGCAACAACCGGGGCCGCGGTTCGATGCCTGGCAGCGCGGGCTGTTGGATGAGTTAGCCGTAGCGTTTGGAGTGGCGCGATGACGATGGGCCGCCGGATGCGGTGGCACGCTGCGTCTGTTGTGTGGGTCGGTCTGCTCGGCGCCGTGTCTGTCAACGCCCAGCCGCCCGGTGGCGGATTCCGTCTCGGTACCGGTCTCGGGGGCCAGATGGTCTTCGTGCAACACTGTAATACCTGCCATATCGACACGGGGGGCGCGGCGCCGCCGGCTGAGGGGCGCGCGCCGACGCTTGCCTCGTTACAACAGCTGCCTCCGGAGCGCGTCCTCGACGCGCTCGTCAGCGGCAAGATGAGCGCCATCGGCGCGCCACTGCGCGATGACGAGCGCCGCGCGGTGGCGGAATGGTTGGGCGGCAGACCCTTGGGCGCGGGCGATGCGGGGGAAGCCAGCAAGATGAGCAACCGCTGCGCTAAGCCCATGCCGGTTGCAGCTGCCGGGCAGCATGACTGGAACGGGTGGTCCGCCGACCCGCGTAACATGCGCTTCCAGCCCGCGGCGCAGCTGAGCGCCGCTCAGATCCGGACACTTCACTTGAAGTGGGCGTTTGGCCTGCCCGGGGGCGCGGAGTCGTACTCGCAACCCTCGGTGGTCGGCGGTCACGTATTCGTGGGAGGCGACAACGGTTTTGTCTATTCCCTGCAGGCGAAGAGCGGCTGTGTCGAGTGGTCGTTTCAGGCCAAGGCCGGCATACGCAGCGCGCCAACTTTGGGCCCCCGCAAACACGGCAGCCCGCGCCAGGCGGTTTTTTTCGGTGACATGAAGGGGTACGTGTACGCGCTGGATGCGGGCACGGGCAAGGCCATCTGGGTAACGCGAGCTGACGAGCAGCCGATGGTCAAAATAACCGCGGCGGTAACTGCGCATGATGGCCGCATCTATGTTGGTACAACAACCGGCGAGGAAGTGACGGCAGCGGCGCCGACATACGAGTGTTGCCGCACGCGCGGAACCGTGGTGGCGCTCTCCGCGGCTGACGGCTCCGTGGTGTGGAAGACGTACATGGTGCCGGAAGAGCCCAAGCCGGTGGGCAAGAACAGCGTGGGTACCACGATGTGGGCGCCGGCTGGGGTAGGTGTTTGGTCGGCACCGACGGTGGATGCCGTACGTCACCTTCTCTATGTTACGACGGGCGATGCATACACCGACCCCGCAGCGGTCCTGACAGACTCGATTGTGGCGCTGGACTTGGCTAGCGGCAAAGTCGTATGGCACCACCAGGACACCGCGGATGATGCATGGCTCGCCGGTTGTATGCCTGGCAAGGCCTTCGGTAATTGTCCGCAACATGTCGGTCCGGATTGGGATTTCGGCAGCTCGGCCATGTTGTTGCGTGCGAGCGGACGCGACCTGCTGGTTGGCGGGCACAAGGGCGGATTCGTCGTTGCCGTCGATCCGGCACGTGCAGGCCAGGTGGTGTGGCGCCAGGGACTCGCAAAGGAGACTGCCGGCCCCGGGGGCGAGATCGTGTTTGGCGGGGCTAGCGACGGAGCCAGGGTGTACTACGGCTTGAACAGTGGCGAGTTGGTTGCTCTTGGCGCTGCCGATGGCGCGACCATGTGGCGGCAGCGGCTCGACACGAGTCGTGCCGGCCGCGGCGGCATTTCGGCCGCGGTAACAGCCATTCCCGGGGCGGTTTTTGCGGGTGCCTGGGATGGAGTGTTGCGCGCGTTCGATTCCAACACCGGCAGCCTGTTATGGTCGTTCGATACCGCGAAGAGCTTCGACACGGTGAACGGTGTAGCAGCCAAGGGCGGCTCGCTGGGCGCGCCCGGCGCCACCGTGGCCGAGGGGATGGTGTTCGTGGCATCCGGCTATGTCGGAGTCGGTAACGGCATGACGGGTAATGTGGTGCTGGCATTCGCAGCGAACTAATTAACATGTTCTTGATTTCGCGATCGCTTCGTCATAGGCTGCGCAACCAAGTGGTAGGGGGACATCGTGCGCACTTCCGAAGTTGAAATGTCACAGCGCCGCTCGGCGGTCGCGGTTGCGTTGGTTGCCATGTCGGGCTTGGCCGTGTCGAACCTGATGTCAGGAGCGACGGGCAAGGCGGTAGCTGCGACGAATCACGACCTGGAGGCGCGCGTGCTGGCGCTCGAGGCCAAGCTGCAAAATCTCGATGACATCGAGTCCATCAACAAGTTGACGCGTGCCTACGGCTACTACGTCGACAAGCAGCAATGGGACCAGATCGTGGACTTGTTCAGCGAGGACTGCCGCGTCGAGATTGCCGGACGGGGGGTCTACCTCGGCAAGAAGGGCGCGGATGCGATCTTCCGCAAGGTCATGGGCCATGGGACGATTGGTCTGGCCGACGGTGCCTTGTTCAACCACATGATTCTGCAAGGTATTGTGGACGTCGCACCTGACGGCAAGAGCGCGTTGGGACGGTGGCGGGCGTTCGTGCAGCTGGGCCAATACCAGAAATTCGGTATGTGGTCGGAAGGCACATACGAGAACGTGTACGTGAAGGAGAACGGCGTCTGGAAGTTCAAGGACCTGCACTTCTACGCCACCTACTACACGCCGTACGACCAGGGTTGGGCGAAGCAGGACATGCCCAACAACGGGCCGAGCAAGGAATTCCCTCCGGATCAGCCGCAGTCCGTGCAGTACGAGGTCTATCCGGGCCACTACGTACCGCCTTACCACTATCCGAACCCGGTGACCGGTAAGCCCTGGGTGCCGTCGCAGTCGCAGCAAAAGCCGCAAGAGCAGCGCTGACCAACACATGAAGCCACCGCGGGCCGTGCCCGGTGGCTTTATTTCGTGCAACTAATGAACATGTTAATGACATGTCGATTTATCCGTGGCATGGTGGGATTTAGCGCGGATCGTGACGGCGATCACGGCTGCCACAACCGACTGCCGGGTGTACTGCGCCCCTGGGAACAGGAGGCGAATCGGGACCGCAGTCTCGTTGCGCGGAAGCAACATCGAGTATTTGTTTCACCTGTTAAGAATTCAGTTGACAGTAACTACTTCACGAGTTAATCATCGCGAAGCTTGTGATGGGAACGTTTTTTGGGGGGCTTATGACGATTCGATCTGTTAGGACTCATGATTTGCAGGCGCAGCGCGGCTCGCACGTCGCCCGCCGTTACTTGCCAGGTAGCGTGGCTCTCGCGGTTTGCGTGGCGCTTTACGCGCCATATGGCGTCCACGCCCAGGTGGCGGACCAGGCGCCGCAGGCAGCCCCTCTGGCTCTCGAAGAAATTGTGGTAACCGCGACACGCCGCGAGGAGAACATCCAAAGCGTGCCCATCACCATCACTGCTTTCACCAAAGAGCAGATGGATGTCCAAGGCGTCCGTGCGGTGGATGACATCGCCCGCCTGACCCCGGGCGTGCAGTTCAACCGCGCAGGTTTCGGCAGCGACCTGGGCAACTCGATCTCTATTCGCGGCGTGCAATCGCTGGTAGGACCTGCGACCACCGGCATCTATGTCGATGACACGCCGATTGCGGTCAACTCCACCATTGCGAGCGGCAACTTCAACGACAACGCCTATCCGCAGTTGTTCGACGTGGAGCGCGTGGAAGTCCTGAAGGGTCCGCAAGGCACGCTGTTCGGCTCGGGATCCGAAGGCGGCACAGTGCGCTTCATCACCCCTCAGCCGAATCTCTCCAGCGCCTCGGTCTATGTCCGCAGCGAATATGCCTACTCGGATGATGGCGCACCGAGCTATGAGGGCGGTGTTGCCGGCGGTATGCCCATCATCCAGGACGTGCTCGGCTTCCGAGCCAGCGTCTGGAATCGCCATGACGGCGGCTATGTTGACAATGTCAGCTACTACACCGGTCAGACAACCCAAGCTAATGCGAATTACAAGGACAGCACTTCCGCGCGGTTCGCACTGGGTTGGAAGCCGCTGGACAACTTGACGATCACACCTTCGGTCTTCTTTCAGCACATTCATTCGAACGGCTCGCCGACTTTCTACCTGCACTCCGACGGCGTGGGCGGCGGTGTCTTTGCCCTACCGCCCGTCATCCCGCCGACAGTCGTCCCGACGTTCGTGAACAATTACGGCGATCCGACCCACGGTCAATACGTGAACCTCAAGCCGAGTCCGCAGTTCGGCGATCAGCACCTGGCTCTGCCGGCGTTGAAGATCGACTACGCGTTCTCCAAGGCCGAGATCATCTCGAACACGTCTTACTACAATCGCTCCCAGTCCAACCAGATCGATTTCTCGAGCCTGGAAGTGGGCACTTGGGCGGGGCAGATCTTCCCGCAGAACCCCAACGATGTGACGCCCGGTAACGAGGTGCAGTCTCAGCACTATTTCAACCAGGAGATTCGCGTACAGTCGACCGACGCCGATGCTCGCGTGAAGTATGTAGCCGGGCTCTTCTACTCGAAGCAACAAGATAACGGCAACAACCACGTATACGACCCGTGGCTCGGCACCCTTATGAGCCAGGGACCCCTTGCGCCCTTTTGCGGTCCCACCCCGAGCAGTTGCGTTACCAATTTCTTCCACGGCACGCCCCTGCTGGACGGCGTGTACTCGTTCTGGGGCAACACCAGGCTGGACAGCACGCAAAAAGCCGCCTTCGGACAGGTTGATGTCAGGCTGATCGATAACTTCATCGCCACCGTGGGCTTGCGTTACTCCAAGTTGAACGATGACTTCTCGAACCTCGAGGGCGGACCCGTGACTAGCGTGCCGGGGCGCCAATTGCAGAGCGGAACTTCATCGGCGAACGCCACCACACCGAAATACATGTTGTCCTACAAGACGGACGACTTCCTGGTGTTCGGCAGCGCGACCAAGGGCTTCCGCGACGGCGGCGTCAATCCTCCCTTGAATAACGCGGCTTGTCAGGCCGACCTGCAGGCTATCGGGTTAACCTCCGCGCCGCTCACCTACAAGCCTGACGACGTGTGGAGCTATGAGCTCGGCACCAAGTTCAAGACGGCCGGCGGCCGTTTGCAGATCGATGCCAGCGTGTTCCAGATCGACTGGGATAATCAGATCCGCAACGTCAATCTGACCGGATGCACGCTGTCGTTTACCAGCAATCTGGGCAAGGCGCAAAGCCGCGGGGCGGACGTGGCCGTCAACTGGCGCGCGCTGGATTCATTGCTGCTGTCCCTCAATGCCGGCTATCAATACGTGAAGTCCACCCAGACGCTGCAGGTCGTTGTGGCTCCGGTGCCGGGCACACCTCCGCCGCCTCCGAGCTACTACACGCTCAACGGACAGACGTTGCCCGGCTCGCAGCCCACGGCCACTCTCTCTGGGACGTACAACTTCAATATGTTCCAGAACGCCTCGTACTTCCACGTGGACTACACATTCACCGGACGTGACTCGGGCTTGCAAGACCCCCCGTTTGGTGAGGGTATCGTGGGGGCGTTGTCGAGCGCGAACCAGTACTTCTACAACCCCGGCTACGGCGAGACGAACGTGCGCCTGGGCATGAACCTCGACAAGTGGGACGTGTCCTTGTTCGCCAACAATCTGTTCAATGCTCAGCCGTACCTCAACGAGACTCGCGGCACACAGACGTTCGAATCGATCCCGAGTGCTGAACTGACCGCGACCACGATTCGCCCGCGCACCTTCGGCGTAACGGCGGTCTACCGCTACTAAAGGTGGCGGCTGACACTGCAGACACGGCAGTCGCGGTGTCAGAGTCGAATGTAGCGGGCACGTCGCCAGTCGACGTTGCCCGCTTCATCGACGAGCGGCCGGTCAGCCGCATGCAGTGGAGCGTTTTCGCGACCGCTATGGCGATCGCGACGCTCGATGGACTGGATCTGCAGTCGATGGCGCTTGCAGGGCCATCGGTAGCGCGCGAGTGGGGTATCGAGCCCACAGCGCTCAGCATGGCCTTCACGGCCACCCCGTTGGGCATGGTGTTCGGTGCATTGACGCTCGGACCGCTCGCCGACGGGTGGGGACGCAAGCGGCCGGTGATCATTGCCACGCTGCTCTTTGCCGTGTTCTCGCTGCTCACGGCGTTCGCGCCTTCGCTCCCGGTGCTGGTGGCGTTTCGTTTTCTGATGGGCCTGGGAACAGGCGGTATCCTTCCTAACCTGATCGCGCTGGTGTCGGAGTACGCTCCGGCGCAACGACGGGGCGCGCTCACGACCCTCACTTTTTCGGCGCTGCCGTTCGGCTCAATGTTGGGCGGGCTGCTCGCGAGTTGGTTGATTCCTGAGCTCGGTTGGCGCTCGGTGTTTTATGTCGGCGGCCTGGTGCCATTGGCGATGGCAGGGTGGGCCGCGTTGCGACTGCCGGAGTCGATCCGGTTCCTGGCGGCTCGCGGCGATCGGCAGGCACAGATTGCTGTGTTGTTGCGGCGGATTGATCCGAGAGCGCAATTCGCTGCGGGCACGCGGTTCACCACTGCCGAGCATTCCCAAAAGCAGGTGTCGATAGGACTGTTGTTCGGTCCTGGCCGCACCTTGCCCACGCTGCTCATCACGCTCGTCGCTGCCCTCAACACTTTCATGCTTTATTTCCTGCTGAGCTGGCTGCCGACGGTCATGAAGCTCGCTGGACTTTCCACACGCGCGGCGCTGCTGTCGACGGTGCTGCCGAATGTCGGCGGTGTTGTAGGCGCTATCGTGCTGGGGCGCCTCATCGATCGATTCGGGGGGTTCCGGGCGACTGGCTGCGGCGGGCTGATCGCCGGGGGAGCTGCGCTGCTGGTGGGCTTTGGCTATCAGGAGCCTGCGATTCTCATCCCGGCGTTGTTCTTTGCCGGCAGCTGTGTGATGGGCGGGCAGCCGGCCCTCTACGTCGTGATTGCTTCCATGTACCCGACCACGCTGCGTTCGACCGGCACCGGCTTTGCGCTCGGCGCCGGCCGGGTCGGCTCATTCATCGGCCCGCTCGCCGGTGGTTTGATGTTGGCCAACGCCTGGTCGGTGCGCGAGATTTTTGTCGTCGCGGCCCTGCCGGGCTTCGCCGCGGCGCTGACGCTTTGGACGATCAGTCGGTTGCCGCGCAATTTCCTTGCGGCGCAAGTTTGAATTCAGCTCGCTCTCAAGCTCGCTCAACAGCCTGAAGAGCTGATTGAGATGGCGCTCGCCGAAGGCCTGCGCGATCTCTGTGAAACTCGCCTCCGACAGCGGCGCGACCTTCAATAACAGCTCGCGTCCCGCGGGGCTCAAGGAAATCAGGCTGCGGCGCAGATCACCGGGGACCGGCCGGCGGTTCACCATGCGGGCGGCTTCCAGGTCGCGCAAGATGCGCGACAGGCTGGGAGGCATCAATACCGACCTGCGGGCGAGCTCACCGATCTCGAGGTCGCCGGCCTTGTTCAGAACTCGCAGAACGCGCCATTGCTGCTCCGTGACACCATGTTTGCGATGGTGGGGGCGGAAGTACGCCATGACCGCCTCGCGCGCCCTCATCAACGCCATCGGCAGCGACCGCGATAGGTCGCGGATGGGGACATCCGCGCCGTCAGTATCTTCCAGGAGAGGTGCGGCGCGGCGCCGGGCAGGGGGCTTGCGTGGAGTCGGCATGGATTGGGTGTCGACCTTGTAGTCAGGCCGGATCAGAGCAAGCTCGCAACGGCCTTACCCACTTCCGTGCAGGTGGCGGTGCCGCCGAGATCCGGGGTTCGTGGCGCCCCGGGGGCGAGGGCCCTCTCCACCGCCGCGGTAATACTCGCGGCGGCGGCCGGGAAGCCGAGGTGTTCCAGCATCATGCCGGCGGAAAGAATGGCTGCGATCGGATTGGCAATGTTGCGGCCGGCGATGTCCGGCGCGGAGCCGTGTACCGGCTCGAACATGGAGGGGTGGCGTTTTTCGGGGTTGAGATTGGCGGAGGCCGCCAGTCCCATACTGCCGGTGATGGCGGCACCCAGGTCGGACAGGATGTCGCCGAATAGATTGCTCGCCACGACTACATCGAAGCGTCCCGGGTCGCGCACGAAGTGCGCGGTCAGGATGTCGATGTGATATTGCGAGGCGGCCACGTTGGGATATTGCGCCGCCATGGCTTCGAAACGCTCATCCCAAAAAGGCATGGAGTGGCGCAGGCCGTTCGATTTGGTTGCCGAAGCCACGCGCTTGCGATTTCCCTGCGCAGCCCGCTCAAAGGCGTACCGCATGACGCGGTCGGTTCCAACACGCGTGAATACCGCCTCCTGAATGACGGCTTCGCGCTCGGTGCCGGCAAACATCCGGCCGCCAAGAGCGGAATACTCTCCCTCGGTGTTCTCGCGCACGATGGTGATGTCGATTCCACCTGGCGCGACCCCGGCCAGTGGCGACTGCACGCCCGGGAATAGCCGGCACGGCCGCAAGTTCACATATTGCTCGAACTCATGGCGCACGGGGAGCAACAAGCCCCACAGCGACACGTGGTCCGGTACTCCGGGAAACCCGACGGCTCCTAGGTAGATGGCGTCGAAGCGTCGCAATTGCTCCAGGCCGTCCTCGGGCATCATCCGTCCGGTGCGGGTGTAAGTCTCGCAGCTCCAATCGAAGTGCTGGAACGTGAGTTCAAGCCCGAACCGGCTGGCCACCGTCTCCAGTACTCGCAACCCCTCAGGAATGACTTCCCGGCCAATACCGTCGCCCGGGATCACGGCGATTTGTAGCGTTTTCTTCATGCGCCGCGCGCTAAAACCCTGATTCGTGTAGAATTACTTAACAAGTATATAGAACCGCTCCAAATCCGGCGAGGGGCATGTGAAGGGGGAACAGTGCGACGCGTAGCAATGTTAATGATGGCTTGGGGTGCGATGGCTGCGGCTCTGGCGGCGCCTGGCGCCAAGGAGCGTGCCCGTGACCTCGGAATTCCCTTTGACGGGACCCCTGGCGTGCTCAATGCCATCACTGACGTCAAGGGGGTCGAAGTCGGTTACGCCACCCGGATCGAGGGCGAGGGCAAGTTGGTGGTGGGCAAGGGCCCGGTGCGCACTGGGGTAACAGTCATCCTGCCACGGGGGCGACAAGATACCTCACCCGTCTACGCGGGCTGGTTCTCGCAGAACGGCAACGGTGAGATGACCGGAACGACCTGGATCGAGGAGTCGGGACAATTGGAAGGGCCGGTCGCCATCACCAACACCCACTCCGTGGGCCTGGTGCGCGATTCGATCATTGCCTGGAATGTCGATGCGGGACGTTTGACGGAACAGCCTTGGATGCTGCCGGTGGTGGCGGAGACCTGGGACGGGGAGCTGAACGATATCAACGGCTTCCACGTGAGCAAGCAGGACGTCTACTCGGCACTCAACACCGCCAAAGGCGGCCCGGTTGCCGAGGGCAGCGTTGGCGGTGGCACGGGCATGATCTGCTATCAGTTCAAGGGTGGCAGCGGTACGGCGTCCCGCGTGGTCGACAAGAAATACGGCGGCTACACCGTCGGGGTGTTCGTGCAATGTAACTGCGGCTTCCGCTCGCAGCTGCGTGTCGCGGGCGTTCGGGTCGGTCTGGCGGTTCCCGCGAAGTCCGAAGAGATGGCGGCGTTGCATCGCGACGCGGACCAGGATCTCGGCTCGATCATCATTGTGGTAGCGACCGATGCGCCGCTGCTTCCGACGCAACTCAAAAGGCTCGCGCGTCGCGCGACCATGGGATTGGCGCGAACGGGGTCGACCTCCGGGAATGGCTCCGGGGACATCTTTGTCGCCTTCTCGACCGCTAACCGCGGTGCCGACAATCCACCCGGGCCCAACGCGGTGCATACCGTGTCCAACAGCAACATCAGCGCGCTGTTCGGAGCGACCGTCGAGGCAACGGAGGAGGCCATCCTCAACGCCATGGTCGCGGCGCCCACGATGAAGGGGGCCAATGGCGTCACCATCGATGGCCTGCCGCACGACAAGGTGCGTGAGCTGATGAAGGCCGCACGAGCCGCCGGCTTGCCGGGCACGGGCAACTAGGCCAGGCGCCCTAGTGGCCCGACGATTGGGTTTGCGATGAGCTGAAGCGGTGGCGGGCTAGCCGCTCAGGCCCGCCATTGGCGTGACCACGGCGTGGTGGAGTAAGCTGCGCTAATCATAAACACGTGAAGATAAAGGGTGGCGAGCACCCGACTCCTTATGCACACGGGTTTTTTGACTTACTCCACGCATGACGTGGCGAGCCACCGCAAGGTTGAGTTCTGGGACGAGCACGCCTCCGATGTGATCACCAGCCTGCACGTCGAGCCGGCCCGGGATATCGCCTTCGATGCGAGCCTCAAGGCTGCCGAGTTCGGCGGCATCGGCTTCATCGAGGCGATTTCCACTCCGACCCGTGTGGTCCATGCCCATGGCGCCACCCGGTCATTAGCTGCTTGCTATCTGGTGCACATTCAGTGCCGCGGAACCTGCATCAATCGCCAGGCCAACTCCGAGGTCGTGCTCGCGGCGGGCGATTTCGTGCTCTGCGACAGCACGCTGCCCTGCGAGCTCGTTCTCGGCGGCGATAACGACATGCTGGTGTTGCGCATTCCGCAGGCGTTGCTGAAGCGCCGTATGCCCACCCCGGAGTTGTATATCAACCGCCACATGCGCGGTGATAAGGGCACCTGCTTACTGGCCGCCCGCTTCGTGAGCGGGTTCTGGCAGGAGTGCCAGAGCTCTGTGAGCGCCATGTCCGCCGATCGGATCGCGGGAACGGTGTGCGACTTGCTGGCGACGGCGTTCATGGATTGCGGCGCTGCGCCGCTTGAGATCTCGACGGTGCAGACCGTCTGGAAGCTGCGGATTCGCCACTATATCGACTTGAATTTGAGCGATCCGGAGCTCACGCCGACCGCCATCGCGAGTCACTTCAAGATCTCGCCCCGTTACGTACACAAGTTGTACGCGAGCGGCGATGAGGCCGTATCACGCTATATTCTGAGGCGCAGGCTGGAAGCGTGCCACCGTTCCCTCAGCGACCCAAGCCAGTTGGCCAAGACCGTTTCCACTGTGGCGTTCGAGTGGGGCTTCAACAACACGACGCACTTCGCGCGGGTGTTCCGGGATCGGTATGGTGTATCACCGTCGGAGTTGCGGCGGGACTGCCAGTCGGTCCGCACCGTCTGAGATCGAAGGGTTCCTCGTGGGTGGCCCTTTTGTTCACCCCTGGCCGCGTCCCTGTAACAACGCGTTACTACACTGCCCGCGACATTGACTGTGGGAAAGCGTATGGGACGTTTCGATGGGCAGGTTGCATTAATCACCGGAGGGGGCACTGGCTTGGGCGCTGCCATTGCGGCGCGCTACATCCAGGATGGCGGCAAGGTTGTCTTGATGGGGCGCCGCAGGGCGCCGCTCGAGGCAGTGGCCGATACCTTGGGCTGTGCCGCGTATGCGGGCGATGCGGCTCAGGCTGGCGACATGCGTCAGGCCATCGAGCTGGCGCGCGCGCGGTACGGTCGCTT
Source organism: uncultured Pseudomonadota bacterium (assembly GCA_963752125.1). GTDB lineage: Bacteria > Pseudomonadota > Gammaproteobacteria > Steroidobacterales > Steroidobacteraceae > 13-2-20CM-66-19. Next base: position 3,613 of record CAVVXG010000037.1, on the reverse strand, counting down.
GGACGTGTTGATGGCCAACGCGGGCGGTCATGGGATCGGGGAAGCTTTGTCCACCGACGACGCCCAATGGGCGGATGCGCTCCACACGAATCTGACGACCGCGTTTGTCAGTGTCCGGGAATGTTTGCCGGAGCTGATTGAGCGCAAGGGCAATATCGTTGTCGTCTCCTCCATTGCGGGCCTGGCATCCGGCCCCGGTGTCGTTGGATATGTCACGACAAAGCATGCGCTCGTCGGCCTGACGCGCTCCATCGCGCGGGACTACAGCCCGCGAGGCATCCGTATCAACACGCTGTGTCCAGGATGGATTCGTACGCCGATGGCTGACGAGCAGATGCGTGTCATTCAGGAGAAGCACGGACTCGCTTCGGTGGACGAAGCGTATGCGCTCGTTACGCGGCACGTGCCGTTGCGGCGACCTGCGACCGCGGAGGAGGTGGCTGGGGTCGCGTGTTTCCTCGCGTCCGCCGACGCTGCCATGATGACCGGCACGGTAACGGTCGTGGATGGCGGCGCGCTCGCTGTTGATTTACCCACACTGGCTTTTGCTGATTGAAGGTGCGCACTCCATGTCCCGACCTGCGAATTGGAAGAACTACGAGGATTTTGCCGCGGGCATCGATGCGAACCGCCTGCCGGGCACCGCTGCTCTGGTCGGACAGACGCTCGATCTGACTTTCCCCCCCGCTGGGGATTCCCTCGCTGACCGCTCGGTCGCCGCCAGCCGGCTGGGTCTGGAATTCCTCAGTCAGGACCAGGTGCGTTGGAGCGCCGCCGGCCAGGGCGGCACCGACTGGTATGAGGCCATTCTGGTCGGACAGGCGACCTATTTTGTCGATGTGACGTTCAAGTCCAGGCCGCGCGAGGCCGTGACGCTCATTGTCAACACGACGACCCGCCAGGTGTTATCGGTGAAGTCCATTGCGCGGGAAGCGCCTGTGGCAGGCCAGCCGCTGGTGGATCAGGTATTCGAGGTCGGGCTCATCGGTTCGGGTCCGGCGGCGCCGTCCGTGATTGTGCCGCATCCGACCCGCGATCTCATCGGCATGCGGGCTTTCTATCGCTACAGCCCCAATCATCTTTACGAGCACACCTACCTCAGCTCCGAGCGCTACGCCTGGCAATGTCTGGTCGGTGAGCAACGCGGACACGGCGACGTCGATCTGGCGAGCACCTACAAGTTCGCGGATGACCAGTACTTGTTCACCTTTCGTGAATTCAAGATTCCAGTGGCTTCCGTGTTTTTCCTCAATTTCGGCGATCTGCGCTCGACCGGCAAGTTCCTGGGGTTGACCCGCGAGGGCGCCGTCAAGAACAACCCGGCCGGCGCCTTCATCCAAAGAGCGTCCATGACTTTTTACGACACAGGTGCTGCGCCGGTCTGACCGGCAAAGGAAGGCTTGCGATGAGAAACGCGCTCGAAGTGGTGAAGGCGTTCTACGCCGCGGCATCCAAAGGCAGCATCGAAGAGATGGCGCGCCAGTTGGCGCCCGAAGTGCGTTGGACTGAGATGGCTGGAACTCCCTACGGAGGGACTTACGTTGGCCCAGACGCCGTGTTTTCAGGGGTGTTTGTTCCGCTAGGCGAGGAGTGGGTCAATTTCGCGTTCACTCCGGAACGCTTCCATGATGCCGGCAATAGCGTGGCCGTTTCCGGTTGGTACACGGCTGTGTTTGGCAAGACGGGGAAGCCGTTGCGGTGTCGTTCGTTGCACGTTTGGGATGTGCGCGACAGCAAGGTGATCGCGTTCGAACAGTTCTGCGATTCGCTGGTGATGCAGCGCGCAATGGTTTGAGCTGCCGCGCACCTCTATCAACAGCAGGCGGCTCACGACGGGGGGCGTCGCAAGCCGCCGCCGCCGAATTACTTCGGGTCGACCGGGTTGAAGTCGGCCAGCGCGTTCAGCTGCTTCGCGAGCGCTTTGTCCTTCTTCTGCTCCGCTGTGAAGCTCGCCTCATAGGCCGAGATTTCCTCGTAGCCGCCCGGCTCGGAGATCATGATGGACTTCATGTTCTCGGGGCCGATGACCTTGACGCTATGCACGGTGTTCGGCGGGATGTGCACTGCATCACCGGGGCCCATTACGTGGGTTTCGCCACCGATGGTCCACTCGACGTGGCCGGAGAGGATGATGAAGGTCTCGGCGTGCTTCTTGTGGAAGTGCGCGGGCACCTTGAAGTTGGGGGTCCAGTACGACGCGAGAACGCTCTGGCGCCCGTTGCTCTGGTTACCGGACACCAGGACCTGAATGTCGTTGATGTCGTTTTCTTTGATGGTAGGTACTTTGCCGGCGAACGAGAAGTACTGGGACTTGGCCGGTTGTTCAGCCTGGACGAGCAGCGTGCCGCCGGCGAGTGCCGTGGCGACAGCGGCAGCTACGACCAGCCGACCAAGGGTGCGTTTCGAAACCATTGAAGACCTCCGCAAATAATGAGTCGCGATGCGCCTTTCGCTCGAAGGTTCGCATGCGTGACCGCAGTTGACTCCGGCGCCACCTCTGCAGCCATCATCCCGTGGGATGAGAGCTACGGGGGATGATCGGCAAGACGATGTGCGAGGGGTATTGTGCGGAATGATAGACCACCTGCCGCGCTGTCTGCATATGGGTGGCGGTGGCCGGATCCTCACCGGTGTTGAGGTTGCGATCGAAGCGTGGAAAATTGCTGCTGGCGATTTCCACCCGGATCCGGTGACCGGGCAGGAACATGTTGCTCGTCGCCCACAGATCGATGTCGTACTCGTAGACCTTGCCCGCCTCGAGCAGCGCGGCAGGCTGCTCTTTGCCATGCCGGTAGCGCGCGCGGATGATGCCGTCCTGTAGGTTTTGGGCATACCCGTCCGGGTAGACATCCACCAGCTTCGCGGTCCAGTCGGTGTCGGGGCCGGAGGTGGCGGCGAACAACTTCACGGTGATCGGCCCCGTCACCTCGACCGCCTCCTTCAGTGCCGGTGTCGTGTAGACCAGCACATCGGAGCGTGCCTCGACGGTCCGCTGATCGTGTGGGCCGTTCAGCACTGAGCTGCAACATACATTGCCGCCCATTGTCGCAACGGGTGCGGCGGGGTCGTATGTGAATGTATCCGTTGCTGCACCGCCAGATCTGGCGGCGCCAAGGACCCCATCGCCAGTGGCGCTGTTGGCGTGTCCCGAGCTTTGCAGGTAATAGTTGGTATAACGGGTGCGTGCGAGCGGCCATTCCTGCTCGCCGCGCCAGCGGTTCTCGCCCATGACAAAGATGGTCACGGGCGGCTCGCGCTCGATACCGTTATCGATGCCCTTCAGCCAGTGATCCTGCCAGCGTAAATAAACCATCCGCATGTCGATTTGCGCCTCCGGACCGAAGTCGACACCGTGATCGGCGGCGTCGGGCGCGCTGTTGATTCGCGGCGCATGGTTCTTGAAGTGAATCCAGGGGCCGATCACGATGTGTTTGTTTTCGCGCGCCGCGGCCGTTGCGCCATCCTTGGTAATTCGTATGTGGTCGCGCAAAGCACCGCGCAGGAAGATGTCATACCAGCCTTCGGCGACAAACAGCGGCACGCGGATCTTCTGTGCGTCTTTCTCGAAGCTGATGCCTTCCCAATAGGCGTCGTCGCGACGTGGGTGTTGTAC